>DASSFI010000080.1:0-192960 GCA_035694465.1 Pyrinomonadaceae bacterium | reverse complement strand
ACGATCAAGCGTTTTGATAACAAAGCGGCGCCAGGCCGCCGCACTCCAAAAAGGCGTCCTTGACTTACCTCGAAACGAGTTCCTATAGTCTCGTGCAAAGAAACATGCAGAAAAATACACCCAGGGTTCGTAGCACTACGGTGCTGCTCGTCAGAAAGGACGCCAGCGTTGCGCTGGCCGGCGACGGTCAGGTCACGATGGGCGAAACTGTTATGAAGGCCAGCGCGCGCAAGGTGCGGCGGCTTTACAACGATCAGATTGTGGCCGGTTTTGCCGGCGCAACCGGTGACGCGTTTTCACTGCTGACGCGGTTTGAAAGCAAGCTCGAACAGTATCACGGCAATCTCGAGCGTGCTGCGATTGAGCTCAGCAAGGAATGGCGTACTGACAAGATGCTGCGACACCTCGAAGCCCTGTTAGTTGTGGCTGATAAAAAGTCTTCATTTCTTTTGTCAGGTAATGGCGACGTGATTGCGCCCGACGAAGGTGTACTGGCAATCGGCTCCGGCGGCTCTTACGCCCTCGCTGCTGCACGTGCGCTGATCAAGCACACGGAACTTTCGGCTCGCGACATTGCCGTGGAATCACTTCGCATCGCCGGAGAGATTTGCATTTATTCGAATCAAAACATCATAGTTGAGGAGCTTTAAGAGAAAGCTGTAATACGCAATGGTTATTTATTTGGCTGGTGAAGTGGACGAAGAGGCACAACTCGATGAGATGTCGCCTCGACAGATCGTGACCGAGCTCGACAAGCACGTGGTTGGTCAGCGCAACGCGAAACGAGCAGTTGCTATTGCTCTGCGGAATCGTGTCCGACGGCAGAAGTTGCCGCCTGAGATGGCGGTTGACGTGATGCCAAAGAACATCATTATGATTGGCTCGACGGGTGTCGGTAAGACTGAGATTGCTCGACGCCTTGCTCGCATGTCGAATTCGCCGTTTCTGAAAGTTGAAGCCTCGAAGTTTACTGAAGTCGGTTACGTCGGACGCGACGTAGAGAGCATGATTCGCGACCTCACCGAGATCTCGGTTGAAATGACACGCCAGGACAAGAGTGAAGAGGTCGCTGAAAAGGCCGAGCTTAACGTCGAGGAGCGCATTCTCGATCTGTTGTTACCGCCGCCGCGCTCTGCCACGAGTTTTTACGACTTCGATTCAGACACAACTGAAGAAGAACCATCCACTGAACTCGACACCAACACACGCGACGAGCAGTTTCAACGCTCGCGTGAAAAGCTGCGCACGCAATTGCGCAGCGGCAAGCTCGACAATCGTTTGGTTGAGCTCGAAGTCAGAGAGAAAAACTTTCCCGTGATCGAGCTGGCTGGCCCACAAGGCGTCGAAGAGATGGGCATCAACATGAAAGACATGTTGGGCAATCTGTTCCAGGGGCGCACCAAGCGAAGAAAGATGCGCGTCGACGAGGCGATGGAGTATTTGATGCAGGAAGAGGAAGAGCGCCTCATCGACATGGACCAGGTTGCACGCGCCGCGATCGAGCGGGTCGAGAATTCGGGAATCATCTTTCTCGACGAGATCGATAAGATTGCCGGGCGTGAGTCGGGACATGGTCCGGACGTTTCACGGGAAGGTGTGCAGCGCGACATCCTGCCGATTGTCGAAGGCACTACTGTAAACAGTCGTTATGGAATGGTGCGCACCGACCACATTCTCTTCATCGCCGCGGGCGCATTTCACGTTTCCAAGCCTTCTGATTTGATTCCGGAGTTACAGGGGCGTTTTCCGATTCGCGTCGAGCTGGAGTCGCTTTCGATCGAAGACTTCAAACGTATTCTGACCGAGCCGCGTAACGCGCTCATCAAGCAGTATCAGGCGATGATGGAGACTGAAGGCGTTTCGATAGAGTTTACGGCGGACGCGATCGATTCGATCGCAAACTACGCTGCGCAAGTAAATCAACAAACCGAGAACATCGGCGCGCGGCGTTTGCAAACGATCATGGAGAAGCTGCTCGAGGAAATCAGTTTCGAAGGTCCTGACCTGGAGCCGAAACACCAGCGTATCGATGCTGCTTATGTTTCGGGAATGCTGGCGGAGACAGTCAAGGATCAGGATCTCAGTCGATACATTCTGTGACAAAACGTGGACCAACCCATCCACAGATTTCACCGATTACTCTGCTGTGTAATCTGTGGCTAATACTCTTTTTGATCTGTCTCGTAGGTTGCGGCAAGCGGCGTCCGCCGCAGCCGCCGGTTGAGCGCGTCCAGCAACGCACTGAGTCTCTTTCCGGCGCCCAGCAGGGCAACGTGGTGATTCTCAGTTGGCCTGCGCCTCCGCGCAACGCGCCGGACAGCAGTGTGCAAAGTATTCGTCGCATCGACGTCTATCGTCTGGCAGAAAAGCCGGGTGCTCCGCTCGCGCTCACCGAAGACGAATTCTCTTCTCGATCTACACTCGTTGGTTCTGTTACTTACGAACAGATTCAAACAGCCGGCGACACGCTCAGCTACCGAGATGTGCTCGAGCTTGCGGGACAGCCCACGCGTCTGCGTTACGCGATTCGCTACGTCAATGCGTCTGGACAGCGAGCGGCGTTTTCAAACTTCCTGAGTATCGAGCCGGCAGCGCGTATCGCCCTTGCGCCGGCGCTCGTGTCACCGGCGGTGGTGAAAGAAGATTCGATTACGCTTTCGTGGCAACCCCCGACAGCGAACATCGATAACTCAACGCCCGTGAACTTGCTGGGTTACAACGTCTACCGCACAGATGAGTCGCAAAGTGAGCCGGGCAATCAGCCGCTCAATCCAGCGCCGATCTCCGGCACCGAATACGCAGACAAGAGTTTTCAGTTCGGCAGCAACTATCGTTACATCGTGCGTGCGGTTTCACTCGGAACGGGTGGCGCACAGGTAGAGAGTCTCAACTCGAACGCTGTCGTAGTTACGCCGCTTGATACGTTTGCACCGGCGGCGCCTGAGCGTCCGAGTGTGGCAGCGCCCGAGCCGTCGTCAGCGCGGCTGGCAATCTTTTTTGCGGCGAACAAGGAGACGGATATTGCCGGTTACAATATTTATCGGTCGACGGATCCGGATCTACCGAAACCGAGTTGGACCAAGCTAAACCAGACGTTGTTAACGCGTACGACTTATCAGGACGACAAAGTCGAAACTGGGAAGACTTATTACTACTACATCGTCGCGGTCGATAAAGCCGGAAACGTTAGTCCACCGTCGGAAGTAAGCTCCGAAAAGGCGCCTTAAGAAATGAAACTATGTCGTATTGCACATCAGAGTTTTTCTAAAGCTAGTTATGCGGTACTGACGGATTCTAAAGTTAATCCTCTGCCCAGCGAATTTAACTTTGAGCACATTGTAGAAATTTTAACCGCAGATGAACGCGGATTAACGCAGATCAGCGGTAATCCGCGTTCATCCGCGGCTGACTTCGATCTGGCTGAAGTGAAGCTGCTCGCGCCGGTAGCGCCTTCGAAGATCGTCTGTGTCGGCCGCAACTATCGCGAGCATGCGGCGGAACTGGGAAACAAGATGCCGGACGAGCCGCTGCTGTTTTTGAAAGCACCGTCGGCCCTGATCGCGTCAGGCGACACGATTCAACTCCCCTCCGCGTCGCAGCAAGTTGAGCATGAAGGCGAGCTTGGCGTCGTAATCGGGCGCTTAGCACACAAAATTTCAGGCGACGAAGATCCGCTCAGCTACGTCTTTGGCTACACCTGCGTGAACGACGTCACTGCGCGCGATCTGCAACGCAAAGACGTGCAGTTCACGCGCGGCAAGTCGTTCGACACGTTCTGTCCCGTCGGTCCGTGGATTGAAACAGATATCGATCCGAATAGTGTCGATGTTCAAACGCGTCTCAACGGCGAAGTGAAACAAAAAGGCAACACGGCTGACATGGCCTTTCCTGTCGCCTTTCTTATAAGGTACATCTCTGAGATCATGACACTGTATCCCGGTGACCTGATCGCGACCGGCACGCCCGCGGGCGTCTCGCGCATGAAGTCCGGCGATACGGTTGAAGTTGAAGTGAGTGGAATCGGCACTCTCGTAAACCGAGTGTCTTAACTCCAGGAGTTTTGTTTATGAAATTTTTTCTTGATACCGCCAATCTCAACGAGATTCGCGAAGGCGCAGCATTAGGTCTGGCGGATGGCGTGACGACGAACCCATCGCTCATCGCAAAAGAAGGCGACGTCGATTTCAAACAACACATCGCGGCGATCTGCGAGATCGTGCAGGGTCCGGTCTCGGCTGAAGTAACGAGCCAGGATAAAGACGGCATGGTTCGTGAAGGACGCGAGTATTCGAAGATCGCTCCGAACGTCGTCGTAAAATGCCCGCTGACACGCGATGGACTCAAAGCCACCCGCGAACTGTCGGACGAAGGAATCAAAGTGAACGTCACGCTTTGTTTCTCCGCGGCGCAGGCGATCCTGGCGGCGAAAGCGGGAGCGTCGTTTATCAGCCCGTTTCTCGGACGTCTCGACGACATCGGTGAAAACGGACTGATCCTGTTGCAGAACATCGTCGAGATTTATCAGAACTACAGTTGGAAGACGGAAGTACTCGCGGCGAGCTTGCGTCATCCGATTCACGTGATTGAGGCCGCGCGCATAGGCTCGGACATTGCCACGATGCCGTTCAAAGTGATCGATCAGCTCTTCAATCACCCGCTGACGGACAAGGGGCAGGCGCAGTTTCTGGCTGACTGGGCTAAATCCGGAAGGAAGTGATCGACCAATCAATCGTAGTCAGCGTGCGCAAGTACGATGGCGTTGAGCATCGTCGCTGGCCCGCAAAAATAGCGAGAATCGACGAACCGCTCCTGGTGCTGGACGCGGTCTTCAACGAAGAGATCGAACACGATCTGCTGGGCACGATTTCATCGGGAACGATCAGCACCGAGTATTACTGGCTGGATCGCTGGTATAACGTGTTTCGTTTCAGCGATCCGGCTGGAACGCTGAAAAACTTTTACTGCAACGTCAATCAACCACCTGTTTTTGACGGGCAGATTCTGAGTTACGTCGATCTCGATATTGATGTGCTGGTTGCTCCTGACCTCACTTACAAGATCCTTGATGTCGAAGATTTTGAAGAAAACGCGAAGCGTTACAGTTACCCGAACGATGTTCAGCTAAATGCGCGCCGGGCTTTGTCGGAACTGATCGAACTGATCGAAGCGCGAGCGTTTCCCTTCAACGAATAAGTTATGGCCTCAAAACAACAACCGAAACAAACCAAATCGAAATTGGAAACACTCCGCGAGCGAAGCCTTGCCGCGGAACAGGGCGGTGGCGCCGCGCGGGTTGAAAAGCAGCACGAGGCGGGAAAGATGACGGCGCGCGAGCGCATCCAGTTTCTGCTCGACGAAGGTTCGTTTGAAGAATTTGACAAGCTGGTGATCCATCGCTCGAAAGATTTCGGATTGGACAAGCAACTATATCCGGGTGATGGAGTTATTACTGGTCACGGTTTGATCGACGGCCGGAATGTGTTTGTGTTTGCGCAGGACTTTACTGTCTTTGGCGGTTCGCTTTCTGAAACGCACGCGGAAAAGATCTGCAAGGTGATGGATCTCGCGATGAAAGTCGGCGCTCCGATCATTGGGTTAAATGATTCCGGCGGCGCGCGCATTCAGGAAGGCGTTGTCAGTCTCGGCGGCTACGCAGATATTTTTCTGCGCAACACGCTCGCGAGCGGAGTGGTGCCGCAGATTAGTTGCATCATGGGACCGTGTGCGGGTGGTGCGGTGTACAGTCCCGCCATCACTGACTTCAATATCATGGTCAAAGACACGTCGTACATGTTCATTACCGGGCCCGACGTGATCAAGACGGTGACGCACGAGGAAGTCACGAAAGAAGCGCTGGGCGGCGCCGTTACTCACAACAGTGTATCCGGCGTTGCACATTTCGCCGCTGACTCAGACGAGCATGCACTCCGAATCGTGCGCGAGCTTTTCTCTTTCCTGCCGTCAAATAACGTCGACGATCCACCGTGTCTCGCGGTGAGCGATCCGATCGATCGGGTCGACCCAAAGCTCAACGATCTCGTGCCCGAGGCGTCGAATCAGCCATACGACATTCGCGACGTGATCAATTCAGTTGTTGACGATGGTTACTTCTTTGAAGTCCAGCAGATGTTTGCGCCGAATATTTGTGTGGGCTTTGCCCGATTGGGTGGACGATCGGTCGGGATTGTGGCAAACCAGCCGGCGTTTCTCGCGGGCGTCCTTGATATTGCGGCATCCGTTAAGGGCGCGCGGTTTGTGCGTTTCTGCGACTGCTTCAATATCCCACTCATTACTTTCGAAGACGTACCCGGTTTTCTGCCGGGCGTGTCGCAGGAGCACGGTGGCATCATCACGCACGGCGCCAAACTCCTCTACGCGTTCGCCGAAGCAACCGTGCCGAAGGTTACCGTGATCACGCGCAAAGCTTACGGTGGCGCATATTGCGTGATGGCATCCAAACATATTCGCACCGACGTCAACTTCGCGTGGCCGTCAGCGGAAATCGCCGTGATGGGTGCTGAGGGAGCAGTGGGAATCCTCTATCGCCGCGAGCTCAACGAAGCTCAGGATAAAGAGGCGGCACGAAATTCTAAGATTGCTGAACTCCAGGACAAGTTCGCCAATCCCTACATCGCCGCCGAACATGGCTTTGTCGACGAAGTCATCGAACCCGCATACACACGTCCCAAACTCATTCGCGCTCTTTCTTTACTGGAAAACAAACGCGACACAAATCCACCACGCAAGCACGGCAACATTCCACTTTAGAACGCGGATCTTCGCGGATAAACGCCGATCTGCGTTAATCCGCGTTCATCTGCGGCTCAAATGCAATTAGCCTTGAAGTGGGATCGAATGTGATCTTGAATGGAAAGAGAGCGCCGCGGCCGAGGATGATCGGTGTTCCTGGCGCAACTCCGGTCAAAAGATCTGTTGGTACTCGATTGAGAACAAGTGCGCCAATACTCACTGTCTGTGGTTCAATCCGCCGCGATTGAAAGGTTCCACCACCGAGATCGTGCGTGACATTGGCGTTCACGACGCGGCCACTCTGATTAACGGCCAGCCCCAACGCCGAACCCGTATCCAGTAACGCCAGCCGTCCATCACTAAGTCTGACAAACGGTCGATTGCTCCCGCCTTCGCGCACCCAACGAACCACAGCGCCATCCTTCGGCACGTCCGTCGCGCGCAGCCGGTAAGCCGCCGTATCAAATACCCGCAACTCTTTATTCGGCAGATCTACCGAGTAACCAAAAGGCTGAAACACCGTCGTAGGATCTAAGACCCCGTCGATCGAGCCCGGCAAGGTATTTACGATTGCAGCCGTGAAAGCACCGGGAACCCTGTTCCCTGCTCGGCCTAACTCAAGTCCCGCGATTCGCGATTCTTGATCGGAAGAGATCGGCGACGTGCTGAATCCGCCGACCAACGATCGACGTGACTTCGTTACTGACAATCGTGCCCGCTCAACGACATTGCGACTGATCAGCGAGACGCCGGCTCCAGTATCAATCACAAAGACAAACGGCCCGGCGCCATTGATCCACGCTTGCGTCAACAGACCGCGGTCGCGTTCGTCACGCAAACGAATCGGCGCCACGACGTCGGCTGCTCTCAGAGGCTCAACACGTTGATGGGCGATTCCTCTGATAGGAACCGCCCATGCAACTATTGCAACACTGAGAGTACTTAGAGCGATAGCAAGTTTAGCTTTGCTCACTACTCCGGACCTCTAAGTAATTAAGTTAGTAGTTCCGGTTTCGGTTGCGCAGCTTATAGGTCCAGAGAGCTGAACCGCCGCCACCTGACAACGCGCCGATCGCCGCGCCCTTCTTGCCGCCGATCAAACCGCCAATGGCTGCGCCAGCACCGGCGCCCATCGCTACGGTTAACTTATCGCGATGCTTGTCCCAGAAACTACGCTTACGCGGTTCGTAGTTGTAATAGACACGATTCGAGGACGTGCGTCGACTGCTGCCACTGCGATAGACAACTCGTGACGGAGCACGGCTCGAAGTCGTAACACTACTCTGATCGGAAGCGGCTGCGAATCCGTCCGCAAAACCAGTCTTGTAAGCGGTCTGCTCACCTGATGTATTGAACTCTGCCGGAACCATTTCGTTATTCGAAACCGGTTGAGCAGTTGTCGCAGCGTTCTGTGCCGCGGTCATGGTTTCAGCCTCCGCGGGCTGACTCTTATGCATTACCAGCGCGCCAACCGAACCACCGATGAGGGCCGCAATCAACGCCACTGGAAGTAATTTGTTTGTGAAAATCATCGCTCTGCTTCTCCTTGCAAAAGGTCCAGTACTTCCCAACTCAAGTCGGGCATGCTGCAAGAGCCATTCCTTCAATGTCGGGTGATTTGAAGAAGAAGGGTAACGAGGGGAATTCTAGCAATTAACGGCGGAAAATTTCGGCTCGCAAGAAATTCACAAACTAATTCCAACCGTTCGATCTTAATAGCGAATTCGGTGTGTACCCGATATCGAATCACGATATCCGATATCGGCCACAAAAAAAACGCGGATGAGGACGGAGTGTGATCCGTAATCATCCGCGTTCTTTTAGCTGGCTCTATCTTAAGCAGCGCGTTGAGCTGGTTTATCTTTCAACAGTTCGAGCGCCTTTTTGAGTTGAAGATCTTCAGCCGGCGCCGGTTTTGCGGCCGGAGCCGTGGGAGTGTCGCGCTTGTCATTTCCCTGCTCGGGCTGTTTGATCGAGTCGTCGTCATTGCCCGTCAAATCGTCGGGGTCAACTGACTCGGTAACTTCCTGTCCCTTAACTTCAACGGAAGGCGCGACACCTGAGTGCGCACGATCTTCACCCAGGAAAGTCTTGCCAGTCGAACTCGCCCACTTAACCGTTGTCAGCAGGAGTCCATCGCCACCGCGTAGTGCGAAGAGCTGCTGCTCAGTGCCGGCGCCAAAACTCTTCTCGCCGACCACCTGAGCGCGATTTCGTTCGATTAATGCAGACGCGACAACTTCCGCTGCGCCCGCCGTACCAGTGTCGATCATGGCGACGACCGGGCCGGTGAAGAGATTCACTTTCGGATCGGCAGTGAATGTCTTCAGTGCTTTTCCTTCACGACCGACTGTTTGAGCGATGATACCGTCTTTGATAAAGAAGTTTGCGAGTGAAACCGCTTCGTTAAGTGATCCACCGGCAGTGTCGCGCAGATCGAGCACGATCTTTTGCGCGCCCTGTTTGAGCAGATCCTGAAGCCGTGCCTTCGCTTCGTTGGATTCGCCGTCGTTCAGACTGTTGATTCTCAGAATGCCGACGCGGCCGGCTTCCATGCGTCCTTCGGCAGCCGCAGCACGACCACTGCCACGCTTCACGGTTACTGTCAGTGGGCTCGTGTTCGCTCGCAAAACGCGGAGCTTAACTTCCGAGCTGGCCGGACCGTTGAGCAATTGTTTGGCGTCGTACAGTGAAATGTCGCGGGTGGCTTTGTTATCGATGTACTCGATAATGTCGCCCGCTTTGACTCCAGCCTGATCAGCCGGCGAGCCCTTCATCGGGGCGATTACATAAAGGTACGACGCAACCTGCGACATCTCGGCGCCAATGCCGACGAGATTGTCTTTGTTGCCGGCGTTATATTCTTTAACTTGTTCGGGTGTCAGGTAGGTCGAATATGGATCGAGGCCATAAGCGAGACCGCGCAATGCGCCGGCGCGGACCTTCTCCATATTTGGTTCATCGACGTAATCGTTCTGAATGTGCTGCAGCACACTCTCAAAAATTCGCAACTGTGCGTTTGGATCGTTTGCCGGCTGTTGTGCGCGAGTGGAAATCCAACCACCAACAGCGGTATAGAGTGTAAGTGTTGCAGACAGCAGAGTCAGAATGAACTTAGTACGAAATGACATTTACCTACCTCGTAGATTACGTTAAAGCCCGAATCAACAAAGATCGCACATTTTGCGGTCGAAACGTATGATACAGGCGGTATTTATAGGGCGCAAGCTAATCCACAGATTACCTGGATTGATCAAATTGAATCTGTGTAATCTGTGGATAAGAACGGCATGGAACCACTCAAAGAACAGATCATCGGACCAGTTCTCGCCCTTGACCTCGGCGAGAAACTGGTGGGCGCCGCTGTTTCAGATGAAAGACTGATCACAACCAAACGGCTGGCCCCGATCGAACGCTCGAATTGGAAAAAGCTGCTTCAGGATATACGACACCTGCTGGAACGCTTTGACGCCCAAACAATAGTGGTTGGTTTGCCGTTAAACATGGATGGATCTGAAGGAGAGTCAGCAAAAAATGTTCGACGGCTGGCTCTGAACCTGGCGAAGTCGGTTTCGCAGCCGGTCTATTTACAAGACGAGCGCTTGACTTCCCTGGCAGCGATAGAGAATTTAAAGGCCGAGGGTGTCGCCGCAGCCGAGCTCGCGGCACTCGTCGACGGTGAGGCTGCCGCAGTGATTCTGAGAGATTTCCTGACGACAGATCAGATCCGATTACGCGTAGACCCTAACAACCCCGAAAAACAACACAACGAATGAAACGGCTGATACTTTTGATAATTGTGGTTGGCGTGCTGGCAACAGGCGGATTCGCAGCCTGGACCTATTCCGACCTCCACAAACCAATCACGCACACGAAAAAAGGACAGTACATTGACATCCCCAAGGGTACGTCCCCGAGCGCCATCATTAACAAACTTGCCGCCGAAGGCGTAATCCAGCACGAGTGGCCCTTAAAGCTTTACTTGAAGTTAACCGGTAAAGGATCGACGTTGCGGGCCGGTGAGTACGATTTTCCCTCTCCGATTTCACCACTGGGCGTGCTGACAAGACTTCAACAAGGTGAACGACGACTCAATCGTCTCACGATAATCGAAGGCTGGACACGCTGGGACATCGCTCGCGCGATGGTGCAGGTGCCTGAGTTTAAGCTCGAAAATGAGGCTCAGGCATTAGAGTTAATGAACAACGTTACCCAGATCAAAGACCTCGATCCGGCGGCAAAGAACCTCGAAGGCTACCTGTTTCCAGACACCTATGAGTTCTCACCGGAAATGACTGCCAAGCAGATGCTCGACACGATGGTGGGTAGATTCCGTGGTGTTTGGCGACCGGATTGGACGGACAGAGCACGAAGTCTCGGCTTTACTCCACGCGAGATCGTCACCGTGGCTTCCATTATCGAGACGGAAGCAAAGCTTGCGGAGGAGCGGCCAGTGGTCGCCTCGGTGATTTACAACCGGCTCAAGAAGAGCATTCCGCTCGCAGTCGACTCGAGCGTCATCTATGCGTCAAAACTTGAAGGCAAGTGGCGTTACGATGGAAAAGTCTACTTGAGCGACATACAACGACGCTCTCCTTACAACACGAGGATTTATTCAGGTTTGCCGCCTGGACCCGTCGCCTCTCCCGGCGAGAGTTCGTTGAAAGCCGCTTTGAATCCGGCTACGACTGACTATCTGTATTACGTCCGCAACCCGGACCGCGACGACGGTGCACACAACTTCTACAGCAACGGCGCCGAATTTGAGACCGGTGTCGCCGCTCTTCGCAAATGGGAACGCGAACGCGATGCGGCACAAAAGAACCGATAGCCACAAAGAGGCACAAAGTTAGTGAATCGTTTCTTTTTGTGCTTTGTGTGCGTTTTTGTGGCTAAACCTTCTGTGTGACAGGCAACAGAATTGTGAGTTCCATCATTCAAAGTGTAGCTTGTCTTTGAGTGACCATTAATCTATTCTCGGTTTCAGTCCCCGTTGAAGTTCACGCGAGTTGAAAACAAAAGGGTATTGGCTATGTTGCGCATAATTACTGGTCTAATGGTATTGATTGCCTGTTCAGTTCCAGCATTCGCACAGGCTGCAAAGGGTGTTGACAAGCAAAACGAGCGCGTCCGAGATGCTGGTTCGGATCGAACTCCGGCTAACAACGGCAATAAGACAGATGTCGGCGCTGGTCGCGGCATCGACTTCGGTCGCGGCAAGTCACCGGCGATAGAGCCGTTGCCGAATCCATATCGGTTGAGTGGTCGTCGCGATGTGATCATAAATGCCGTTCAGGAGCTGATGCGCGATCGAAAACTCGTCGTCGATGAGTCAGCATCAAGACTCGCCGATGGCATCATCGTCAGCCAGCCGTTTACGTTTACGAAGGGCGCCGTCGTCGCGCAGGCTGATTTGAGCAGGTACTCAGACGTAACCTCAGAAAGCGCGCGTGCCTGGACTCGTGGTCGCTACACGCTCACAGTTGAGATTCAACCGATTGACGGCAACGCTTCGAACATCGCAGTTAATGCAAAGGTTGAAGGCCGTACTGACGGAGCAACTGGCGCTGAATGGACCACCTTGCGCAGCAGCGGTCTTGCCGAAGATCAATTTCTCGAGAGTTTGATACTGGCCGTCACCGGCACTCCAGCGGCAGGGCGAAACGTCCAGCCCTGAGTTAAGGTAATAGATAAACTAGTATTCGATGATTAACGACCCATTGCACGCCGAAAAAGCTCTTATTCGAGAGCGGGAATCAAATAAAGGAAAACTGCTGGCTGTGGTTTGCGCCGTCGGTATTACGGCGATATTGCTGGTTGGCTATGGTTATATTCGCAAGTATTACCAGGGAAGAAACCTTGCCGCTAACGCTCCTCCGCCGGTTGTCCATTCTGGTCCAGAAGGCCCCGCTGTCGCTCACATAGTCGTAGATGAGCCGACACTCGAAAAAGGCATGACGACTATTGGCGGCGTGGTGCGCAATATCTCGAAACAGGAATTGAACGGACTTTCAGTAGTTCTTGAACTGCGGCGGCGAAAAGATGGCGGCCTCGAACAAAGCGCGTTGCCGGTGACGCCGGGCCAACTGCAACCTGAGCAGGAAGGTTCTTATTCAATGAAAGTCTCGGCTCAGGATTTCGCTTCGATTCGTCTGGCAGGTTTGAAAGCAGATCCGCAGTCAGCGTTGATGGCTTACACCTCATCCCAGGGAAAGAAGCGGACACCGGAAAGAATCGAGCCGAGAACGATCGTGGTTAAGCGTGCCGGTAAGCCTGGAGAGTTTATTAACTCGCCGGATAACCCGGGCCGAATTCCGTAGTCTCCCGCAACAGGCTTTGAAGTTTTGGTTTAGGGGTCGGCGTGCCGATTGTTAAGGTGAACTCTGAGAGTCGAATGAAAAGAGTTTTCTGCATTGCCTGCACTCTCGCAGCGCTAATGTTTCTCTGTAGCGCGGTGGCTTTCGCGCAGAGTACTTCACCCAAGAATTCAAATCCGTCAACTATTCCCGGCGAGGGCGGCAAAAAGAATTCGGACGACGACCAGACTCCACTCACAACCTTCGAAGAAGAGATGAAGGCGAAACGCGCGATCAAGATGGCTGAGAAAGACCATCAGGAGAATCTGGATCGCGCCCGTGAAATCCAACAAATCGGAAAACAACTTAAGGAAGCTCTTCAGGGTAAGTCGATTCTCGAGCGCGATGATCTGAAGAAGGTCGAACGGCTCGAGAAGCTGACGAAGAAAGTGCGTGGCGAAGCTGGTGGTGAAGGTGAAGAGATTACAATTCTGAATCCGCCGAAAGACCTTCCGAGTGTTGCCTGCCAGCTTGCCGAGAAAACAGAAGAGCTATCCAAGGAAGTTCAAAACACACCGCGCCAGGTCATCTCTGCGTCGGTGATTAGTAGTGCTAATCTTTTACTTGAACTGATCAGAATCACCCGCACGTTTGGTAGTCCAAAACCATAAGCCATGCTCAGGACAATTCTCTTCCTCTTCGCGCTCCTGTTCGTAAACGTCGTCGCGGTCGTTGCCCAGGACGACGACGTGATCCGCACCAACACCGATCTCGTGGTGCTGAACGTTACCGTCACAGACAGGGCGGGTCAGTATGTAAAAGGTCTGAAGGCATCTGACTTCAAGGTGTTTGAAGATGGTGTCGAGGTGAAGCCCGAAAGCATGGCTGGGTTTTCAGTTCAGGAATCACCTTATGCCGCGGTTGTGTTGCTTGATAGTTCCGGAAGTATGGAAGCGCGTTTCTCACTCGCTCGATCGGCTGCGATCAGGTTTCTCGATGGGCTGCGGCCTGAAGATGTAGCTGCGGTTTACCGGTTTGATTCAAAAGTAGAACGCGTACAGGAGTTTTCTGGCGGCCGCGATCTGGCTCCGATTGCTTATGCGATACGCGCAAAAGGAATGACGACACTCAACGATGCAATCGTTGAAGCTGCAAAGACGCTGGCTGATAGGCCCGAGGTACGCAAAGCGATTGTCGTGTTGTCGGATGGGATGGACACGTTTAGCAAAGCTTCAGGTGATAAAGCCGTTGAGAGTGCGCTGGCTATCGGGGCAAGTATTTACGCGGTGGATATGTCGAGTCTGGAGGTCGGTGGATCAGGGGGACGACAGAGTGCGACATCGTTGAAAGGTTTTGCAGAGAAGACTGGCGGACGATTTGTCGCGACGCCGGGTGGACCAGCTTTGCGCGATGCGTTTTCGGGGATCGCCGATGAACTCGGGCATCAGTACACGATCTCTTATCACCCGATTAATAAGAAACGCGACGGTAAGTGGCGTGCGCTGGAAGTTAAAGTTAAACGTGAAGAGCTGGATGTTCGAACCCGTAAGGGATATAAAGGCCCGAAGTAGAGGTTGGACATGATTACAGGATTTTCAAGATTGACAAGATTCAGCGCCCTATCTTGTCAATCCTGAAAATCCTGTAATCATGTCTAACTCTACCTCGAAGTTTTCGTGAGTGACTTTTCTCGATGGCGCTCAAAGGCGAGCTCGATTAGCACCTCAAGCAGCTTCGAAAACGGCAACCCCGACGCCGCCCACATCTTCGGATAACCCGACACTTCAGTTAGTCCCGGCATCGTGTTCAGTTCGTTGATGACCAATTCCCCACCATTCCGCGTCAGGAAGAAATCGACCCGCGCCAATCCCGCGCCGTCAATCGACTGAAAAGCCTGAATCGCCATCCGCTGTATCTTCGTCGTCATTGCTTTCGACAGCGGCGCCGGCACCACAAAATTCACATTCCCGGTGTTTGAATATTTCTCCGTGTAGTCGAGAAACCTTGCCTTCTCATCGTGCACGACGTACTCACCAGGCAAACTCGCTTTCGGTTCATCATTCCCGAGCACCGCGCATTCAATCTCACGCGCGACCAGCTCTTCTTCAACAATGATCTTCCGATCGTATGCCGCCGCCAGATCGATCGCGTCCGTCAGCGACTTCTTATCCGTCGCACGCGAGACACCCACTGACGATCCAAGGTTGGCAGGCTTTACAAAACACGGCAAACCAATCTCACTCGTTACCTTACGTATTACTTTAGCCGGATCCTTGCGCCACTGAGATCGCAGAAACCAGAGGTGCTTGCAGATCGGCAAACCGGCTTGCACAAACAGCGACTTCATCGTCACTTTATCCATACCGCACGATGACGCAAGCACACCACAGCCAACGTACGGCACGTCGGCCATCTCAAGTAATCCTTGAAGTGTGCCGTCTTCACCGAATGGACCATGCAGAGCGGGAAAGACAACGTCGAGCTTCTCACCGGACAACGCCTGAGCATCGCCTTCGAGCGCCAGCAGACCTTTGCGTGACGGATCGCCGAGGAGCGCGACATCTGCGGTCGCTTCGTAAGTCTTTGCAGGTAACAACGAGTGCACTGCAGGAGGCAGCAGTTGCGCCGAGTGCGCCGGGGCGAGCCACTTCCCTTCCTTCGTGATCGCGATGGGAACTACATCAAACTTTTTTCGATCGATGGCTTCAACTATAGCGCGCGCCGATCGTACCGAAACCTCGTGTTCACCCGACCGACCACCGAAAATCACCCCGACCCGAAGCTTTTTAGGCACTCTTTTTTAGTTCACCTGACCTTTACAGAATTGTCTTGCCCAGCGCTGACAGAATCAACTCCACACCTAACTCAGCCGTCTTGTTGTTCACATCCAGCGCCGTATTGATCTCGACGATCTCGAGTGAACGCATGCCGCCGGCTTCGGCGATTTTCTCCATCCCGAGGTGCGCTTCACGATACGTCAAACCACCGCGAACCAGTGTGCCCGAACCAGGCGCATCGCCGGGATCGAGAACGTCGACGTCAAATGTGACTGCATACCCTGCTGTGCCACCCGAAGCGATCTTGATCGCGTCGTCCATGCAAGCCTTCATACCACGTTCGTCTACTTCTCTCATCGTGAAGAAGCGCATACCGAGCTGCTTGATCAAATCTCTTTCACCGGGATCGATGTCACGCGCTCCAACATGCGCGCACAACTTGGGATCGAGTTTTGGCGCAAAGCCGGCGACGTTGGTGAGCTCGGGTGTTCCGTAACCGAGCAACGTGGCGAGCGGCATTCCATGAATGTTGCCTGACGGAGTGGAGTCGGGCGTATTCATGTCCGCGTGAGCGTCAAACCAGATCAGGCCGAGTGTTTCTTGTTTCTTTTTGTAGTACGACGCAACACCTGCAAACGAGCCGATCGCGATTGAATGATCGCCGCCGAGGATGAGTGGCAGTTGATCGGACTTTAGGATTCCTTCGACTTCACTGGCTAACTGTTCACACGCGTTAGTGATCTCGCGCACGTATTTCAGTTTGTCATCAGGTTCGGGTAGGTACTGCGGGCGTTCAAGTCGCATGTCACCGAGGTCGTGAACGGAATAGCCGAGCTTTGCGATTCGTTGATTTAGACGTGCGACTCGCAGCGCGGCTGGACCAATATCAACTCCGGCCATGCTTGCGCCGTAGCCCAGCGGAACGCCGAGAATGCTGAGAGATTTTTTTGATTGCATACCTACACATCTTGTAAATCCTGTTCATCCTGAAATCTTGTCTAAATGTGAGACAGGATTACAAGATTTATAGGATTAACAAGATACCTATCCACCGAGGTTCAAGTTGAAACCGCCACCGCCGCCGCCCTGTGTCGGGAAGAATGGTTTGAGCAGACCTGCGAGCGCGGCGAGATTTCGCGTCTGAATCAGTAGCTCCCCAGGTCCCTGAAACTCGGCGACGATTCCTTCGCCGCTCATCATACTGCGGAAGAAACCCGATGCGGCTTTACGAAGTGTGTACTGCGTCGTGCCTTCCCAGGCGACGAGATGACCGGTGTCGACCACATATCGTTCGCCGGCCTGAAGTCGTTTTCGATGAATCGCGCCGAACGACGATACCAGCAACAATCCCTGTCCCTGGACCATCAACACAAACAGACCCTCGCCGGAAAAGAATGATTTAGCGCCGCCCCATTTCGTGTCGACCGTCAGACTGGCATCACCCGCAAGATAAGAACTCGATTGGACGAAGAACGGATTACCCGAAAGCTCGATCGCGGCGATGTCGCCCGGTGCGCCCGGTGCAAGTGTTACTTCACCTGGGCCACCGCGGGCAGTGAACGTTGAGATAAATGCCGACTCGCCACCGGCGGCTCGCTTGATCGCCCCAAAGAGGCCGCCCTTCATCTGTGATTGAAGTTCTACATTAGCCGACATCGACACCATCGCGCCCGATTCTGCCTGGATCGATTGTTCGGCCTGAAGACGAAGCACAGCGAGTGAGAATGAGGGTTGATGTAATACTTCATAGTCGTAACCTCTGCCACGACCACGCGAGTCTTCATCGATCTGAATTCCCGCACCACGAGGATTCATGGGCTGTGTGTCTGCAGGACCAAGCCGATTACCACACGCTCCGCAGAAGGTCGATCCTTCGAGTAACTGAGCCCCGCACTTTGGACAAGTCATGTTCACTCCTAGTACAAAACCTATCCACAGATTACACAGATAAAACTAAATCTGTGTAATCTGTGGATGGTTTTACGGTCTGATCCGATACAACATCCTCGGAAACGGTATCGTCTCGCGAATGTGTTCAATCCCGCACATCCACGCCGTGCATCGTTCAATTCCCATCCCAAAACCACCGTGCGGAACACTGCCGTAGCGCCTCAAATCGAGATACCACTGAAACGCTTCTTCCGGTAGCTCGTGCAAAGCGATCTGCTCCTTCAGAAACTCGAGCGACGTCGCGCGTTCGCCACCGCCGATCACTTCGCCATAACCTTCAGGCGCCAGCACGTCGACACCGAGCGCCAGTTCCGCGCGTTCCGGATCGCGTGCCATGTAGAACGCTTTTACCGCGGCGGGATAGTGATGGACCATCACCGGCTTATCAAACTGGCTGGAAATGTAGGTTTCGTCGGGCGCGCCAAAGTCTCCGCCCCACTCAAACTTCGTCTCCATCGCACCCTTTTCAAATCCTTCGTGAAGCATCTTCACGGCGTCGTCGTAATGCACACGCGGAAACGGGGGTACGATTGCCTCGAGCTTCGCCGGGTCACGTTCGAGCACTTTCAACTCTTCACTTCTCTGGTCCAGCACACGCGCCGCGATGTATGAAAGAAAACGCTCTGCCAAATTCATAACGTCATCAAGCGTCGCATACGCCATTTCCGGTTCGACCATCCAGAACTCGGTCAGGTGCCGGCGTGTCTTGGACTTTTCCGCTCGGAACGTTGGACCAAAACAGTAGGCCTTTCCAAAGGCGGCTGCGGTCGCTTCGTTGTAGAGCTGGCCAGATTGGGTCAGATAGGCCTTTTCACCGTCGAAATAATCGACTTCAAAGAGCGTCGTCGTTCCTTCACAAGCCGCGGGCGTGAAGATTGGTGAATCACAGAGCGTAAAGCCATCATTGTCCAGGAAATCCCTCACTGCCTTTACCACTGTATGCCGCACTTTCAAGACCGCATGTTGCCGTCGCGAGCGCAGCCAAAGGTGACGGTGGTCCATCAGGAACTCGGTGCCGTGTTCCTTTGGAGTAATCGGGTAATCGTGCACCTCTTGCAGAATTTCCGCGTCGATCACGTCGATCTCGTAGCCGCCGGGCGCACGTTCGTCAGCACGGACGGTGCCTCGGATCGACAACGCCGATTCCTGACCAAGTTGTTTCAACTGATCAAACAGTTCAGGCGAAATAGCACTCTTCAGCACGACGCCCTGCACGATTCCGGTGCCGTCGCGGAGTTGCGGAAACAGTATCTTGCCGCTCGAGCGCATGTTGTAGAGCCATCCCTTAAGCACTACTTCAGCGCCGACGTGCTTTGAGAGTTGGTTGATGTAGGTGTGGTTATCTGTTGCGATTGCGTTTGATTGCGTTGTCATCGAGAAACCGAGCGTGTAAGCAGTTAGTTGATACGTTCCTTTAACATCCGGCGTAGTGTGGGGAATCTTTCAAGCCATTCAGCAGCCTGCAAAACGATTTCGAGCGTGGGTTGAATGAAGTGCTGGTAAACTGAGGCCCTTCCGGCCACTGCCGTCTGATACGAAAACGTTCCGGTAGCTTTCAGGCCGCGTTGAATCGTCATCAGCCTGAATTCGTGTGCAAAGTCATCGGGGTCAATCGCGCTGAGACCAAGCAGTCGTCGTTCCTCGAGAAAGAAGAGACGATGGTCGCGCAATTCAGCGAGTGACGGCGGACATGGCTGTCGATCCAGCAAAAACGAAACCAGGTCATAACTCGCCGGTCCCATGCGTGCATCCTGGTGGTCCACGATCCTGATGTGATTGCGTTTGTCGATCATCAGATTTGAAGCGTGATAATCGCGGTGGCAAAGCACGCGTGGCGCGGCCGAAAGCTCAGCGGAAATGTCGTTGAGTTCGGCTTTCAGTTCAGCCACTTCGGCATGACGGAGTTTTTCGCCGCGCAGGCTACCGAAATAGTGATCGAAAAAGAAGTCGAGCTCCCATGAAAGTTTTGCTTCGTCAAATGCGAGACGGCTGGAGATCGAGTGTGTTTCGTAGGCGTGCGCGGTCGCTTTCTGAATCTTTGCGATTAGCGCGATCGCCTCTTCCTTGTATTGATCGCACTGCTCGTCTGGTTCGTCTTCGTAGACTTGATATAGCTGGCGGTCGCCGAGGTCTTCCTGGACGATGATTCCGGCGGCGCCATCGACTGCGTAAACTTCCGGCACCGGGATTTCACAGTCGAGGAATAGTCGAGTCACATCGAGATACGGGTGAAACTCGGGATCAAACGGTTCGGCGTAAACTGCTGCGATTGCGGTGCGTTTCTTCCAGCCGATACGGTAATACTTGCGCGTCGAAGCATCCGGTGTAAGCGGAATTACGTCCCTGCCGGCAATTCCCTGCTCTGTGACGAATCTGGCAAGTCGATCTGACGCCGAAGATTCAAATGCGTTAGAAATCACAGGTTTTGGAGCACTCATTAGTTAAATTGGTTGAAATTGGCAATTGCCGAGATGCGGCGCGATTGTATCACAGGGGCACAATAAAGCTTTCACCTTGAAAATGGCCGGGAACCGCCTTATCCGGAGGCTTTTTGCCCTCCACGAGACTGCGTGGGACGACCACCGCGTTTTCCACTATCTCACCGGCGCCAATCTTCACGTTATCGGCAAGAACCGCTCGACTAATGCGCGCTCCTGCACCAATTTCGACGTTGTCCCAAAGGATCGAGTCCGAAACAGTTGCTGACGCGCCGATGGAGTTATTCGCTCCGGAGGCGAACGTCTTCCCTGCTTCTTTCAGCAGTTCAACGCTGATGTCGAGATATCGTTTCAGGGTCGAGAGTTCGCGCCACTTTCCTGAAGCGATATGCGCCGCGAGAATCTCGCCGTTTGCCATCGCCTTCGGATAGACGTCTGTTACCGAATCAGAAAAAACTCCGCGCGGCACGTATTCGAGAATTCGCGGTTCCATGATGTGAATGCCGGTGAACATCAACGGCGCGTCATTGGAACCACTATCGATTGGCATTCCGCCAAATCCCTGCACGCGTCCGTTTTCAGTTTCGATGACGCTAAACCGTTCGCGGCGTGCGTTGGGAAGTAAAACGAGGGTTGCGAGTGCATTCGACTTGCGATGTGTTTCGAGCGCGGCGTTCAAGTCGATATCAGTGATGATCTTGCCGTTGACGACGACAAAGGTCTCACGGTCAAAGAACTCGCGAGTGTTATCGAGAGCGCCACTCGTGCCGAGTATGACGGGCTCTTCAACGTAATGAAGCTTCACCCCAAAACGGCTGCCGTCGCCGAGCGCTCGGCGAACTGACTCCGGTCGATGATGCAGGTTAACTACAATCTCATCGATACCGTAGCCGGCGAGATATTCAGCGACGTAACCGACCAGCGGTTTTCCGAGTATGGGAATCGCGGGTTTAGTGCGGTCTTCAGTGAGTGGCCAAAGGCGTGTGCCGTAACCGGCCGAAAGAACGATCGCGCGCATCCGTCCCGATCAGGAAGCCTTTGAGGCGTCGCGCATGACGAGGTCGAATGTTCCGGGGGCAACTTTGCGAAAGCGAGTGTTGCGGTTGAGCGAAACCGCTACGCTGATGGTCGGGTTTTGACCGGTGAACTTAAAGCCACCTTCGAGCAACCGGTTATAGAGTTCGTTGACGTGTAGTGGCCCACCCTCTTCACGAAGCAGGAGTGTGACTGCCTGGGGAATGGTCCGGTCCATGAAACGATCGCTGAGCACGTCAACGTTGTTGCGAACCGTCGGGATCTGCTGACGGCGTTCGACGGGCGGAACGGCTGAACGTAAGGGCGACTGCGGTTGCGACTGACGCATAGCAGCTTCTAACTCAGCGTCAGAGGGTAATCCCAGATTGATATTTCCGGAGGCGAGGACGGACGAGAGCAGCCGGTAAATAGCAGCCTCAGTCTGGCTGGCGAGAGTGTCCATCTCGGCTAATTCGGCCCGAACACTATCGGCTTCTGCTTCCAACTCCCGCAGCCGCGCCGCCAAATGCATGCGCGCCGCGCGCGATTGTCGCAGGCTCTGTTCAAGACGGGAGAGAAGGTTCTCGCTCATCGGCGGGCATTCTACAACAAATCCGTGTTATCTGTGGCTAAACTTTAGCGATCGCGGTCCAGGATGTAGGTAGGAAGGGCGCGCAGAGATTCCGTGTAGTCCGACTCGGGCAAAACATCAAGAGCGGAACGCGCATCCTCTGCAAACTCGTACGCTCGGGTTCGGGCATGGTCGAGGGCGCCGGTGCGTGAGATTGCTTCGAGAAGATCCTGCTGTCGAACCGTGCCGTACGTGCCTTCGCGTAAAACGGTCTGAATCATCTCACGCGTCTCAGGGGCAGCGTCGCGCAGGTAGATCAGCGGCAGCGTCACCTTTCCACCCAGTAGATCCGCACCCGCTGCTTTGCCCAGTGCTTCTTCGTTCGAAGTAAAATCAAGCACGTCGTCAATCAATTGAAACGCCGTCCCTAGACTGAGCCCGTAATCGCGCAGGGCCGCTTGTTGTGTCTCATTTGCGCCACCAAGGATGGCGCCGATTTCACAACTCGCACTGAAGAGATATGCGGTCTTGCGTTTCAGGACGTCGAAGTACTGCGTTTCGGTCACATCCGCATCGCTCAGCAAGGTCAACTGCAAGAGTTCGCCTTCAGTCATCTTGCGTGTGACGTGGGTAAGAATATCGAGTATCGGCAAAGACCTCTCAGTAAGACTGGTCTCGAATGCCGACATGTAAAGCCAGTCGCCCATCAGCACCGCAGTCTCGTTGCCGTAAAGCGCATTCACGGTCGGACGCTTCCGGCGCGTGTCGGCTTTGTCGATGATGTCGTCATGAACCAGAGTCGCCGTATGCAGAAACTCCATCACGGTCGCCATGCGAATTGAGTTATGACGACCGCCATCGCCGCCGACTGCGTAGTTGGCGAGAATCGTCAGCGCGGGCCGCACACGCTTGCCGCCGGACGCGCGCAGGTATTCGCCGAGATATTCGATGACCTGCACATTCGAACGCGCCTGGCGCTCGAATTCCAACTCGACCTGTGCGAGATCGCTCGCGATCACGCTGAAGATCCGGCGTGCGGAAATTTGTGCTTCTTCGTCGAGGGCGATGATGTGGCCTGAAGTGGTCATGCTTTAGTTTGAACGATAGTTCGTAAACTGCATGTGAATGCCGAAGTCTTTTTCCTTCAGCTTCGCGATGATGTCCTGCAACGTGTCGCGATCGCGACCTGACACGCGTACGATGTCACCCTGAATCGAAGCCTGCACCTTTACCTTGGTGTCTTTGATGAACTTGACGACTTCCTTGGCCTTGTCCTGCGGAATGCCTTCCTGAATTTGTGCGCGCTGTCGCACGGTGCCACCGGCCGCGGGCTCGATATTGCCGTAGTTGAATGCTTTTAGTGGCACGCCACGCCGGACGAGTTTCTGCTGCAGGATGTCGTTCATGTTACGCAGCTTGGTTTCGTCTTCAGCCGTGAGCACAAGTTCGTTTTTCTCGTGCACGACGTTCGCGTGGCTACCCTTGAAGTCGAATCGTTGCCGAACTTCCTTGATGGTTTGATTGAGTGCGTTTGTTATCTCGGCTGAGTCGACCTGAGAGACGATATCAAAGGAGTTCTGCTGAGCCATTTGACTGGAGAATACCATCAAAGGGCCAGCATGTGAAAGTTGCCACAAGAGCCGCCAAACGGTTGAAAAAGCACAAATTACTTTGCGAATTAGTGGAGAAAGAAAGTTTGGAAGTTGTTGGTGGTGATGCGGGCCATGGATTCGACGTCGACACCGTGCAGACCAGCGAGGCAGCGCGCGACTTCGACGACGTAAGCAGGCTCATTTCGTTTGCCGCGGTAAGGAATCGGCGTCAGGTAAGGACAATCGGTTTCGATCAGCAAACGGTCGAGTGGGACTTCCTTCGCCACTGCGCGCAATTCCTCTGCTTTCTTGAAAGTGACGATACCGGAGAATGAGATCATGAAGCCGAGTTCGATGGCACTTCGTGCGAGATCCATGCTGCCACTGAAGCAATGAAACACGCCACGGCGTTTGGCGTCGGCGTACTCGCTCTTCAGGATCTCGATCGTTTCCGACTCGGCTTCGCGGGTGTGGATCACGACTGGCAGATCACATTCGCACGCGGCGTGGAGTTGGCGTTTGAAGACGGCGATTTGGACGTCGCGTGGTGAGTTGTCGTAGTGAAAGTCGAGACCAATCTCGCCCCACGCGATCACACGTTCAGACGTGAGGAGTGTCTTGATTCTCTCTTCGGCCTGATCGTCGTAAAGGCGTGCGTCGTGAGGATGTGTGCCAATCGCGGTGTAGATATTTTCGTGAGTTCGTCCCAACTCAACGGCACGTTCCAACGCGCCACTATGCGGATCACCAGTCCCAACATTCAGAATTACTGAGACCCCCGCAGCGCGTGCCCTCTCTATCACCGCCTCGCGATCATCGTCAAATTCCACACCGTCGATATGTGCATGAGAGTCAGTGAACATTCCTGCTCTTTTTGTGCTTTATGTGCCTTTTTGTGGCTTACTTTAACCGTGCGCCGTTCGGAACGTCTTCGGTGAAGGTGGCGATCACCGGGCGACCCTCCTCACCATAAGACGCGGCGACGACCATGCCCTGTGATTCATAACCGCGCAGCTTGCGTGGCTTGAGGTTCGCGACGATGACGACTTTGCGGCCCACGAGTTTTTCAGGCTCGTAGTATTGCGCGATACCGGCAAGGATCGTACGTGGCTGTTCCTCGCCCAGATCGATCTTGAGCAACAGTAATTTGTCCGCCTTTGGAATACGCTCCGCAGACAACACCTGGCCCACGCGCAGATCGACTTTCGCAAAATCATCAATCTCAATGAAGCTCGTCACCCCAACAACCGCGTCCGCCTCAGTGGCATGCGTCTTCGGTGCCTCGGGCGGCTCGGGTTGAGCCGGCGCATTTATCTCAGACATGATTTTCCCTTTATCGAGGCGCGGAAACACGGGCTGTATCTCGCCGATCTTCGCGCCCTCCTTGAGTTCTCCCCATTTCAATTCCGTCGGATCGATGTGGGCCGGAGAGCCGTCGAGTCCCAACTGATTCCAGATGGCGCGGCTCGCCTCAGGCATGACCGGATACAACAACACACTCAACCAGCGCAGTGATTCAGCGCCGCGATACAGAACTGCCGCCAGCTTCTCCTTTTGATTCTCGTCTTTCGCGAGATCCCACGGCTTCGCATCCGAAATCATTTTGTCGACATGCGCGACGACGGTCCAGGCCGACTCGAGCGCCCGGCTAAACGCGAGGTTCTCAAAGTGCGACAGATACTGGTCCCGGGCCTGCTGGATAAAACCAGCGATTGTTTCGTCTTCAGCATTGCTTCCGCCAGGGATAACCGAATCGCTGTAACGCGCGATCATCGTTAGCGTGCGACTTGAAAGATTTCCCAAGCCACTGGCAAGATCGCTATTCGCGCGATCGATTAATCCTTCGTATCCAAAACGTCCGTCCTGTCCGAATACCATTTCACGCAAACAGAAATACCGGATCGCGTCGATCGAAAAATGCTTCTGCAAAATGTCGAGCTCGATCACGTTGCCGAGCGTCTTCGACATCTTGCGACCATTCGGATCGAGCCACATTCCGTGCGCCACGATCGCGCGCGGCAACTCGATTCCAGCGGCGAGCAGAAACGACGGCCAGTAGACGGCGTGAAAACGCAGAATGTCTTTTCCGACGAGATGGAGCGCCGGCCAGTACTTCTCAAAACCGGCCACCTTCTCGCGCTCTTCGTTTCCAAAACCGATCGCAGTGATGTAGTTGATGAGCGCATCGAACCAGACGTACATCGTGTGTTCCGGATCGTCCGGCACCGGCACACCCCAACTAACCGACGATCTCAAGCGGCTCACCGAAAGATCCTGAAGCCCGCCGTGAACAAAGCTGATCACTTCGTTTCGTCTTGGCTCAGGTCTGACGAAATCCGGCCGTGACTCGAGCACCGACAACAAAGCTTCATCGAAATCTGAAAGTCGAAAGAAATAACTTTCTTCCGACACCCGATCGAGCGGCGTATCGTGAATCAGACACGTCGGCGGATCGCCTTCGTTCTTTGGTTTCTGATACTCGTCTTCCGTTTTGTACTCGGCGCACGGGGCACAGAACCATCCTTCGTAATGGCCCTTGTAAATCGCGTCGTTGCCTTTTGGCGTCTTTGCTTTTGCGATTCGGCGCCAGAGCTCACTCACGCCTTCGTAGTGAAAGCGTTCCGTCGTGCGCATGAAGATGTCGTAGCCGCCGTGAGCGGTGTCGAGCCCAAACTCGCTCGTCATCTTCTTGAAATAGCTGACGACGTAATCCGCCTGTTCTTTCGGCGTGCGTCCGGCTTTCTTTGCCGCGCGCTCGATATTGATGCCGTGTTCGTCTGTGCCGGTCAGGAAATAAGTGTCAACGCCGCGCTGTCGTTTGGCACGCGCGATCGTGTCGCCCACGATCATCGTATAGAGATGTCCGAGATGCGGCAGACTATTGGCGTAATAAATCGGAGTAGTAACGTAGAAAGTATTCATCCAGCTTATGTTTTATGTGCTTCTTTGTGGCTAAGGCTTCTTCGCGAACTCATCCCCGGGGTTGAATCGCGGTTTCTCAGGCGCGTCTGAGATCATGCGCCCGATCGCGAGGGCAATCTCGCCTTCCTGGATCATGCCGCGATAATCCCAGGTGTCGCGTATCTCATCTGATGGCTGGTGATAGTGCGCGGTGTTGTAAGCCTTGAATTGCTGTTCACCCCATTCCTTCGATCGGCCCACATATTCATCGCCTTCCTTGAGACTGATCGACGGCACTCCGGCTTTCGCAAACGGAAAGTGATCGGAACGGAAGAACGAACCCTGCTCGGGCCGTCCATCCGGAGACACTCGCAGATTCATTTTCTGCGCCACTGCGTCAACCACCGCTTTCAATGTCGAACGTTCCGCACCGAGCGGAATGAAATCCTGCGTTGGTCCAAGGACGTTCATCGAGTCGAGATTTACATTCGCGGCAGTTTTGTCGATGGGAACCACCGGATGTTTCGCGTACCACTCGGCGCCAAGCAGTCCCTGCTCTTCTGCAGTCGGGAATAAAAACAGACTGGAGCGTTTGGGACGCTGAGCCTCAGGCATACGTGCGATTGTTTCGGCAATAGCGAGCACAACTGCAACACCCGAAGCGTTATCGAGCGCGCCGTTGTAAATCGTGTCGCCATCCTTGTTGGGGGCGCCGATACCGAGATGGTCCCAGTGGGCTGAGTACACTACATACTCATTCTTCAATGTCGGATCGCTGCCTTCAAGAATACCGACGACATTCGGCGCTGCTACACGCTTCACTTCGCTCTTTAAGTTCAGTTTGCCTTTGAGACCAAGTTTCACCGGCTGAAAGTCTCGCGTGGCAGCTTTGGTACGGAGGGCGTCGAGATCCTGTCCGGCAAGCTTCATCAAACGACGGGCCGCGTCGTCAGTAACCCACGAACGAAACTGTAGAAACGGTGTCGAATCGTTTTGTCCGCGAGCAATATCAAAGCGCCACGAACCATTTGAAGTACGCACCACGCTCCACGGATAACCCGCCGACTGATCTGTGTGCAGCAGAATTGCGCCCACGGCGCCGCGCCGCGCAGCTTCTTCGTATTTGTAAGTCCAGCGGCCGTAATACGTGAGCGCCTTGCCGCCAAAGAGATTTGGTTCGGCCGCGGTTGCCGGCGGATCGTTCACCAGCATCACGAGGATCTTGCCGCGATAATCAGTGTCAGGACCTTTGTAATCGTTCCACTTTTGTTCGGACGCGTTGATGCCGTAACCGACAAAAACCAGATCGGCGTCGACGTCAACTGATTCCGTTTGCGCGCCGGTAAACGCGACGAAGTCGTCGGCAAACTTGAAACTCTCACTTCCACTCGCACCTGAAATCGTAAGCGTTGTACCGGGATCTGCCTTCACGCCGACGAGTGACACGGGTTGAAAGAAACTGCCATTCTCGCCCGCGCCTTTCGCCCCGACAGCTTCGAGTTGCGACGCAATATACTTCGCCGCGAGTTCGCCGCCACGAGCGCCCGTACCACGACCTTCGAGCATGTCGTCGGCGAGAAACTTGATGTGCGCCTTTAACGTTGCTTCGTTCAATCCGGATACTCCTACTTTCTCTTGAGAAACCACATTGCCCAGGAGTAGTGCAGTAACAACGATAGTGAGAATGATTCGCGACATGTAAAACTCTTAGTCCTTTCCTTTAATCAGTGCTATGGCTTCAGCGCGCGTGCGCGGATCGGAACGGAAGCCGCCTAGCAGTGCGGAAGTCACCGTTTTTGCGCCGGGCTTTCTGACGCCGCGCAGCGTCATACAAGTGTGTTCGGCTTCGATCACTACCATCACACCGAGTGGCCTGAGGCCTTCATCCAACGTGTTGGCGATGTCGGTCGTCAACCTCTCCTGGAGTTGTAAACGACGCGAGAACGTTTCTGCCAGTCGTGCCAGCTTCGAGATGCCGAGAATACGACCACCCTTCGGAATGTAGGCGATGTGACAACGACCCACAAACGGCGCGAGATGATGCTCGCACAACGACGCGATGCTGATGTCTTTCACGATCACCATCTCATCGTGTTTGTCTCCGGGCAGCGGAACTACGTGCTGCGTCGGATCCTCGCGCATGCCCGAGGTCAGCTCCACATACATCTCCGCCACACGCTGCGGCGTTTCCTGTAATCCCGGACGTTCCAGATCCTCTCCAATACCTTCGAGAATCAGGCGCACACCCTCTTTGATCCGTTCTAAATCGACTTTGTTTGTCATCCCTGTTTATCCGTGGCGAATTCTTGCCGATGCCAGGCGTGCAGCCTCTTCCACGACCTTCAAAGGCACATTCGCCTTCGCCGCCGCCGTCCGGCACTGCTCAAATTCCGGCATCTCGTTTACAACGCGTCCGTCCAGATGCGCTACTTTAACATCGATCGGTCCATACTGCGTTTCGACCCGCACCACGCTTCGCTTGAGCGCCCGTCGCGAGACTTCGTAACTACGCACACCGAGCGTTGTCGTCTCCATAAACAACAACTTCAGCAGCGCTTCTTTTTCTTCACGGCCGCAGAGCACTGACAAAAGGACACCGGGCCGATTCTTTTTCATCTGCACAGGCGTGAAGAAACAGTCGAGCGCGCCGAGTTCGAGGATGCGATCCATGACGTGTCCGATGATCTGTGGCGACGCGTCGTCAAGATTTGTTTCGAGCATCCATAATCGTTCGTCAGTGGCGTTGTCAGCGTCCGTTTCACCAATCAAGACTCTGAGCACATTCGGGAAGTCCTGGTATTCGCGCGTACCGGCGCCGTAGCCAGTAACGTCAGTCGTCATCTGCGGGATTGGTCCATAGCTGCTGCAGACTGTAGTGATGATCGCCGCGCCTGTCGGTGTTAGCAGTTCGCCTTTGATGTCGGTGGCATAAAACGGGACCCCTTTGAGCAGTTCCGTGACAGCCGGCGGTGGAATTGGAAACTGCCCGTGGGCCATCTTAACCATCCCGCTGCCCACGTGCAGTGGCGAGCAAATAAACCGATCGATCTTCAAAGCGTCAAAGCAGATTGCAGCGCCAACGACGTCGACGATCGCATCGAGCGCGCCCACTTCGTGAAAGTGAACGTGATCGACAGGCTCGTTGTGAACCTTTGCTTCGGCTTCAGCGAGACGTGTGAAGATTTGAACGGCGCGTTGTTTCACCGAATCGGAGAGACCGGAGCCTTCGATGATCTGTTTGATATCTGACAGGTGACGATGCTTGTGTTCGTGGGCTGTCTCGACACGAGCGTAGGTCGCGCTCAGACCTGAGCGGTTAACAGTCTCAAAGTTGATATCAAAGCCACTGACAGGAAGCGACGACAGTTGCGTGCGGAGATAGTTTGGGTCAACGCCCGCAGCCACCATGGCGCCGAGTATCATGTCGCCACTCGCGC
Source organism: Pyrinomonadaceae bacterium (assembly GCA_035694465.1). Taxonomy (GTDB): domain Bacteria; phylum Acidobacteriota; class Blastocatellia; order Pyrinomonadales; family Pyrinomonadaceae; genus PSRF01. The sequence goes on along the minus strand of DASSFI010000080.1, from coordinate 163,234 downwards.
CGGCAAAACAATCGAAGTAAAGAGTCTTCATGATCTGAACAACGGCAACACCTCACCGGCTTTGCCCATCAATGTTTCATCGCAAAGTCTTGATAACGGTGTCGGCTCAGGATTGACCTCGCAGAGATACGCGCCGGCGGATTTTGCTATCTCAGGTAGACCCGCCGCTGGATAGACGAGTCCGGAAGTGCCAATCACGATACATAACTCACATCGTGATGCACGTTCGGCAGCAATTTCAAATGCTCCTGGCGGCAGTAGTTCGCCAAACAGGACCACGTCCGGTCGCAACGAGTCGCCACATCCCAGACACGCTTCGGGACGTTTCGCTCCCGACGACATGTCGTAAACCGAACGACAGGTAATACAGCGCGCGCGCCAGATGTTGCCGTGGAGTTCGATGACGTCACGCGAGCCGGCTTTCTGATGCAGACCATCGATATTTTGCGTGACCACCGTGAATTCGGGAAAACGCTCCTGCCAACGTGCGATTTCTTCGTGAGCGCCGTTTGGCATCAGGCCGTTCATGAAGTCGCGGCGATAGTCAAACCATTCCCAGACGGCCGGAAGATTTCGTTCCAGCATCGCGGCAGACGAAATTACCTCGAACGGGATTCCCTTCCAGACGGTCGTATTCCCGCCACCGCGAAAGGTCGGCACGCCTGACTCCGCGGAAACCCCGGCGCCCGTAAGCACAACGACCCGCCGCGCTTCGGCAAAGCGCCGTCGCAATTCTGGTGATATTTGCATTGCCACGGCGATGGTAGCAGATCGTCCCAACGGACGCCTCATCCACCGATTACACAGATTGATTAAATAGAATCTGTGTAATCGGTGGATAAGAACCGCACTCCAAATTTGCTATACTCTGCGCTTTTGTCCTATGACCCTGACTGAACTACAACAAAAGCTGCGTGAACGAATCCGCAGCGCCGCACGCGAGACGTTTGGTGTCGAACTGCAGCAGGTCAACGCCGAAATGCCGCCGCGCGCAGAGCTCGGCGACCTGGCGTTTCCCGTTTCCTTCGAACTCGCGAAACTGATCAAACAAGCCACCGGCGAAAAGCAAAACCCACGCAACATCGCCGAAAAGCTCAAAACTCAGCTTGAAGATATCGACGAAGTCGCGCGCGTTGAGATCGCAGGCGCCGGCTACGTCAACGTCTTCTACGATCGCGCAAAACTGCTCGGCATGTTTGCCGGGCCAACTAAAGACGACAATGCGCAGCCAGATCGACCGAAGAAGATGGTCGAACACACCAGTATCAATCCGAACAAAGCTGCTCATATCGGTCACGTTCGCAATGCCGTCCTCGGCGATACGTTTGTGCGCATTCTTAAAGCGGCAGGCGATCGGATCGAGGTGCAAAACTATATCGACAATACGGGCGTTCAGGTTGCTGATGTTGTCGTTGGCTTTCAGCATCTCGAGCAAATGGATCTCGACCAGATCAAAGCTCTCGACGCCTCGCTCGGCAAAGACTACACATTCGATTACTACTGCTGGGATCTCTACACCAAGGTTGGCCTCTTCTATCGTGACGGCAATCTCGCCGGCCAGATGAATCCCGAGAAGGCGAAGCTGCGAAACGAAGTGCTGCACGCACTCGAAGAAGGCGGCACGAATCCGATCGCACAACTCGCCGATTACGTCGCCACACGCAACGTCGAATGCATTCTCAACACGATGGAACGACTCGGCATTCGTTACGATCTGCTCGCGCGCGAGTCAGACATCCTGCACCTCCACTTCTGGGAACGCGCCTTCGAGTTGATGAAAAACACCGGCGTGATCCGCTACGAGCCGGAAGGCCGTCACGCTGGTTGCTGGGTCATGCCGTTTGAATCGCACACCGGCACTGACGAACACGAGTCAGACAAGATCATTGTGCGTTCGAACGGCACCGTCACTTACACCGGCAAAGACATCGCTTACCAACTCTGGAAACTCGGCAGGCTCGGACTCGATTTCCACTATCGGGTGTTTCGAAACTACGACGACGGTCACGTTCTCTGGTCCACGCAAACTGAAGCCGAAGACGAAACGGAACGGCCACACTTCGGCGGCGGTGTGACGGTCTACAACGTCATCGACTCGAGGCAATCGTACCCACAGGAGATCGTCGCCCGTGGCGTTGCGGCAGTAGTGCCCGAGATCGGTGAGGATGCAAGTATTCACTTCAGCTACGAGATGGTGGCACTCTCGCCGGCGGCGTGCGAGGAACTCGGTATCGAATTGAGCGATGAGGATCGGGCGCGACCTTACATCGAGATGAGCGGACGCAAAGGGCTTGGCGTCAAGGCCGACGATTTGATCAATCAACTCGAAGCTGGTGCGCTTACGGAAGTCGAGAAACGAAATCCGGAGCTTTCCGAAGCCGATAAAAAAGTGACCGCGCATGAGGTCGCAGTCGCGGCGCTGCGTTATTTCCTGCTCAAATTTACGCGCAACACCGTCATTGCCTTCGATTTTAAAGAGGCGCTCTCATTCGAAGGTGAAACCGGGCCGTACTGCCAGTATGCAGCCGTCCGCACTAACTCGATCTTCCGCAAGCTGCCGAACGAAACTGTGGCTGCGTCGGATACGTTAATAAAACAAATAGCCGGCGACAGCGCCTTACAGAACAGAGTTTCAGAGGTGTTGTCCGGCGAAGGTGGAACGGAAATCTGGTCGCTCGTCATGTTGTCTCAACAGCTCGACGAAGTCATTGCGCAGTGTCGAAATTCCGCGGAGCCTGCTAATCTTGCGAAGTACACTTTCTCACTTGCCCGGGCTTTTAGCCGTTTCTATCACGATCATCGAATTCTCACGGAGCAGGACGAAGTTCGAAGAGGCGTGCTGATCGCGGTGACCAAGATCATCAGGACTCAACTCACAAATGCTTTGGGGATTCTCGGTATTAATGTACCGGAACAGATGTAAAAGGATTTCAAAACACCATGCTTATCGTAATGAAACACGACGCAACTGACAGCCAGATCGAGGCTGTCCTGCGTGTGATTGAGGCATTGGGTTTCAAGGGCCATCCGATGCCCGGCGCGACGCGCACCGCCATCGGTGTCACCGGAAACCAGGGCGCGGTCGATCCTTCGAAATTCGAGAACCTCGCCGGCGTTGCCGAAGCGATTCGCGTCAGCAAACCGTACAAGCTGATCTCTCTCGACTTACGACCGGAAAAAACAGTGGTGCGCGTCGGCGACGCAACGATTGGCGGCGACGAGCTCGCGATTATCGCTGGTCCATGCGCGATTGAGAGTCGCGCCCAGGCATTTGCGATCGCTGAAGCCGTCCGCCGTAGTGGTGCGCGCTTCTTTCGTGGCGGCGCTTACAAGCCGCGCACTTCGCCTTACGCTTTCCAGGGGCTTGGCGAAGAAGGATTGAAGATACTCGCCGACGTTCGCGAAGCGTACGGCTTGAAGATCGTAACCGAAGCACTTGACGAAGCCGGCGTCGATCTCGTCGAACGTTACGGCGACATGATCCAGATTGGCGCTCGCAACATGCAGAACTTCTCTCTCCTGCGTCGTGCAGGCAAAGCGAAGCTGCCAGTGCTGCTGAAGCGCGGACTCTCCGCGACACTCGATGAGTGGTTGCTGGCAGCAGAGTACGTGATGGCCGAAGGTAACTACCAGGTTGTTCTCTGCGAACGCGGCATCCGCACGTTTGCGCAACACACGCGCAACACGATGGATCTCGCTGCGATCCCGGCCGTGCGTCGCATCTCGCATTTGCCCGTGATCGTCGATCCGTCGCACGGCACCGGGAAAAACTTTATGGTGACGCCGCTTGCACGTGCCGGGGTTGCGGTCGGCGCGGATGGATTGATCGTCGAGGTGCACGATCAACCCGAGCATGCGCTTTCGGATGGCGCGCAGGCTTTGACGTTGGACCAGTACGAGCAGATGGTCAGTGAAGTGAGATCTATTTTCGAGGTAATCACGCCCGCGGCAGTGAGTTAGTTAACACGGATTACACGGATAGTATTTTCGAGAGATCTCTAGCGAAGACGGATCTCGGGATGACTTGATCGAAGCCGGCTGCGAGCGCGTTTCTTTGCAGTTCTGTTTGGACGTGGGAAAAGAATCCGAGCAGCGGGATAGCGCGGAGATCATCGTCAGCCTTTAACTCTGCGGCCAACGTCGCGGGCTCAATCTTCTCGTTGTGTAAGTCAACAATAATCAATTGTGGCTTTGCTTCGCGTACTTTTTGAAGCAGTGCCTCCTGAGTTCGCGGAAAACTGATTTCAGCCCCCACCGCTTCCGCCACCGCGCGGATCTTCGACTTAAAAAACATATCGTCTACAACTGCTATAATCACGCCGCTCATGATCATTCCCCCTAAGCTTGTCATTGCATCATACAACATCCGTTATGCGCGCGGCCCGTACCTGATCTCCGGCGGTCTGCGACGCAAGCTCGGCCTCATGAGTTTGAAGGGACGTCCCGAACACGTTGGTAATCTGATCGCCGGAGCCGCGCGCGCATTTACCGACAACAAGCTATTACCACGGGTCGACGTGCTTGCTTTGCAGGAGGCGGACAAGCGCACGGTGCGCACGGGCGGGCATCACGTAGCAAAGGAACTGGCCGAACAACTCGACATGCATTGGGAGCACGCGCCGGCGGGCATTCCGCGTGGCGTTCCCCCGGTGAAACGGCAATGGTGGCTCGATTTCGAAGAACCAATCGGCCTGTACGACGAAGGTGACACGGGCGTAGCCCTGTTGAGTCGTTTCCCTCTAACCGATGTGACGCGTATCGACCTACCGTGGCATGAATGCCCGTGGCGGCCACGACTCGCAATGGCAGCCACCATCTCGGTTGGACAGCATCAGATCAGAATTTTCAACGCGCACGTCGATCCACATGCTGCAATCGATGGACAATTGGCCCAACTCGAAGCGATTGCGGCACAGGCAGACGCTACCACGCTGCCAACAATCATCCTCGGCGATTTCAATACCCTCTCGAAACAGAAATGTATCGACACGCGTTCGTTCCTGGAGTCGCGCGGTTACACAACGCCGATTCCGACAGGTACTGCTACCTGGCGTGGCGGCGGACTACGAATGCACGCCGATTGGATCTTCAGCCGCGGAATAAAGATTGAACGTTGGGGCGTTGCGAGGCCATTGAACGTCTCCGACCACTGGCCCATCTGGGCCGAGATCATAACTGCATAATGCATATCACCAGCCGTGACAATTCCCTGCTCCGCGAAGCCCGAGCTGTTCGCGACGGCAAGATCGACGATTTGATCTTTGTCGAAGGTTTGCGGCTGTGTGAAGAAGCATATCGTTCAAAGCTTGAAATCGAAGCCGTAATCGTATCCGAAGAACTCCAGCGTAAGGACCGCGCGGCCATCGCTATCGCCGAACTATCACACGTCGCCAAACGCGATGCTTCCGTTAATGAGAAACTCCTTGCCTCGATCTCCTACACGAAGACACCACAGGGCATAGTTGTACTCGCACGCCGCCCCGTCGCTTCGGAGGATCGACTCACTGAGAGTCTCGATCCGAATTCCCTGCTCGTAGTGCTTCACCAAATCAACAACCCGGTCAATGTCGGCGCCATTCTGCGCACTGCCGAGGCTTCCGGCGCAAGCGGCGTGATCACGACTACAAACACCAGTGATCCATTCTCACCAAAGTCTCTGCGTGGGGCGATGGGAGCGGCCTTTAGACTCCCGATATGGATTGGACCGTCGTACACGAAGACGATCGAATGGTGTAAGGCTCGCGGAATGTCGACTGTTTGTGCTGACGTGGGTGGGGCCCTTGCTTATACGGCGTTCGATTGGACCGGCGCTCGCGCCTTGTTTCTGGGGGCGGAATCGACCGGCTTCACGCTCGAGGAATTAATGCAGGCTGACAAGGCCGTCACCATCCCGATGAAAGGCAGCGCTGAGAGTCTGAATGTCTCCGTCGCCGCCGGTATCCTACTGTTCGAAGCTGCTCGTCAAAGACAACTTTAAGACTTTTATCCACAGATTACACAGATTGGTTATTAAGATCTGTGTAATCTGTGGATAAGATCATCAGGAAGCTTTTATGCACACCGTTGTTGCCGGAAATGCAGCGGCTGAGTTGACCTCGTTAATCCAGGTGACGATGGTGTAGATGCCTGGAGTGTTCTTGTATAACTTCACCGGAGCGGCAAAACTTCCGTCGTTAAATATTTCAACCGTTCCATGCTGGCCATCGGCATACATATAGGGCGGTGGAATTTTGCGGCGCAGCACTCTCGACTCATTCGGCAACGCATATGATCGCGGTACCCGAAGCCAGCCAATCTCCGGTGCTTCAGGGACCGGCTCATAGAACACTTCGATGTTCTTCATTTCGTAACCTGGCCTGACTTTTCCTTCAAACGAGATCTGTCCGCCGCGCTTCGCCTCGCGAGCCATTGGCTTGACTTGCACGTACCTCGCTACAAACAGTTCCACCAATCGCAAACGCAGCTCGTGCACAACAATGCCGATCCCGACGTGCGTGTGCTCGGGGGCGAGAATCGTCTTGCGATGACCATCGTGTGGAGGCTTTTCCTGATAAAGCCGCACGTGCAGATAAGCGGTGTCCTGTTTTAAATCGTGGCCCTTCATGGACCACGTGTTGTCAGCCGCGGAAACGTTTTCGGCGGTCGCGTCTGTTCCCCCAGCGAACGAATAACGATGATATGGTTTGAGACCGTCGCGTCCCCAGTGACTGGTGTATTCGCCCTGAATCATGTCCCAGGCGTGCTTTGTCGCCACTTCCGTTGCCAGATCGTCGAGCACTACGGTTTGAACGTTCTCCACCGCGCGTTCTTCGTTAATCATCGCGAGCAGGTTTGCGCGAATCTCTTTGATTGTCTTTTCGAGATCTTCTGGTGAGAACGTGCGGTCGAGTAACGAAACACCGATGGCGGTACTTGCAGATTGCAGAAAGTCGCGTCGCGAGACTTTCATTACGTTAACTTCAAATGACTTTGCTGATCGCGCCTCGGTAAACGGAAACCAACCCGTCGGGATTATCAATCGAGACGCCGAGATCGCGGAGGAGGCCGTCTTCGAGTCCGTAGATCCAGCCGTGGATGACGAGTTCCTGACCGCGTTGCCAGGCACTCTGAACGATCGTCGTGCGACCTACGTTCATTACCTGTTCGATCACATTCAATTCACACAAACGATCGAGACGCGTGTTTTCATCGCGTACCTGCGAGAGTAGCTCTTCGTGTTCGTGAAGTACGTCCTGCACGTGACGCAACCAGTTGTCGATCAGGCCGAGTTGCAGGTTGTCCATCGCGGCTTTAACGCCGCCACAGCCGTGATGACCACAAACTATGATGTGTTCCACTTTCAGCACATCGACTGCGTACTGCATCACTGACAAGCAATTGAAGTCTGTGTGATCGACGACGTTCGCTACGTTCCGGTGTACAAACATTTCACCCGGCACCATGCCCACGAGTTGTGTCGCAGGCACGCGACTGTCAGCGCAACCGATCCAAAGGAAACGCGGTGTTTGTTGCTTGGCAAGGGTTTGGAAAAACTCGGGATCATTTGCCGTGATGTTCTCAGCCCAGGCTCTGTTCTGCTCGAGTAGACGTTTCAGGTCTTTCATAGATCCGATCTAGCCGCCAAAAGCGCAAAATTACAAGGCCGCCATTGCGGCGTGTGCGGCAACAACTGGCGCTCTGTATTCCACGGGAATGTCGCCGTTGTCTGCACGCAGATAGCGCCAATCTTTTGGTTTGAGCGACGCGATCAGCTCAGCGCGAGTCTTCACTTTCAGCGGTTTGCCTTGATAGATCTTGCCCATGCGCTGAAGATTTCTTTCCGAGACGGCGCCCGAGAACATCAGCAAGGGCCAAGTGAAGTTTGGTCCATTAAGCTTTCTCAATTTATAAATCCACATCCCGATCGACCCCACGCGCCAGGCCATTGGTCCCCACCAACTGTATTGACCCGGTCGCAGGTTCATCTTCCAGCACTTCATCATCAGTTGCCACTGAAGTTTTGTGAGCTGCTTTGTCTGCGTGACGCCCTTTTCCTTTTCCATGCGCGTGTCGTGCAACGGCGTAAAGATCGACGGAACGAGAAACGCAAACAACCCACGCCGCTCTATCTCGTAGACGAGATCGATCGTTTCCATCGTGTCTTGATCGGTCTCACCGGGATTGCCGACGATGAGCGTCATTGCCGGAAACCAGTTGTTTTCATTAAGCACGCGCAGCCCTTCAAGCACGACACTGGGCCAGTCTTCAATTGAGAACGGCACGCCCTTGCTCGCCATAATCTGTTTGGCCATGCGTACCGAGCCGGTCTCGAGTCCGATCAACGGCGCCAGTGCTTTCTTCTGCGGATGGCTACTCAAAAGCGGGAAATGGATCGGGCTCTTGGGGAGTAACAGGTCTGAAAGCTGTTTGATGAGTAACGGATCGACGACTGCCGGCGCGATCGTGCTATGACTCAGCACGTGCTGCTCAACACCCGGAGTGTTCACGATGTCAGAATAAAGATCGACGAGCGCTTCACGGTTTGGAAAATAGAATGGCGTGTCAGTATGGACTTGTCCCCAGATGAACATGTCTTCCGTGGCCAGCGAGATCTGCTTGTTTCCATTTCTGACGTTCGCTCTGACCGCGTCCATGATCTTGTCTTTGGGAAGATCGATCTGCGGATTCAGATCGGGCACGCAGAACTTGCAACGTCGCCCGCAGCCGGTGGTCATCTCGACTACGCCGAAAGTCGTTCGCGTATCAGGAAACAGGATCCCGTCGCGTTCCATCGGGTGTTTGACTTCGACGCGGCGCGGCAGTTCTTCTCCCTGCACTGCTTTTCTAAACAGGTCGAGAGTTTCTGTCGACTCACTGCGTCCTTCGACTACGCAATCGATGCTCAGTTCTTCGTAAGTGTCAGTCTGAATGATTTGCCAGCCGCCCGAACCGCCCACGATGACTTTGAAGTTACTGCGAAACGGGCTCGCCTTAACTTTTGCGAATAGATCTCGCGCGTAGTGGGAATTGATCGGCATCCGCGACGAGCCAAAGATCGAGGTATAAACACCGGCAGCGAACGTAACGCCGAGCGGATTGTGTGTCGACACAGCCACGACGCGCGTTCGTGGTCCAATAAACTTGTGCAGGTCGTCAGGAAAACACGCGACCACATCGTCGCTGCGATACTCGCGCGACAGTGACTTTTCCACCAGACGCACACCGGCGGGCATAAAGCGCGCCGAGCCGTCCGGATTGTGTTCGACTTCGCGCCACTTCGGATATTTGCGATTGATGACGCCTTCCATCCAGATCGGCAACGATGCGAGTGCCATCTGGATGAAGTAACCGGCGTGATCGATCGCTTCCGTCAATGGTGCGGTCAAAACGATCAGCCGACCCCCGTCGGCCGGTGGTTCGTAGGTGATTTGTTCTGCGGTTGAATTGCGTTTGGCTTTTTTCTTGGGGGTACTCATTAATGGTATCCGGGGTTTAGAGATCCGTAGCTGCGATTGCCTCGATCTCAATCAGAAAGTCGTAATGAAGTTTACCGCAGGGAATGACTGCCCGCGCCGGGCGATTCTCACCGAGCACTCGCGTGTAAACTTTATTCACCGCTTCCCACAGGTTGATGTTCGCCACAGAAATGTTCATCTTGAGAACGCGATCCCAGTCGCTGCCGGCAGCTTTTAGAATTGCGTGCACGTTGCTGAGGGCTAGTTCAGTCTGCTCCTCAATCGAACCAAACTTTCTCTCACCAGTCGCGGGATCGATCGAAAGCTGTCCAGCGACGAACACGAGCCCATTGTAAACAGTGGCTTGCGAATAATGTCCACCGGGTTGCGGGGCATTCGGGGTATTAATCCTCTTAATTTCCATGTGGCGCAAGATAACATGCCACAAAGAAGCACAAAAAGCACAAAAGATGCCTGCAAAGACATTTTGTGCTTTTTGCGCCTCTTGTGGCCTATTTATGGCCTGTATGTGTTATCAGAAACCCTTTGCAGTAGCTGAGGCAGCTTCAGCAGTGCCAACCAGAGAAGGCACGGTCAGTTTCGTATCGGCATACTGCCATGCCTTTTCAAACTCAACCTGAACGCTCTTCGCTGCCGAATCCTTGCCCTGTTTTCTCAAACTCTCAGCCAGGCCAAACAGCGCGCGGCCGTTGCGATGATGTCGTTGAATCTCAGCCCGAAAGACTTTCTCTGCCGCTGAGTAATCGCCATTCGCGAGCAACGCACCGCCGAGAACTTCACGTACCGGCAAGTCCCAGTCCGACGGTTCCGCATAGGCAGTGGCATCTTCAGCGGCGACGGCTTTGTTCAGCAGATCGAACGCAGCCTGCTTGTCTCCACGAGCCAGGGCGATCTTGCCTTCCAACGTCAGCTCCGCAACCCTCGTGACATCAGACGCCGCATTACTGAACATTCGAATCTCTTCCGTCAGCGTCTTATTGACTGCCCGCAGCGCAGCCAATTCCGCTTCCGCATTCGGAATCTGTTTTGTACCAACGTAGGCGCTACCACGAGCGAAGTGCCAGAACGCGGTCGTGATCTTGAGCGACGGATCCGGTTTTGGTTCTTTCAGGATCTCGTCCCATTTGCCAAACCGCGTCAGCGACATGCTCGTGTAAGGCAGAAACATCTCGAGCATCGGCATCGCCTTCACGACCGGCTTTACGTTTGCTTCGAGATCGCGACACGACTTGATCGAATCCGCATAACGTCCCTTCATGGCGCTTGCTGCCGCCAGGAAGTGGATGTTGTGGTTGTAGTACATCGCGGGATAGAGACCGTTGTTGCCGCTTTTCTGGATGTACTCCTTATCGACCGCGATCGCATCGACGTTAGCCTGAGCCGCCGCATAGTAATCACCCGTGCGAATGTAGATGTGCGACGGCATGTGGACCAGGTGACCAGCTTTCGGAGCGATCTTTCCGAGTCGATCCGCGCTTGGGAGACCGCGTTCGGCGCTGGTTGAAGCTTCGACCGCGTGAATGTAGTAGTGATTCGCGCCCGAGTGGTTTGGATTACGACGCAGTACCTCTTCGAGCACCGCAACGATTTCGAGCGTTCCTTCATTCGGTTTGCCGTCGAGTGACCAAAGTTTCCACGGATGCAAATTCATCATGCTTTCGGCATAGAGCGTGGCTGCGTCGAGATCGTCCGGATAATTCTTCGCAAGCTCACCCATCGCGTTTTTGTAGTCGACTTCGAGCTGGTGTTTATCCGCTTGAATATTGGCTGAGTAACGTTTCGCGAGAGCGTTGATATAGCCGCGATCGTGCTCCGAAGCCTTCGGGGCGAGGGCGACGGCTTTCTGTAGATTTGCATAAGCCTCCAATAGCGCGTTGGCGTCGGCCGGCACGTTGTAGTTTGTCCCCAGGGCGAGCGCTACGCCCCAGTAGGCCATGGCCAACTGTGGATCAAGTTGGGAAGCCTGTTTGAACGAGCGTATAGCCTCTTCGTGATTGAAGGCATAGACGTATTCCAGGCCTTGATTGAAAAATTTCTGGGCTTCGGGGTTACTGGTTGAAACGGGGTGGTCGATATCGCCAAGCCCTGCTTCAAGTGTTACTGGTTTAGGGTCTTTCGCTGGAGCGTGGCCGTGTTGTCCAAGGGCCACGATGGGAATAAGCAGCAGGATCGCAAAGAACAAATGCTTCATCTGGGAAATCTCCTGCACCGGCATACCCTGCCGGAAATGGCTGTCACGAATTTAAAATCTACATTCCCTAACGCGCAAAAGTTACGGTGAAAGGTCCACTACTCGGCGCCATATTTCATCTGCACCACTTTCGCTTTGCCTTTCGCATAGACCGTCACGATAAACAGGTCGTCGAATTTGCGTTCGTCAATGGTTGGGACCACATCGCCTCCCAGCATTTTGATCACGTCGGGAATGGAGTTGCTGTGACCGATCACGAGAACACTCTCACCGGCGCGTTCGAGAATCTTGTTCGTGACTTCGGCGGTCGATTCCGCGGCGATTTGTCTTGGGTTTGATGGATTAGATTTTAGCGTGAACGACGTGGGCGTTAAACCAAGCCTGGTCGCCAGCGGCTCGGCAGTCAGCTTGGTCCGAGCAAATTGAGAAGTAAAGATCGCCTTGATACCGACCCCACCGAGCAGACGCGCCAACTCCTGAGACCGCACCACGCCCTCTTTCTTTAGCGGCGGATCCTGCCTCGGCTCGTCTTCCCTCTCAGCGTGCCGGATCAGAAAAACGGTAATCGGTTTGAATTCTTCCTGTGCAGTTGCTTGAGAAACTACGCCCAACAACAGCACCATCACACCTGCAATCAATGTTTTCGCCTTCATTTTTGTGCTTTTTGTGCCTTTTTGTGGCTAACTTTTCCACCCTGGTGGCGCTTCCGGCCATTCCTTATCGGGGCTAACCGGTTGCGCTTGATCTGTTCCGAGTCGATCCGTTTCGATCTCGGCGACGATAAAATTCTCCGGTGGCACGGGTGCGCCCGCCAGCCGTCGCAAGAGCGCGAGTTGTCCCGCATGCGTCATCGCATCTGAGAACGGTCCCTGCAACAGCCGCTCTTCCGTCATCCCTTCAAGCAGTGCATCTCCGTTGCGAAGATGCTGGGCCAACATCCCGAGCATCTCGTGAAAGCGCTCGATCTCTTCGTTGAGCGACTCCAGTGGCTCAGGCCAGTAACGACCACCTACGAAATGCGTACGCGCATAGCCAAGCACACTCGTCATGTGTAGCACGAGTTCAGCCGGCGTCCGCACGCCCTCACGTACCCGAAACGATCCGAAATCTTCCGGCGCGTCTCGCAAAGCCTTCTGCGTTCGATATGCGAGTGCAGCCAGAAAATGATTCAGCAGCTTTCTTTTGGTCTCCATCTCACAACAACTCTTTACGCATCGGCACGAGTTCGAGCTTCACTTGCTCAGTCAATTGCAGATCGAAATTTCCCGTCTCCTTAAAACCAACCGACTTGTAAAACTCGATGCCGGGCATGGTCGACATCAACTCAAGGGCGCGAAAGCCGTCGGCGCGTGCTTCCTTTTCACACTGCGAAAGAATCGCTCGCGCGACTCCCTTACGTGCGTGATCGGGATGAATGAAAAAGGCACGAATCTTTGCAGGTTGCGAGGCCGGATCGAGATAACTCGCGTCGCGCGACGTATATTGATCGCCGCCGTAGAGAGTGTTGCGCTTGCTCCAGCCGCCGCAGCCAACAATCTGTCCGTCACTTTCTGCGACGAGATAAGTGCCATCCTCAATCAAATCAGTATCAACACCAAAGACAGTCGCGATCGCAGTTTCGATCTGCTGATCGTCATAGTGTTCTCGGCTGAGATATCGTGCCGACACCGCGATTAGCTCTTGCAGCGCCTCGCGTTCGTCCATGGTCGCTTTACGAATGATCATTTCTACAGACCAAAGCCGTACTTGAAAAGCGGATCGTAGACTTTGTCTCCTACATTGATTGGAATCTGATCCATCGATCGTGGCCACGAGAACGACAGTTTACCGACAAACCCGAAGTCGCCAAACAAAACGTCTGTAACGCCGCGTCCTTCGGTTCCGGGCAGCCACGCCGCCACCAGGGCATCTGCTTTGTTGACTATCTTATCGATAATGATTGGCCGGCCTGAAATCAAAACAACCACGATCGGCATGCCCGCCTGTTTCATCTTGTCGACTACGGCCACGTCTTCTTCTGATAACTCAAGGTCTTGCCTGTCGCCCATCCACTCGGCGTAAGGCGTTTCACCAATAACGACGATTCCCAGGTCCGCGCCCGAAGCGTCTGAACCGTCCTTCGAGTACGTGACCTTTGTACTCGGCGAAACGGTTTCCTGTACCGCTTTCAGGATTGTGGTTCCGCCGGTTGTGTTCGCTCCACTCTTTCCTTGCCAACTGATGGTCCAACCACCGCATTGATTGCCGATGTCGTCCGCACTCTTCCCGGCGACGTGAATGCGACTGAGTTTCTTCGACGCCGGCAACACACGCTTCTCATTCTTGAGTAACACGAGCGATGCGCGTACACATTCGCGCGCCACGACTCGATGCGCCGCCGAACCGAATTGCGCGTGCAGCTTTCGATCGGCAAGCTGCGAACGGCCCGGATCCATCAGTCCCGTGGCAAACTTCACGCGCAGAATTCGCGTCACGGCATCGTCAATACGCGACATCGCGACACGATTCTCACGCACGAGTTCAAGCAGCAAACCGTAAAGCTCGCGATACTTCGTCGACACCATGAACATATCCATGCCGGCGTTGACTGAAGTCTCAATCTGCGTTTTGTAATCCCCCGGCATCTCGTCGATGGCGTCGTAATCGGAGATCAGGAAGCCATCAAATTTCAATTCGTCTTTAAGGATCTCTGTCAGCAGACGTTTACTGCCGGAACACTTCACACCGTTCCAGCTACTGTAGGAAGGCATGATGGTGCCGACGCCTGCTTTGATCGTGGATACATAACCGGCTAGATGAACACGACGCAACTCGGTTTCGCTCAAGACGACGTTGCCGCGATCTAGTATCTGTAAATTTTCGCGGAGCTTGCGCCCGGTGCCGTACTTTGTGCCGCCATCGCCGATGAAATGCTTCGCACACGCCAGCAGGCTCAGAGGATCGCTGAGATCGTCGCCCTGCAAGCCGCGAACGGCAGCTTCACCGAGTGTGCTAGCGATCGCGGGATCTTCGCCAAAGCCTTCATAGGTTCTACCCCAACGTTCGTCGCGTGGCACGGTGACGCAGGGCGCAAACGTCCAGTTGATACCGGTGGCCCTGGTTTCGATTGCGGTGATGCGTGCGGCCCGTTCGACGAGGTGCGGATTGCGGGTACAGCCAAGTCCGATGTTGTGTGGAAAGAGTACTGCGTTGAGAACGTTGCTGTGACCGTGAACGGCGTCGATGCCGTAGAGAAGCGGAATGCGAAGGCGCGTTTTTTGAGTGCGCGATTGGAGATTGTCGTAATGATCGGTCCAATCGACGAGGCCGTTACCTGACTTTGGATCAGAACTTCCACCGCTCAATAGTGAACCGAGAAGATATTTTTCGACGTCGCTCGGATCTTTCAGACTTCCCTGGTTTGCCTGGACCATCTGGCCCACTTTTTCTTCTACTGTCATTTGCGACAAGAGAGCACGAACCTTCGCGTCGTTTGCCTTCAGACTCTTGCCGCCGCGACGTCGTTGCGGCTCGGGAATTCCTGCTGATGTCACAAATGATCCGGCAAGTGTTAGTGCCGATGTCAGAGCCGAAGCCTCGAGAAACTTTCGTCTATTAATTTTCATCGTTTGTTCTGTTTGATAATTGGGCTAAAAACCTTGACAACCCAGATACACGTCGCTAGATTGCACGCCCTTGTCAACCAATGTTCTTCAACTTAAAGGCGGAATCCCCGCCCAGAGAGGTAAATTTGTATGGCCAAAACTTCTATGCATCGCGCTGTCATTGCAGCACTCTTGCTGGTCGGCGTCGGACTTTTGGTGACTCCGATTGCAAGACTTGCTGCTGACTCACCCACCGTGCTCGAAGCTTGCGTCAATCCGGGCAATGGCAACCTGCGACTCGTTAATAGTGGTCAAGCCTGCCACAACAACGAGAACCGCGTCGAGTGGAATGTGACTGGTCCAGCCGGACCGCCGGGACCACAAGGATCGCCTGGTCCACAGGGTCCACAAGGCCCACCGGGACCGTCCGCCGGCGGAGCGCCATTCACGTGGGTCTGTACACCGGCTCATTATCCGCTTAGCGGCAGTAACACACCCGCTGATCTCTACGTGTTCAACGGCGGCTCGAGCACTGCAAACGTCTCCGTAAATATTCTCAACAAGGATGGCGGAAATCTCGCCGGCGAAACAATTCCCGGAACGAATCCGGCAGCCAGTTATCCCGGACAGACTGGCGCGGCCACAGTTCCCGTTGCACCGTCGGCAACGATGATTGTTTCGTGGCAAACGCCACAGAGTTTCGTTCAACCGGCTCCCACTCCTGACCCAGCCAAGATCTCCACCACGGTCCGCGTAGTTTCGGATCAACCGATCGCGGTGGGCAGTAATTTTCAATTCAGCGGCTTCATCCCACTACCTTGCAGCCTGTTGCCGAAATAACCCTCTCTCTTTTGAAAGGCTCGTGCATATCCACGAGCCTTTCTGAATCTTGTAAATCCTGTCTAACATCTGACTTTCAACCGAAAGTGCTGACCAATCGCTCAACAATCTCTCGTGCGGCATTCGGATGTCCCATACGCATCGCATTTTTCTTCATCGACTGAAATCGTTGCGGATCGCCGAGCAGTCGATCGAGCTTGTACGACAACGTAGGCAGGTTGTTACAACGAATCGCGACACCACCCTCGAGCAGGTGATCTGAATTCCTTTCCTCCTGACCCGGAATCGGATTGACGATTACAAACAGGAGTCCCTTCGCGAGCGCCTCGGAAGTTGTTAGACCACCCGGCTTGCCGAGTACGAGGTCCGAAGCCGTCATCAACTCATCCATCTCCTTCGTGTATCCAAAAGGCTTCAGTAACACGTTGGCGTCAGGCTTCGCGCGCGCCGCAAGCCGTGTCAGACGTTTCTTCAACTCTTCATTGCGACCGCAGATGGCCACCACTTGGGCACGATGCTGCAACGGCAGCAACGAGTTCACGAGCGCATCAACTGAGCCGACGCCAAATCCGCCGGCTGAAAGCAGAATCGTGGTCCGATCGGGATCGAGTCCGTGCTTTGCTCGCATCTCCTGTTTGTCTTTTTTAATGGCAAACACCGGATCGATTGGGATCCCACTCACCGTGATCTTCTCAGCCGGAATACCCAATACCTCAAGGTAGACCCGCGCCTCGTCGATGGTGACAAAATAGTGTTCGTAATGATGGACCAGCCACATCGCGTGAACGTCGAAATCAGTAACGATGATCACCTGCCGGCTGGCTAACCGTTCTTTTGCTTTGAGCCAAGAGACGATTTCGGCGGGCAGAAAGTGTGTGCAGACGATCAGGTCCGGCTGATACTCACGCAGCAGTTTAACGAACGGACGAGTGTTGAGTTTGTCTAAGGCTAAGCGACGGCGCTCGTTCTTCCAGGGCTTATCGAGCTTGTCATAAAACCAGCCGGGCACTTCCGGCATTTTGTTGACGAGATCGATGTAGGCTTTTGAATAAAAATGCCGGAAGAGTTTGTTGGTGTAGTTCAAGACGTCGACGTGATGAACTTCCCTGTTCTCGGCATCTTTGGTTTGCTGGAATGCCTTTTCGATCGCTTCAGCGGCGCGTACGTGTCCCGCGCCGGCAGAGGCTGATAGGAGGAGAACTTTCTTGAGCATCGGTTACGGTCGCGCCGGTCGTGCGGGCGCGGGGGCAGGAGCAGCTCCGGCCGGATGCGTCCGGTTGTAGTCGGCGATGAAATCTCTGGTTATGTCGAGTTGTTGCGCGGCATAGATAATCGGTACGCGGTTGGAATCGATCAGAAGCGTGATGCCTTTCGACTGAGCATACGCCGTCAGGGCTGTGCCGATATCTCTCTGCAGCGGATCGAGAAGCGCCATTGACTCTTTTTGATAATTCGTCTGCGCATCTTCAGCCTTCCGTTTTATGTCCAGCTCGAGACGATCGGCGGCGTCGGTTTGCTGCGCTGTGATCTTGGGATCCTGGACCAGGCGTTTGTTTTGAATGTCGGTCTTCATTGCGGCGAGGCGATCGCGCATGCCGCGCAGTTCTGCTCGCACCGGCGTAAATTTAGCTTCGATACCCTGCATCGCCACCATCACACGTGCGATGCCGTTTTTTTCATCGCTGAATGCTGATGAATCGATGATCGCGACGGCGGTTGGCGTGGCTGCCGGTCGTGTCTGCGTCTGTGCGAGGATCGCGAATGCCGCGATAGCGGCGGCGGCGATACTGATACGAAATACTTTCATCTCTTCTGCTCCTTAAATGTTTTGCGACCGTCGGGGATGAATCTGATCTCTGTGCAACCTCTGTGTTCTCTGTGGCTAACTAATTCTCGGCAAAAGTCCACCACAGAGAAACAGAGAACACAGATTGCACAGCGAATCAGTTACAGCCAACTGCACACTGCTGCATCACTGCTGCGCCGTGAATTTACCACCCTTTTCAATTCGCAGCATGTAGACCGGAACCTGGGCGTTGCGATTTGCATCGAGCGTGATCTTTCCGGTCACGCCGGGAAAATCTTTCGTCTCGGCAAGCGCGTTTCTAACAGCCGCACTCTCGGTCGACTTCGCGCGTTTGAACGCATCGAAGAGCATCCGCGCGGCGTCGTACGCAGTAGCCGCGCCGGCATCCGGATCGACACCATATTTCGCATGGTAGTCGGCGACGAATTTTTTCACGAGCGGATCATCGTTGCCGGCCCAGAAATGGTTTGCGAAGTAAACGCCTTCGAACGGCTCGCTGCCGCCATCCATCAGACTCGGTGAGTCCCAACCGTCGCTGCCGATCAATGTGGCTTTGATGCCGGATCGCTTCAGTTCGCGCGCTACGAGTGGAGCGGTCGTGTAAAAGCCCGGTGCAAATACAACATCGGGCGCCGCGGCCTTAATTGCTTCCATCTGCGCACTCAGATCAGTGGCATTCGCTTCGTACTTCTGCTGGCTGACGATCTCGCCGCCAAGTTTCTTGAATGAGTCTGCAAAGAAGCCGGCTAACACAACGGCATAATCGTTCTTGTCGTCGAGAATGATGGCGACCTTTTTCGCCTTGAGTCGTTCTACCGCGTACTTCGCAATCGCCTCACCTTCAGTAGAACTGATAAAACAGGCACGGAAGATGTAATCACCCTGCATCGTAAGCTCAGGTTTCACCGAAGCCGACGAGATCATCACCGTTTTGTTTTGCTGAGCGATTGGCGCCGCCATCATCGATCTGGTGCTGACCGGTTCAGCGATCAGCGCGTGTACTCTGTGCTCTTTGATGAGGTGCTCGACGATGCCGGGGACGTCGGCAGTGTTTGATTTGTCGTCCTCGATTTCGAGTTCGACTTGTTTACCGTCTATGCCGCCGTTGCGATTGGTCTCGTCAGTAGCGAGTTTAATCGCATTTGCAGCAGAGATTCCGTACGCCGACGTGGCTCCCGTTAAGGAAAGAAACGCTCCGACTTTGATTGTATTGGCTGTTGGTTGCTGCGTCGGAGCGGTGCATGCAGACACAACCACGATTAAGGAAACAAGAAACGCGCAAAGTTTTATCATGAGTCGTATTAAAACAATTTCCAGTTAACGCGCCAACTTTGGAGTGCGCCACGAATTGGGCGTAACTGTAGGGGCGGCCCTCCGTGGCCGCCCTTCTGCCGGAACATGCGTGTTGCGAATCGCGCCGTGCCGAACCAAGGGCGGCCACGGAGGGCCGCCCCTACAGTTGCGCCCCATTCGTCATTGAGGGTCCGAATCTCCACCCTTTTCTTGGCCTTTTCTCCAAAACTATGGTAGTTTGCACGTGCTTCACGCCTCAGTCGCCCATGAGTTACTAGTGGAACCAGTATTTCCCGAGGCGACCCCCGTTTGCCATTTGTACATTCTTGACCTGGAGGATAGAGATGCGATTCAGAATTATCGTTCTGGCAACAGCAGTACTCCTATTTGCCGCCGTTCTTAACATCCCTCGACTCATCGAGTCTTCAAAATCGTCAGCCGAGTCAAACTCAGTCGCGGCTAACCCGCTTCAAGGAAAGAAACAGGATGTGACTGTGGGCGAGTCAGTTCGTAACGACACGTCGATTCCGGTTCGGGAAATGAAACAGCAACCGGTGTTCAAGCCCAAGAAAGAGGCGAACGAGAACCCAAAGATTCCACACTTCCATAAAGACGCTCCCGATCAGGTGGTCCAGCAATCGGTTTCAGCAACCGATTTCGCTGCCGCCAACATGCCGGCCACGAATCAGAATTTCAACGGCATGGCGTTTCCCGGCGTCGCGTGCAATTGCGCACCGCCCGACACGAACGGTGAAGTCGGAGCCACGCAGTATGTGCAAATGGTCAACGAAGGTTTTCAGGTCTTCGACAAAAACACGGGCGCCTCGCTGTTAGGACCGTCAGGCATTTCAACGATCTGGAGCGGATTTGGCGGCGTTTGTGAGTTAAACGGTAACGGAGATCCGGTGGTGCTATACGATCAGTTGGCCGACCGCTGGGTTATCTCACAGTTTGCCGGTGTTTCAGTGCCAACCGATGAATGCGTCGCCGTTTCAGCCACCAGCGACGCAACCGGCTCTTATCATCGTTACGACTTTCATCTCGGCTCGAATTTCTTCGACTACCCGCACCTGGGCGTTTGGCCTGACGCCTATTACATGAGCATGAACGTGTTCAACTCGAGCGGCACATCGTTCCTGGGCCCGCAACCTTTCGCTTTCGATCGCGCCAAGATGCTCAACGGTCTTCCGGCCACATTTGTTACGACCGGTATCACGGGTGGACCACTGGAAGAGGTTTATCTGCCTGCCGATCTTGATGGCTCCACACTGCCACCGCCTGGCGCACCGGCCATTTTCGTTGAGTGGCCCGGTCCAGGTGGTTACAAGACATTTCGCTTCCATGCCGACTTTGTCACGCCGGCGAACTCTACCTTTACTCAAGTTGGAAATCCGGCAGCCGCCGGGTTTACTCAGCTCTGTGGTCTGACTCGATCATGCGTTCCGCAAAGTGGGACCACCTCGCGTTTGGATGGCATCGGCGACCGCCTGATGTTCAGACTTACGTACCGCAACTTTGGGACACACGAATCCGTGGTGGGCAATTACACCGTCAGTTCGGCTTCTGTCGCCGGAATTCGTTGGTTTGAGTTGCGCAACATCACGAGTGGACCGATCACTGTGTTTCAGGAGAGCACGTACCAGCCTGATACCACCTGGCGTTGGATGGGTAGTGCGGCAATGGATCGTGACGGAAACCTTGCGATTGGCTACAGCGCTTCGAGTGCGAGTATCTTCCCGCAATTACGGTACGCAGGTCGTCTCGCGACTGATCCGCTGAACGTGTTGAGCCAGGGTGAAGCGACGCTTTTTGCTGGAACCGGAAGTCAAACCGGAACAGGTAGCCGCTGGGGTGACTATGCGGCGCTTACTGTCGATCCGGTAGATGATTGCACTTTCTGGTTTACGTCGGAGTACTACGTAACGACCAGTCAATTCAACTGGCGCACGCGAATCGGCTCGTTCAAATTCCCGAGTTGTGGTGGTAGTCCGACGCCAACTCCAACGCCGACTCCGACACCTACGGCTACACCAACGCCGACTCCTACTCCAACACCAACTCCGACGCCTACGCCGACTCCAACTCCTACGCCAACACCGACGCCTCAGCCGCCTCCAAATCCACCGACAGGTCTGAATGGGACTGCTGTGTCTCCGACTCAGATCAACCTGTCGTGGACGGATAACTCCTCCAATGAGAGTGGCTTCAGCATCGAGCGTTGCACTGGGGCTACCTGCACGAACTTCGCGCAGATTGCACAAACAGGGCCGAACGTTACGAGCTTCTCGAATACCGGATTGACGAAGAATACCTCGTATCGCTATCGCGTGAGGGCGTTCAACGCTGGAGGCAACTCGGCGTACTCGAACATCGTTACAGTGAAGACGCCGAAGAAGTAGGCTTTAAAAAAGTCGGCTTTCGCAGAATAGGTCCTATGAGTTCAATCGACTCATAGGACCTATTTCTGTTAGTTAACAGTAAACCGAATATCGTCGGGGGTCTCGGAGAGTTTTTTGTCGGCGCTGTTGTACGCCTCGACGGTGTAGCGGTAAGTCCCCTTCTCAAGCGACTTGTTTACCTTGAACGTCGCACCCTCGACGCGCTCATTCATGTACGGTGGCGTGATCTGGTGGTTATCGGGATAAAGCGTGAACTTGTAATACGCTGCGTCCGGATATGGCTCCCATTTCAACTCGAGATCCTGGCCGCTCACAGTTGATCCTGCTTTCGGATTCAGAACTTTCAAGTCGCCCTTAAACAGATAGGTCGGTCTTACGAAAAGCGTCTTGTCGGCCTCGACGTTGTATTTGGTCGCCGCGATTCCGGCGATGCCCGTTGTCGCAAAGACGTATGAGTCAGTGTCAAAAACGCGGACCGTCAATCCTTCATACTCTTTCGGCGGCACATTCGTGATCACAAAGTCCCCGTCCTTATCGGTCTTCGCGGTGAAGATCTTGCCACCGCAACCGCTAAGAAAACGACTGAACGTTTCGCACAGCTTCACCTCGATGTTTTCGACCGGGGCATTGTTATAGAGTACCTTCCCCTGCACATTTCCAGTGCCGGGCGCAGGTTTAACCTTCTCGACCCCTTCAACCGGAGCGTTGGGATCCGCCGTGTTTGTTGGTCCAGCTTTCTTTTTGCAATTACTGAGTGCGAAACATAGTGTCAGACAGATCGAAGCAGTTACGAACCTTTTGAGCATCGCAAAAATGCACCTTTCGTTTTAGTATTGGCCGCGGATTGTAACATTATGAAAACCATAATTACTCTATCTCTGCTCTTCTTTGTCGGCAGCGCCGATGCCACCGAGACTTTCTGGCAGAGCTTTAAGACCGCCGTCAGTAAACGCGACGTGGAAACAATTGCTCGGCTGTCAAAGTTTCCGCTCGAGATGTCGTACGGCATCCCAGTCATTAGAACCAAGGCCCAGCTATCACGACGTTATCGGCAGGTATTCAACGAACAGACTGACGCGGCGGCTTGTTTTGCTAAAGCAAAACCCGAGATCGACGCGGCAAATCCGAAGCACTTCACAGTTGCCTGTCCTGACGCTGCCGGGAACGAAGTCGTGATTTATCACTTCGAGCAAACGCGACTGGGTTGGAGATTTACGGGTTTGGATAATTTGAATGAATAGCTAATCGATCAGGAGGGGTTCTCAGCCGATTGTTTAGGCAGTACCGGTTGTGTAGTCAGCTTGAGCTGCGGGCTGAGAAAGATCGTGGCGACGATAAAAGCCGACGCGAAATAGTAAGGTGACGAAACACCCAGGTGATCGAAACACAGCCCAAAGAAAAAAGGTGCGATGGCTCTGGCCACGCCTCCATACGTCTGCTGCATTCCCATGTAAAGCCCGCGCTCTTTTGGTTTGATCACGCGCGATAACAGTGCCGTCACGCATGGGAACGTAAACGCTGTGCCGAGCGGGATCAGCGCGACCGTGAGTCCCAACGTCAAGAGATTGTGAGACAGCGGCATCCCCAGCACACCAGCCGCCAGTAACACGAGGCCCAAACGCGAAAGTTTTGCCTCGCCGAGCCAATCAACCATTCGTCCTAACAACAGCACGCGTGTGAATACAGAGATCGAGCCGACATACATAAAGAAGTAGCCGATAGTCTGTTCGGTAACCTGGAAACGTGCGTTGAGAAAGAGAGCCAGCAACGAGAAGCTTCCCTGGTAAGCGCCCATCGCGATCGCGTAGATCCAGATCAGACGCGATGATGGCTCGCTCGAGTGGGAAACGACCTGCAGGAGCGCCTGGCGTGACGTCAACTTCTTCTCACCTTCAACGTGAACATGCTCGCTCAGGTCGCGCGACTCCGTCAGGTACCGGGCGGCGAATGCAATGTTGAGAATACAGAGCGCCGCGGCGATGATGCCCGGCGCCGCATGGCCCATTTGCAGTGTCGCAGATCCCGGAAGTAGATCGTATTTTCCAAGTGTGATGGCAAAGGAACCGAGCACTGGTCCAAGTGTGACGCCAAGGTTTGTGGTCGCTGAAAGCCAGCCGAGTGCGCGTGCTCGATCCTGCGGCGCAGTTGAATCAGCGACGTAAGCCTGGATTACACCGACAGTCCCACCACCAGCGCCCTGAACGACGCGCGATAGCAGCAACAGCCACAGCGAAGATGCGAAACCAAAGATCAGGTAGGCGATAGCTGACGCGGTCAACGCGATCAGCAGCGTTGGTCTACGGCCGACCCGGTCAGAGAATTTTCCCCAGAGCGGCGCACTGACTAACTGCGCGACCGTAAACGACGAGATGATGATCGCAGTGATCGTGCCGATGCCGGCGTGAAAGCCAAGCACGTTCATGCCGGCGCCGCCGAGTGACTTCACGTAGAAAGGCAGCAACGGAAAAATCATCAACACGCCCACCATATCGATGAACGCTGTTGCCATCAGCGTTAGTAACTTGGCCGGAATTTTTCGTACTTCGCGACCCAGCGTGTAAAGCAAAGCGATCGCGAGCAGTACGAGAAAAATGCGGACAACTGGCGATTGAAACGAGTGTGCGAAGTTCGCTTGGAGAAGCATTAATGAAATCATAATACACCAATGCGATCCGGCTTTCGCCATAGCGATGTGACAGGTGGGCTGTATCGTGTGTTGACACGTTTTAATTTTTTGGAGGGAGATGGTTTTAGCGATGAAACTGACTGAGTTTTTACGGGACCAGTTGGACCGGGAGGTTGAGCGTTCGCGCAAAGC
The DNA here is from genome assembly GCA_035694465.1 of Pyrinomonadaceae bacterium. Taxonomy (GTDB): domain Bacteria; phylum Acidobacteriota; class Blastocatellia; order Pyrinomonadales; family Pyrinomonadaceae; genus PSRF01. The sequence continues at coordinate 138,847 of DASSFI010000080.1, read as the reverse complement.
GCTGGAGCAGGTTCCTGATGGAAAATACAATTGGAAGCCGCACGAGAAGTCGATGATCTTCGGCTACCTGGCAGACATGGTGGCGACGATGCCGACGTGGATCACGATGGAAATTAATCTTGGCGAACTGGATGTGGCGCCCGCGGAAGGCAAAGGAACAAAGCAGGCGCAGAAGGAAACGAAAGCGGAGTTGCTGAAAGCGCTCGACGAAGCGGCTGCCGAGGCACGCAGCGCGCTCGAAGGCACGAATGAGGAGTTTCTGAACACGAACTGGAAATTATTGGCGCGTGGAAATGTTGTTTGGGAAGGACCACGACACGAGATCATTCAGGACACGATCAGTCACTGGTCACATCATCGTGGGCAGATGACGGTCTACCTGCGCTTGATGGGTGCCAAGGTTCCGGCGATCTTCGGTCCATCCGCCGATGATCAGAGTTTCTGAGCACAGTTGTAGACAGGATTACAGGATTTACAAGATACATCTTGTTAATCCTGTCTAACAGAGTCTCACGCAGCACGCGCGATGAGGTACGTGATCGGCCGCTGTTCATTCCCCTGCAACCGCTTCGCCCAAGACGTCTCAAATTCGGGCCACTCAGCGGCGGCGATTATTGCTCGTTCAATGATATCGAATCCGGCCGCAAGATATCGCGGACGCAGAGCAGTATCGATAACGTCCAACGTTAACGGTTCCAATCCAAGCCGTTCAGTTTCTGACTTATCTCGCACCGGATCGATTCCGATCACGATTTCCAACAACGCCTCCGTCGCACAAATCCGCCGCAGGTTTTGCAACAGTGTCACCTCACCCGTCGCAACGGCGCGCAACAGACTGCCCCACGGGAAATGGACGTGCACTTCATTAGCGACACCGTCCAAGTCACAAGGCAAATCTTCAATCGCAGCTTGAATAAATAAAACGTTAGCGGCGCCGCCCTTAGCCGGTTTGCGATGGATCTTCTCCGAGATCTTCGCCAGCGGCTGAGTGTTCGGATCGATCCCGATGTAGAACTTGTTTGGGTTCCGGCGCGCAGACTGGTACACAAAGCGCCCGTCTCCTGTCCCGATGTCGATGATCACTCCTTCGCCGGTATGGTCCAATGAGTTCGTCGAAGGCGCATTGATCGAGTTATCAGATGGTACTACCACGAATTGCCTTGATCATTTTTAGAGATCCTTTCTGGTCCACAGATTACGCAGAGTTAGAGTAGAGATCGAATCCAGCCACCGTCAACCTGGATCGACGTGCCGGTAATGTAGGCCGCGCGTTCGGAAGCGAGAAACGCGACCGTAGCCGCTAATTCGCGTGGCTCGCCCAGGCGTCCCATAGGAATCTCTTTTTCCCAAACTCCTCTGAACTCGCCGACACTGATTCCCTGTTTATCCGCCATCATCTCGGCCAATTCGTCCAGCCGCTCCGTGCGCGTGTAACCAGGAAGCACGTTGTTGACCGTAATGCCTTCCGGTGCGACTTCGTTGGCCAGCGTGCGAGCAAATCCAGTCAGACCCGCACGGAGACTATTCGAGAGCAAAAGACCATCGACGGGCTGCTTCACCGCGATCGAGGTGATGTTGATAATCCGTCCCCAGCGTCTTTCTCTCATGCCCGGCAACACCTGGCGCGCCAGTTCAACCGCGCTCAGCAAGGTCAACTTGATCGCCTCATCCCACTGCTCGCGAGTCAGTTGATCGAAGCTGCCCGCCGGTGGACCACCAGCATTGGTGACGAGGATATCTATTTGCCCGAATCGGTCGATGCCTGCATCGACTACGCGCTTGATGTCGTCAATCACGGTGACATCGGCGGGTACCGCCAACACATGTGCACCTGTGCTCTCAGCGATCGCTGCGGCCGTCTCTGCCAATACTTGTGCGTCGCGCGCGCAAAGCAACAACGATGCACCTTCCGCCGCGAGCTCTTCCGCAACAGCACGGCCAAGTCCACGACTACCGGCCGCGACGAGCGCTACTTTATTTTTCAGTCCGAGATCCATCTTTGTTTACTTCTGGCGGAGATAGTCGTCAGTCTTGTCGAGCCAGTCCTGTCGTGGAGGACTGAAGACGTCGACGTCTAAAGTATCTTCGAGTGCTTCGGCTTTGTGTTTGACGTGGGAAGGAATGTGTAACACTTCGCCGGCCATCACGTCGATCACTTGCGATTCATCCTCGCCGATCCAGAAACGCAGACCGCCCTCGAGAATGTACGTAAGCTGTTCGTTCTCGTGTGAATGTTGCGGCACGATGCCGCCCTTTTTTATGTAAACGTGGGCCAGCATCATGCGATCGCCTGTTACCAAACGACGATCGATGGTTTCACTAAGCTGTTCCAGCGGAATTTCATTCCAGCGGTAGAAGGTGACGCTGCGTTCGCTCATAATCCACAGATTACACAGATTGTTAATAAAGCACAAAAAAAGCATAGGAACCTTTCAGTCCCTATGCTTCTTCTTCTGTGCCTTATTGTGGCTAGTTCTTGCTTGGTTCGTTTCGCGCGCGAAGTATTTTGCGCAGCTTCATGCGCGCTTTATGGAGTTGTGACTTCGATGTACCAACCGCCACGCCGAGCATCCTCGCGATCTCTTCATGTTCGTGACCTTCAACGTCGTGCAGCACGAACACTGTGCGATATCCCGGCGGCAATTGGGTTAAGGCGTTATCGAGTGCAATGCGGTCCATGATCGGCATTGAGTTCGGATTCTCAGTTCCACTCACGATCTGAACCGGCGTCTCGCCTTCTTCCGTCGTCTTCTCGAGTTTTACACTGCGCTTCCGGAAGTGCATCAAACACTGATTGACAGTCAGACGGTGCAGCCAGGTTGTGAACGCTGAATCGCCCCTGAAGCTGCCTATCTTCCGGAATAGCTGGATGAATGCCTCCTGAGCAAGATCTTCGGCCTCAGCAGCATTCTGCGTCATTCGCAGACACAACGAATACACTCGCCGGTTGTGTCGTTCGTAAATCTTTTCGAACGCAGCCATGTCCCCTTTCCCTGCCGCTATCGCCAGCGCGAGATCGGAGTTTGGGGCTGGTTCAGGTTTCTTCGTGGTTACCAACCCACCGTGCAGAATTGGGAAGACCTCAGTATTAGTCATGTCTCCCTCCTCAGCAAACTCGGGGCCACGAAAAACCACGAGAAATGGCCATTAATTGCGAAATTGCTACGTGATTTTTGAAGTTTTTCGACGAAAGCGGGTCCAGGATACGTAAACCGTGTAATGAGGGCTAGGGGCGGAAAACGCCATACTACAACCGCAAGATAACGACAACGAAGACGTCACAAGCGACGGGCAACGGAGACACAGGAGCAGGTGGCAAATGCCCGATCCTGCTCCTGTACGCTGCATCGCGCCGCTCGATTTATGGACGGGTCGGAGCCGCCGATGACGACGACGCCGGCTGGTTCAGACCACGATTAATGATCATCTTCACCTCGACACGCCGGTTTTGCTGTCTACCGGTAGAGGTCGTATTGTCGGCCACTTGTTCAGTTTTGCCATAGCCCATCGGCGTGACAAAACGACGAAGCGGAATCTTGTGCTGAACGGCGAGATACTGAACCACTGCATCAGCACGAGCCCGGCTCAGCCGGAAATTCTTCGCATCACTGCCGGTTGAATCGGTGTGGCCTGCCACTTCGATCATGAACGCTCGGGCACCCTGTGTTTTGGCGGCGAGATCGTCAAGTTGCGTCTTGGCTTCAGGTGAAAGCACGGCACTGTTGGTACGGAACGTGACCGCAACAGTCTCCTGCACATCGTAGTCGTCCAACGACGACACGCGTTCGTTGACCGCTTTCACTTCAGCGCGTGCTTCGGCAGCTACAGCATAGAGTTCGTCCATCTGGCCCGCCATACGTTCCTGGTTCGCCTCGACTGGACTTACGCGCGTGTCCGAAGTAATCGCAGCGCGCATGTCCGACTCGTTAAAACGAATCTTGTCAGCGACGAGTTGACCTTGCGAATCGCCACGACCTTCGACTTCGACAATCAATCCTCGCAGGATGTCTGTAACCGGATATTTCTTTCCTGAGCGGAGGAAACCGCCGTTGGTTTTAATACTGGTATTGTCCGTTATGAGAACCTGATAGTCTGCGCGGCTGCGGTCACGAATCGTGAAAACGTCAGCATCACGGCTGATAACCACGCCTCTAAACTTCATTTTCGAGCCACTCGGAACCGAGCGGACGGTCAAATTAGGGTTCTGCGACGACGTTGTGCTCGTCACCTGCCCCAGCACCGCAGGCGCTACTGACATCAAGACGGCCAGAATAAGGCCCGCAGTAAAGGGGTGAAATCTCTTAAAGCTCATAGTTTTGCTCCTTCAATACTCAATTAGGAACGCGCGGACGCATTCCAGCAATCGTCTTTAAGGTCGGGGCAAATTTTTTGGTGGGGGGTTCGAGAAAAAGGGTAGCAAATGCCCGTGAAAAATCAAGGCATGTTGTCAAATTAGAATAAAGTAAGCGCGGCATCCGAAGTTAAATGAGATGAAACTTTTTACAGCTCAAGCCACCCACCTACGAAAAACTGCATCAATAGCGTTAGCCAAATACAAGGTCTGCGCGGTCTCCCCCGCTTGGTCCATGACTTAGTAGATTACGTTCCTGAGACCTCGCGTTTTCTCGGTCTCAACATAAAAACAACTTAGTGATTTCTCGGTAGCGGCATGCTTTTGTTCAGCCAGCACGACGGCGAGGTGTGTCCGCAGATAAGGACAAGACTATGCGTAGCAGATCAATTCTGAAATGGATTGGACTCACTGCGATCTCCCTAACGGTCGTCTTAATGCTTTCCAACCTTGCGCACGACGAGCGAGTGTCTGCCGCCAACGAGAAGTCGCAAGCGCAGGCGCAGCAGCAGTCGCCGGGCGCGCTGCAAATTCTTGGTCAGGATGGAAAGCCAGTTAGTGAGTGCCCGCTAAAACACACTTCCGTAAAAGCGCAGGTCAGCGGGTTTCTGTCACGCGTAACTGTCACCCAGGATTTTGAGAACAACTCCCAGGAAAAGATCGAGGCCGTCTACACATTTCCGCTGCCACAGGCTGCCGCGGTCGACGATCTGACGATGTTGATTGGAGAGCGCGTTATTAAAGGAAAGATAATGCGCCGTGAAGAGGCGAAAGCCGCCTACGCCGCCGCTAAACAAATCGGCAGAGTTGCGAGCCTGTTGGACCAGGAACGACCGAATATTTTTACCCAACAGGTCGCCAACATCATGCCGGGTCAAAGCATTCGCATTGTGATTAGTTATGTCGAAACTCTGAAATACGAAAACGGTTCTTACGAGTGGGTGTTTCCGATGGTTGTTGGACCACGATATATGCCGGTCGCCGAAGAACAACCGGAACCAGCCAGCCCCTCGAATCAGGAAAATGACGCCTCACGAACTTCTCCTCCCAGCGCGACCGAAGGAGTGCGTGCCGGTCACGATATCTCGCTCGAAATCGATTTGGATGCAGGTGTGCCGCTCGTTGGGCTCAACTCGACAACTCACGAAACCGACGTTCAGCAAGTCAACGAGAAACGTGCGGTGGTGCGTTTGAAAGACCACAACACCATTCCAAACAAAGATTTTGTCCTCACTTATCGTGTAGCCGGTGACACTATCAACGATGCCGTCCTTACCCATCGCTCCGAAAGGGGTGGCTTCTTCACTCTCATCCTACAGCCACCCCAGCGCGTTACCGCTGAAGATGTCATGCCGAAAGAACTCGTCTTTGTACTCGATACCTCGGGCTCGATGGATGGTTTTCCGTTCGAGAAGGCCAGAGAGACTGTGAATCTGGCTCTCAAAAATCTTTACCCGCACGACACATTCAATCTGATCACGTTTGCGGGTGAAACGCAGATTTTGTTTCCGGAACCGGTGCTCGCCACCCGTGACAATCTGCGCAAGGCCAAAGATTTTCTTAAAGATCACGAAAGTTCTGGCGGCACCGAAATGATGACCGCCATCAAGGCGGCTTTGGAACCATCAGACTCTCAAGACCACGTGCGCATCGTTTGCTTTTTGACGGACGGCCAGGTCGGCAACGACATGGAGATCCTCAGCGAAGTGCAGAAGCATAAAAATGCGCGCGTGTTCGCGATGGGTTTCAGTCCGGCGCCGAATCGCTACCTGTTAGACAAGATGGCCGAATACGGCCGCGGTGAGGTCGACTACATCACAGGCGCAGGCGACACCTCGAAAGTGGCCCAACTATTCAACGAACGAATTCGCAACCCGCTCTTGACCGACATCTCGATCGATTGGACGGACTTGCCGGTCAGCGACGTTTATCCGAAACGCGTTCCCGATCTCTTCGGAGTCAAGCCGGTGATTTTCTCCGGTCGTTACTCCAATGGTGCAAAAGGAACGCTGCGCTTGAAAGGAAAATATGCCGGACAGGATTTTGTGCGCGACATTCCGGTCGAGTTTCCCGATTCGCAATCCGATCACGACGTGCTGGCCACACTCTGGGGTCGCCGGCGCATTGACGATCTTATGGAAGAAGAACTCGCAAGTGTCGAGGACCAGGTGGTGACGAGGCAGAAGCAGGAAGAGATTGCCGAAGTTGGTTTGAACTTTAAGTTGATGACTCAGTACACCTCGTTTGTCGCGATCGATGAAGTGGCGTTTACCGGCACCGAAGCACCGAAGAAAGTCGAGGTTCCAGTCGAAGCGCTGCCGGGAACGGTGGCTCCGGGTATTCAAGAGCTTGTGCAAGTTACAGCTGCCGGCGGCTACCTGGTGGAGGGGACCGGCACGGCGCTTGGCACGACAGTCAGAGTCAATCAGATCATAGATCTTCCCCTTCAGGGAAGAAGCTTCCTCCCTCTCGTCATCTTGTCGCCCGGCGTGAGTCCTGTGAATCCCAATTCGGGAGTCGAACGATACCAAGCTACTTACTCCGTCAATGGCCAACGATCGACGATGAACGGATTAACGGTCGACGGAGTGAATGCAAACTTTGGCATCGCCGCCGGTGGTGAATCTCCGGGAGCTTCGGCAGCAGGTAATGTGCCGGCACTCACGGCGAGTGGTGGAGCAAACTCTCTCGCCTCATACGACTCAGTTCAGGAGCTCAATATCAAGACTGTTGCACTACAACCCGAGTACGGACGCCCGGGCGCCCAGGTTGAAGTGGTCACTCGTGCCGGGACCAACGAATTTCACGGTTCGGTGTTTCACTTCTTTGGTAACGACGCACTCGATGCGAATGATTGGTTTGCTAATAGTCGTAGTCTGAAACAACCACCGAAGAGATTGAACTCTTTTGGAGGCACATTCGGTGGCCCAATCAAACGCGACAAAACCTTCTTCTTTGCGTCATACGAAGGACTTCGCTTCCGTCAACCGATGGTGGGCGTGACTGACGTGCCTTCGTTGAGTTCGCGCGCGGCGTCTCCGGCGGAGCTGCGCTCATATCTCGAGACATTTCCGTTTCCAAATGGATCCGTAAGACCGGATGGCTTTGCGGAGTTTGCTTCGAGTTTTGCAAATCCAGCGCGGCACGATGTGGGCAGCTTGAAGATTGACCACATGTTCAACAGCAGCACGGCGCTGAATGCGCGTTACAACTTCGCAGATTCCGATGCTACGCAACGTGGACCGAGCGGTTTTTCACTCAATACAACGAATCGCATCCACAGTCGTTCGCAAATGCTGAACGGATCGATCACTCATACTTATTCATCCTCAACGATTTTTGAGCTGCGTGCGAGCTATAGCCGCGCACGCGTTACCAGTGCTTATGCCTTCGACAATTTTGGCGGTGCATCTGTACCGGTGAGCCCCTTCTCTACTGCTGCGTTTGCCTTCGATCTCAATTCGAGAAACGCGGCCTGGATGAATGGCGGTGAAGAATCAAATCTGCAGCGCCAGTTCAACGTGTTGGGATCGGTGGTAAAAGTCGATGGAAATCATTCATTCAGATTCGGCGGTGATTTTCGCAGACTCTCGCCCGTGATCGGTTTGCGTGCCTCTGAAGAGAACGTGCTATTCAACGGTGTGGACCAGGCAATCACGGGAGTTGCCACGCGAGTAAATCAACTCAGCTTCGTCGATCGACAGAATCCTGTGTTCAAGAGTTTTTCACTCTACGCTCAGGATGAATGGAAACAGTCGCAACGGATGACGCTCACTTACGGTGTGCGTTGGGATCTCGCGCCACCACCGTCAACCGGCCACGCCTTTGCCGTGGATCAGGTTGACGATCCATCCACACTCAAACTCGCGAGTGCGGGAGGTTCGCTCTGGAAGACGACGTTCCTGAACTTCGCACCGCGGCTGGGAGTTGTGTATCAGCTTTCGGACCGCTCCAATCGAGAACTCGTCTTTCGTGGCGGTGTGGGTCTTGTTTACGACACCGGACAGGATCGCTCAGGCGACCTCTTTGCAAACTCGATTCCGTTCGTGTCAGGCGCTGCGGTCTTCAATTCACCGTTTCCAACATTAATAGCGAGCCCCGGCGACTTGCCGTTGGTAGCGTTCGATCCGCAACTGAAACGACCGTACGTAATCAACTGGAATGCGTCTCTGCAGCAGGGGTTGGGAGCAAACCAGTCGCTCTCGGCGACGTATTTAGGCTCGGCCGGAAGAAGGCTCTTACTCACCGAAACACTGCTGAACCAGAATCCTGACTTCAACTTTCTCCGGTTAACGAGAAATCGTGGCGAGTCTGACTACAACGCATTGCAGGTTAAGTTTGAACGTCCGATGCGGGAAGGATTCGGCGTACTCGCTTCTTACACGTTGGCCCGCTCGTCTGATAACGTTACTGAAGACTCAACGCGGCGAGTGATCATGACGAGCAGCGATCCGGCGTTTGATCGTGGTCCATCCGATTTCGATATTCGTCACCAGGTTACCGGATTGATTTCTTACGAACTGCCGGCTCCCTTGCGGAAAGGAATCGGAAACAAGCTCACGCGCAACTTGGCGCTTGATTCAATCTTCAATATGCGCTCAGCAAAACCGCTGAACGTTGTCTACCTGTTTCCGACAACCTTCGGTGTTGCGGCGCTGCGTCCAGATGTTGCCGCGGGTAATCCGGCGTATTTTTCCGATCCGTTAGTAGCTGGTGGTCGAAGACTGAATCCGGGGGCATTCATTGTGCCGGCGGATCTGCAACAGGGAAACTTAGCGCGGAATGCCTTGCGAGGATTTCAGTTCTACCAGGTTGACCTGGCGTTGAGGCGGAAGTTCAACCTCTCTGAAACTGTTGCTCTCCAATTTCAGGCCGACGCATTCAATCTCTTCAATCGGGCGAATTTTGAGGACTTGTCAGGGAATGATCTGGTTATTGGAAACACATTCGCCGGAGACTCGTTTACTCCGAACCTGGCGTTTGGACAGTCAACGGCGATGAGTGGCCGAAATCTCGCGGGCGGAGGATTTCCTTCGTTTTACAGTTTCGGGGGCCCACGCACGCTAAGATTCTCACTGAAGCTCACCTTCTAAAGCTTTATCCACAGATTCCGCAGATTTAGAAATAAAATCTGTGTAATCTGTGGATACCTCGGCTAGAATACGCACGAACACCACCCCTTAGTCGTGGGATTTGGGCGGGCAGCATGAACCGCTCGCGAGAAAACTCGTATTGGCTATTCATGACTGACTCTGACGACCCGACAGGCAAGCTCAAGGAAGAGCAAGCCGCAAAAAAGAAGCGCGAGGAAGCTTTGCCCGAACGCCTTTTGCGGCGCGTGCTCGAAGGCATGGGCAGCGTTGTAGACCGTAGACTCGGCCGCACCGTCGAACCTCGCAGCGGGCTCACTACCTCGAAGCTCATCGAAAGAATGAAGAGACTGATCGATGAGCGCGTCAGAGACGAAGGTCGAAAAGGCAGAATCGCGCCACATCATCTCGTGCTCAAAGTCGAGTGGGGCACTCATTCCGAAGCACCGCCGGAAATTCTCAACGACCTGAAAAACGAAGTTCTGGCCGCCGCGATCGATCACATCAACGACCATCGCTATCGCACACTCGGGCCTGTCGAGGTCGAAGCTGAAGTCGACATTTTCACGACCGGAATCTCGGTTGATCCAAACTTCGGTGAATTCGAAGAAGACCTGAGACGGCAGGACGAAGAGGCGCGTGCCGCGAAGACGGGCGTGCCGATTCCTGGCGCTGCGCCGACGATGCCTGACATTCAGGTGATCGCACGCACCACCACCCCGTCCGGAACTCGTGAAGTCCCATTGATCTTTAAGCCGGGCGGCAGGCGGCTGAATGTGGGACGAGCTTCCGATAACGATCTAACCGTAAACGACTCGAGCGTTTCAAAAATACACGCCGCGCTCTTGATGACTTCCGAAGGAACACTGCTCGTCGCCGACACCGGTTCAACAAATGGAACGTTTATCAATGGCCGGCGCATCGCCTACGGTGAGTCGCGACTGATTGAAGACGGCGACGTCGTCGGATTCGGAGACGTGGAAGTACGATTGCGTAAAAGTGAGTAGCGAAACTGGATGAACCTGGTCATATTACTTTTACTTCTCTTTCAAACCGCCTCTCCCTCTCCTGTTTCTACCCCACCCGTGCTGGAAAGAACGCCTGCGCTGTTGACCTTAATCTACGTCGGCGGATTTGGATTCATCATCCTGCTGTTGTTGCTGGGACTCGTTCGGAGTCGGCGGCAAACAGTTTCACCCATTCCCGAAGATCTTCCGAAAGCAGTCAGAAAGAGACTCGGCTCGACGTCTACGAATCGCGGCTTGAAAGCGTTGCGATGGTTGTTCGTCCTGCTTTCAATCGGACTGTTCTCGTTTCACATTTACTGGGCGCATTACGCGGCTGAACGAAACGAGAAGTTTCAGGAGTTGAGCTACAAGGATCTGCGCGGACGGCGTCTTTCAGAATCGACCCTACGCGGTTGGATCTTTGATCGCAGTGGGCGTGTGGACCAACCGCTTGCTTTCTACAAACGTGATTCGAGTGGCAACATTCAGCGCGAGTATCCGATGGACAAGGCGATGGCCCACATCTTCGGATCGGATCGTGGTGATCCGGGTCTGGAACGAGCGTTGTTTGGAGTTCAGAGTGGGGCGTTACCGGAAGCGCTCGAGGTGGTTAAGGGTCAAGCGGTGGAGTTCAGAGGCAATCAGGACGTCCGTCTGACGATTGATCGCACGCTGCAACAAGCTGCGGTGGATCAGTTGAAAGGAAAACACGGCGCAGTTGTAATTCTGAATCCCCAGACGGGCGACATACTCGCGCTTTACAGTGAGCCTTCTTACAGCCTCGCCGAAGTTGACGACGAAGCAACCTGGATTCGTCTCGAAGCAAACCAGCGTGACAATCCGCTCGTGAGTCGGGCACTTGGCGCTTACTACATCCCTGGCTCGACCTTCAAAACAGTGACAATGACTGCCGCATTTCTCGCGGGTGAACAGGATACGGAGTTCACCTGTAGTGGTGGTGGTTACTACGCAGCGCCCGGTGCGAACGTGATCTACGACGATGGTGGAGCAGGTGAAGTTCACGGGCGCATCAAGATCGATCATGCGTATGAGGTTTCGTGTAACCAGTACTTCGCGCAAATGGGTGTAAAGCTTGGCGCGGAAAAATTGAAACGCGCGGCACAGTTGCTCGGCATCGGTGCTTACGACACTCCATCGGAAGCGTTGCGGGGCCGAAAGCTGCCGCAGATCATTGACGCCAGCACCGACGCGGTCAAACGCGCGCTGGCGCCTCGCGAAGCCACGATCGTTACCGGCAAGCAAGTTACTCGTTACGATCTGGCGCTGATGGGATACGGTCAGGGTTATGCCGGACAGATGACACCGCTACAGATGGCACTCGCGGCGTCAGCAATCGGGAATATGGAAGGCAAGTTGATGAAGCCGCGAATCGAGTACAACGTGAAGCCTGAGATGTTCAATCAGGTGATGACCGCGCAGACGGCAGCGCGGCTGCGATCGATCATGGGATTGGTTACGGGTGGTCCAAGCGGCACGGCTCGTGGTGTGTTTGGACCGGTCAAAGCGGCGGGCATCAACACAGGTGGTAAAACTGGAACGGCGCAAAAAGTCCAGCCGGTTTACGATCCAAAAACTGGCGAGCCAAAGACGAGACACAAGATCGAGAAGGATAATAAAGGCAACATCATTCGCGAGTACGACGAAGTAATCATGGACAACGACAACCCGCGCATTGACGGCTGGTTCCTCTGCATTGCGCCACTGGAGAAACCACAGCTCGCGATGGCGGTGATTGTCGAAGGCGGAGGTTACGGATCAAGATCTGCGGCGCCGATTGCCGCCGCGCTCGTGTTGAAAGCGAAGGACCTTGGATACTTCAAATGAGTATCCACAGATTACACAGATAAATGAAGAATCGCGCGTCATCACATTTACTGATCATCCTGATGATCCTCGGCCTCGAGATCGCCGGATACTTTGCCGTGCATCGCGCCGGTCTGTTGCGTGGGTATGAGACTTCGATCATCGGCGCCGTCCGCGACCTGATGATGTTCGTTCCCCTGATCTTCATCGCTCTTTGGCTCTCGCGTAGTAAACGCTTCGCCGGTAACTGGGTGCTCTACACAACCGCCATCCTGCTCTTCTCGTTCGGTATGTTGATCCAGTATCGCCTCTATAGCGATCCGGAATATAACGCTCGCAACAAATCACAGGCGCGTGAAGAAAAGATGGACGCACTGCGCACGCGTTACATCATGGAGAACTACGATCCGGTCAAGAAGCAGCTAATGGGATTGCCACCCACACCTGCGCAACCGATCGCCATCGACCAGATCCCGAAGAAAGAATCGAATTACTCGCTTTGGAACGCAATCACTTCGAGCTACACGTGGATCCCCGTCTTTTCGTTCCTCGCATTTGCGATTGCCTATTCGTTCTGCGTGCGCGACGGTTTTCTGTTATGGCTGCAACGCAACAGTTTCATCATCGTGCTGTTCACACTCGTACCGCTCGCGATCGCGGTCGTCACCTCGAGCGCCGGTAAAGCACTCGGCAACATGACGCCATGGGAGCCCTCGAAGATTCCATTCCTGGTCGGCTTCGCCGGTATTCTGACCGCTCGTTACAAAGATCTCGCTGAAACGTACTGGGGCATTCCGCGAGCGCGCGACATCGTGCCGCTTCTCGTGATGGCGGTGATGCCTTTCATCCCGTTCTTTGCCCTCAAAGATTTCGGGCAGATGCTGATCTTCAGCGGTGCTTACACGACGCTTTATCTCGTCGCAGTGCGACGCTGGCCTCAGCTTCTGTTATTTGTCGGTTCTGTCGTGATTGTTATCGGAATCCTCGTTGTCGGCGCACTACCTCGCGACATTCAGGAAAAGGTTCCACTCCTGCCGACCGTCGCGAGACCGATCAGCGCGGCACTTCCGTCTCGTATCCAGCAGCGTTTCCACCTTTGGCTCGACGGTTTCGATCCGCCTTCGCCGGAAGTTTCGTGGTGGAAGAAAGAGTATGACGAATCACTCAGCAAGGATCCGAAGATGAAGGAGCTTGCCGATCAGAGTCCCGCAATGCAGAAGACGGTGAACGTCGATATCTGGTTCGACAAGCTCGCGTTTCAACCGGCCCAGGCGCAGTGGGGTATTGCATCAGGTCGAACCACTGGGCGTGGTTTCGGTCTGGGTTTCCCCGAAGTAATTCCGATTGCCGATTCTGACTACGTTTATGCCGCAATTGCCGAAGAAACCGGCCTCGCTGGAGGTGCTGTAATTATCCTGGCGATCATAATTTTCGTGGTCGCTGGAGTTCGCACTTCGCTGGAGGCGCGTGATATGTTTACGAAGCTGTGCGCAGCAGGTCTAACAGCGTTTGTTGGTTTTCAGGCTTTAGTGAATATTGGCGGTATTTTAAGAGCTTTGCCGATGACGGGAATCACCTTGCCTTTCGTCAGCCATGGTGGTTTCAGTCTGATTACGAGCTTTGCAATGCTGGGGATGCTGATGGCATTTTCAAATCGAAATGCACGCGACAAGGTCGTGATAGAAAAGCCGGTGGCTAAGAGTTCTTCTCCCCTTAAGCTGGAGGCTGTGCAATGAGCGAAGAGACCAGGACCTTTGCGGTCCAATCCGCAGCGCTTACAGATCGCGGACTGAACGAACGGCGACCATTGAATGAGGACGCCCTTTTGCACGACCGCGAGCGCCAAATCTTCGCGGTAGCTGATGGCGTTGGCGGCGCCGAAGCGGGTGAAGTCGCATCCCAAACCGCGATCGAAGTGCTCGATGAAGCGTTTCGTCATCAAACTGAAGGCGCTGACATTGAAGACCTGATGGAGCTCGCGATCCAGCGCGCCAACGCTTCGATCCACCAGATGGCCCAGGAGCACGCGAAGTTTTCCATGATGGCGACGACGATTGTTGCGCTTCATCTAAAGGGCAACGTCGCTACGTTCGGTCACGTCGGCGACTCGCGACTCTACCGGCTGACTCCTGACGGACAACTGCATCGCGAAACTGAAGATCACTCGATCGTCGAAGAAGAAGTACGCGCCGGACGCATGACGCCGGAACAGGCCGCAAATCATCCCAGCAAGAACGTGATCAGTCGCGCTCTCGGCGCAGAACAAGGCGTCGAAGTCGATATGAAGACGATAGAGGTCGACGACGGCACGGAGTTTCTGCTCTGTACGGATGGCATCACACGTCACGTCTCTGATAACGAACTGCGCCAATTGATGGTCGTCAGCAACAACCTCGACGAACTGTGCAGTGAACTCAAACGACGTTGCTACGATCGCGGCGCTGAAGACAACTTGACCGTCGTCGCCATCCGTGTCGGCGAACATCTCAGGGCCGACGAGCGATCAGCCGATCTCGAACCGACGATCTCGCCCGAAACAGAGCGAGCTTATGCCGCCGCACAATCCGGCAATGGGTCAGCACTTGGTGACACGACGTTCCTGCCGGCCTCGCGAATCGCCTTCCCTGCGCCGGCAAGTGAACCGGCTCAGGTAACACCACTTTCAAGCGAACCACTCAACGTAGCCGAACCAGGGGCGGCACAAAGCGGTGGTGGCGCGGCGAAGGCGTTTGTTGTAGTGCTCGTGTTGCTACTGATTGGCGGAGCGTTTTATGCGGGCGCTCGTTTCAAGGAACGAATTCCCTTCCTCGCGTCCAAGGTCGAACCGACTCCGGCGGCAACACCCGTTACCACTCCATCGCCCGAAGAGCCTTTTGTGAAATTTGAGCGAGCGCGGCGCCAGGTCGATCAGGATCCGCGTGCGTGGCTGGCGAGTGACGTCGGAAAGGAATTGGTGACTGCCGGAGTTCAGAATGCACTTGAATCGCCGAATGCGGAATTTTTGTATCTTTACGGTCGCGCAAATCTTCTGACCGGAAACACCGAGGAGGCGACCAAGGCTTTTGACGCGGCCATCGCCAAGTCGAATCTCAATCCTACGCCCACTAACGCCACAGTTAAGAAGGAAGCGATTTTTGGCTTGAGCATGATCAGTGTGAAAACGCAGAAGGATCGATGGAAGGTGCTCAACCACTACGACGAGCTAACCAAACCTCCCACCAACAGCAATGCTCCCTAACTGCATCTAAGCGTGCGATCTTGTGCTTTTGTGCCTTTTTGTGGCAATAAAAATGGCTGAACTGAGACTTCAAAACAGCAGACTCGACGGTCGCTACGATATCGTCGAATGCCTCGGACGTGGCAGCTATGCCGAGATCTACGTCGCGAATGATAATGCTGCTGTCGAAGGTGCTCCGCGCACAATCGTTATCAAGGCTCTAAATCTACATCTCCAGGACGAACCAGACGCGGAACTGGAGCGAACTCTCGTCACAAATTTTCAAAATGAAGCAGTGGCGCTCGATCGCGTCCGTCATCCAAATGTAATAAATCGTCTCGGACACGGCACTGCCATCGATCTCACGGGCACCACTTTTCACTACATCGTGCTCGAGTATCTTCCCGGCGGCGATCTTTTTGCACTCACCAAGACGCGGCCGCTATCCCTTCAGCGAGCCTTGTTCTATCTCGAACAGGTCTGTTCCGGTCTCGCGCACGCGCACAAATGTGGCGTCATTCATCGAGATATCAAACCGCAAAACCTGTTGCTGACTGCCGACAAAGAACTCGTCAAGATTGCCGACTTCGGCGTCGCTCGCATCGATGCCACTGAAGGCGCGATCACGCGAGTGGGAACCAACATCTATTCAGCACCGGAACATAATCCGTTGATGCAGACCGGTCAGCTCGATACGAGCGGCTTGCGAATACGTCACGATCACCTGTCACCGGCCGCTGATATCTATTCACTCGCAAAAACGACTTACACACTCCTGGCTGGAGAATCACCGCGTCGCTTTGCGCAGCATGCGATCACTGAATTACCGGCGCAAATCAATAACACTCCCTGGGCGAAGTCAGTCGTGCGCGTGCTGGAGAAAGCGACGCAGAATCGTCCTGAAGCACGTTATCAAACGGTTGAAGAATTCTGGGACGACATCGCCGACGCGGGTCTGCCGGCCACGAAGCCGCTCCAGATGGTTCCCGCCGCCGTGGTCCAGGAAATGAGACGCAAGCCGAGCGAGGATCTTTCGGTAGAACCTGAAGAGGAGTTTACTGAAGCGGCGCCGCCTCGACCCCACTTCGACGTACCGCGGATTGAGCCTGCCGATCTCGATACGGGCAAACGTCCGCGTATCGTGGTTCCCATCAATCGCGAAGTGCAACGGCAGATGGAAATGCGTGCACGTCAGGAAATGGAGGCTGCGCAAAGTGAACGACGGCCGCAGAAGATGTCGACGGTTGAATCAGTCTTGCCGGCCAGTAAAAAGCGTCGTGCTCTCGTTGCCGTTGGGTTGATCCTCGCGTTCTCCGGCATGCTGCTCGCGACCCACAAGTATGTAACGACGCGCTGGAATCCGCTTGCTCCGATTGCTCAAAATGTCGAGCCGGTGATAATTGGTCGTGAAGGCGTTACCACTACCGACGTCAATCTGCGGCCAGTGGCGAACAGCTCGAATTTGCCGATTGGCTTGGCTGAGTCGGGTTCAAAAGTGAAAGTCTTGAGCGCTGATAGCAATAGCAACTGGTATGAAGTGCAGGTGGTGCAACACGGCAGACCGAAGACCGATCCCTATTCGTCGGACCGTGGCTGGGTCAACAAGCGATACGTTAAGTTTGATTAGATTGAGTGCGGAGAAGGAGCGATAGCTTGGGTCTGCTGGAATCGATTAGAAAATGGATAGATGGTGAAACCGGCGAGGATCTACTCGAAGCCGCTGACGAGCACGCTAAACCCCGGCGCGTTTGGGAAGAGTTCTTGGTGAAGATTGCGCGCGAAGTCGAAGCGGCGATGCAGCGCGAGATGTTCACGCCGCCAGGTGGCCCAACTTACATTCCGCGCGAGTACATTGTTTACCTGAGCGCCGACGACGACAAGGAATGGCAGGGTGATAAACGACGTGGACTCGAGCAGGGTCTCTTTCATGTTTTGTCGGAGCGGGCGCGCGAATTGAGCGGGCAAACTCAACTCGCAGTCAAATCGTTCGCAGTTGAGCTGCGTGTTGACGGAACGCTCAACAAAGGCGAGTTTCGGGTGCAGGCAGTTTGGGATGAAACCGAAAGCGGACACACGATGGTGACGCCGCGTGTGGATCCCTCACGCACAGCGCCGGCGTTTAGTCTCAACGACACGGTGGTCGAGCGTGCTTCGGATGTGAGTGAAAGCGAGCAGACAGTAGTGCGACCGAAAGCGGCGCCGCTTTTTCAGGTTGAGATCTGGCAGAACGGCGTGCGCGAAGCGGTGGTGCCGATCATGAAGAATGAGATAACGATCGGGCGAGGTTCACGAAGTATCTCGGTGGATTTGCCGATCAAGGGTGATCCGGAAGTCAGTCGCGTGCATGCAGTGCTCTCGCGAGACAACGAGGGGCGCTACTGGGTGGTGGCGAAGGGCCGCAATCCGACGCTTGTTAATGGGAAAGAATTAACGCGGGAAGCTCCGACCGAGGTCACGGCGGATCAGAGGATTGCGATCTGCAATTTCACGATCCGGATCCAGCCACAGTAAGGCACAAAAACACAGAATGTGGGTTAAGTAGTTTGGGCGGTTGCGCTTTTTCGGGTGACCTCGTTTTCGAGATCGGTGATGAGATCAGTGAGTAGGGTGGCGACTTGTTCGCCTTCGAGATAGCCTTTGCCGAGCATCTTCGTTACCCGTCGTTCTTTTGTTTCCCCCTTGACCTCTTTCAGGATCGCTCTCGCGAACGCGGCGACGACCTTGCCGTCGAATTGCTTACCACTACTCTCCCGCAGATCGCGTACAACATCTTCGAACGATCGACGACGCCGGTACGGCCGATCGGTTGTCATTGCATCGAATGAATCCGCGAGCGACACGATCTTCGCGCCGAGTGGAATCTGCTCGTCCGTTAACCCGTCCGGATAGCCACGACCGTCGAGTCGCTCGTGATGGTATTTCGCCATCAACGGAATGTCCGCGTAAGGATGCCTGATCGGCGAAAGAATCTCGTAACCGGCGGCTGGATGCCGATTCAACTCACTCGAACTCTTCGCATCGATGTGATAAGGCGCGTTGATGATGTCGCGGTCGACAATCAGTTTTCCGATGTCGTGCAGGTAACCTGCGATCTGGATTCCTTCGACTTCTTCTTCACTCCAACCCATTTCACGCGCGATGATCTCGCTGTACCTGCCGACGCGTTCCGAGTGACCCTGGGTGTACTTGTCTTTGATATCGATCGCCGCCGCGAAAGCCTGCACGGTATCGCGATAGATCGCGCGCAGTTCATCGTACAGTCTGCGATTCTCTTCGGCGCGTTGGGCCACTTGTTCGAGCAGTCGATGCGTGTGAATGCCGACGCCGATATGACGAACCATCGCGCGAATGGTGTCGAAATCGTCGTTCGAAAATTCCTCACCACTCGCCTTCCCGCCAAGCAGCACTAACCCTGTAACTTCACCGCGCACGATCATCGGCAGCACGAGTTCGATTCCCTCGCCCGCCAGCGCTTCGCGATAACGACCGAGAAACGGATTCGAGCTCGAAGTATTCTGCACGAGTGAATCGGAGATCTCGCCGGCGAGAAAGGCCTTCATCTCGGGTTCATCAATATCGACGCCGCTGAAGAACTGATCGCCGAGTCCCCAGATCGATACACAACGCAGTGGTCCAGGTCCATTGCATTCGACCACCGCGCCACGTCGCAGCGCGAGCGTGCCGAGCAGGAGGTGCATTGACGTCCGCACCATCTCGTTGAAATCGCCGGTGCCGGCAATTTCCTGTCCTAAGTCGGCGAGGGCTCCAAATGTGTGGATGAGTTTCTGGGTTGAAGGCTCCATGTGTTCAATGGACTACGGGAGTAGTAGCCTCAAAACGCGAAAGATTGATCAGTGCTTCTCGTTCGTCCTTCGCGAGTACAACATGGCGGGTCAGTCCAAGCATTTCGAACAACTGGACTGTTTGATTGTTGACTTCCGAAAAGGCAATCCGGGCGCCGCTTTTTTCAGCAACGTCGATGATGCCGAGGAGAATTGAGATCCCTATGCTGTTAACTAGTTTGGTGTCGCTAAAGTCGATGACTAGTGCACGGCAACCGCAACTGA
The DNA here is from genome assembly GCA_035694465.1 of Pyrinomonadaceae bacterium. Classification (GTDB taxonomy): domain Bacteria; phylum Acidobacteriota; class Blastocatellia; order Pyrinomonadales; family Pyrinomonadaceae; genus PSRF01. The sequence continues at coordinate 119,291 of DASSFI010000080.1, read as the reverse complement.
GTTGCCGGCGACACTCACGCTCAATCTTTTCACCGGTTAGCTTGTTAAGGTAATCGCTAGCGTAAACAACAGCGGTGGTGCCAACACAGTGCGAGCGTACTAGCCCTCCACTTGGTGTATCCACTCGATAGCTCCCTCCTGCTTCGAATGTAGCCACGAAAAGGCACTAAAAACGCAAATTGATTTTTCTGTTACTCGACCCGCTTGATCTCTACGCGCTCTCTTTTTGAGGCCGCAGATATTTCGTCATGCGCAAACTGGTGCCGTCGTCGACCCGTTCAAACTCGACCTCATCCATGAGTGTCCGGATGAGTTTAAGTCCCCAACCGCGTCTCTCTTCCGCCACCTCTTTGGCTTCTGCTCCGCTTTTCGTGCCGTTAAGATTGGTCGGCACGATGCCGCGACTCGAAATAGTGATGACTAATCTATCACTTTCGACGCGAAAACGTTGATAAATTTTTCGATCCGGGCTGAAACTATGTTCGGAAGCGTTTATACAAGCCTCAACAATGGCTGTTTTTATCTGATTAATGGCCTCCGGACGAAAAGTTAGTCGCTTCGCAATCTGCTCAGCAGTGCTCGCAGCAATGAGTTCGTTGTCCTCACCCATCGGCACCACCATCATGAATTCATCGGGACCTTCAGTTTCGACCACTGCGCTATGTACGCTATCGCGCACACGCGATGCGAGCAGTTCCAGTTGCTGGCGACTCGAACCGAGCGCCTTGCGCCGCTCCAAGAGGTTACTCGCGTCTGCCGAAAATCCTTCGTTGGAAATCAACCAGATCTGGTAACGGCTGAAACCGAGCCGTTCGGCCATACTTTCAAACCTGTCGCACCAGGCGCGAGCAACAGCAACATCGACTTCAAGCTTCGACTCAATGTCAGCAGCCAGCCAGATCACTTCCTGCGCGTCTGTGTACGTCGCTCCTTCAAACGTGTGCGCGACGAGGCAGTGCTCGTCTTCGCAGAGCTGTCGCATGTCACTGATAAATGCCGAGCAGGTCGCGAGGTGGATGGTTTGCGGAAGCTTCAAGGAGTCAGTCTCGGCTGCGAGACCAGAAACAATGGTTTCACTCTCGGCGCCTTTATACTTCTCGCTGAAAGTCTTGTAATCGAAAAGCACGGCCGGTACTTGCTGGCAATTGAATCTGGAGATCAAATCACGCAGACCTGCGTTTGCGATCTGCTTGTAATGACGCGCCATCGTGTGTGGTGCGCGTTTGAGCGAGTCGGCCAGCATGTCTGCAACGACCAAGGCACGCGGTTCACTCAACACGTCGAGGCGATAACGAATCTTCAAATAGTCTTTCCACGCTTGGGAACCGCTGCCGGCTTCGATCGTGGTTTCGTCCCAGTTAACAAATTCCTGCACATGCAATCGATGCAAAAGATCTTCGAGCTCGGTAGCGGCCATGTGCAGACGTTTACGCCAAAGCTCAAACGACGAAATCGGATCCTCGCCTGCTACAGCTTCCCAGAGCAGGCGGATCAAGAGGTGGCGCGTATCGAGACGAGGCGAAATCTCTTCAAGCAGATCCGCAAAGTGACGATGAATGTGACCGCCGAAAAGCTCGTCGACGTAGAGTCGTTCGCAATCGAGATACGAGTTTAACGGTGCGTGTTTCTCGCGCGCTGCCTGAAGATAGATGTTGATGAAGAATGGACTACCGGCAAACTGTTGCACGATCAGATCGCGCGCCGCCTCGCTGGTTGCTACTTGCTGGCGTCGCGCGACGTGTTCGACGAGTTTCGCTGCTTCCGCGGCGTCGAGTTGTTCGAGACGCAGAATGTCGAGCAGTTCGAAGTTGTAATTTGCGTCGTGTGCGGCTTCGAGTATCTGGCGACGCAGTCCGGCGAGTACAAAGGAAAAGCCTCCACGCGCAAACACTCTGAGTATTTCAGTGCCCAGCACCACCGCGCCGTTGAGATACTCCGCGAGTTGCGAGCCGTCGAGCATGACGAAAGCGCGCCCGCGCACCGCCGGGATTCTTTGCGGCGCACCGAGACAGAAACGCACGAGCGCTTTGTCGTCGTTACTGAAGCGCAGACGGTTATACGATTCGACGAGTTGTTCGATCCATTCGAGATCCGCGGCCGGCGCGAGTTCGACGAGGTCGTGCAATGTTAACGGTGCATCAGAGACGACCGGCTCATCGCGGCGATAGGCGATGTATTGCTGAAGAAAGGTGTTGAGAAATTCGATGGCAGCGCTAACTGCCGTCGTCTCGTTGCGCGTGATCGCGAAATAGATTGGTATGACTTCGGAACGACGGTTGAAAATTCGATCGTAAGCCTGACGCAGAAGTTCGGAGACACCGGCCGAAGGTTCCATGAGCAATAGCAGCCCACGCCCTGCCCTGGCAGGTTCGGCGTGCGCCATGATCCGATTGAGTTCGGCAGCACGACCGACAAAGTCCTGCTGCACCACTCGCCCGAGAACGCGGCGGAAATTTTCATTCCGACTACTCATCTAAATCCATCCACAGATTACGCAGATCCTTCTCCGTAAAACTCAACCCGATCTTTCCCCATGCTCTTCGCCTGATACAGCGCCCGGTCAGCAGCGGCGATGATGTTTTCAGGCGAATCGACATTCTTCATAAACGTCGACACCCCAACACTGATCGTCACTCTTCCGAGCGGCTGCGATTTTCCGTGTGGAAAATGCGTCGTCGAAACGCGATGCCTGATGCGATCCGCGATCGCGCCGGCTTCAGTTATTCCCGTTTGCGGCAGCAGAATGCAGAACTCTTCGCCACCATACCGCGACGCCACGTCAACGGCGCGCAACGCGCCTTTCAAACAGTGCGCCGCAATCTGTAATGCGAGATCGCCTGCCTGATGCCCATTCTTATCGTTGTAGGCCTTGAAGTCGTCGATATCGATCATCAGAAAGCTCATCGGGTAGTCGTAACGCCTCGATCGATTGAGTTCTTCTGCCAGACGCTCTTCGAGATAACGACGATTCGGCAGCGCAGTCAGCGAATCAGTGATCGACATGAGTTGAAACTCAGTCGCACGTTCCTGCCATTCGGCACGCTCGAGTGCAAGTGCGACTTGTGGTCCAATAATTTCAAGCAACGAGAGATCGACTTCGTCGTAACTGCCACCGCCTGACTTGTCTGTCACGTTCAATACGCCAACCTTGCGGCCGCCTATGATGATCGGATAACTGATAAATGAGTTTGTCTTGTACTTGCGCTCAGCAGGCGCCGGTGTACGGCCTGCCATGCGCAGATCCTTGACCATTACCGCTTTGCCCGTATCGATCACTTCTCCCGAAATCCCTTCGCCTACGCGTACCGGTGAAATCGACTCCGGCGTCGTCGACAATCCTGCCGCCGCTTTAAGCACGAGCTTGTTTTCAGTTTCATTCCACACCATCAACGAAGCGCGTTCCGATTGCAGCAGTTCCTTTGAACTCGCAATGATCGAGTTGTAAGTCTTAACCGGATCGGCGCAGCTTATGCGCTCGAGAAAATGCTGTAATGAATCGGAAAACCGCGAGCGATGCTCCAACTCACGTCGCAAGCGTTGCACTTCAAGTTCGAGATCCTGGTGTGACTCATCCTTAACAACCGGCTCTGGCAATGCTTTCACCGGCAACTTACTCGGTTCACTCGGCGGCGCCTGATTCAAACCGGTTCCATTCGACGACGCACTCTTTAGCCGGTGCGCGGCTCGATCGACTCGTTCCGCCAATTCCCCCAGCCGTTGTGGTTCGGAGAAAAGAATGTTTCCAAACACATTCTCCTTAGCCAGTTCTTGTAAATCACCAGTCCGAAACCGTTCCATCAAGTTCTGATAATCCGAACTCTTCACAAAAGCGCGGCCGCCGATAACCGCCAAACTCCGCTTGCCCGCCAGTTGCACCGGCTTCGCGAAACACGAAAGTCCGGCGTGACACCTGTACTCGACCACTTCGCCGGCTTTGACGGCTCTTGCATGAGCGGCCCCGCAATACGGGTCGCATAGCCCTGCATGTTCAGGGGAACTCTGAAAGGTCTGGCAGATCGAGTTGTTGTTCGACACCACCACCGCCGGAGGCTGGTGTCCGTCAACAAGTAACAAGGCCAGCGCCGAAGACTCCGCCAGCGAATCCTGAACTTCTGGCCAGGAAGGCGGGGCGTCTTCGCGATGTTCCTGAGGTCTCAGGGCAATGGGGGAGTTATTAACCATGCGTGTCTGGGCTTCAAGTGCGTGGCATGAAACAACTTATGGGAATGCCACGGGAATCTGCACTACCTTCATCCGCACACGAGGGAGTTCACTCTAGTGCTAAACGATTAATAACCGGAGGCTTTCAAACCACAGATTACACAGATTTCTTTGTGACTTTGTGCTTTATTGTGGCAATCCGGGTGCGGCGCCGGGAGCGACGCCCTCGATATGAGGCTGCGCCGGGCTGATTCTGATACAAGCTGCAAAATGCGCGGGCTTGATCTCAACTAACTGAGGAACCACCTCCTTGCATGCGTCGATCGCGTAGGGGCATCGTGTGTGAAACCGGCAACCGGACGGAGGATTGATCGGCGAAGGCACGTCGCCCTCCAGCATTATACGCTGTCTGGACGCTTCTACCTGAGGATCGGGAACGGGTACCGCCGAAATGAGCGCTTTGGTGTAAGGCATCAACGGCTCATCGTAAATCGTTTTGGCATCAGCGATTTCGACGAGCTTGCCGAGATACATCACCGCGACGCGATCTGAAACGTGTCTGATGGCGCGCAGATCGTGTGAGATGAAAAGATACGTGAGGTTCTTTTCTCGACGCAGTTTCTCGAGCAGGTTCATGATCTGAGCCTGGATGGAGACGTCCAATGCTGAAATCGGTTCGTCGGCAACGATGAAGTCAGGATCGACTGCGAGTGCTCGCGCGATGCCGATGCGTTGTCGTTGACCCCCCGAAAACTCGTGCGGGTATCGTTTGATAAATCGTTTACTCAGACCAACTGTCTCGAGTAATTCCTGTACGCGTTGCTCAGCTTCTCTTCCACGCGCCAGCCCATAAGTCTGAAGCGGTTCGCCAACAATCTGACCGACTGTCATGCGCGGATTGAGCGACGCATAAGGATCCTGAAAGATGATCTGAAGATGACGGCGGTGTTCGCGTAACTGTCTTTGCGACAAGTGTGCGAGATCGCGGTCGCGATAAAGCACCTGGCCTGCGGTCGGTTCAGTGAGACGCAAGATAGCGCGGCCCAAAGTCGACTTCCCACAACCCGATTCACCGACGAGTCCGAGAGTTTCTTTTTCAAGAATATCGAGCGAAACTCCGTCAACGGCCTTCACCACACGTTTGACCGAGTTGGCATTGAACAACTTGTCTAGTGGTCCACCACCGCCCAGATCAAAATGCACTTTCAGATCTTTGATCGACAGGAGCGCGCTCATGCGGGTGTACCACCTGACTCGCTGTAAACTTCCTGCGCAAAATGACAGAGCGAATAGTGATCGGCGTTGAGCTGGACAAACGGTGGAAACTCTCGTTTGCAAACGTCCTGGACGCGATCGCAACGCGGTGCAAACGGACAACCGGGTTTGAGATGGGCGACGTCTGGCGGCAGACCCGGAATCTGGTAGAGCTTGCCTTGTTCGTCCGTCGGATCGGGCACTGAGCGAAGCAAACCTTTCGTGTACGGATTTCCCGGTCGTGCAAACAACTCGTTTGTGCGTGCCTGCTCGAAGATCTTTCCGGCGTACATCACGATGACGTGGTCCGTCATTCCCGCCACCACGCCGAGATCGTGAGTTATCAGAATCACGCTCGTGCCGGTTTCGCGTTTCAGCTTTTTGATGAGCTCGAGAATCTGTGCCTGAATGGTAACGTCGAGCGCCGTCGTTGGCTCGTCGGCAATCAGTAGCTCCGGTTCGCACGAGAGTGCCATCGCAATCATCACGCGCTGTCGCATACCGCCGGAGAATTCGTGCGGATAACTGTCGGCGCGTGCCTGAGCATCGGGAATGCCGACTGTTTCCAGCATCCGAATAGCGTGAGTGCGGGCTTGTGCTTTTGTGTGGCCGAGATGCAACTCCGTCATCTCCATCAACTGTCTGGAGATCTTCATGTACGGATTGAGTGACGTCATCGGATCCTGAAAGATCATCGCGATACGACGTCCTCTGATCTTGCGGATTGCATCATTCGGCAAAAGCAGAAGATCAGTGCCGTTGAAGATCACTTCGCCACCTGCGATTTTGCCCGGCGGTTCGGGGATGAGACGAATGATCGAGAGATTGGTGACTGACTTTCCCGAGCCTGACTCGCCGACGATTCCGAGCGTCTCGCCGCGCTTGAGTTGAAACGAAATACCGTCAACGGCTTTGACGAGACCATCGTCTGTTTCGAAGTACGTGCGCAGATTTTTTACTTCGAGAAGATTGCCGTCTGAGCTCATAGAGGTCTATACAGTTCTCATCTGCGGATCCAGGGCGTCGCGCAAACCATCGCCGAGGAAGTTGAGTGAAAAGAGTGTCAGCGCCATCGTCACTCCGGGAAAAACCAGTTGCCACGGAAAGATGGCGATATTCTGAATTCCGTCTGCGGCGAGACTGCCCCACGAAGCGATTGGCGCCTGGACTCCGAATCCGAGAAACGAGAGAAACGCTTCGGTCAACATGATCTGTGGAATCGTCAGCGTTGCGTAAACGATCACGGGACCCAGTGTGTTGGGAATCAAGTGTCGAAAAATAATTCGCGGCGTCGAAACTCCGGTGGCGCGTGCGGCGAGTACAAATTCCTGGTTCTTCAACGACAGCACCTGGCCGCGAACGATCCGCGCCATCGTTAACCAGGAGACGGAACCCAGCGCGATGAACAGCAGGATTAACTGTCCTCGCGGTGTCTGGCTGCGAAACATGGATAGCAAGACGATGACGACGATCACGTAAGGCAGCGAATAGAGCACGTCGACGATTCGCATCATCACGTTGTCGAGCCGTCCGCCAAGATAACCCGCCACTGCGCCGTAAGTGACGCCGATCAAGAGTGAGACGAGTGTCGAGAGAATTCCCACGAACAGCGAGATCTGCCCACCCTGAAGCACGCGCGCGAACTGATCGCGACCGGCATTGTCAGTTCCCATCGGATGCGTCCAGGTGAATTGACCGTTTGGGCCGGTAAACGGAGGAAGCGAACGTGTAGCGTTGACGTCTCCTGTCGGAATAAAGTCAGGAGTAAAACCAAAGATGGCTTTGATCGCGGTTGGACCAATGATTGAAGCGATCGTCACAACTATCACTACAACCAGGCCAACCACTGCAAGTTTGTTTTTCAAAAGACGGCGCCAGGCGTCACGCCACAATGAGGTGCCGCGCACAAACGTTCCCGCTTCGTCCGGATGCACGTCGGCTTCCGCCACTGCGTTTTCCGGTCCGATGTGGACCAGGTCTTCGTGATCTGGATTCTTCTCAGTCGCCATCGTCAAATTGAGGTTATTGATATCGCACGCGCGGATCGAGATACGCGTAGGCGATATCGACCAGCAAATTCATCAACAACAACGTGATCGCAATGAACGCGACGATGCCGATGATCAGCGGCTCGTCGCGATTGAGTGATGCCTGAATAAAATAGTTTCCCAGCCCCGGCAACGCGAAGATTCTTTCAACCACGACCGTTCCTGTTAACAAAAACGCCAGCGCCGGTCCGGTGTATGAAACTACGGGCATCAACCCGCCACGCAGCGCATGACGAATAAGCACATCGCGCTCACTCAATCCTTTTGCTCGCGCCGTGCGGATGTAATCCGATCGCAGCACTTCGAGCATGCCCGCGCGCGTCAGTCGCGCAATGTAAGCCATGTAGAGCGCCGAAAGCGTTAGCACCGGCAGCACCAGGTTTCGACTCGGGAATCCCTCCCAACGCGAAGGCGGCAGCCAGTAAAGAGTTAGCGAAAACACCAACACCAATATTGGACCAAGAACGAAGTTGGGTATCGAAATACCCAGCATGGCCAAAGCCATCGACGAGTAATCCCACTTCGTGTTTTGTTTGAGTGCCGCAATCGAACCCGCGGTCACACCCACGATCAGCGCCAGCAGATACGCAAGAATGCCAACCGCGGCGGAAACGGGCAACGAACGCTTGATGATCGTGTTGACCGACTGGCCCTGGTACTTGAGCGACGTGCCGAAGTCGAGATGACCAACAATCCCCCACATCGTCTTCCCGTATTGCTGATACCACGGTTTATCGAGCCCGTATTTCTCGCGAATGTTTTTCTCGATGGCTGGAGGAAGTGGTTTCTCGCCGGAGTAGAAATTTCCGGGAGCGAGTTTTATCAGGGCCCACGTGATTGAGATCACGACGAGGATCGTGGGGATCGTTATGAGAAGACGTCTGACAATGAACCGGAGCATTCGTTAAAGGGAGATCGTGTTTACCTTGCTTATTCTGCGTCCAAACTCGGGGTGCCGTAATCCCACTTGGCTCGATCGCGTTCGATATAAACATACTTCCACGGATACAAAGAGCCGGGATTCGGATACATACCTTTCACGTAAGGCTTCTTCATCCAATTCACCGAAGGCGAGTCAATCGGAATAATCGGCTGGTTCTCGATCAAGTACTCTTCAGCCTTTGCGAGCAACTGGTATCGCTGTTTCGGGTCAAGGGTGCGATTCGCTTCATCTACCATCGCGATATATTTTGGATCTTGCCAGCCAGTGCCACTCTCACCACCGGTGTAGAAGAGGCTCAGAAAGGTAAACGGGTCCATGTAATCGGCGCCCCACGAGCCACGAGCGAAGCCTTTGAAGTCGAGTTTTTCTTTGGCCTCGAGAAAAGTTTTCCACTCCATATTTCGCAAGCTTACAGTGATGCCGAGGTTCTGTTTCCACTGGGCCTGCATCCATTCCACCACTGCCTTGTTTGCCTGCTGGCTGTTGTAGATAAACTCAACCTGGTCCACCGGGAACGAGGGACAACTGAAACTGCCATCGGAGTTTTGGGTAACCGGATAACCGGCTTCACCAAGTAACTTCCGAGCTTCTGCCGGATTGAATGCCTCGCCTTTCGGTTGTTCATAGCCCGGGAACATTCCCTCTGGAGTAAATGCGGTTAACGGCTTCACGATCCGTCGCCACTCGGCATAGGCATTCTTGTCGATTGCCGCGTTGAATGCTCTTCTAACCTTGGGATTGTCTAATGGAGGCTTCGTAGTGTTGATGATCAAATACTCGATGGCTGCCTCCGCACGATTCATATAGTCCTTTTTGGAACTCATGATGTGCAGCCACGCATTCGGCACGGCGTGGTTATAAATCGCGTCAAGTTCGCCCACCTTGTACATGTTCATGACCGTTGAATTGTCGATGACTGGATAGAAGTAGAGTTCGTCCAATCCGACGTGCGCAGCGTCCCAGTACATCGGATCGCGCTCGAGTACCAACTGGTCATATGGTTTCCACACCTTGACCTTGAATGGTCCACAACTAACGATGTGTTCCGCGAGTGCCCACTTATTACCAAACTCCTCGACCGTTTTACGCGGCACAACGCGGAAAACCTGGTGTGCCAACAACCCGAGGAAAAACGGCGCTGGTTGAACCAGCGAGATGCGAACAGTGTATTTGTCAGGCGCCTCTACGCCGATATCCTCTGCTTTCACCGGCACGAATTCTTTGCCCGCTATCGCAGCCTTCAGCTTTGGATTTGCATCGAGACGCTTGTTTCGCGACTTCTCGTCGCCGGGAAGCGTCAGTCTCGTCGCGGTGTGCATCTGGTGATGAAAAGCAGAATCCGGATCGGGCGTTATATCTTTTGGATCGGGTTGATACTCGCTCTTCGCCGGATCAATAGGACTGATGCTGAGCGGCTCAGGTGGGAAATCCTGTTCGAAATCTTTGGCCAGCAGAAATTCACCGGTTTTCGGATCGCGGACGAAAACGCGTTGCTGATTGTAGGCCTGAGCGTACTTGATGTACGCCATCAGGTAAGCGTTGCGGGAAGCTGTCGACTTCGATAGATTGCGGCGAAACGTATAAACAAAGTCGTTTGCGTCGATCGGTTCGCCGTTGGACCAGCGACCGGTAGTGCGCAGATGAAAAGTGTACTCGGATGAGTCGTTGTTTATGTGCCAGCGTTCGGCGAGAGCGGGTTCGGGTTCCAGTGTTTTCGGATTGTATTCGACGAGTCCTTCAAAGAGCGCCATGTACAGACGCGCTTCAGGTTGGCCGTTACTGATCGCCGGATCGAGCGATTCCGGTTCGTCGCCGGTTACATATCGGAAAATGTTTCGCTGTGGTGGAGTGGTGCTGCCGAAAAATTCTTCGTTGCTTGCAGCGACAGTGCATGAGTAGTTGACGCATGCCAGCGACGCCAGCAAGATGAGTCCGAGAATCTGTCTAAACTTGCAACTCCACATCAGGCACCTCCAATAACCCCATGCCGATCGCTTTAGTTCAGCGCGAGTCAAGAGGAAACCCGCAAATGAAGAGACGAGTGGAAGTTAGCACGCGCAAGAAACTTTAATCAAGATTTTAGTGGAAGGTTTGCTTCACAGGATTACAGGATGTAACAGGATTTACAAGATTTATCCTGTCAATCCTGAAATCCTGTTCATCCTGTGAAACCGACTGCGTGACATCAAGCCTTCACTGCATACCCAAGCCCATCACCAACGGGCAATACTTCGGCGAGTAATTGCGGATGATTGATGAAGTAAGGATTGAATTCTCGGAGGGCGACTGTCGAACTCTCGGTATCACCACTCGCGACTCGTCCGCCCCAAAGCAGATTGTCGACGATCACAACACCGCCCGTGCGCAATCGCGGCAAACCGAGATCGAGATACTGCGAATACTCTTCTTTAACAGCATCGATAAAAAGCAGATCGAAAGTCTCAGCGAGGCTCGGCATCACCTCCAACGCTTTGCCTCGCTTGATTTCGACCCGATCAAACAACCCCGCGCGCTTCAGATAACCCGTCGATGCATTGATCATCTCGTCACTCGGCTCGATCGTCACCACTCTTCCCTGCTCGCCCATGCCGCGCGCCAGATGGACCACCGAGTAACCGATCGCCATCCCGATCTCCAAAGCCTTCCGCGCACCGGATAGCCGCGCCGTGATTTCTATGAAGCGAGCGACTTCACGATCGGCGATCGGCACGCGATGCTCGGCGGCGTAAGCTTCCATCTCAGCGAGCAACGGATCTTTTTGCGTAAGTAGTTGGTCCAGGTACTCAGCCTGGTCCGCTTGTATGATTGCGTCGAGTTTTGCCTTCATGTTTCTCTTTCAACTGTCAGGATTATCGGTGATTATCACTTTGACGGAGGGAGAAGACAAGGAATAAGATTCGAAGCATTTCACTTCAGCATTTGAGTTGTAGTCTGTGGGGCGTCACTTTGCCCCTCACCTAAGACAGCGACGCCCCGAGCCCCACACTGCGGGCGGTTGTGTGAGGCTACGGCTTTATATCTGGCTCAAAGGAGCGTCGCAACGCATTAGCCGAAAATCTAATTTTCCAAATCCATACAAGAGTTTTAGTGTGATGTAGACGCACTTTTACTTCCCCGCAAACGCGAGTTGGTCCACCTCAATACTGGGTAGTTTATGCTTAACGAATCAAACTAGTGACCGTAAGAATCAGTGTGATCGTTAAGCTTGACGTCGTTTCCGCCGGCGGCTGTGGCGGCGATGGTACGTAGCCGGGAGAATCTATTTGACCAGCAAAGGCAGAGATCGCAAGCGCCAAGCTGAGGATAGATGCCGCGCACGTTTGGCGTAGAGTGTACATGAGTGAGCCTCCCCAAGTGATGTAAAAGAATTTGCATGAGACGCGAAGATTTGCATGAAGCTAGTCGAGTGCACCTTTTCTTGCAAGAGACTGGGTGAGTGCGTAAGATTTGCGCGCGGTTCAGCTTCCTTGCGTTCTGAATAAAAGCAGTTCTCACATGACATTGCGGGCCTCACTCTTACGGGAGTTAGTAAATCCAAACCTCAGCGTGGGAGGACGTGCGGAGCTTTGTTGTGAACTGGCGAAGGACTTCGAGGACAAAGGCGAATATGACAAAGCGCGGGAAGTGCTCAGCGATCTTTGGCCGCGTATGGACCAACGTCCGAGACTCACAGGTTTGGAGCAAAGCACCAGTGCTGAGGTTCTCTTAAGAGCAGGCGTGTTGACTGGGTGGATAGGTTGCAGGAATCAGATCGCAGATGCACACGAAAGATCAAAGAATCTAATCAGTGAAAGCCTCACGACCTTTGAGTCGCTCAAATACCGCAAGAAAATAGCCGAAGCTCAAACTGAACTAGCTCTCTGCTACTGGCGCACTGGCGAAGTAAATGAAGCTCGCGATCTGCTTAATCAAGCACTGTCACGTTTGAACACAGACAGCGAGTTAAGAGCAAGGGCAGTGCTTCGATTAGCAATCATTGAAAAGAGGGCGGACAACCAAAATAAAGCCTTGCGTATCCTCACAAAGAGTTCCGCTCTGTTTCAAAAGATAAATAACGAGACGCTTAAAGGTTGCTACCATCAAACTCTTGGAGATGTGCTGGAAAATCTATGGGATGCAAACGGGCCAAGCGAATATCTGGATCGTTCTCTAGTTGAATATGCTGCCGCAAGTTACCACTTTGAACAGGCAGATCACAGAGGTTACTTAGCGAATGTCGAGAACAATCTCGGCTTTCTTCTTTACAAAGTTAATCATTGCCAGGAAGCTCATGAACATCTGGACCAGGCTCGACGCATCTTTAACAGCCTCAAAGACAAATATGCGGCAGGACAAGTTGATGAAACGCGCGCTCGCGTGTTCCTCAAAGAGAAACGAAATGAAGAAGCCGAAAAGGTTGCACGAGCGTCCGTGCGGATTTTTGAAGACAGTGATCGACAATCATTGCTCGCTGAAGCATTGACGACACATGGAACGGCTTTGGCTCGCCTCGGACAGTATGGCGTTGCCCTCGCTAGTTTTCGGCGCGCGCTCGATCTGTGTGAGCAGATCGAAAATCTTAACCGAGCCGCAGATGTTGCCTTGACTATATTTCGCGAGTTAGGAGATCGCTTAGTTGTGGTAGAGGCCGCGAAACCGGTTTCGGGTCGCACGCTAAACGAGCAAATACACGCGGTTGAGCACGATCTAATAAAACATGCGCTTGATGTGTTTCAGGGCAGCATCACTTACGCAGCGCGAAGTTTGGGAATGACCTACCAGAATTTGAATCACGCGCTCAATACCAGACACAAAGACTTACTCAAAGATCGGACGCCTGTGCAGCGACGGCCAAGGAAATCCTGAGCCGCTTGGACGATTGCGTCGAGTGTTGCCTTGATGTTTTTCTTTCAACTGTCGGGATTATCTTGCGCCTCGTTCACCGAGACGTAGCGCCGGCCGAGGCCGAGTTGGCGTAACTTATGTTGCAACGACTGGCGGTGCATGTCCAGGATCTCGGCGGCGCGGGTGACGTTTCCCTGCGTGTACTCAAGGCAGCGCGTGATGTAGCGACGCTCAAATTCACGTCGATCCTCGCGAAAATCCGCGGTAAATGGGACTTGCAAACCGTCAGTTTCCGACTCCGTCTCGACGATGCCGTTTTTCGACATTCCCGCCGTAATCTCGTCTGGTAAGTCTTTTGGCGCGATTTCGTCACCGTCGGCCATGATCACGGCGCGGTCGATCGTGTTTTTCAACTCGCGCACGTTGCCCGGCCAGTTGTACTCAACGAGGCGTCTCAGCGTGCCCTGGCTGAGTGACCGTTGCGGTAATTCATAACGCTCGCCTGCAAGCCGAACAAATGTTTCTGCCAGCAGCGGAATGTCCTCACGTCGTTCGCGGAGCGGAGCAATCTCAACTGTGACAACGCGCAAACGATAAAAGAGATCTGCGCGGAAATTGCCGTTCGTGATCTCCTGTTCGAGTGGCCGGTGCGTCGCACTCACGATGCGCACGTCGACGGGAATCGATTCGTTTGCACCGAGTCGCTCGATTCGTCTTTCTTCAAGCGCGCGCAGTAATTTAGCCTGCACGTTGGAGCTCATATCGCCGATCTCATCGAGAAACAACGTGCCGCTGTCGGCCTGTTCAAACTTCCCTTCCCGACGTGCTGCTGCGCCCGTAAACGCACCTTTTTCGTGGCCAAACAGCTCCGATTCGATGAGTTCTGAAGGTAACGCCGCGCAATTCACTGCCACAAAGGAAGCATTGCGCCTCACGCTGTTGCGCTCGTGAAGCTCACGCGCGACTAATTCTTTTCCCGTACCCGATTCGCCACGCACCAGCACCGTCGCATCAGTCTCCGCCACCTTGTCGATCATCGCGCGCACTTTCTGCATCGCGTCTGAATTGCCGATGAGGGCGCCACGCTGCGAACGTTCGACCTCGATCCGGCGTCGCAACGAATAATTTTCACGTCGAAGTTGAACTGTTTCCGCGGCGTTTTTGATGACTAGGCGGAGATCGTCGAGTTCGAACGGCTTTGATAGATAATCGTGAGCACCGGCTTTGACAGCTTCGACGGCCATGCGTTCGGAACCGTGTGCGGTGACGATGATCACGAGTGGTCCATTGCCGTTTGAGCTTTTGAGCTCGCGCAGAAAGTCGAGCCCGCTCATTCCGGGTAGGTTTACATCGAGGAGCAGCAGATCGGGTTCGGTTTGTTTTAGGAGTGCGCGGGCGGCTTCGGCGGAACCAGCTTCGGTAATGTTGTAACCAAGGGTAGAGAGGGCTCGTCGCATGCCGTAGCGAGCGGCTTCCTCGTCGTCAACAATCATTAATCGCAACGCGTCTTTTCTCACTTCCTGAGTAGTTTAGGGCCGTGCGGCCCTAAACTCCTAGCGCATTGCGTGCCACACTTTGGCGGCGTTTATCTCGGTGTTCTTTTTGCTGAGACGACCAGAATGATGGCATCGCCGGATGGGCCAACGTTGAGCGTGCCGACAATCACCGGTTCTGACTCACGCATGCTGATGTCAGTCGCAACACCCGTGCTTTCGTAGCTCACCGACGGCGCCACTGCGCCATTCGCGGCGATTGCGCCCGGCGTCTGAACCGGAACACGAGCGCCAAAGTTGAAACCAAGCATCTGAACGACCGCTTGATTCTCACTATTGCGCGAAATTTTTACCTGCCGCACTTTAAACTGGCTAAAACTCGGCGTCACATTCGACGAAGCGCCCGATTGTGAAGCGAGTGGTCCACCGATCCAGCTAAGCTCCAAACGGCCTTCATTCTTCACTCGATTGATCAACGTTGCGGCCAGCCGGTAGTTCTTGAATGGCAAAGTCGCACGCAATTGCTTCACGACGGAATCGAGCGACGCCGGCAGTCGCGCGTCTTCGACGTCCTGATTAGTACCCACGATCAGAAAGAGCTGTGTCTCGAGATTAGCTTCGTCCGAATCTGTGTTCTGTGCCTGAGCTGTCAGGCTGCTGACGAGGCACAATGCGAGCAGCATCGCGCTCAGAAAAATCTGCTTCTTCATCACTGTCGGTCTCCTTCAATCAAATAGCGGTCCCCAGGTCGGAAGCTATCACGCACATGCCTCAATAAAGTTCCAAGCGTAGCCGCAAAAAGGCACAAAGAAAAACAAGACTGCTTTTCAGATCAGCTTGTGCTTTTTGTGATTAAAGAGGAAGACGCAATTGAAAAAGGGCGCCGCGTCCGTTGCGACTGACGTCGAGTGAGGCTGAGCCGCCGACTTCCTGAACACGTTTGCGAACGATGGCCAAGCCCAAGCCGGTGCCGCGTTGTCGAGTGGTGAAGAATGGTTCCCAGATCCGTTCGCGCAGATCCGCAGGCACGCCCGAGCCGCTGTCCTGAATGCTGATCAATAACTCGTTGCCGGCTGCGGCTGCCACGAGTTCAACCTTACCACCTTGCGGTGTCGCCTGAAGTGCGTTGAGCAAGAGGTTCGAGAGTGCGTCACGCAACGCTGAAACAGATCTTCCCGCCAGCTCTGTCTCGACCTGAACTTCGCAATCCAAAACGACTCCCTGTTCTCTTGCACTGGCCCTGAAAAGATCGACTACGGATCGTAGCAACTCATCAACACTCAATGGCTGCCCAGCAGGACTTTCCTTTCTTGCAAAGCTCAACAACTGTGTCACGCTCTGGCTGAGACGATCGGTTTCACCAACAATCAGACCAAGATCACGTTCGTACTCCTTACGGAGATTTTCATCTTCGCGCATCACCTGGGCGATCGACTTGATGGCGGAGAGAGGATTCTTGATCTCATGCGCGACGGTGGCGGCCATGCGTCCGAGTGATGCGAGACGCTCACGTTCCGCAAGCTCTCGCTCCAGTCGCAGGTTTTCTTCCGTTAGCCTTGAGTCGTTGATCGCGATCGCTACCTGATCTGCAAGGAGCCCGATGATCGATCGTGCATCGGGAGTGAGACTGGCAGAAGCCGCGTCAAGCGCGAGTAATCCCTCTACCTTATCTTCACGACGTAATGGATAAGCGATTTTGAACCCCTGGTCCGTAAGTGCGGGCTCATCTTCAACTGCCTCCCAGGCATTCGCTTTCGATTTTTCGAGCACCTGCTTGACCCAGGCTTCGGATGGATTCTCACCATCCTCGATAAAGATCTTTAGTTGTCGTAGTCCGAGCACACCTGTCGTTCGTTCTTCTACGAAATGCAACAGGTCGGATAAATCCTTGTACTGGCCTGCATACGAACCGATGCGAGCCACAATCTCTTTGTAGAGCGCCGCTTCGCGCTCGAAAAGCTTGTGAAATCGTTGGGCTAGCCAGCCGCGTAATGGCGC
The DNA here is from genome assembly GCA_035694465.1 of Pyrinomonadaceae bacterium. Classification (GTDB taxonomy): domain Bacteria; phylum Acidobacteriota; class Blastocatellia; order Pyrinomonadales; family Pyrinomonadaceae; genus PSRF01. The sequence goes on along the minus strand of DASSFI010000080.1, from coordinate 102,570 downwards.
CGCGAGTAAAGCGAGCGCGAGGATCAATAAAGCTTCTACGAGACCCGGTCGAACGCCGTATCGCTGCGTCATCCAGTCGCCAATCGTGCGAATGCCGAATACGTAAACGGTCAAGACCACCGTGGCAAACGTCACTACGATCAAACTCTCTTCGATGATGATCTCGAGATAGCGATAACGATAGATGTAGTAAGCCAGCAAAACTGAAGGCAATAGCGACCCGAGATTCGCGATCGTCTTGAGGTAGAGACCGGCAACAGTTCCCTCGCCAACGCCTGCTGCGAGGGCCGCAAAAATCACCACGCCGACGCCGATAAACGAGAAAGCGAGCGTCCGCATGATTATCTTCTCGCCGCGGTTCGTGCTCTTTCGCGCGATCAGCAGCTCCGTTAACGCGATCAATCCCAGGACATACGCAATCCAGAAGGCGAAGGGGATCACGAAGAACGAGAGCTTCGTGAACATCGGGGCGTACTCGCCGGTCCACAGTTGCGGCACGGCGATGCCCAAAAAGATTGTGGGGACATAAGAGAGATAAACGCGAATGTGTTCGCTTCTATTTAACGTCCGCCCCTGTGAGTTGGCCCAGAGGTAAAGATGAACGTGAAGTAAAAACGAATAGGCAAAAGTGATACTGACAACGGCAACCGTGTCTGCGAAGCGCAACAACGTGGTCCATGTGTCAGGACCAAGATCGAAAAGGCCGTGGAGAGTGACGACCAGGTTGCTGGTGTGCCAGCCTCCCATGGTGAGAGCGAGGAGGGCCAGTAGTCGTTCGATACTGGTTAACTTGCTGCGGTGAGTGACAAGCTGAAACAGCATCCACAGCGGCAGCAACGCGCCGATGCTGTAACCGATGACCTGTAATATTTCGAGCGGGTCGAGTGGGGACATCGAAATCAATAGGTCCTATGCATGGATAGAGCCTATCAGTTCGCCGCCGTACTCTTTGCTACCTGAGACGTAAACGTTATCTCGACGCGGCGATTCTTTTTCTGGCCTGCAACCGTGGTGTTAGGCGCAAGCGGGTTGGAAGCACCCATGCCGTTAGCCTGAATGCGCATTGGGTCGACGCCGGCTGACTGGAAGCGATCCGAAAGCACACGCGCGCGTTCCTGAGTCAGTTGCTGGAGTGAAACTTCGTTACCTTTGTTGTCAGTGTAAGCTTCGATCAGGATCTGGTAATCAGGATTGCTGGCCACCAAAGCGGCCAGCGGTTCGAGTTTAGCAGATGACGCTGCCGCGAGAGTCGCCGTTCGAGTATTGGTCCAAATCGTCTCCGGCAGTACCAGACGAAATCCGGTTGTAGTTTCTTTGAGCGTGCCGTACTTCGCGAGCGTTTCCTTCAGATTCGCTTCAGCTTCACGCCTCTGTGTTGCCTGTCGTTCGGCGTCAACGCGCGCAGTTTCGGCCTGCTTCTCACCTTCCATACGCGCGAGCTTCAGTTTGGCCGCATCGCCCTCGGAACGCAGCGACGCGATCTCATCACGGAGTTGTGCAATCTCGACTCGCTTTTCACGTAGTTGATCGTTTGCCGTTCCGGCATCTCGTTCGGCCAGTTCGCGTGCCCGCTGCTCTTTTTCGAGTGCGGTACGCAATTGAGCGACTTCTTTTTGCGAAGCTTCTGCGGTTTGTTCAGCGCTGCGGACTGCCTCGTCGCGACGGCGTATTTCTTCGCGACGCAGCCGCGCTGCTTTTCGTGCTACCGCGACTTCTTCCGCATGTGCGCCGGACGAAGTGGCTCGACGCGCTTCCATATCGACTTCAGCAATCGGCTGGTTCAAGCGCCACGCCTTCTCGGCGGCCTGTAACTGGTCTTCAGCCGTTTGCAATTCGTCAGGCGCATCGCCAGCAGCTCCCGCGTACTTTGCCAGATTCACGGCCTGGCGCGCACCGAGCAGGGATACTGGCGTGGTGCGGTAATCCTGGTCGGCTAACTCGGGAACGCGAGCGTCGCGAAAATAATCGCTGGAGTTACCGATATAACGAACGTCCGCAGTTTCAACCTGACTTCCGTTTGGTCGCTGCGGCGGAAGATTTTCCATCACCACCATCCGGCTCGGAACCTTCATCAGGAAGTGTGGCTCCGCAGTAAGAATCAGTGCGAAGGTCTGAAGCGGTGTGGTGACATCGAGTTTTGAATTAACGAAACTGCTGCCGCTGCGTTTGATTTCCCCAAGACTGTCGACGTGGCCATCAGGCGAGATGGCCCAGAGAATGTAAGTCGTGTAAATGCCACCCAACTCCGACGCGCGCGGCAGATCGTCGATACTCAACTCGACGCGAGTACCACGGCGCCCGGCGCGTTTCACCTTCGCCTCGCCCTTCAACCGCGGCAAAAGCGTCGTTCCACGAAACTTGACCGTCACGGTTTCGTCCAACGGATAAGTTATGGCCACTGTCTTTCGCTCAAGGTCTCCCTGGGCAATTGCCACCGACGCAAACAGTAGAAAAGCACTGAGCGCAAAAGCGAGGTGTCGACCAAAACGGCTCAAACTCATCGTGAAACAACTCCTGATCTGCGAAATTGGGAGCAACGGTTAGCAGTTAAAAGATGCCATAAACAGGCGCATTGTTGCCGAAGGAAGTTGTGAGGTCAAGACGATTTTGCCAGCAGGTTGTACGAATTCAGTCCGAATTCAACGACGCTTCGCTCTTTTACTTCTGCGATAGGCGGCGGTCTCGATGATGATGAGGCTGATTCCGGATATCAGGAGCATCGGAGCCCACCCGCGCGGAGCAATCATCCAGAGAATAAACCACGCCACTATCAGCGCTGTCCCGATCCACCAGAGCATCAGGGAATCTCGTTCAGTTTGTAGCCGACTCCGCGGACTGTTAACACGTAACGTGGGTTCTTGGGATCTGTTTCCAGCTTCTTACGAAGACGATTGATGTGTGGGTCGATGTTTCGTTGATAGCCTTCGTAGTCGGTGCTCCAGACCCGATCCAGCAAAGCGTTTCTGGACCATGCGCGTCCGGGTTCGGACGCAAGCAGTTCGAGAATCTGGAATTCGAGCGGCGTCAGGTCGACACGCGAACCGTTGCGAACAACTTCATGACGGCGCTTGTCGATCACGAGATCGCCAACTTCAATGCGCTCGCCATCAGTTTCCGGCGGCGCTGCTCCGCCACGACGCAGGAGAGCTTCGACACGATACTCGAGCTCGCGCGGACTGAATGGCTTCGCCAGATAGTCGTCTGCGCCCGCTTCGAAGCCCGCGACTTTATCTGACAGGGCATCGTGTGCAGTCAGGAACAGAGCCGGCGTCTGAATGCCACGGTCGCGAACGCGTTTGAGCAGTTCAATGCCTGACATGCCCGGCATCGAAACATCGAAGATAAAGCAATCGAATCTCCCGCCGATGGTCGCTTCCAGGGCCGCGCTGCCGCTGTCTCGTTCTTCGACTTGAAATCCCAGCCGCCGGAAATACTCGGCCAGGAGAAGTCTCATATCGGTATCGTCATCAGCTATGAGAAGACGTTTACCCGCGTGCTTGTTGTTTGATGTCGCTTGCTGTGCCAAATGTCCTGATCCTGTCGGATTGGATCCAAAATCGTCGAGACTTCAGACGGGCATTATAACCCAACTTCACGCAGACTCAGCCGAGGGAAAAGATTTGCATGAATTCACGCCCAGAAGAAATCGAGCAAATCAGTCAGCCTTGACGCAAATAAGTGGGGGTAAGTATAGTTCTTTCTTAAGACTTTGGACCGTCTTCTACCTTCCTTATAGCAACTGATCAGAGATTTTCGCAACCAGAGATGCGTGATCTTCGCCGCCTGTTAAAGTATTTGAGACCTCACTGGCCGACCTTCACACTGGCTACACTGGCGATGGTCGTCGTAGGTGTGCTCGAGAGCGCCATCGGCGGTTTGATTGTGCCTATCTTCGATCAGGCCTTTGTGCAGGGAGGCACAGGTCAGCGTACTCCGACGATTTTCGGTCTGCAACGCCTGATTCCCGAGGCGCCCTTCGGAGCCTGGAAGACGATCTCGATCCTGCTGATCGTTTTCACCATCGCCAAGGGTATCGCGGAGTACTTATCGACCTATCTGATGGCGCGAATCGGACAGTCGGCAGTGCTTAAACTCAGACAGGATCTCTATAGCCATCTCCTCGCGCAGTCAGCCACATTCTTCGAAAGACATCGCACGAATTACCTGGTTTCGAGACTGGTCTCGAGTGCCGCCGCCATCGAGACGGGCCTGACGAGCACAATTCGCGACATGCTGCGCGAGAGTTTTACACTAATCGCCTTTCTCTCGGCGTCTTTCTATTACAGTTGGCGGCTCACGCTTGGCTCGCTGGCAATTGCACCGGTAATCGCAATTCTCACCGCGAAGTTCGGTCGCGCTTTGCGCAATCTCGCAAGGGAGAGTTTCGAAGGTAGCAAGCAATTAACTGACACTGCTCAGGAGGCCCTCGCTAACCAGGGCATCGTGAAAGCGTATCGCGCTGAGAAACGCGAAGCGGATCGCTTTACTGAGGTAGCGAAGCGGATCGTGCGCGCAAATCTCCGCAGTGCGAGTATCGCTGGCGCCTCTCCGCCGACAATCGAGATGATCGGCATTCTCTTTGTCGTGCTGCTTTTATTTTTTGGTCAACGTGAAATCATTGCCGATCACATGAACACGGCACAGTTTGTTACATTCCTCTTCTTCCTGTTCCGCAGTTACGATCCGATGCGCAAGCTCTCGCGACTTCAGAACAGCATGGAGCAGGCCCTCGCCGCCGCGCATCACGTTTGGGAAGTGATGGACGAGCATGCGGCCATTCCGGAAAAGACGGACGCCTGCGACCTGCCGGTACTAAAGCAGGAAATCGAACTGCGGAATGTCTCGTTTGGTTATGGGAACGAGTCGCGCTCGGTTTTGCGTGAGGTGAGTTTGAAAATACCCGCCGGGACGATGGTGGCGCTCGTCGGCCAGTCGGGTGGTGGAAAGTCTACGCTCACCAAGCTGTTGCCTCGTTTTCACGATCCGGTTTCCGGTGCTGTGCTTTGGGACGGCATGGACATTCGCGACGCATCGATCGCGAGTCTGAGAAAACAGATGGCGCTTGTCACGCAGGAGACAGTGCTCTTCAACGACACGGTTCGCCACAACATCGCTTACGGCAAACCGGAAGCAAGTGAAAAAGAAATCGAAGAGGCTGCCTTAATTGCATTTGCTCACGATTTTATTCGCGAATTACCTAATGGTTACGATACGATTGTGGGCGAGCGGGGCATTTTTCTTTCCGGCGGCCAACGCCAGCGACTCGCTATCGCGCGTGCAATCCTGGTTAATGCGCCTGTCCTGATACTGGATGAGGCTACGTCGGCACTCGACGCAGAATCGGAGCGCCTGGTGCAGAGTGCTATCAGCAATCTGGTTCGCAATCGAACGACGCTAGTGATTGCTCATCGTCTATCGACCGTACGACGTGCTGACATGATCGTCGTGATGGAAGCGGGACGGATTATCGAGACCGGAACGCACGCCGAACTTTTGGCGCGTGGCGGACAATACAAAAAACTCTACGAGCTACAATTCGCAGATGAGGAAGAGGAGTTGCCACAGATGGCACAGAGTTAATCATGAAATCAATGACCGGGTACGGCAAGGCGATGGTGGCGGGTGACGATTACTCCGTCTCTGTCGATCTGAAGACCGTTAACAATCGATTCCTCGACATCCACCTGCGCGTCGGTTCCGAGCTGGCTTCACTCGAGCCGTCGATTAAAAAGCGAATCACTTCACGACTGTCGCGCGGTCGTGTGGATGTCACCGTGAGCGTCGAACGTGTGGCGCAGATCGCATATGAAATCAATCGTCCACTCATCGCCGGTTATGTGAGTGCGTTGAAACAGCTACAGCAGGATTTCGATATCGCCGGCGAACTCGACATCAACGTCATCGCGCGTATTCCCGGCGCCCTGCAACCCGCTCGCAACGGCATCGACGATCGGATCACAGGCGCACTCGAACGCGCCTTGGACCAGGCCCTCGACGAGCTTGAAAAAATGCGCGTGCAGGAAGGCGACGCACTCAAGCAGGAACTCCGCGACCGCGTGCAGAAGATTGAAGCGCTCGTTCCGATCATCGAGGCTTCAGCCGCAGGACTCGCAGATGCGTATCGTCTGCGGTTACAAAAACGAATTGGAGAACTGCTGAACCGAGGCGGACAGGTTATCGAAATAGATCCCGTGCGATTGGCCCAGGAAGTTGCTTATCTTGCCGATCGCAGCGACGTGAGCGAGGAAATGGTGCGCTTGCGCAGTCATCTCTCGCAGTTTCAGGAAGCGCTTAACGCTCCCGGTGAGGCGGGGAAAATGCTCGACTTCCTGCTCCAGGAGCTAAATCGAGAGGCAAATACAACTCTTTCCAAGTCGACGGACCTCGCCATCAAAGAGGCGGGCCTGGCCATCAAAGCAGAAGTAGAGAAACTCCGCGAACAGGTTCAGAATGTCGAGTAAAGTGAACGAATTGCAGTTGGCTGGACCAGTCAGTCACCCTTCTCCGCGCGGCACACTCTTCGTTGTCAGCTCGCCATCAGGCGGCGGCAAAGGCACAATTATCCGCCACGTGCTGGATTGTGTGGATAATCTTAGCTATTCTGTGTCGTTCACCACTCGCGCGCCACGTCAGAGTGAGATCAATGGCCGCGAGTATTTTTTTGTTAGCCCTGAAACTTTCGACGAGATGGTGGCGGCAGGCGAGTTTCTAGAATGGGCCTGCGTGCACGGAAACTTTTACGGGACTTCGAAGCGGCAGATTATCGAAGAAACCGCTACCGGCTCTGATCTCATTCTTGAAGTAGACGTACAGGGCGCGGCGAGTGTACGGCAGTTGCTGATGGATTCGGTGAGCGTCTTTATTTTGCCGCCGTCATATGAGGTCCTGAAGCAACGATTAATCGCGCGAGGAACCGACTCGCCCAAAGAGCTCGAAGTGCGCTTACGAAATGCGCCGGAAGAGCTAAAACAGTATTCGGCTTTTGATTACGTAATCATCAACGACGAGATAGACAGGGCCGCCGGACAGCTTGCGTCCATTATTTATGCCGAGCGAGCCCGTTGCATGCGCCAGGAGGGACTCGTCCGCGAAGTGATTCAGAAATTTCAATCATAGATACATTCACTGAAGGAGCAACCGAGTGCCTATACCGACAGAGTTAGTTGATAGTGAAGTTGAAGGAACGAATGGTCAGGAAGTTGACTCGAAGTACCGTCTCATTATCCTCGCAGCCAAGCGCAGCAAGCAGTTACAGCGCGGCGCAAACCCGCGGATTGAGATCGATCCGCAGAAACACAAGCCGACGCGAATTGCGCTGGAAGAAGTGATGCGCGGCCGCGTTCATTTCGATATCAAGCCCGACGCCAAGAACCCCGCCGTCTAATCCACAGATTACACAGATTCTTGATCTGCGTAAGCTGCGGATTACATGCCCTTGTAATCCGGACCACCACCACCTTCTGGTGTTACCCAGTTGATGATCTGGTAGGGGTCCATGATGTCGCAGGTCTTGCAGTGCACGCAGTTTGAGAAGTTGATCTGCAGGCGTCGCTTCCCGTTGCCACCGTCGTCAACCATTTCGTAAACAGCCGCCGGACAGAATCGCTGACAGGGATTGCCATACTCTTCGGCGCATCTTGTCGAGCAGATATTGGTATCGAGCACGTGTAAGTGCGCGGGCTGGTCCTCGTCATGGCCCACTGCGGCGTGATAAACGTCCGTGACTTTGTTGAAAGTCAGCTTGCCGTCAAAACGCAAATCCGTGTAGCGCTGTTCAAGCTTGTCGCCGCGATAACCGTAAGCCGAAAGCTTCTTCATCTCTTCGTGACCCGGACACGCATGATCCCGATCGATTATTCCCCACGCGCGTCCGCCGAGGAAGAATTGCAAACCGGTATTGACGAGGGCGAGCCAGCGACCATGTCTGAAACCGGAGTGGAAGTTTCGCACTTTGTGCAGCTCCGGCATGATCCAGCTTTCGTCCAGCAGCTCTTCGTAACGCTCCAACTTAGTGGCAGAGAAATCCTGTGCCTTCAACGCGTCGAAAATAACCTCCGCCGCCAGCATGCCGCTCTTGATCGCAGAATGGATTCCTTTCAACCGTTGCGGATTCAACAACCCTGCACAATCGCCGGCTAACAGCACGCCGTCTGCATACATGCGTGGAATCGCAAAGTAACCACCTGCGGTGACGGTCTTCGCGCCGTAACGAATCATCTTGCCGCCTTCGAGCAAACGCGCGATGTATGGATGAGTCTTGTAGCGTTGAAATTCGGCGTGCGGATCGAGTAGCGGATCTTTGTAATCGAGACCAGTCACGTAGCCGATATTCAGTATGCGGTTCTGCATTCCATAGATCCAACCGCCGCCGTACGTCGATGTGTCAGAAGGAAAACCGAGGGTGTGTGTGACACGACCGGCCGGGTATCGATCGTCGGGAAGTTCCCACAACTCTTTTACGCCGAGACTGTAGACCTGTGGATCGCAACCGTCGTCCAATCCGAGCCGTTCGATAAGTTGTTTTGTCAGCGACCCGCGCGGGCCTTCGCCGAGCACCGTCACCTTCGCGCGCAGATCGACACCGGGCTCGTAGTTAGGTTTACGCTTCCCTTCCTTATCGATGCCTTTATCCCCGGTGCGCACTCCCAGCACTCGATCGTTTTCGTCGTAGAGCAGATCGGCGCCGGGAAACTCCGGAAAAATATTGATGCCCGCCTCTTCACATTTTTCACCCAGCCACGCGGTCAAACGATTGAGCGAAACGATGTAATAACCGTGATTCTTCAGCGGCGGCGGTGTGATTGGCGATCGCAGTGCGAATTTCGGTGTGAGATAGAGGAAATGATCTTCCTTCACCGGTGACTCGAGCGGCGCACCCTGTTCTTCAAAATCAGGAATCAGTTCGCGCAGTGCTTTGGGGTCCATCACCGCGCCGGAGAGTATGTGTGCGCCAACGGTCGATCCTTTTTCGATCACCGCGATTTCAATGTCGCCGAGCGATTTGTCTTGTTTGACGAGTCGGGCGAGGTGGAGCGCGCCGCTGAGATTGGCCGGGCCTGCACCTACGAAAACAACATCAAACTCCAAAGTTTCGCGTTCCATACCGACAGATTACACAGATCTCGCAGATTGGAGCAATCGCCGTAATCTGTGTAATCTGTCGCTATGCCTAACCATTTGATAAATGAAACCAGTCCTTATCTGCTGCAACACGCAAACAATCCGGTTGATTGGTACCCGTGGGGCGAGGAAGCCTTCGAAATCGCGCGACGTGAGAACAAGCCGATCCTGTTGAGTATCGGTTATTCGGCGTGTCACTGGTGTCACGTGATGGCCCATGAGTCGTTCGAAGACGAAGAGATCGCAAAGCTCATGAATGAAAACTTCGTCAACATCAAAGTTGATCGGGAGGAGCGACCGGACCTCGATCAGATCTACATGAACGCGGTGCAGATGATGACACACCACGGCGGTTGGCCCATGACTGTGTTCCTGACGCCCGAAGCCATTCCCTTCTACGGCGGCACATATTTTCCGCCGCAGGATCGCTACAACATACCGGGTTTTCCGAGAGTTCTGATTGGTGTCGCTGAAGCCTACAGCGACCGACAGGATGAGATCCGTGAGAGTGGGACGACGTTAATCACCGAGCTGAAGCGTTTGAGCGAGACTAGTGGTTCCGATCATCCAATCGAGACAGAGCTACTCGATGCGGCGTACGTCGGCATCGTGAGAAATTACGACTCGAGCAACGGTGGCTTCGGAGGCGCGCCTAAGTTTCCGCCGGCAATGACGTTGGAATTCCTGCTACGAACATATGTTCGTACCGGCAATCGCGAAGCACTCGAGATGGTGCGATTCACGTGCAACAAAATGGCGAATGGCGGCATGTACGACCAGATTGGTGGTGGCTTTCATCGCTACTCAACCGATGCGAAGTGGCTGGTTCCTCATTTCGAGAAGATGCTCTACGACAATGCGCTGCTCTCGCGACTTTATTTGCACTATTACCAGGTCAGCGGAGAGCAAAGCGCCCGCGAGACGACGGAAGGAATACTCGACTATGTTCTTCGTGAAATGACTCACCCCGACGGTGGCTTTTACTCCACGCAGGATGCCGATTCAGAAGGTCACGAAGGAAAGTTTTTTGTCTGGGACCTTGAAGAGATCCAACAGACACTGGGTGAAAAGGACGCCGCGCTTTTCTCGGCTTACTACAACATCACTGCCGCTGGAAATTTTGAAGGCAAGAATATTCCAAACGTCACACAGCCCAAAGAAGAGGTCGCAAAGACCCACGGGATTTCCGAAGCCCACTTGGAAGCATCGCTTAAAGAAAGCCGGCGCAAACTGTTTGAGTTGCGCGAGACGCGAATCAAGCCCGATCGGGATGAAAAGATACTTACCGCCTGGAACGGTCTGATGCTGGCCAGTTTTGCTGAGGCCGGCGTGATTTTGCAGCGTCCTGATTACACGGAAGCCGCGCGACGCAACGCTGAGTTTGTGCTGGCGAATTTGCGCAAAGATGGAAGTTTATTGCGAACGTGGAAAGATGGACGCGCGAAGTTTAATGCCTATCTTGAAGACTATGCATTTCTCAGTGAAGGGCTCTTGACGCTGTTTGAGACAACCGGACAACCACGCTGGCTCAAAGAAGCGATCGCGCTTGCAGATCACATGATTGCAGAGTTCTGGGATGATGAGAGCGGCGGCTTCTACTTCACCGGAAAGAACCATGAAAGCCTCATCGTGCGCTCCAAGGACTACTTCGATAACGCGACTCCTTCGGGAAATTCCGTCGCGGCAATCGTCTTACTCAGACTCGCGACACTCACCGGCCGTGATAACTATCGCAGTCTCGCAACGGCAGTGCTGCGTGAAATTGGCGATCAGACGCGGCGGTATCCTTCCGGCTTTGGGTACGCGCTCTCAGCCGCTGATTTTCTGCTCTCGACAGCCAGGGAAGTGGCGATCGTCGGGAAAGATCCGTCTGACATCGCTCTTCTACTAGCCGAAACCTGGCGAAAATACCTCCCGAACAAGGTGGTCGCCCCAGGATTTGGGGACAATGAGTTAACGCCGCTACTGTCCAACCGCCCGCTCATCAACTCTCAGGCGACGGCATATGTCTGTGAGCATTTTGTTTGCAAACAACCGGTAACCGACGTAAGTGCCCTGGCAGCACAACTTTAGACAAGATTTACCAGACTAACAGGATAAGCAGGATCTGTCTTGTTCATCCCGGAAATCTTGTGAATCCCGTCCCTTAATGACTTGACGCCAACCCACTGTAACCGCTATATTTACCCTCGTGCCAAACAATGTTGGCACCATACCTGGCGCGCCAAACCAATCCACAACTTTCGTTAGACGACTCCTGTTCTCGGAAGGATCGAGCCCCAGCAATGCAAAAAAACAATTGGAGGAGCACCGCTCTCATGACAGCCATCTCTGTCGTGAGCGTCGTTTTGCTTTTGTCGGCGGTCATCACCACCGTTGATCTGGCCCTTTTCACCGACGTGGGAATTGGCTCCTGGCTGTTACTAATCCTCATCACGATAGCTTCGAGCCCACTTACTGTGCGCGTCATGAGCGAAGACGGCACTCTTAGAAGCCGAGAGTCGATTGCCGATTCTTTTGTGCTCCTGGCCGTCATGCTCTACGCCGTTCCGCCGTCAAACGCAGCGGGCCCGGCTGTGCTGCTCGCCGCTCTCGTCGCGTTCGTCTCTACTTACCGGATTGCAACCAATCGCGAGGTTCTGCTCAAAACGGGCATGGCTGTCGTCTCGACGTTCATCGCGGCTTCGTTTTACGGAGCGCTGATCACCATCTTCACAGAAGGACCAATCCAAGGTGCGCTACCATTAAATGTCTTTCTCATTCCTCTTCTCGTGCTGGCGGCGCTCCAATACGCGTTGAGCACGATTGCCACCGCCTGGTGCATAAGTTTTGAGGCCGGCAAGTTCACGTTCGTACCGACATCCGAAACAGTCGTCTGGACACTCACGACGAAACTCGCTGGTGCTGCTTCGGCGGTACTGTTCTACGCAGCGTTTTTCAACAAGAGTCTCGCTTACGCAATTCTCGGACTGCTGATCTCTGCTCTCGTTTACCTTCTCTATCGCTTTAACGAGCGACGTCTCGAAGAAATTCGCCACGGTGAGGCCGAGCGACGCCAGCATGCGGAAGAGATGGCAAACATTCACATGAATACGATCGAGTCGCTGGCAATCGCGATTGACGCGAAAGATCAGACGACTCACGGTCACGTGCGCCGCACACAGATTTACGCGCAACAGATGGGCCGGTTATTCAAGGTTACTGAAAATGAATTGCGCGCGTTGCATGCCGGCGCGTTACTGCACGACATCGGCAAACTCGCTGTGCCTGAATACATTCTCAATAAACCCGGCAAACTCACCGAAGCTGAATTTGCCAAGATGAAGATCCACCCGGTGGTCGGTGGCGACATTCTCAAGCGGGTCAACTTCCCTTACCCGGTCGAAGACATCGTTCGTTATCACCATGAGAAGTGGGATGGCAGCGGTTATCCGAAAGGTCTCAAGGGTGAAGGAATCCCACTGGTCGCCCGCATCATCTCGGTAGTCGATTTCTACGATGCGACCCGTTGCGATCGTCCTTATCGCAAAGGAATGAAACGCGAAGAGTCGCTCGCACTCTTGCGCAGTATGGTTGGTAGCGCATTCGATCCGAGAGTAGTCCAGGTGTTCACCGACCACGTCGAAGAGTTTGATCGGCTGATCGACTTGCAGGATATCAGGGAGCAGGTTGAGTCGAGTCCTGCAATCGACACGCAGACCAGCACAAAACCGGATGCGGGTCTGGCGCCTGATATTTTGGGAGTCGCGGAAGAAGTTTCGCCGTTCCGCTCCATCAGTGAAGCGCAACGCGAGGTTTTTGCACTTCACGAAATCGCGCAGACGATTGGTTCCTCGCTCAATCTCAGCGATACGGTGACACTGGTCGCAAATAAATTGCGTGCGATTGTCCCATTCGATACGTGTGTGATCTACCTTGTTGACGATCCTTCAGGTAAAGCGATTGCCGCGCATGTTGTTGGCGAAGAAGTTGAAGTGTTTAACCGCCGGCGCATCAACATCGGCGACGGGATTACCGGCTGGGTGATCGCGAATTCACGATCGATGTGTAACGCGTCGGCGGATCTGGACATGATTGGCATTCCGGATGAAGTCGTGAAGCGCTTTCGCGGCGTGCTGGTTTCGCCGTTACAACGCGAGGACGGAGCCTTTGGCGCCATCTCTCTGTATTCGCAAAGTCGCACTTCATACAGTACTGAGCACGTTCGTTTGCTCGAGTCAGTTTGCCAGCATGCTTCGAGTGCCCTGAACAATGCGTTGACTTACGAGAAGACACGCGAGAGTGCCCTCGTCGATCCTTTGACAGAGCTGCCGAATGCGCGCGGTTTCTACATGATGATGGAACAGCGTCTCGCCGAGTGCCAGCGCATGAACAGAGAGCCGCTCGCTGTCGTCTGCATGGATATCGACGACTTCAAGATGGTGAACGATCAATACGGCCACTCAATTGGCGATCGATTGCTGGCGAGCGTGGCTGGTGTCGTTCGGCGCGAGCTGAGGCAGATGGATATTCTGACGCGTTACGCGGGCGACGAATTTGTAGCCATCATGCCGATGGCGTCAAGCAAGATGGCCGCGGCGATCAGCGAGCGCATGCGAAATGCCGTCGAAGAGCAACTGTTCTCGGTGCGCACCGGCACGATGGTCGGCCTTGGAGTCAGTCTTGGTGTCGCCTGCTTCCCTGATGACGGCGAAACCTCTGAAGAACTCCTGAGCGCCGCCGCCCGCCGCATGCAGCACGATAAAAACGGACGCAAAACAGTTCTCACAGTCGCCGGCGCCGGCCTCAGTTCGATCGACATGATGACCTAACAGGTTTAGCCACAAAAAGGCACAAAAGGCACAAAATGATTATTCATTGAAGGCGTTCATTTTTCTTTTCATAGGATTTCCAGGGCGCCTTCACTCACTAATCGTTTTTGTGCATTTTGTTCCTTTTTGTGGCTAACTCTTCTTTGTGGCATAATCCGACGTTTTATGAGCAAACAAACAATCGAACCCCCAGATGTAGATCCCAAACTGCTCAAACAGGAACGGGACGAGGCCAAGGAACATCAGAAAGACCGAGTCAACAGCAGTGGGCTCAAGGTCGATCAACTAATCGAACTCTACCGGCAGATGCTTTTGATCCGTCGCTTCGAGGAGAAGTCGGCAGAAGTTTATGTCGCCGGTAAGATCGGTGGCTTCTGTCACTTGTACATCGGCCAGGAAGCCGTTGGCGTCGGCACGATTTCCGCCGTCAGAAAAGACGACTACGTACTGGCAAGCTACCGCGAACATGGTCTCGCACTCGCTAAAGGCATGAGTGCACGCGCCATCATGGCCGAGCTTTATGGCAAAGCCACCGGTTGCTCAAAAGGCAAAGGCGGCTCGATGCACATGTTCGACAAGAGTCTCGGCTTTCTCGGCGGTCACGCAATCGTCGGCGGTCAGATTCCGCTCGCCACCGGCACTGCCTTCGCGACCAAATACCAGGGCACCGATCAAGTGACTCTCTGTTATTTCGGTGAAGCAGCCGTGAACCAGGGCGCCTTCCACGAATCGCTCAACATGGCCCAGCTCTGGAAGCTGCCGTGCATTTACATCTGCGAGAACAATCAGTACGGCATGGGCACTTCCCTCGCCCGGGCAATGTCTCTGCACGACATCTCCAAGAAAGCCTGCGCTTACGAAATGGCATCGGAGTTTGTCGACGGCATGGACGTGCTCGCCGTGCGTGAAGCAACGGTTCGCGCGGTCGAACGCGCCCGTAAGGATTATCTGCCGACACTGCTGGAGATTCGCACTTATCGTTTTATGGGCCACTCGATGTCTGATCCCGGCAACTATCGCACGCGGGCAGAAATCGAGAAGTACCAGGAACGCGATCCGCTCAAATTGTTTTCCGCCACC
Organism: Pyrinomonadaceae bacterium; assembly: GCA_035694465.1. Taxonomy (GTDB): domain Bacteria; phylum Acidobacteriota; class Blastocatellia; order Pyrinomonadales; family Pyrinomonadaceae; genus PSRF01. The sequence goes on along the minus strand of DASSFI010000080.1, from coordinate 87,559 downwards.
CTGCTCGAAGAAAAGATCGTCGATCAAAAAACGCTCGACGACATCGACCACAAAATCCATGAAGAAGTGGAAGACGCGGTGCGTTTTGCCGATGAGAGTCCGTTGCCGGATCCTTCGGAACTGTACACAGACGTCTATGCCAACCCAATCGAGCCGGGCCGCAAATAATAATCATGCCGACAATTACGATCCGCGAAGCACTTAACCAGGCCCTCCGTGAAGAGTTGGCCCGCGATGAAAAAGTTTTCCTGATGGGCGAGGAAGTCGCCGAGTACGACGGCGCTTACAAAGTTACCAAGGGACTGTTCCACGAATTTGGCGGCAAGCGAGTTATTGACACGCCGATCACCGAGCTTGGTTTTGCCGGACTTGGCGTGGGCGCAGCGATGGCGGGGTTGAGACCCGTCGTCGAGTTCATGACCTTCAACTTCTCGATCCTTGCCACCGATCAAATTATTAACTCCGCCGCGAAGATGCTCTACATGTCAGGCGGCCAGTTCAACATTCCGATTGTGTTTCGTGGTCCAGGCGGTTCGGCGTTTCAGGTTTCGTCGCAGCACTCGCAGGCGATCGAGTCGTGGTACGCATATTTCCCGGGCTTGAAGGTCGTCATGCCGTCGACGCCGGCCGACGCAAAAGGCCTCCTGAAGTCTGCGATTCGCGACGACGATCCGGTGGTGTTTATCGAGCAGGAACGAATGTACGGAAACAAAGGCGAAGTGCCTGACGATCCTGATTTCACGATTCCCCTCGGTGTCGCCGACGTCAAACGCGAAGGAAAAGACGTGACGATCGTCGCTCGTTCGCTGATGGTCCCGGTCGCACTGAAAGCAGCCGCACAACTCGAAGAGCAAGGTGTTTCGTGTGAGGTGATCGATCCACGAACCATTCGTCCACTCGACATCGGTACGATCATCGAGTCAGTGAAGAAAACAAATCGCGTTGTCGTGGCGGAAGAATCGCATCCGATCTGCGGTGTTGGCGCTGAGATCACTGCCGAGATCATGGAGCGTGCGTTCGACTATCTCGATGCTCCCGTGAAGCGAGTCTCGGGTGCTGACGTACCGATGCCTTATGCGAAGAACCTCGAAGATCTGGCGATACCCGATGTGAACCGGATAATCGCGGCTGTTCGAGAAGTTTCTTATTTAGACTAGAACTCTATCCAAAGATTGCACAGATTATGGCGACGAAGGTAATCATGCCGAAGCTCTCCCCAACCATGGAGGAGGGACAGATCTCGCGTTGGTTGAAAAAAGAGGGCGACAAGGTCTCGATGGGCGAGCCGCTCGCCGAAATCGATACTGACAAGGCGACCATGGAAATGCAGGCACTCGCAAACGGTGTCCTGCGCAAGATTATTATTGGTGAAGGACAGTCGGCGCCGCTCGGGCAGTTGATCGCCGTCATCGGCGACCCCAACGAAGACATTGCGTCTGTGTTGGCGGAAGCACCGGCAGCCGCGAAACCGCAAGAGCAAAAGAAACCGGAGCCGGAGAAAGCACCTGCGCAACCTGCGCCAGCGTCAACAGCCAAGCCGGCCACTGCAAGTGCTCCACCTCAGCCAGCGGTTGTTAACGGGCGTCAACCACAATCCGATTCAGGTCGCATGATTGTCTCACCGCTCGCGGCGCGCATGGCCGCTGAAGCAGGTATCGATCTGCGTTCGCTCCAGGGCAGTGGACCAAATGGACGCATCATCAAGCGAGACATCGAGGCGGCATTGAGCCAGCCCAAAGCCGAAGCTGCGCCGAGCTATCCGCGTGTTGCAGCGACTCAATTCGGAGCTACAGCCTATCGAGACGAACCAGCCACGGAGATCCGCAAAGTCATCGCGAAACGTCTGGTTACGTCGCTCGGGCCGATACCACATTTCTTTCTTACCACCGACATCGAGATGGATCGCGCGGCCGAGATGCGTCGCGGCATCAATGCGCTCGACCCGGATCTCAAGATCAGTATCAACGACATCATCATCAAGGTGACTGCGGCCGCTCTGATGCAGCATCCGCAAGTCAATGCGTCGTTTCAGGAAAAGATTGTCAGGTATTACGAACACGCCGACATCGGCGTCGCAGTCGCAATTGAAGATGGTCTGATTACGCCTGTGATTCGCGCGGCCGATCAAAAATCACTCAGCCAGATTGCCGCCGAGGTGCGCGAGTTGGCAGAACGGGCGCGTTCGCGGAAGTTGAAGCCGGAAGAGTACACGGGCGCGACGTTCTCGATCAGTAATCTCGGTATGTTTGGTATCGACGAGTTCACCGCGGTCATCAATCCGCCAGAAGGCGGAATACTCGCAATCGGTGCGATGACGGCAAAACCGGTCGTCCGTGATAATGAAATCGTAATCCGGCAGATGATGCGCGTCACCATGTCATGCGACCACCGCATCATCGACGGCGCCACCGGAGCAAAGTTCCTGCAGACATTCAAGAAGATCCTGGAGAATCCACTCTACCTCGTCGTTTAGCCACAAAAAAGCACAAAAACCCCAAATGGGTGTCTTGTGCTTTTGTGCCTCTTTGTGCCTAGTTGAAGCAGCTCGCTATCTCTTCAGCATCGAGCGTATCGCGTTCCATCAAGAGCCCAACCAAACGTCCGATCGACTCCTGCTCCGCGGTCACAACCCGGCAGGCGCGCTCGAGTTGCTCGTTGATCAGTTCGTTCGTTGCTTCTTCAACTCTATCCAGCAGACTCTGGCTACGCTGTTGATCTGCCTGGCCGAGGTGAATCGGGCCGAGCCGGCTCATACCGAATTCACTGACCATCCTGCGCGCAATCTCAACTGCGCGCTCGATATCGTTCGAAGCACCGGCCGTCATCGTCGAGAGCAGCACCTGCTCCGCGGCACGACCGCCCAACAACAATGCGATCTGGTCTTCGAGGTATTCGCGCTTCTTCATAAACCGATCGCGCTCGGGCAACGATTGCGTCACGCCTAACGCTCGTCCACGAGGCAGGATCGACACCTTGTGAATCGGGTCGCCGTTCTCAACTGCTAAACCAACGGCAACGTGACCGGCTTCGTGCACCGCGGTCGCGTAGCGCTCGTCCTCATCCATCATGAAGCCCTGTCGCTCGGCGCCCATCAAAATGCGATCGCGCGCAATCTCGACGTGCTTGCGAGCGACGGCCGGAGCATCATCACGAGTCGCAGCGATGGCGGCTTCGTTCATGAGATTCGCGAGCTCTGCACCGGAAAATCCGGGAGTCCCACGTGCGATCCATTGCAGGTCGAGACCTTCTTCGAGTTTGAGGTTGCGCGCGTGAACTTTAAGAATCGCTTCACGTCCCGAAACGTCGGCGAGATTAACTGCGATCTCTCGATCAAAACGTCCCGGACGCGTGAGTGCCTTGTCGAGAATGTCCGGCCGGTTCGTCGACGCAATCACAACCACCGCGCTTGACTGATCGAACCCATCCATCTCAACCAGCAACTGGTTCAACGTCTGATCCTGATCGGCAGAGGCGGAATCGCCACCGCGCCCACGCTGCCGTCCGAGCGCGTCAATTTCGTCGATGAAGATAATGCAGGGTGAAAGCTTTCTTCCCTTCGCAAACAGATGTCGCACGCGCGCGGCGCCCAGACCGGCAAATTTCTCCTGGAAACTCGAGCCTGACGCTGAAAGGAACGCCACACCCGCTTCCTTTGCTGCAGCCCTGGCCAACAGCGTCTTGCCTGTTCCCGGAGGACCGTAAAGCAGAATGCCACGCGGAACACGGCCGCCCAGCCGGCTAAAGCGTTCCGGATTGCGCAAAAACTCAATCGTTTCCGTTAGCTCAGCCCGCGCCTCATCGACACCGGCAACATCGTCAAAGCCGACATCCTGTTTCCCGTTGTGATTCTCCAGCTCAAACGAACCACGCCCACTCATGCTCGAGTAGACGCGCCAACTCGCAAATCCGATTAAACCCAGCGTCAGAATCGGCAGCACCCAACTGACAATTGTTGATAGCGGTCCTGGCTGTAGTGGCCGAAACTCGACCGGCACGTTGTTCTTCCGGAAAAGCTGCACCACTTCATGTTGCGTAGTCTCGCCTGTGACCGTCGCTTCGACGCGCGAGCCATCTGTCTTGTTGACAGTTAAAGTCTCGCCTTCAACGGAAAGTGAAACGGCGCCGCCGGTTTCTGCAAGCGTATAAAGCTGGGAGTAATTAATCTTTTGAACTGGTGATTGCTGCCATTGATAAACCGCGATCGAGGCTGCAACGACGACGGTAAGAATGATGACTGAGAGGCCAACGATGGCGACTTTCCGTGTGCGAACGGATACCCGTGGGCTGGGGGTGGGCATAAACAAACCTCCAAATGATCCGGCAGAGTGCACCTCAGGCCGGCTAGACACAGATTCAAGAACCAAAAAATCGGGGTTGTAAAGCGACGGAACTTCGATGGAAGGACCCGCGCGACTGCTGTCACAACTTTAACACAGATTCAACAGAACTTGAGAACAGATGATTTCGGATCGTTCCGCGTTTCCTCGGTATTTTAAAATCCGTACCATCCGTAGTTCCTGACTGATACATTTTCATACGCTTCCGTCGCACATTCCTTCCAAAAAGCCCAGAAACAAAAATGGCATAGTCGTTGCTAAAACGAGAGCGATTGCTTTTGTACCAACGAAACTTGGGCGTGGTCGACAAAAGGAGGAAGACGAAATGCTTTGGACGATTTTTGTAATTCTTTTGGTGCTGTGGTTACTCGGCGTGGTGAGCAGCTACACCGTTGGTGGGTTCATACATATCCTGCTGGTGTTGGCGCTCGTGGTGCTGCTTATCAACATTATCGGAGGCCGACGAACGGTCATATAAAGGCAAACTACACACTGTTTGCCCTGCTCGACGCCCGACAGTAATTTGAAGGCCAGCGATCACTCGTCGGGCGTCTGTTAAATTAGACTAGTGGCAGATCGAAATCACGAATGATTCGCCCTACTGGATAAAGATTCATTTGCGGATCCCAGTAGGGTGAACGTTTGTAGAAAAACCGCAAGCGCTCCGAGGGGCTGGCGGCAAACTCTGCGTCCCGCGCAAGACGCTGCCTGAACTCCTGCTCCAGGGCCGGATCGTTAGCCATCATCTCGCGAGCCAGGTCTTCGAGCACGTAGTGTTCGGCGTATTCCTTCTCTTCGAAGATGGCGTTGAAGAAGCCCCAACGGGCGAGCGAGTCTGGTGCGTGCGGTTCAAGTAAATTCAGAATCACGCGACCCAACTTCTGTCCCACAGGCACGACCGCAGAGCCGGGAGGAAAAACTCTCGTCTCGACAGTGTTCTCCACATCAAAGTGTGGCATGTGCCTGCCCTCAAATGGTTCACGCGGCCACATCACATTAGTAAACCGATAACTCTCAATCTCGAGCGAAGTAAACGCGGCGAGGGTCTTCATTTGCACACCGTGTGCTTTAAGCACACCAATAACTTCCTTCCACTGCGCCGGCACGATGTAATAGAGCGGCGGGGCAACGGCTGTTTTGACACGAAACGTTTGATAGATCGGCACGGTCAAATCCAGTGGCTCGCGTCCGTAAATCACGCGCAGATCACCTGACACATCGCTTTGCTTCGTCTCGTAGTTGAAGGCCTTGAGTGCAAATGGCGTTGGCGTGTCGGTCAAATCGAAATCAAGCGGAAAACGCTCATCCGGATCGAAAGTCTTTCCTGCGGCAATGGTGCGTTCGTCTGCCTCGCGTCCGATCGTTCGTAATCGATCCGGATCACGATTAACTTCGATCAGCGCGGCTTTGAGAAAATCGTAAGTGCCGATGACCCGCGAGCGGTAGTCTTTGATCATGTGAGTTTCGATCAAAATCCCCGGACGATTCCGCAGCGGTACATAGCCGGTGGAAAATCGCGGCGAGCCGTTGAAGTCTCTCGTACCGAGCTCAAGATTGCGATTATCAATAAACTCGAGATACCAGGAGATCACGTTGCCGGCGGCTTCCGTTGCAGATGCAACCTTGTCGTCAAAGACATCTCGCTCCCAGGCAAGCACGGCGTCGTCGACTCCGTCGTGGTGTTCGTGATGAAACGTGATGTTACAACGGTAATCGGCGCCGTCGGTGACGTGACAATCGATGAACAGATCGGGTTGCCATTGATGCCAGAGGCTCAGCCAGGCACGTGTTTCGGGCGTGTCGGCTTTCATGTAATCGCGATTTAGATTCTGGTAAGTGCTGGTGGTGCGCCAGCCCATATCAACCGGTCCGTTCTGATTGATGCGGTTGTAGGGGCTGGATCTTTCGTGACCGTCGGTGTTGTAGATCGGGATAAAGAGCAACACCACGTTGTTGAGGATCCCAGTGACGGTTTGAGTGATCGCTATATCGCGCAGGAGTGCAAACCCGGCGTCTTTACCGTCAGGTTCACCGGAGTGAATACAAGCCTGGATCAGGACCACGGCTTTTCCTTCAGTCTTCGCTGCGGCGGCGGTAAAGGTTTGCGTCTCGGAGGCGATTATGAGCGGTAATTCCCGGCCCTGTCCGCTGAAGCCAAACCCCTCATATTCGATGATTGACGACGCGTGGGCCAGCCGCCGTGCAAAGGCGATCGTATCGTCGTAATTTGGTGTTTCGCGATAATCGGTGCTTTCGGCGTGCGTGCGCCATTCCGGAGGTATTGGTGTTGTCATGATGTCGTCCTGCAATTGAGATTCTTATCCACAGATTACACAGATTCAAATAAATCAATCTGTGTAATCTGTGGATAAAACCAGGGCGCTTAAAGTGTGGTGTTACACGAGCGGCACTCCGTGCGCCGGCGCGCATTGAGAGTGCCGCAAGCTGTGCAGCGAACGTACATCGTTCGCGCAAACCAACTAGTAATGAATGCGCTGCCGCCAAGGATGATGATAAGGACGGCAGCGTTCAGCAGAAAGTCCTTCAAACGTTAGCGAGTCTCCCGTCTCGAACGATGATTTGACCCGCGTTCATACCCGGACTGAAACGGTCTGTCAAGCACTGTGTTGGCATAAGCGGTGCGAAGTTCATCTTCAACCTCGGAATAAGCCTTTTCTCTGCGCTTCGGATGGAGCGCCGCTTCGTAACCACGCCGGTAATTCGGTTCGTCCCGCTCAAACTCTTCACCGTAATGACTCCGCTCGCCGTCACGCAATTCCTGCCACCAATTTTCGCGCAGTGTTTCGATGTCTTCAGCGCCGGCTGTATGGATCGCCTTCGCGGCTTTGTTAGCCTGATCGCCCTCGTCCGCATAGGTCAGCACTACTGAATGCCCGTGTCTCAGTGCGTCTTCATAAAGATAGACGTCTTCGTGAGGAATACCTTCGCCCAACTCTTGTTCGACGCTGTCGCCAACGGCAGAACCCGCAGCCGCTCCGACAATGCCCAGCAATCCCGCACCGACCATTCCAAATGCGAGCAATGGTCCAATACCGGGCACGACCAGACTTGCGACGGCCAGACCGGCGGTAGCGCCACCAGCGGCGCCCATTGCGCCTCCGACCGCAGCGCCCATGGCGCGTCCCATTCCAGGCTCTTCAGTATCAGTAACCGGCACACCCGCCTCGAGCCGTTCCGGCCTATTGCCCGGCCGGACAATTCCGATTCTTTTTTCAGGAATTCCCAGACTTCTTAACTGATTGACAGCAGCTTCAGCGTTATTTTCTGATTTGAATACTCCCGTGACTACCTGCATGTGTATTCCTCCCAATGTTGTTATCTACCGGGCTTTTCTGACGCTAGTGCTATTCCGCAGCAGGCTGAGAAAGGCGTCGACACAAATCGTTGAGGAATTCCGCAAAGCTATGTTAGAGTCGAACCGCGATCAACTAACAAAACGCGAGGGTTAGCGGATGTTCGACATCGTGGAAAAACACTGGCCTATGTCGGAGGGCGACGGAAAGGCCACACGCAAGAAGCGGCCACGCATACTTGCGATTACTACTGATTGTTGCACCGGCTGCTCCGGGTCACCCGCATGTGTCGAGTATTGTCCGATCGAAGCATGCATGTTCTGGGTGCCTGACGAAGATCACGCTCCGTTCGGCAGAATCGAAGTTGATCCCTATCTGTGCATTGGTTGCCAGAAGTGCACCAGTAAAGGTCCTGACGGTGCCTTTCTCGATGGTTGTCCGTGGGATGCGATCGAGATGGTGCCAACGGATGACTGGGAAGCCGTGCACGGGATCGTCTTACCCGATTCACCGCCTGCACCTCCTGTCTAAAACCGGCCGCGGATGATACGGATGAAATCCGGATTTTTATCTGTGTAATCTGTGGTTAATGGCCGTTGCCGTCAGTCCGGCTTGTTCCTTGACGCGTCCAGAGCCGGTTTCTGTGTAACTTTGAATCACCGGTAAATCCTCTGCCGTTCCGACAATTGCAAGCGCGCGTAGAGCCTCCCAAACACTGTCTTCATCCGAATTCAGACTCAACAGATCTTCGTCTTTTGACACTGGCGATCCATTCGATTTCAAGATCTTGTTGACGCGCCCTGGTAACGGCGAACGCAGTTCAGCTACTTTTCCATCCGGCAAGTCGATTCTAGCGAGGGGCGTGCGGCGTCCTACCGTTGATCCTTCATGCATGCTGCTCGCAACTACTCCATCCGCTGGCGCCTTCAACACGTATGGTTTGAGCATTGAAACGAGTTCTTCCCGTCCACTGCTGTCCTCGAATCTGACGAGTGCGAGCGCGGCGTTGCGACGAACAATCGGTTCCGGATCGCGCAGTAACCTCAGCAGCGCCTCGTGAAACTCTGATGACTTGTTATCAAAACCCATTAGCCACGCCACGGTCAGTCGAAACTCAGTCTCCGAACTGCCGCTGAGGCTGATTACTTGCGGATACCAATTCTTTGCACTGGTATCGCCACGTTCCATGCGTTGTTGAACCTGGAGCAGCGCGTGCTGGACATGTCGCGGGCTCTTCTCGTCGGCGAGATACTTCGAAATATCTGCATCGGACAACTCGCGACCAAACCACGAGAAGTACCAGGCGAGACACGTCGCCGCCACAAACAAAATTGCCAGAAATAGAATTGGTTTTGAACCAGGAACAGCCATCGGCGTACGTGTCAGGAAGGATAAATCTGGTAAAGCATAAGATAAACGATCACGCCTGTGATCGACACGTACAACCAGAGCGGCAGCGCGACGCGTGCGATCCGTCTATGTCGCGCGAAGTCACCTCGCAATGCTCGGAAAAAAGTTAACGCCACGAGCGGAACGATTACGATTGCGAGAATCGTGTGGGTTGTCAGGATCGTGAAGTAAACCGGCCGCGCCAGGCCAGCCCCCTGAAAACGCGTAGTGCCGTGATAGTAGTGATAAGTGAGATAGGAAGTGAGAAAGAGTATGGAAACTACGAGTGCGGAAACCTGACATGTACGATGTGCAGCAACATTCCCCGCTCGAATAAACCTATAACCCAAAAACAACAGGATGGCACTGGTCCCATTGAGACAAGCATTCAGGTGTGGCAAATAAGAGATGAAATCACTCATCTCTAAACTGTCTTTTGTGCCTCTTTATGGCTGTCCATTTGAGAGACAATGGCGCGCACGTCGGGTGGCATGGCGCGACCCTTGGCGTCGAGTAGAGGCGGCGCTTGCGACTTGATCTGGCCCCACTCACCGCCACCTGCGGGCGCTGCAATCGATTTCTTCATGCCCGGCAAGGGCAAACGCCCCTCTGACTTGAGATAAAGCAATGGGTTGACGGCAAACAACAGCGCCATCATGAGGCTCACGGTAATGATGAAGAGATTGTCGATGGTGAGAAAGTCGCCCGATGAGATAACGCTGACAAGCGCCATCACTACAAAACCGAGCGCGGCCAGTATGCAGATAATGTTCAGGAGTCCGAGTTCTTTGCGCATCAGATTGATTAGTTTAGTGCTTTGCTTTTCCCGCCGGCTTGCGGCGTTCGCCTACTTCCTCGTACCCGCATCTTTCACACGTCCACAACGGAAAAGATCCGGTTGGATCTGCGCCCGATTGATAGACAGCACGATCCGACGGGATGATCTTGCCGCCGCAGCGCGGACAAACACGTCCCCTCGTCGTGCGTTTTTCTACATCGAGCGCTAAAGGGTTATCGTCACTCATCCGTGGCTTCTATATTTTCTCAGCACGACGAAGATCGAACAGAAGATCGCGACGGGAGGCGCCAACAATACCAGCACGCCGATATTGAAGTTGCGAATAAATTTCGTGTTGCTGGCGCTGGTCAGAGCCGTGCGGCACATCGAGCACTGCGCATCGGTATGACCACTGGCCAACAGCACAACGGCAACTGCCACGACGACTAAAACTAAAACTCGCCAATAACTCGACTTCATTACGGCTCCTCCACCGGCGCGGGTGCAACTGGCGGTTGCTCCTTGAACTGATACCGCAGCCCGGCCGAACGGAAACTATCCGGGAAAAACACAAACAACAGCATAATACAAACGACCAGCATCGGCACAATGGTGAGAATCAAACTCAGTCGTTCATATTTCAAGTGCATGAAATACGCCACGATAAGCGCTGCCTTAATGATTGAGAGTCCCAGCAGCACCACCAGCATGAGATGGATCGGCATGGGCTTGTAGGCGAGGAAAATCTCGACGAGCGTCAGTACTACGAGCCAAACCCAGATCGAGATGAACAGTTTGTTGCTACCGGCGAAATGTTCTTCAGCGTGTGCGTGTGCAGTCATTTCGGTTCTCCTCCGCCCTTACAAACCGGTGTGATGGCCAACATCCACTGACATGATGTAAATCAGTGGGAACACAAACATCCAGACGAGGTCGACAAAGTGCCAGTAAAGGCCGCTGATCTCGACGTCTTCGTGGTTGAGCTTATTCACACGCGCGGCTACCACTGCCAGATAAATGGCTCCGGTGGCGACGTGGAACATGTGCAATCCGGTAATGGCAAAGAAGGTCGCGCCGAAGAGCGGCGAAGGTGGAACGCCGTCAGTCGTCGTGAAAGCCTGCACCCAGTGTTCGGGCAGATAGAACGGCCGCAGTCCTTCGTGAAGCAGGTGATTCCATTCGATCAAGTGGAGAATGATGAACGCGAGACCGAAGAAAATTGTCGCCAGAATCCACTTCCTCGCTTTTGCTTTATCGCCCTTACTCGATGCGGACACGCCAAACACCATCGTCAAGCTCGACGACAGCAGGCAGAAAGTCATCACCGACGAAAAGACGATGCTTGGGTAGAAAGGAAACGGAGTCGGCCAGACGTTTGAGGCGCGCAAATAGCTATAGCCGATCAATAGCGCCGAAAACGTCAGCGAGTCGGAAACGATAAACAGCCACATCCCCAACTTGCGATGGCCCACGCGATAAGGAAAAGCCCCGCCTTCCCAATCCGCTGCGGGAAAATGTCCCGCACGTGCTTCAGTGCTCACCCTGTCACCTCCAAAGTAATAGGAGTAGGAATAGGTAGATCCAAAGAGCGTCCATAAAATGCCAGTAAATCGAAACTGCATCGGCAGTCGCCTGCCGCACTACTTGATTCCGCGAACGAAACCACAAAAAACAAAGGGCGAATAAACCACCGGCCAGATGCACTGCGTGCGCACCGGTCAGCAGGTAGAAAAACGAGCTGTACGGATTGCTCGCGAGATAAATTCCCTGCTTCGTGAGCTGTCGCCAGGCGATTAGCTGTGAAACTAGAAACCCAATGCCGAGAGCAGTAGTCAGCAACAGATAACGTGAATAACTTCCCGTTACGTTTTGCTTGAGTTTTCTCCTCGCAATTTCAATCGATACGCTACTGAGGAGAATCAGCGCCGTGCTGCCAAACATCACTCGTGGCAGGGCAATCGGGAACCAATCGATCATGACGCCCGAACGCACGACGTACGCGCTGCTGAGCGACGTAAACAACATCACAATCGAAGCCAGCGACACGAGCATCCCGGTCCGATATCGTGACCCTAGTGCATCCTCAGTTTTGATTGCAGTATTCATTTAAAAATCCGTTCCCAATCCGCGTTTATCCGCGTCTACTTAAAGATCAATAAGAGCGCGAATAACCAAATCCAAATCCCATCCATCGCATGCCAGTAAAGCCCGACAACTCTGGTCCACGCCGTGTTCTTCTCCGCGTGCAATTGCCACAACGGTCTTACCCGCCTGATAACGAGGTAAAGCACAAGGCCAATGCCGCCGAGCAGATGTCCTCCGTGCAATGCCGTCGCGAGATAGAAAAACGTACTGCGCGGATGTCCGGAAAAATAAACACCGGCTCTCGCAAGCTCGCGCCAACCAACGAGCTGCGACACCAGAAAGCTGATTCCGAGCCCCAGCGTCGCCAATAACCATCTCAGGTAAGCGCCCGGACGATCCTGTTGCAAAGATCTTTTAGCCCGCTGAAACGTCACACTGCTCACGAGGATCAGTGCCGTGCTCACGAAGAACATGCGTGGCATCGGAACTGGCTTCCGTTCCTCTTCGGAAACCATGACGTACGCCGCCGAAAGCGCTCCAAACATCATGATGATGGCGGCCAGCACCATCCACATCGTGAGGCGGTAACTGGTGGGCCGTTTTGGCCGATTGCCACCGCCGTGAAACCCATTCCCGCCTGGCTTCTTACCGTTCGGCCCGGGAAATTTACCACCCGAACCGATCCCCTTGCTCGTTACTTTCTTAGTGCTGGTTACCATTGTGGCCATGCCCGTCCGGCACTTCGGCCCCACTATCAGTTTGCATTATGAAATCGTTCGGAGCTCCGGGAACTGCAAACTCGTAAGGACCGTGATAGACCGTCGGTAACACTCCCGCAAAATTATCGTGTGGCGGTGGTGTCGCAGTGGTCCACTCGAGGGTGGTTGCGTCCCACGGATTATCCGGCGCCTTCTTGCCTTTGAAGATGCTCCAGAAAACGTTGAAGTAGAAAAGCAGTTGCGCCGAGATTGTGATCACTGCCGCCACTGACACGAGCAGCACCAGCGGATGCAACGTCTTCAGGAATTCATATTCACCGAAGCTTGAATAGCGGCGTGGCATGCCGACGATTCCCATGATGTGCATCGGAACAAAGATCGTGTAGACGCCGATGAACGTGAGCCAGAAGTGAATCCGGCCAATACCCTCACTCATATATCGCCCAAACATCTTCGGGAACCAGAAGTAGAGCGCTGCAAACATTCCGAAGATCGACGCCACACCCATCACGAGGTGGAAGTGTGCGGTGACGATATAGGTGTCGTGCATCGCCAGATCCAGCGAACTCTGCCCGAGAATCAATCCCGTGATACCACCGGCGACGAACAACGAAACGAAACCGAGTGCAAACAACATCGCCGTCGTAAAACGAATACGTGCCCCCCACAACGTACCCAGCCAGTTAAATGTTTTCACTGCTGACGGCACGCCGATCGAGAGCGTCAATACTGAAAATGCGATTGCCGAGTAAGGACTCATACCACTGATAAACATGTGGTGGCCCCACACGAAGAACCCGAGTAGTCCGATCGCAAAGATGGCGAACACCATCGCGCGATAACCAAAGACCGGTTTGCGTGCGAAGGTGGCGAGTATGTGCGACGTTGCGCCCATGCCCGGGAGGATGGCGATATAGACTTCCGGGTGTCCGAAGAACCAGAACAAGTGCTGCCAGAGAATTGGCGAACCGCCGGTATGCAATGGGAAGTTTGGATTACTGCCGGAAAGCAGGCCGCTTACGTACAGACCACTCGGAATGAAGAAGCTCGTCCCCGCGATGCGATCGAGCAGCAACAGGATGCCGCCGCCGAGGAGCACTGGAAACGACAAGAGCGCCAGCACCGCAGTGGTGAACCACGCCCAGCAAGTCAACGGCATGCGCATCAGCGTCATGCCCTTGGTGCGCATATTCAGTAGCGTAGTAATGAAGTTCAACGCGCCCAGCAGTGAGCCGACGCAGAAGATGGCGATACTGATCACCCAGAGATTCATGCCGGCGCCCTGGCCTGGTCCGGCAATCTTGCCGAGCGCGCTCAACGGCGCGTAACCGGTCCAGCCGCCGATTGGTCCAACCGTGCCGCTGCCGCCGGTGAATGATGGTCCAAGCGCAGAGAAAGCCTGTCCGAGTGAGGCATTACCTTCGACGAAGATCGCGAGCAGGATCACGATGAAGCCCACGAGGGTGACCCAGAACGACAACATGTTCAACACCGGAAAGGCCATGTCTTCGGCGCCGATCTGGATCGGCAGGAAGTAGTTTCCGAAGCCGCCCTGTGGCGCGGTGGTGAGAACGAAGAACACCATGATGGTGCCGTGCATCGTGACCAATGATAGATAGAACTCCGGCGTCATCACACCGCCTGGCGCGCCCGTCGGAAACAAGGTTTCCAGAATGGGCCAATGCGTACCAGGCCACGACAAGTTCAGTCGCATCAGCAGTGACATCGCCATACCGACCAGCACCGCTGCGAGCGCGAGCATGATGTACTGAATGCCGATGACCTTGTGGTCGATACTAAAGATGTACTTGCGGATGAAGCTCGTCGGTGCCGGGTGCCGGTGCACGCCCTCGTGAGTCTCAGCTGACATCTGTTGTCTCCTCGTCGTCTTCTCTATTTGTAGGTCGGCAATGGATACTTCGCCAGCAGTTCAACCATCTTTGCCTGGAATTGCTCCTGCGGCAGGGCTTGCAACTGCTGGATTTCTTCTTCGGGGAGCACGAGCATGTAGCTCTTCATCTTGAAGTGAAGCTGCCCGCACAGTTCTGCGCACGCCAGTTCATACTTTCCGACTTTGTTGGCGGTGAAGTGGACCTTGATTTCCATGCCCGGAACCAGATCCTGTTTGAAGCGCAGTTGTGGCACCCAGAAGTTGTGAATGACGTCTTTTGAACGCAGACGCAGTTCGACCGGACGGTTGACCGGAATCGCAAGCGCCGAGGTTACGGCGTCGTCAGCACCCGCGGGATCCGTCGCATCGAGACCGATGAAGTTGAGACTGCCATCGTCGATGAACTTCGGATCGGTGCGTCCGGGCTTGCCATCCTTGCCGGCATAGTGGAAGTTCCACTGAAACTGTTGCGCGACCACTTCGACTGAATACGAACCGGCCGGCGCGTCGTGGAGTCTCAACGAAGCCCAGACACTCTGGCCCATCAATCCCAACGTGATAAAAACGATTGCGGTAATGACCGTCCAAAGCACTTCGAGACGATTGCTACCATGGGAGTAAGTTGCACGATCGCTACGCGAGCCCGTGTCGCGAAATTTCCAGACGGCGTAGCCCAGACCGACCTGGGCCGCGGTGAAAGAAATACCGACAACCAGTATCGTGATTAGGAACTGGCGATCGAGGGCTGGAGCATGCTCGGAAATAGCCTCCGGAAACCACCACTTACCGGCTACGAACAGCAGCACTGACAACAGGGTGATAATCCAGATAATAACCGCAAGAACTCGTCCCATCGGTTACATCTCCTTTGATTCAGATCTGTTTTTAATCTGCGTTATCTGCGGTCTAACTATTCAACACCATCAAGATAAACAGCAGCGGCAAGTAGAGTACTGACGCCAGCAACAGGCGACGCGCATGTTGTCGTGACATCGAAAATGCCGCCCGAAGACTGCTGTAGAGAAATAGCAGTCCGAGCACGATTGCTCCGAAGAAGTAGATCCGTCCTGACATTCCCATCAGCGTTGGCAGCAGACTGATCGGCAACAGCATAAGCGTGTAGACGACGATCTGTTGCGCGGTCACTTTGCCATCGGGTTCGACGACCGGCAGCATCAGAATGCCGGCACGGCCGTAGTCTTCGCGATACATCCAGGCGATAGCGAGAAAGTGCGGGAACTGCCAGAGAAAAAGAATCGCAAAAAGTATCCAGCCCTCGAGACTGATTGAGCCTCGCGCGGCGGTCCAGCCGATCAGTGGTGGTACAGCGCCGGGAAAAGCTCCGACGAGTGTAGATAAGGTCGTGCGCGTTTTGAGCGGCGTATACGCGAAGACGTAGCCCGCGATTACCGTCAGCCCGAGTAGCGCAGTCAACGGATTCACGAGAACGAGCAGATAGATCTCAGCCAGGATCGTGATACCGGCTCCGAAGGCGAGTGCCTCCCACGGCGCCAGTTTGCCTGACGGAAGAGGCCGCGTTGCCGTGCGACGCATCAAGCCGTCGAGATCGCGTTCAGCGTACTGGTTCAGCGTCGCGATTCCGGAAGACAAGAGACCAATCCCTAGCAACGCGCGAAACATCGCGAGGTAATCGATACCGCTCCGCGATGCAAGCGCAAATCCCGCCGCCGACGTCAGCACGATTAAGAACGTGATCCGTGGCTTCGTCAGTTCAGCATACGCCGCGACACGTTCGCGAAATGACAAGCGCGTCCGCTCGACCACGTCGACCGCCGAACTTCGTAAATCGATAGCAAACTCTTCCATTAATTAATCCTACAAACATCCAGAAAACGCGCAGTTAGTTTTTACAAGATTTCAAGATTATTCAGGATTAACATGTAAATCTTGTCTCATCCTGTAATCCTGTAAAACATCACTCAAGGCAGTTGCCGACGGCAAGACTCGATACGTCCGTAAGGTCAAAACAATCGTCGTGACAAACACGAGCGCGCCACATGCGACGTGAGCGACGGTGATCGCGATCATCGGATTCAGCGGCTGCGGATCACCTGGCGACGCCAGCCGCGTCATGTAGGCCGCGATACCGAGTCCCAATTGAACGACCAGAAGTGTCAGTGCTATGGTCGCCGGCCGCGTTAGAAATCGCGTTTCCGAGTGACGTCGCAAAACTGTCAAACACGCAGTCCCGAGCATTAACGTCACTGCGACGGCACCGCCGATATGCGCCAGTATCAACTCAGTCGGCAGATGCCGATCCCAAGTCGCCGAATGACGCAACGTTGCACCGAGAATCAACTGTAAAAAGATCGTTATGAGCGCTGCAGTGCATAAATAACGGAGCGGGAAACTTCCCTTCTCTTCAGGCAACGGCATCGCATTCATCCAGCTTCGCGAAGTAAAAACTGCGATACTTACGGTCGTGCAGAAGAAAAGTTGGGCCAGCGTTGCGTGCGCGCTTGAAACTGCCAACGGCAGCATCAACTTCACTGTCAATCCGCCAAGTAATCCCTGAGCAATCACCGTACACAGCGCGAAGACGCCGAGTTTCCGCACCCACGATCGCGTCTCTTTCACGAGAATGTAGACTAGGAGAGCTATCGTCAGCATACCGACGGTAGTCGCAACCATCCGGTGACCATGTTCCCAAAAGAGGTTACCCACCATCTTTGGGAAGACTTGTCCGTTTGAAAGCGGCCAGTCGGGTGTTGCCAGTCCCGCATCGTTACTGGTGACGAGTGCCCCGGCGATGATCAAGAAAAACGTCGCGCAAGCGACGAGGATAGCAAAACGATTAAGGCCCCGGTTCATCACTTAGCTAATTCAGTTAACCGCGGATGACACAGATACAATCCCGGATTTCTATCCGTGTCATCCGTGGCTTAAGGCACTAGTGTTTGCCCAGCATCGGGAATTCGATTGCGGGCATCATCTGCAACGAAGACTTGTTTGAGCTGGTAGCCGCTCCGCCCGCCTTCGGGAATGAAAAATCAGCCTTAGCTGCAGCACCGGACGCGACTGTTACTTCCAACGTTTGCTCTTCCGGCGTCTGGCCTTCTCTCCAGGCAACGATGGTGTATTTACCCACCGGAACATTTGCGATCGTGAAGGTGCCATCGTCCTTACTTACAGCAAAGAGCGGGTGCTTCAACACGCCAATGTACGCCTTCATCCACGGATGCTGATTACATTTGACCGGGATCAGTACTTCAGCCCGTGCAAAGGTCTTCTCGATCGGCGGGGCGCCGTTCGCCTGCGTCTGATTCCACTCGGGATTCAGTTTTGGCGTCGGGTGAATGTTGTGCTGGGTCGCATCGCTATTGGTGATGCTGAGTTTCTGATTGACCATTACACCCATCACGTGTGGTGCGTAGTGGCAACCATTCTGATCCAGCTTGGCCGCTTCGGCTGGAGGTTGCCAGCTATAGTCGGCAAGCTTCTTGCCGCCTTCGACGGTGCCTTCCTTGATGTAAATAAAGGTGTTGGCTAGTTTGCCGTCTTTAACAATCGTGTCGTCAGTCGAAAGGTTCGGACTCTTTTGGCCGCAGACTGGATCGGCTGTAGTGTCGATCTTTTTCGGCGCCGGCGGCGTTCCGTTGAAAGAAATCACACCGGAGATTGTTCCGGTGGCGCCAGTGTAAGGTCCTGAGGCATCGGCTGTGGTATTTGTGGGGCCGCCTTTATTCGTATCACTACTACCACCACCACAGGCAGAGCCTAGCGCGAGCAAAGACAGTGTAATCGATAACACAAGCCAGACTTTTGTCTGCTTATTCATGATCAACTCCTCCAAACTAAGATAACTTGCGCATTAACTGTAGCACGGAAGCCGTGTTAACACGGAACGTGCATTTTGACCCGTCTCGGTTCGATTGTAGGGGCGACCCTCCGTGGCCGCCCCTACAGTACGTTCCGTAGAACTGAAGCGACTTTACGGCCTAATGCGGCGTTGCGACGCATTCGCGCATGATTCGATTTTGTTCGCTTTCGCTTCGAGCTTGCGTGATGCTGTGTCGCCGGAGCTGCCGCTGCAGGCGCGGCAGGACCAGTCGCCAGCAACTGTCGCTGTTCATCCGAATCCATCAGGAACATGTATCGCACCAGAAGCCGTGCGTGGTCGTCGTTATAACCCGCGGCCGCCGGCGGCAACGTCGGTAAGTTCGCGACCCAGTGCTCGCCATCCTTGCGGAACAACCCACTCGGCATCGCTGTTCCCGGACTGATCTGCGACGGATCGAGCAACCAGCGGAACGTCCAATCCGGTTTCAATCTTTCCGAGGCCAGCAGGAAGTTTGGCGCAATCGCCTTCGCATCATGTCCCGGATCGCCGGTGATGTGACACTTCAAACACGGCGTTCCGGATGTAAACAACTGTCGCGCTACGAGTCGTTCCTGCGCCGTTAACGGCGGCAACGCCTCCTTGATGTACGGATCCTGTTGACCCGACATCGCCATGAAGAACCGCACCAGTACTTGCAACTCATTGGGCGAGAAGTTGAACGTCGGCATCCGGAACTGCAGATACGGACGCACACCGTTGCGATCCAAGCCGGGTTGCGGCAACAGATGCGCCGTTTGACTATTTGCCGCCGGACTCGCGCCTGGCTGAGGTGAACTTGCCGCCTGCGGGCTTGGCGATGACAAGGCAGCGATCTGTTTCAACTGCTCCGGTGTTTTCTCACCACTCAACGATGGATCGTGCAAAAACTTCAACAGCCACGCCGGATCGACGCGTGCACCTTCACTCGTCAGACGCGGTGGCAGCAGATCCTTACCTTCCGGCGACTGGTAGAACGGCAGATCCATCACTACCGAGCGCTGTCCGATCTGAAGCTGATGACAACCCTGACAGTTGTACTTCTTGATCACCCACCAGCCGTTTTGAATATCCTGCCGGCGCTGATCCTGCGGATTGTAGAAGAGCGATCCAGGCACGTTGGCGCCTTCAGTGCCCACGCTGCCAAGCAGGAAAGTCGTGAGCGCATTACGCCATTCCGCCGGCATATACGGCTGCGGCATGCGCAGACGATCCTTCGGATCTTTTTCTTTACCTTCGTCATAAATCGAAGGCTGCGTGATCTTGTGGGTGAAGAAACCTTTGTGGTTGTACCACGGTTTCTCTTCGCCCTTTTTCTCCTCGCGTTCTTTCTTTAGCAACTCGATCGGCTCAAGTCCTTCTTCGGCGTGCTTTGTTTGCAGCGCAAAGTCGAGACGCTCGATCGGAGTAGCACCTTCAACCGTCAACTCTTTACCGATACGCTGCTCGTCTTCAAAACCTTTGATCTCGTGACAGCCCGCGCAACCATACTGCTTGATGAGCTTTTTGCCTTCTTCCTTCAAATTCGCATCGTCCATGTACGACGACGCGTTATAGCTCGGCGGCGACGAAAGCGAGAACAGATAAGTCGCGATGTCGCGCGCATCCGTCTCGGACAGGCGGAAGTTTGGCATCACCGTCATGTTCTGCACCTGCAACTCGGCGCCGTCTTCCGGACAGCGAGAATGCAGTTCGGTGTCAAAAACAAACGGTAGACCTTTCTTCGCGTAGTCTTCAGGTGTCAGATCGCGCTTGTGCTTGGGACAGTAAGGAGCAACACGTTCGCGTGGATTATGAATCCAGCGCACGATGTAATCGAAGTTCGCTTTCTCGCCGACGCGTTGCAGATTGGCTGCAAAGTGACCACCAATTCGACTGCTCTCCTCGCCAATCGAATGGCACGCCAGACAGCCGCGGCTTTCGAAAAGCGTCTTACCGTGTGCAGCGTCGCCTTGTTGCTGCGTCGGAAGTTTGGAATCGGAACTCTCCTGCCAGAGATAAGCAGCGATGGCCTGGATCTGTTTCTCTCCATCCTTATCGCGCATATGGGCGCCAGGTTGATCTTCCGGCAACGTGCCGAAACGCCAGAAGACCGGCATCTTCGTGTCGGGTCGAAACGCCTGCGGATTCTGCAACCAAACCGGCACCCATTCTTTGCGCAACTTAACTCGCACATCCTTGAGATTTGGGCCAACCTTCTTAACGTCCTGAAGGAGATATCTCTCCTGCAATTTCATCTGGTCGATACGTGCTGCGAGCAAACTGTTCGTCACTCGAAGACTCTCGGCGTGGGCCAGGATCTTCGGCACATCTTCGACCGCTGTCTTGTCTGATTCTGCTGTTTTCGTGTCGGTGAGAATCAACTTCTCGTTCGCGATGATTTGATCTTCGAGCTGACCGCGTTGTTGACGCGCCGCGGCTAACGAATCTGTTTCGCGATCGAAACCTTCGTAGCGATGGCAACCCATGCAGCCGCGTTGTGCAAACAAGTCGCGACCGAGATTCAACGTCTCAGCCCCCTGCGTGACGCGATCGCGCGAATGACATTGTTGACAGCCGGCTTCGGTGTTCTCTTTCTCGAACATGGGCCACAGCCAGAAACGATGGCGCCCGTGCCCTTTGACTTCACTCGTCGTGGCGCGGCCGTTGCCCCAGTGACAACTGGCACAACCAAACTTTTCCGGGTTGTGAATCTGAAGAATTTCTCTGTTCGGATGACTGACAAAGGCACGTGAATACGAGTCTTCTTTGCCGCCTGAACCCGCCATGCTCGCCGGAGTTAAATCGATTGGCTCGCGAATGCCGGCGTGACATACCTCGCAACGATCGACGACGTTATAAGCGTTGACACTGATTTGATGGCCAAGGATCGAATAGTCGTAGTTGGCCATCTTGGTCTTAAGACCTTCAATCGCTTCCGGTCCAAGTCCAATGAGGTGATTCTTGAGATATGCGTCGCGCTTTTGAGCTAGCTCGGACGGCGTTTTCAGTAGCTCAGCCTGTTTGGCGAGATCGTCTGCTTTTTGATCGCGCAACTGATTGTAAAGCCCTTCGAGACCGGCGTAGTCAAAGTCCTTCTTTACCGTCGACTTGCCATCATCTGACGGCATTTGAACGGTCACTTTCTCCTGCCTCTTCGCGAGTGCCGCATTTCGCCAGCGATCTTTTGCGGCGGGGCTTTGAGCAATTTCGACGTTGTAGTTGATAACGGTGAGACGGCCACGCTGGTTTTGAAAAGGATCTGTGATCGCGTCGAGTTTTGCTTGTGCGAGTTTTACCCGCGCTCCGATCTCGTCGTACTCAGACTGAATAGCCTGACGAGCGGCCTTCGCGTCCTCATCGAGTTTTTGATACTCCGGACTCTCTTTTACTTCAGCTTCAGTCTTTCCAGCGGTACCTTTAATACTGTCGAGGTATTTTGTGTAACGGCTGACAAACTCCCGTTGCATTCCCTTCCAGGGCCGCTGACCGAACGCCTCATCGTAGAGTGCCCAGGCGATCGAAATCGTCAACAGCAACGCAGATATCAGCATCCAACTGCTCGACGAGCGACTAGCAATCGGATCGTGTGCCGGCAGATCGGCTTCCTTTTTTATCAACGATTCGCCGGGTGCTGGTGAATCAGCCACTGTGATCTAACCTCCGCGGTACTCAGAAATTGATATTGAGATACGGAATTACCCACACATACTTAATCGTGAAAACCAGACGTAAAATCAGCTTGACCGGAAGAGCCAACAACACACTCACTGCGAAAAACTGAAACGTCAGATACTGGAGCAAACTCGTCCGCGCCAGTAGCTTCTGCTCAAACGCATTCTTCGGAAACAGACTACGGTAAAGCTCACTCAAGCTAATGCCGCGTGGCAATCGAATCTTCTTGAAGTCAACTGTCATCAACCAGTGAAAGAAGAGTGCGCCAACCACATAGAAGCCGCTGACCACAATCAGGCCAAAAAAGAACTTCCCTCCACTGGTCGCAAGAAAGTGCAAGCCAAGTTTTTGTGCGAGCAGATCGTGCAGGTCGACGTTCTTATCGAACACCACTGCGTTGTGATCCCACGTTTGTCCCGGCCAGAACCAGATCCAACCCGGACCACGAATAAACGTTCCGATCACAATCAGCACGATCCACATCAAAAAGCCCGCGCCAAACATCCAGAGCGCGAAACGTCGCTGCTTGAGCGTGTAGTAACCATTGCCGAGGGGATTTGAATCTACGTACGGAAACACCATCAAGCCCACCATGATGACTGACGGCATTACCACGCCCGCGATCCATGGATCGAAATAGACCAGCATCTCCTGCAGACCGAGGAAGTACCACGGCGCTTTCGATGGATTCATAGTCAGATTCGGATTGGCAGGTTCTTCAAGCGGCGCGTTGAGGGTGATGGACCAGACAAAAAGAACCACCGTGACGATCACGGTGGCAAGAAATTCAACTCGAACAAGGTAGGGCCAAACGTGAAGTTCCCGCGCCCAACCTGGCCGCCATGGTTCCACTTTGCGATGATGCGTTTTCGCTAGTTTCGGATCGGCTTCGAGTTCCTCGATCAGTTGATCATTCGCGACTGCCTGCTTGATACCCATCCACGTAAAGAACGGGACGAGGAAAAGCATGGCGACGATCGGAATGTTGTCGGGAGCCGAGGAAACGATCCAGAGCTGATGCCAGTCCTGGACATTTATGGCCCAGACCCCAACGATCAGAACGCCGAGAACGAGAAGTGTCCACTTATTTATGAATCTTCGCATGCTGGCTATTTCTTCTTAGCTACTGCTTTCATCTCTGACTCGAGCACCACCGGCGCCGGCCCGGAGATACCTCCGTCCTTGCGAATGCGCCAGAAGTGCACGGCCATGAAAAT
Organism: Pyrinomonadaceae bacterium; assembly: GCA_035694465.1. Lineage (GTDB taxonomy): Bacteria > Acidobacteriota > Blastocatellia > Pyrinomonadales > Pyrinomonadaceae > PSRF01. The sequence continues at coordinate 64,337 of DASSFI010000080.1, read as the reverse complement.
CGACGCGACGAGCGGAATTCCAATGCAATGCCAGATATAGGAACGCAAAAGCGCGTTTGAATCGACGATAGAACCGCCAAGCAGTCCGAATCGCACGTCGTTATAGGCAGTCAATCCGAGTTGCGGTCCAAACGGACCTTCGTGACCGAGCATCGGTGTGGCGCGCGCCATGTTTGTGCCTACAGTCACCGCCCAGAAACCGAGCTGATCGTCCGGCAACAAATAACCCGTAAACGACAACAGCAAGGTCAACACGAGCAGCACTACGCCGACGCACCAGTTGAATTCACGCGGTTTCTTATAGGAGCCGGTCAATACCACGCGGAACATGTGCAGCCAGGTCGTGATCACCATCAGGTGCGCGGCCCAGCGGTGCATGTTGCGCAGCAGTTTTCCAAAAGGAACGTCGTGTTCGAGGTAAAGAATGTCGCGGAACGCATCGAGCTTAGTGGGGTGGTAGTAAAACATTAACAACACCCCGGTAAAGGTAAGCACGATAAAGAGATAGAACGTGATACCGCCCATGCCCCACGTAAACGGATAACGCACTGCATCGCGATTGATTTTCGCCGGATGCAGGTGCAGAAAGACGTTCGACAGAATCGCGAGTGAACGATTACGCGGATCGGAGCGATCGTGCGAGACGCGGAAGATCGATTTCCAGAGTTGCGTCTGCTGCGGATCCTTATAGTCTTTCGCTTCGTCTTTCGCGCGCTCTGCCAGTGAGCCGCCGGTCTGCTTTACCTTATCAAGCAGGCTGCGGTTGTCCTCTTCACCGGAAGTGATCTGTTTTGTCTCTTTGGGATCAGAACTCTCTGCCATATCCGTCTTTTTCCGTGCTCATCCGTGGCTTAAGTGCTAATAAAGGCATCATCGTCATTAAATTGGCTCGGTTCCCCCTTGGGCCATGAGAAAAGCTTGCCGGTGTCGACCACAATCTGCCCTTCTGCATCGAGGCCCACCTTGGCGCGGTCCATCGGACGCGGCGCCGGACCTTCGAAGTTGATCCCCTCGCTATCGTAGCCACTGCCATGGCACGGACACTTGAACTTATTCTCACTCGCCTTCCAGTCAGGAGTGCAACCGAGGTGCGTGCAGCGCGCGTAGATCACGAACAGTCGATCTGAAGTTCTCGTTACCCAGATACGATATTGTTGCTGCCACTTGGTATCGACGCCGAGCGCGTAATCAGCCGGGGCGCCGATTCGAAAAATGCTGGACGGTTCGAGAATCGAGCGCGGCAGAAAGAACCGCACAAACATTAAAAAGAAGGTTGTGAGTGCGCCGGCGACAGTAGCCCAGACGATGCGCCGTCGCATCTTGTTCACCGGAGGATCGGAACTCGCCTCTACGACCGCGGCGGCAGGCTTTGCCGGAGCCGCAGGACGTGCGGGAGTACCTACACTCGGGGCAGACAATTGATCGGCTTGACTATCCAAGACCAGACCTCCGTCAAAATCAATTCCGAATTGCCAGGTGTTGCGAACTTCCGTGGGTACACTTCGACTTTACTAACAGAGAGTTAATTATACAATCCCACCTTGAACAGGGATTCCTCTCTGCGCGGTAAATCGAATTATTTGCTTAAACATGAAGAGCGCCGCACCTAACAAAACAATATATTAATATGGTCGGCGGCAGTATTTATACATAATTTCCTGATTGGCTGGCAAGAAGTATCGATGTCGAAGGTGCATGTAGTCATTTATTCACGACCGGGTTGCCATCTCTGTGACGAAGCGAAGGCGGCGATCATGAGTGCTGGATGTAGCGATCAGTTTATTTTGGAAGAGATCAATATTGAATCTGATGAGGAGTTGCTCAGGAAATATAAGTACGATATTCCCGTCGTTGCGATTAACGGTGTTGAGACTTTTATACATCGTGTGGACCCGGCGGAGTTTAGCCACAGATTACACGGATTGAAAACGCGGATTTAGAAGTGTGCGTGTTGCTGAAGCTCTTGGATGGAGTCGAAGAGTTTTTCTTTTTCGGATTCGTTTGTGGATTGGCGGTAGGCCATGACGAGATCTTTCAGGCTCGCGAGTTCTTTGTAGAGACCGGCGTTTTCGATCGGTGGCGTCAGATAAGAGATCAGTTCGGCGTATGAGCGGCGTTTCGCGATTGAGCCTTCTGATGGATTGTTGACGCTGTAAATGTAAAAGTTAGGGAGAGCGTCGATCAGCCGATCAGGCCAGCAATCTCCCGAGAGTCCGATTTGTTTGCCCGGCATAAACTCAAGTGCACCGTGTGTGCCAAAGTGAATTACGCCGTCGGCATTGAAAATTTTCTGGATGTAAGTGTAGAACGCGAGGAAGCCATGATGGGGCGAGCCGCCGCGCGCCATCATCATCCGCATCGGATCTCCTTCGAAGCCAAATGTGGGTTGCACTCCGATGAAGATGTTTCCGAGCGTCAGTCCCTGAATCAATAATTCATTGCCGAAGGTGTTGATCGTACCTGGTGCTGTTCCCCAGTCACTTTCAGCTTCTCTGACGTAAGGGCAGAGTCTTCGATATTCCGGAACGCTCATGCGGTAAGCGACGTTGGCCGCGACACCGAACTGCTCTGAGTTCCCTTCTATTAGTTTTTGCCGCAACGTATCGGGCGACGACGGCAACTCGACTCGATAACCTTCACTACCAAGTCGCTTCAATACGTCGAACACGCCTGGAAACACGTCGAGATCCGCGGCCGTGCCGATGTTTCCCTTGTTTGGCGGAAAGCAGAAAAGCACGATCGCGAGTTTGACGTCTTTGCGAGGCGAGGTCTGCAACTTATTCCAATTTCTTAAACGCCTCGCTAACCGTGTGCAACGATCATCGAGTGCGACGGGCTCCTGGCCGCGACTGGGAATGCCGCCATAAACAAATGGCTCCGTTGCGCCGTCGATCTCCGGTATCGCGATCTGCATGCCTGCCTGAATGGGATTGAGCCCGGTGTGCGAATCAGCCCACGCCTCGATCGTTTGCGTATCAAGACTCACTGCCGAACGATATGGCACATTCAGAGTACGCAGGAACTCCGACGCTGCGGCGCTGTCGTTCATGGCAGGGCCACCGACAAAACTGAAACCGGTTAGTGAGACGATTTGACTGACACGTGCCTTCGTCTTTGCTGGTTCGACAAAAAATTTCGACACGGCTTCACGGTTATCCATGAGCGTTGCAATCGCAGGAATCACGCTCAGACCTTCCGCTTCAATCGCGCTGATGAGCGCGTCGTAATGCTTGGTTGTTTTGCTGATGACCTGCGGCCGCATCAACAACAGACCGATTGTTGATTCGGAATCAAGCGGCTTTCGATACCACTTCCGATATTCAGCAAACGTCTGAAACAGCGCCGGCGCCGCCGGGTGATAAATCGCCACCGAGGGCATCTGCTCAGGCTTCGGAACACGAATCTTCTGCAATCGCTCGTCATGAACATAATGAACGAGCGAATACAGCAACATCGATTGAATGTTCTGCGGTGTCGGCTGAAGGAAATAGCAAAAGAGATAGAGGTAATGCTTTGCATCAGTCAGTGCCCCGGCGGTGGGCACAAACTTGAGAATACCCGGCAAGCGATCGACCAGTTTCAGATATTGACCATGTCCACGGCTCTTCTTTCCACGTTTTGCCTGCGCGCCGATCCATGATCCGACCGACTTCAATAACTTCCCACTCTTCCCGTTTTGACCTTTGCCGAATGTCGCGATATCAAGCCGGCCGAGTCGTGTGTGCCGCATCAAGTCGGGCATACAGTTGATCACCACCACGGCATCGTGATGATCCGATCTTTCGAGCGCCGCGACGAGGCGCGTCGCGTTCTCGCCATCCATCACGTGAATGACAAAAACCACATTCGCTTCGTTGAGATCAGTTTCGACCGCCTGCCACTCGTGATCGCTCAGCGGCGAACCAAAGTTATGTGCCGCCACCCGCAGCTCGAGTTTGTGCACACGATTGATCTCGCGCTCCGCGTTCCGAAGCGGCGACAACAAACTCGAACCCACATATAAAATCGTGATCTTCAATCCGGTTAATCCGCGGCTAAACGACTCCCTCTAACTGATCCTCAAGACTTCTGCTGATCTCCCGTAACTTTTCCAGCACGCTCGGATCAACATCCCAATACCCACGTCCGTTCGCCTCCAGCAATCGTTGCGCAAGAGAATGCGCCGAATGTGGATTCAAATCACGCAGCCGTTCGAGCATGTTCTCATCAAACAAAAACGTGTTCGCCACTTCCGAGTAGATCCAATCGTCAACAGCATCCGCCGTCGCACTCCACCCGAAAGTATTCGAAACATGATTCTCAATCTCGGCCACACCTCTGAACCCATGCTTCAACATTCCTTCATACCACTTCGGATTCAACGTCTTCGCGCGCGTCTCCAAACGTACTGTCTCTTCCAGCGATCGAATCTTCACTTCCCGCGACAAACTGTCAGACAAATAGATCGCCGGTCGCGCCTTCGCACGTTTCTCGACTGCTTTCGACACGCCGCCGAGGTATTCGAAGTAGTGGTCCACATCGGTGAGCCCAATCTCAAACGTATCGATGTTTTGGTAAGTCGCTTCGACCCGTGCCAGCGCGCGGTCCATAGCCACCCGCGCTTCCCTGCCCTCGATCGCACGTCCTTTCGAATCACGTCCGTACGCAAAACACTTGCGCGTCACGAAGAGATCTCCGAGCGTGTCTTCGCGTTCCCACTGCGAATCCATCACCATAAAATTCACATTCGTGCCGTAGTTACCGGGCGCGTTCGAAAAAACACGAACGGCAGCGTCGTCCAGATCGCAAGCATCCTGTTCGACCTGCTCCAAAACGTGTTTGCGAACGAAGTTTAGTTCCAGAGGTTCATCGAGTTGGGCCACGAGTCGAACGGCCTTGTCGAGCAATTGGACCGTAGGACTAAACAGATCGCGGAAAATTCCCGACACCGTCATCACGACGTCGATACGCGGGCGGCCCAACTCACTAAGCGGAATGATTTCAACACTCGTGGTCCTATTCAATGCATCGCGAACCGGTCGTGTGCCAAGCAACCACAGCGCCTGGGCCACACCTTCGCCCTGCGTCTTGATGTTGTCGAGTCCCCAGAGCACGAGCGCCATCGCTTCCGGATAACGCCCATTTTCCTGCTGGTAACGCTCAAGCAAACTGTTCGCGACGGCTTCACCGCGCGCAAACGCAACGGCAGACGGAACGCCGTAAGGATTGAGCGCGTGAGTGTTTCTTCCGGTTGGAAGAATGTCCGGATTCTGAATAATGTCAGCGCCTGGTCCAGGTTCGATGAATTCGCCACGAAGCGCGCGCGCTAGTGAATCGATCTCGTTGTTGGTTTCGAGTTTTGTGCAGACGGTTTCGAGGAGTGCGAAAACCGGGCGCGTCGTTTCCGCGTCCAATCCTTTCGATTGCAGGAAAGCGATCGCGGCGTCTGTTCCCCGTTCAACGAAAGTGCGCACTGCCTCGTCGATGAGATTTTCTGGTAGCGCTCGCGTTCCGACTTCGGGTCGATCGAACGACGCGACCATCTTCAAGAGATCTGTTTTTTCACCTGCGGACGACGCGCGACCAAAGACGTGCAGACCGGTCGGGATCAACCGCTGTTCGACCTCTACCAGTTGCTCGTAAAGCGCGAACACTTTCGCGTCGCGTTCGTTGTCTGGATTATTAACCACGGATTTTACGGATTAGCCGGCGCGATTTTTACGAATCCCGCGCGGAGGATCCACGCCAGACGGCGCGTCTCTTCAGTGGATTCAAACTCCTTTTGTGTGTCCACCACGACAACCCGAGCTTTGGTTCTGGCCAGAGCCACGGTGAGTTCTCGCAGTTCCGACTCAATCTTCACTTGTCGAAAGGCGCGCAGGTTCAGTCCACCACGCCGGAGCGGCACATTTGAACGACCATCGGTGAACAGGAGCACAACTCGCTCACCAAACTTGTTGCCTACCAGTTCCAACAACTCAATCGTAGTGACAAGTCCTAACCCGAGCGGCGTGCTGCCGCCCATGCGCAGAGAGTCGAGCACGCGACGCGCGCGCAGAATACTTCGCGACGGCGGCAGATCAAGACTCGCCGTAGTGCCATGAAAGGAAACGATCGCAACGCTGTCGCGATTCAGGTACGACTTGCGAAGTAATTTGAGAATCGTGCTCTTGGCGCGTGCGATGCGATTCGCCGCCATACTTCCCGAAGCATCGATGGCAAAGATAAAGAGCCGGCCCTGCTTGTGCTTCAGCAGCTTGTAACGCAGGGCTTGTGGATCGACAAGCACGCTCGTTTGGTCGCGCAACGACATGTCGAGTCCGACAAGTGCTCGCAAGGTGGCATCGATGGCGATCCGGGCCCCGGCGCTCTTGAATGTAACCGCACGCGTGTAGCGTCCACGTCGTTGGGCCAGCGCGGCCTTAGCGCCGCTGGTGCGACGGCTCTGCGAACGCGCTCTATCCGCACGATCGGTAGACTTCAAATGTTCGTCCAATCGCAACTCGGCCGATTTCTTTTCCACTCCCGGCGGAGATAAGACATCCAGTTCATTTGGTCTCGAAGTGTTTCCCGAGGCGGAGCGACGTTGTCGCGGAGTGTCTTTGTCTACCTTGCCGGGTCGATCGAGATTCTGTGTGTGACCGCTACTTTCGCTCGGAGGTTGTGGTGGGGCGGAGCTTGGAAAGACCTCGTCTACTGCCTGCTGAACCTGTTCGCTCGTCGCCGTGTCATCCAACGCATCACGGCGTAATCGATGACGCAATGCCATCGCCGAAACTCGTTTGACGTGGTCCTCGGTGACTGCTTTGCGGCCCTCAAACGCAGCCAAGGCACGTGCGGCACGCATGATCGTCAACTCACCGCGATGACCGTCGACTTTCAGATCGGCGCAGAGTTGCGCGATCTTCTCGAGCACTTCGCGCTCCAAGTTTATCTTCTTCAGATTTGCGCGTGCTTTCGTGATTCGTTTTCGGAGTTGCTCTTGATCTGCGTCGTAAGATTTACAGAAGGCGTCACGATCCCGATCGTAACGTTCACGACGAACGACGATGTCGACGCGATTCTTCAAGTAATTTTCAGTAACGACTTCGGCGTGCAAGCCAAAGCGATCGAGGAGTTGCGGTCGTAGTTCACCTTCTTCAGGATTGCCCGAGCCGATCAATACGAAACTGGCAGGATGTTCAACGGAAACTCCTTCGCGCTCTACCTTATTTATTCCCGTGACCGCAACATCGAGCAGCAAGTCGACCAGATGATCTTCGAGCAAGTTCACTTCGTCGATATAAAGAAAGCCGCGATTCGCGCGCGCCAGCAAACCGGGATCGAATGCTTTTCGCCCGGCCGAAAGCGCGCGTTCGATATCGATCGTTCCACAAACACGATCCTCAGTCGCTCCTAGCGGAAGTTCGACGACGGGCACAGCAATTTGCTTCGCGCTCAGTTCGCGATCCTGTGAACATTGATCGCAGAGGTTGCGCTCGTCATTCGGATCACAGTTATAAGGACAACCTGCAACGACTGTAATCCCCGGTAACAGATCAGCCAGAGCACGAACAGCCGTCGATTTCCCTGTCCCGCGGTGACCCATGATCAAGACGCCACCGATCAGCGGGTCGACGATGTTCAACAACAGAGCCAGCTTCATCTCTTCCTGGCCGACTATTGCTGTGAAGGGGTAGCTTTTGCGGTTGTTTCTGTCCACAGATTACACAGATTACCTGATTTCAATATTCTCTGTAATCTGTAGATACAATTTTCTTGACATTGCCCTAAAAGGGGCATAGAGTTCGCCCACTCCCGACTTACAAACAAAGCAGTCAAGCCCAGCTAATTCGATTTACTATTCGAGCAGAGTCCGCGCCTCTGCCCTCTCTCTCACAACTAGGGCTAGTCCTTGGTTTCTTCTTGCGTGAGGGGACTCGTTAACTCTGGTCGCACCCCCCTAAGACTTGAGCTGCCTCTTTAGTCCAAGTCAAGCAGGGTAAAACCTAGCAAAACTGTGCAGTTTACCGACGGGTAAATTGTAGGTTTTGTCTCGCAACCCGTTTGTAGCTCCTAGGAGGTCTAAGTTCAATGAGGAAAGTTCTACCTATCCTAACTCTAGTCTTGTTCGCGGTCGCGCTCTTCTTACCTCTGAGCGAACCCCAAGTTGTCGAAAGTCAGGCAGCAACCGAGGCACTAACTACCGACAACGACGCCAAGACCGATGATTTGTTCAATGGTTTCGGTGTCAGGGGTACCCCGATCGACGAATGCGTGGCTGAACCTGTTGCGCCCACCGCGCGCGGAAATGGCAGGTTCGAGGACAACAAATTTATCTTCTCGGAACGTGAGAATATCGAAGATGGTCTTGGACCAACCTACAACGATGTTGGTTGTATTGAATGCCATCAATCAGTTGATGTTGGTGCCTTCGGTCAGCAGATGGAGTTCCGAGCTGGCCACATAACCGGCGGTGCTTTCGTTGATGCACCAGGTGGCCAGTTGATCCATGCTCGCGCCACGGATTCCGACATCGTGGAACACATCTCAACGGCCGAAACTGTTAAGGCATTCCGCGTCACGCTGAGCACGCTCGGTGACGGATTTATTGAATGCATTTCCAACACCGACCTGCAGAATAATGTGGCGGCGCAGGCAGCGGCTCAACGCGGAACGCTTTCCCAGGTTCCCGTGACTGAAGCCAACAATGCCTTGCGTATTGGTCGCTTTGGCTGGAAAGCTCAGCATGCGAGCCTGGTTTCGTTTGCTGGTGATGCGTATCTCAACGAGATGGGTATCACTAACCCGTTTGATGGTTTCGGTGGCCGCAGTTCCAGTGCCGCTGATGCGGGAACACATGAGAATCCGGCCAGCACGGCTGAAGGTGTAATCAACGTGACGTTCCCGTCAGCTTTCGATCCGGTTGCGGACCCGGAAGATGATGGCGACGACGTACTTGCTTTCGCCGACTTCATGGCAGCAACACGCGCTCCTGGTCGTCAGAATCCGATTCCGGCGGCTGCGACACGCGGCGATTCATTATTCACCGCGGTTGGCTGCGCTGTGTGCCATACACGCACATTCACGACTGCCCCTGCTGGAACGCTCATCAATGGCGGAGCATTCTCAGTACCGACAGCTCTCGGCAGCAAGATCATTCATCCGTTCAGCGATTTTGCGTTACACAATATCGGTACGGGTGATGGCATTGTGCAAAACGCCGGGCAGTCATCGGCAAATCAAATCCGAACGCCGCCACTCTGGGGCATTCGCTCACGCAACAGGCTCATGCATGAGGGCCTGAACGTCACCATTTTTGACTCGATCCAACTGCACGCCGGACAGGCAACGACAGCAAGAAATAACTTCAATTCCTTGACTGCCGCGCAGCGGAACGATCTCATTGCCTTCGTGCTGTCGCTATGATCTCCACGCGACAGACGAATTGACGCGGCACTATCCCCGAAGCTCGCCGGATTTTTCCGGCGGGCTTCGGTTTCCTAAATCCTGTTCATCCTGTAATCCTGTTTAATGCCTGAAGATTCAGAGTTGCCAAGAGGTTTCCTGAAATGCGAACAATTATTCCCTGTCTACTTGTTATCGCATTAATACTTTGTGCTTGTAGCTCGCAATCAAAACGGCAGGTTGCAGAACAAGCACCGCCGGCTTACCAACCTTCTCCGGACTCAACGCCTGTGCGATTGACGGCTCCCGCCGCGGCAAAGACAGTTGAAGTCCAGGAAGCTGTGCGAAGAATTTTCAAAGATGCCGCCGTTGTAGACACAAACTCCAACCCTAACTTTCTCGCTGGAGATTTTAATGGCGACGGATCTCAGGACCTTGCCGTGATCGTCAAACCAGCGAAGCTCGAACTTATGAATCAGGAGTTGCCGCCGTGGCTGGTGCGCGAACCACGCGCAAAACGTGATCCGCGCGTGGCCTTGCGTATCGAGAAAGATGAGACGTTACTCGCCGTGATCCACGGCTTTGGTACGAACGACTGGCGCGATCCCGACGCGACGCAAACCTTCGTCTTGAAGAACGTCGTAGGCAACGATCTTAAAGTCCACACTGGACAGGAATTTGTCACTGCAAACAGCGGCAGAAAATTGCCGCGGCCGCAGGGTGATTTGATCGGAGAGACGGTGCAAGGCACACCGGGCTATCTTTACTTCGCGTCAGCAACTTATTCGTGGTACGACCCGAAGACATTTACGGGCGACGAAGCTCCGCCCGGAGTGTTTCATAAACCACGTGCGATGAAATAAGGAGAATGGAAATGAGCATGGGGAAATATTGGATCCTCGCACTCGTCGTCGCCGGCTTAACTGCGATCGCCGCTCAGGCGCAAACTGATCCGGCCGTTCAGATGATCAGCGCTGATGAGCTCAAGGCGAAAGTCACCGCTAATCAGCCGGTCACGATCATTGACGTCCGCAGTTCCGAGGGTTATGCAAACAGTGCGAAGACGGTAAAAGGCGCAATTCATTTCAAACTGCGGAAGTTGAAGGCGCGTCTTGCCTTTCCGCCGTTGAAAGATCTGCCGAAAGATCAGGAGATCGTTACCTACTGCGCCTGTCCCAAAGACGAATCGAGCATCGCGGCCGCCCAGATATTGCAGGCCAGCGGTTTCAAACGCGTCCGCGTACTACAGGGCGGCTGGCAGGAATGGCTAAAAGCAAACGGCCCCGTCGAACCACGAGCCAAGACTTAGCGGCAGATTTCGCGGATTTATTTGATTCCACACACTCAATAAACAATCCGCGTAATCTGTGGATACCGTGGCTGAGTGTTACAATCACCCGCGGAGGACGACGACAATACTAGAGGCCAGGAAGCTCGGATGCGTGCGCGGAGATCGCAGGCTTTTTAGCGGACTCGACTTCGCTGTGTCCCCGGGAACTTTTATTCAGCTCACCGGCCCGAACGGAAGCGGTAAAACCAGTTTATTGAGAATTCTGTGCGGACTACTACCTCCGGCTGAGGGTGAGGTTAGCTGGGAAGGTGCGAATATTCGATCACTAGGTGAGGAATATGTCGCCTCCGTGACTTACCTCGGTCATCGTCACGGCATAAAAGAAGAACTCAGCGCGATCGAGAATTTGCGTGTCACAAATGCGCTGAATGGCGTTGAGATCAACAACGACAAGGCTCGCGAGGCACTTGGCCAAATGGGTTTGACAGGTCGCGAGTTTCTTCCGGCACGAGTCTTGTCAGAAGGTCAACGTAGACGAGTGGCTCTCGCACGACTGCTGGTGTGCGGCACAAAGCTCTGGTTACTAGATGAGGTGTTGACCTCATTGGACAAGACGGCTGTTGCTCGCGTTAGATCTTTGATTGAAAGCCACCTGGACGGCGGCGGCATTGCAATCGTGGCAACGCACCAGGAATTGGAATTGGACGCAGGCCGCACCGAACGACTCGAACTCACAACGTGAACGCACCTTCGAGCTTATCGATGTTGCGCTGGATCGTTTGGCGCGATCTGATGCTGGCCTGGCGTCGCCGCGCTGACATGCTGTCGACTGTTTTTTTCTTTGTGATCGTCGTCAGTTTGTTTCCGCTCGGTATCGGTCCGGAGACGCAGTTACTGCGAACGATTGCGCCGGGCGTTGTTTGGGTCGCTGCGTTGTTGGCGTCAATGCTTTCGCTGGGCAGGTTGTTTGCCAACGACTACCAGGACGGCACGCTCGAACAGTTATTATTGACGCCGCAGCCACTTTTTCTGGTGGTGCTCGGAAAGACGCTGGCACATTGGATCGTCGCGGAACTGCCCCTCGTTTTGATCGCACCACTCGTCGGTGTCCAATTCGATCTTAGTCGCCAGACGCTGTGGATTTTATTTGCGAGTTTATTGTTGGGCACGCCGATTTTGAGTTTGATTGGATCGATTGGAGCGGCGTTGACGCTTGGACTGCGTGGCGGTGGAGTCTTGATATCGATCCTCGTGTTGCCGCTTTACATTCCGGCATTGATCTTTGGCGCTGGTGCAGTTGAAGCGAGCATCATGGGATCGAGCCCGTCGGCGCATCTTTCACTGCTCGGTGCTTTTGCGATCGTGTCGCTGCTCTTTTCGCCATGGGCCACGGCCGCTGCGCTCAGGATTTCGTTGGAATAGGATTGAATCTTGTAAATCTTGAAAATCCTGTAATCCTGTCTCTATATACGGTAGTTGTTCGACAAGATTGCAAGATTTGCATGATTTACAAGATGTGATCTTAGAAGTCGAAACATCATGAACCTCTACAAATACGCATCGCCCGCAACTTTCTACCCGCTCGCGGGTAAGATCATTCCCTGGTTTCAGATTCCGGCCATACTACTTTTCGCGACCGGACTCTTCGTCGGTTTCTTCATCGCGCCACCCGACTTCCAACAGGGCGATGCCTACCGGATCATCTTCATTCACGTGCCCGCTGCGTGGATGGGAATGTTTCTCTACGTTCTGATGGCAATTTATGCAGGTGTCGGATGGGCTTTCAACGCGCGTCTCGCGTCGATGATGGCTTCGTCGCTCGCAGTCACGGGCGCAATGTTCACCGCGCTCTCACTGATCACCGGTGCGTTCTGGGGTAAACCGACGTGGGGCACATGGTGGGTTTGGGACGCACGCATGACCTCGACACTGATCCTGATGTTTCTCTACATCGGTTTCATCTCACTGCAGGCGTCGATTGACGATCCGCGACGCGCCGACCGAGCCGGCGCCGTACTCGCACTCGTCGGCGTGATCAATGTCCCGATCATTTATTTCTCAGTCCAGTGGTGGAACACACTGCATCAGGGCGCCACAATTCGCATTCTTCAGAAACCAACTATCAGAGGATCGATGCTCGCGGCGTTGCTCATCATGCTGGCCGCCTGCTGGTTTTACTCTGTGGCCGTGGTGCTGATTCGCTTGCGATGCATTATCCTTGAGCGAGAGCAAAATGCCTCTCGATTCGCTGAGGTAGGAGTCTAATCATGAACTGGCCGGATTTGTCTTTAGGTGGCTATGGCTTCTATGTTTGGGGATCGTATCTTGTTTCCCTGATCGCAATTGTTTGGGAAGTCGTCAGCTTGAAGCAAAGAAAAAAAGCGCTGACGCAACAACAGCAATCATCTAATTCCGTTCCTGCTTCCGTTTTAAGAGGGAGTGTCAATGAAACGACGTCATAAGCGGATCGCATTTATTGTTGTAGGGCTCGCCGGACTTGGCGTGGCCGCCTACCTGGTGGCGAATGCGTTCCGTAACAATCTCGTCTTCTTCTTTAGTCCAACTCAAGTCGTAGCAAAAGAGGCGCCCGTCAATCGGACCTTTCGCATCGGTGGCCTGGTTCAGGACGGCACGCTGAAACGTGACCCTGACGGCTTGACGGTGCGGTTTTCGGTGACTGACACCGCCGCGAATGTTCCGGTTGTTTATAAAGGAATCCTTCCGGATTTATTTAAGGAAGGTCGTGGCTGTGTAGCACAGGGTAAAATCGGCGCAGACGGCGTGTTTCAGGCCGATCAGGTTCTAGCAAAACACGACGAGAATTACATGCCTCCCGAAGCCGGACAGGCAATCGACAAAGCCAAATACGCACGCGAAGCTGCCAAGAGCATCGTCGACAATTAATCCGTAATCGATCCGTTAAAATCCGTGGCTAAATGATTCCTGAAATAGGTCAGTTCGCACTAATCATCGCCCTCCTGCTGGCTCTAACGCAGGCCACTTTGCCGCTGATCGGAGCGTCGAGTGGCAATCGTACCTGGGTCGCGCTTGCAGCCCCGACCGGTCAGGCGCAGTTTATCTTCGTAACGATCGCGTTCTGCTGTTTGGGCTATTCCTTTATCACTAACGACTTCTCCGTCCTCAACGTCGCCACTAATTCAAATTCACAGCTACCGTTGCACTATCGTCTCGCAGCGACGTGGGGTTCGCACGAAGGATCGCTACTGCTCTGGACGTTCATGCTGGCACTCTGGACCGCCGCCGTCTCGCTCTTCAGCAGACATCTTCCGGAAGTGATGGTGGCGCGCGTGTTGAGTGTGATGGGAATTGTGAGCGTGGGCTTTCTGCTGTTCATGCTGCTCACCTCAAACCCGTTTACACGTCTTTCACCGGTGCCAATCGACGGGCGCGACTTGAATCCGTTGTTACAGGATCCGGCGATGGTGGCGCATCCACCGATGCTCTACATGGGTTACGTCGGATTCTCCGTCGCGTACGCGTTTGCGATCGCGGCGCTGATCGGCGGCAGGCTGGATGCGACGTGGGCGCGCTGGTCGCGACCATGGACCACAATCGCGTGGATGTTTCTAACTTGCGGCATCGCCCTCGGGAGTTTCTGGGCTTATTACGAGCTCGGTTGGGGTGGCTGGTGGTTCTGGGACCCGGTTGAAAATGCGTCGTTCATGCCGTGGCTGGTGGGGACCGCACTCATTCATTCACTCGCCGTCACGGAAAAACGCGGCGGGTTCAAAAGCTGGACCGTATTGCTCGCCATCGCCGCATTTTCATTGAGTTTGTTGGGAACTTTTCTGGTTCGCTCGGGCGTGCTGACGTCTGTTCACGCCTTCGCGACCGATCCGAAGCGCGGCATTTTTATTCTCGCGTTTCTGCTCGTTGTGATCGGCGGATCTTTACTGCTTTATGCAATCCGTGCGAAACAGGTCGGTATCGGCGGCAAATTTGACGTCATCTCGCGCGAGTCGTTGCTGCTCTCTAACAACGTACTGCTGACTGTCGCTGCTGCTTCCGTTCTTTTGGGAACTCTTTATCCGTTGATCGTCGACGCACTCGGCGGCGCGAAACTCTCGGTCGGTCCACCTTACTTCAATCTCATGTTCGTGCCGCTCATGGCGCCGGCAGTGTTCCTGATGGGGATTGGACCAATCGCACGTTGGAAGAAAGCGAGCCTGCCGGACTTGGTCACGCGACTGCGCTGGGCGTTTGTAATCAGTCTCGTCACCGCCGTCTCTTTGCCGTTTGTGTTTGGCCAGTGGAAAGCGCTTGTCAGCCTCGGCCTGATGCTCGCGTTCTGGATCGTCACCACGGTTGCCGTAAATCTTTACGAGCGCGTTCGTGTTACTTCAGGTCAACTGACAACCTTCCAGAAATTGAAGACCCAAAGTCGCAGTTACTACGGAATGCAGGTAGCCCATCTCGGTGTGGCCGTCTTCGTTATTGGCGTAACACTCGTCACAGGTTATCAGTCCGAGCAGGACGTACGCATGCAGCGCGGTGATGTAGTTCGTGCCGGTGGTTATGAATTTCTGTTTGTCGGCGTCACTAACGTCAATGGTCCAAACTATGTTGCCGGGCGAGCCGAGATCGTCGTCAGTCGCAACGGTGAGGAAGTTGAACGACTCTACCCCGAGAAACGAAACTACACCGCCAGCGGCAACGTCATGACGGAAACGGCAATCGATAGCGGCATCTTTCGACATCTCTACATTTCGTTAGGCGAACCCGTCGGCGGCGGCGCGTGGAGCGTGCGGGTGTATTACAAACCCTTCGTCGGTTGGATCTGGGGTGGTGCGGTGTTGATGGCGCTCGGTGGCGGACTCGCGCTCAGCGATCGACGATACGCACTCGCCGCACGGAAGGAACGCGAAGCCCAACGGGTCATGAAACCCGCGGAAATACCAAGCACAGTCGCCGCGTCCGTGGCCAATCCGCCTTCGTCCGTATAATCTGTGGTTAAGAAATGCTCCGTTATCTAATCCCTTTGGTTTTGTTTCTCGTGCTCGCCGTCTTTCTCGCGATCGGACTTACGCGCGACCCACATGAGCTCAAATCAGTCTTAATCAATAAACCCGGACCCGCATTCCGTCTGCCACAACTCAAAGCCGCCGACAAGACGATCTCCAACGAAGACATGCGGGGAAAGGTGTGGCTGCTGAATGTTTGGGCTTCGTGGTGTGTGGCTTGCCGCGAAGAACATCCGTGGCTAGTCAAGTATGCGCAGTCAGGCGCGGTGCCGATTTACGGACTCAATTACAAAGACAGACGTGAAGATGCGCTCGCATGGCTCGATGACTTAGGTGATCCTTACACGGTGAGTGCAGTCGATCTCGACGGGCGTGTGGCAATCGATTACGGAGTTTATGGAGCGCCGGAGACGTATATAATCGACCAAAATGGCACGATACGTTACAAGCATGTTGGTCCAATCACTCCCGATGTCTGGTCGGAGAAGATTTTGCCGGTGGTCCAGGAATTAAATCGCCAGGGAACAAGCAAATGACTCGGTTGCGTTTCGTTTCGATATTGCTGATCTGCCTACTTGCTTCCGTGGTCGTGGCGCAGGTGCAGGAGGAAGAAGTTCCGAGTGACGATCCGGTGATCGAGCAGCGACTCGCAAACCTGTCGAAAGAGCTTCGTTGTCTTCAGTGTCAGAATCAAACACTGGCCGATTCACCTGCCGGACTGGCCGCAGACCTGCGCCGCGAGATTCGTCTCCAGATGAAAGCCGGTAAGAGCGACCAGGAAATCATTGCTTTCCTTACCCAGCGCTACGGCGATTTCATCTTGTACAAACCTCGCGTGACGTATACCACTTATCTACTTTGGTTTGGGCCTTTTGTTTTGTTACTTGGCGGATTGTACGTGCTCTTCCGTTACATCAAGCAACGAGGCGACGCCCTCGTGGAGATGCCTTTAAGCGCCGACGAACATCGCCGCGCAGAAGAGTTACTCGCTTCGGTCTCAGGAAAGGAGACAACGTGATTCTCTTCTGGGTAATCTGTGCCCTTATGATCGTGATCGCGCTTGCGTTTGTCCTGCCACCTGTACTGCGTTCCGAAGAGCCTGATCTCAAAACCGAGCAGGAAAGAAAACAGGCGAACATCGCCGTCTATCGCGATCAACTCACCGAGCTTGAAGCCGATTTGCGCAACGGCATTGTGAGCGAGGAGCAGTACGCACAGGACCGCGATGAAATCGAAAGGCGTTTACTCGAAGACACGGCACAAGCTGAGAATGCACACTCTGCTTCGCCCAGCGCAGGCAAAAGAGCCCTTCTGTTTGGACTATTTAACCCGTTCGTGGGAATCGCATACTACTTTCGATCGAAAAACACTACGCCTGCTCCGGTAAGCCCGCGAAGTACGGCCTTCGGTCTCGGAGTCGTACTCCCGCTCGTAGCGATCATTTTTTATATGTCAGTGGGACAGCCTGAATTTATCAGCAATCCTGCACCTGTTGGTGTGCCGCCCGGCGCTGCCAGTGCGCCCGCTCCTCCAGAGCGATCGCAGGAACAGATTGCAGCGAATGTTGAAAAACTGGCGAAGAAGTTGGAGTCGAATCCGAATGACGCGCAGGGTTGGATCATGCTGGCACGGTCGTACAGTTCGATGGAGAAGTTCGGCGAATCGGCCGGCGCCTATGCGAAAGCCACGGAGTTGTCACCCAAAGACGCCGATCTGTGGGCCGAGTACGCATTTGCGACTGCGATGGCCAGCGGCAGAAGTCTTGAAGGTAAACCGACGGAGCTGATTAATCACGCTCTGCAGGTCGATCCGGAAAACGCAAAGGCGTTGCAACTCGGAGGCAGTGCCGCTTTCCAGGCGAAGGATTACAAGAAAGCGATCGATTACTGGCAGCGCGTGCTGAAGCAGGTTCCGCCTGGTTCTGACGTAGCACAGACGATCACCGAACGCATCAACGAAGCAAAGACGCTCGCAGGGAGTAAGTAACAACCCGGACAAATCATGTCGAGAGAAAATCTTCTTTTCGCAATCATCGGAATCTTGCTGGGGTTCATCGTCGGCTTCATGTTCGCCAGCTCAATGAGTCAGAAACAGGCGATGCAGCAACAGACCGCAGCGGCCGGATCGCAACAGCTTCCTTCAGATCATCCGCCTGTTGGCGCACAGAACGCACCGAATCCGGAGGCAATGCGGCAGGAAGTCACCGCGTCGCTCGAGAAGGCACGCAGCGAACCGAAAAATTTCGACGCGCAAATCAAAGCAGCGCAGCTCTACTATCAGATTCAACGTTACGATCAATCGATCGAATACCTGCTGAAGGCAAATCAACTTCGTCCCACGGATTATCAAACCGTCGTCACGCTCGGGTTGGTAAATCTCGACGCCGGACATTACGACACGGCTGAGAAATGGTATCGCGCGGCACTGAAGATGAAGGCGGACGACGTGATGGCGCTGGCAGGGCTGGCGGCTTCTACGCTTGAGAAAGGCGATGCGAAAGCCGCGGAAGACGCGATTGCACAACTCGAGAAAGTCGATCCCAATGCCGAGGATTTACCGAATTTCAAAACCAAGCTGGCAGGTTTGAAATCCGGGAAATAGGGTCAGCCGCGGATGAACGCGGATCGGAAAGAAACAGTCATTCGGATCTGCGTTTATCCGCGTTCATCCGCGTTACGGTGAGATCGACATGCGCACGACGTTGATCAGCAGTATCCGATCGATCTTTCCGTCCTTACCAATCACAACCACCTGACCATTCTCAACTGTCACCCTTCTGACCGTACTCATTGAACGATTAATCAACGTGCCATCATTCGTCTCGATCACGAGTCGTGGTCCAACTTCGGGCTCGGGCTCAGCGGGAGGCTTCGGCTTCGGTTCTTCAACCGGTGCCGGCTTTTCTCTAACTCTTGGCGCCGGACGTCTGGCTGCTGGTCTACGTCCGCGTGTATTTCGCGCTGTCGCAGGTCTTTCAGTTTCAGGAGATTTTTCCGGTTCCGCGCCGGGGCTCTCAACCGGTTTCGCTTCCGGCGAGGGTTCCGGGGTTGGCTCAGGCGTCGGTGCGGCTGCGACTTCAGTTACAGGCGTTGGCTCCGGTTCGGGCAGTCTCGCTCCCGTCGACGAAACGCGTCTGCCGCCTTGCGGTCTCGGTGTTTCCGTCGTCGCGGTTGCTTCTGTTTCACTGACATCAGACCCACCAACGATTGGCGCAAACGAGCCGCCAAAGAAAATTCGATACGTTCCCTGATCGTCATTCGGACTACGCGCTTCGACACGTAAGACTAGATCTTCTCGTTTGCGGAGGTAGATCCCTTTCGTTACCGGCGTTGAGATCTCGGAATAGAGGGTGACCTTAAGTAGCGGACGCAATGTGCCGGCGGTAAAGACGTCGATATCGCCGTTGAGATTCTGACTCTGAATCGTGATCAGCAGATCGCCCGGCGTGCCGGTGAAAGCAAAATAATGATCGGTCAATCGCGCATCACCCAGATCGCGCGCAGCGACGCTGCCGGTCACCGTGTTGCTGCGGACCGGCGTCGGAGCATTCGGATCGATCGATTGCGCCGCGACCGAAATCGCGGTCAGAAGAAGCAATACAACTGCAAGAAACCTCACCATTTCGCGGCAAAGCATAACAGATCTGGGTTATCCTAGTCGCATGAAGTTTAGTCGTACCGTTGTTCCTTCGCTGTTCTTCTTCCTGCTCTCTTCCCTTCCCGCTTTGGCACAGTCGTGGACAGCAAAACTCGACCATGACATCCGTTTTTACCAGCAGACAGAGATGGGCGTCATTCTGGTCGGCACCGAGAAATCGCTCTATGCCATTGATGGATCGACCGGCGACACACTCTGGCGTCGCAAAGATCTGTCGCTCGACGAAACCGATGTAGCACCTGTTCCCAACACCGATCTGCTTTTGTTGAGTCTTGAAAAAGGCGACAAGGCGAGGGTCGAAGCAGTTGATATTTTGACTGGTAATTCGATTTGGCGAAGCGACAAAGTCAAAGGCGCGGTGATGCAGATCTCAGTCGATCCGTCAGCAAACCTGCTTGCGGTTGTACTCGTGAAGGATGCAAAGAATCGCGCACGTGATGGTTTCAAACGTCATCCGCTGCTGCACGTGCTCGATCTGGCGAACGGCAACGAGCTCTGGAAGTATGAGATCAGCGAAGTCGAGATGATGCCGGTGCGCTGGCCTGACGATTCGAACAAAGAGGTCGACTACACGCTCGATAATTATTATCCACCTGTTTTTGTTGACGGCCGTCTTTACGCTTTCTACGAAGGCGTCACTTCGTTTGACGAGCGAACCGGCAAGGAGCGACTGCGAGAGAAGTATCGCGTCAACGAAGATGGTCTTGCGCTCACCGAAGCTGAGCCGATCTTCAGCTCGGATTTTATTTACGTCTCGGGCCATGGTCGCGTCAGAGCAATCTCGCGTCAGACAGGCGATACCGAATGGGAGGCGAAAGATCTCGGGCTCACGCCGGAGATGGTTCTCGCTGGAGATGTTCTTTACGTGCGTACCGGGGGACAATTCACCCGACTCAAGGATGGTGAGACGACCGAGCGCGGCTCGTATGGTGTGAGTGCGATTGACGTCCGCAACGGGAAAGTTCTTTGGCGTTACAAAGGCGCAGACAAGGGTATTACTAATCTTCTCTTCCCCGATCGAAACACGATTGCGATCGCCGATCGAGACGATCTGATTTTTGTCGATGCGACGACTGGCAAGCGTCTTAATCGCGTTCCGCACAAAATCGAGCGTGCATCATTTGGCGTGCTGAACGAACGAGGCGACATTGTTATCGGAGGACAGTCGGAAATCGCAGCGTTCGATCCGACAAATGGACGGCAGCTTTGGCGTGCCCGACACACGCCGCCAGGTCGCGGTGTGTTCAAGACGATCGCGGCGATTGCCGCGCGCGCGGCGTCGCTTTACTTCCGTTTTAGTGGTCCATACATGACGGTGCGATCGTCGTATGCAAACTTGCAGGCCCTCGCCACTTTGACAAGGCGCAATCAACGCACTCCATGGTTCAAGCGATTCGGTATCGCTAAACGAATTGATCCGGCAAGTCAGTTGGAAAAGTTATCGCGCTTTCTCTGGCATCGTGATCGACTCGCGGCGCTGCGCGGGCAGTGGATGTATTTCTATACGGATTTAAAGAATGGAGATGGGCTGGCCGGAGTCAACATCAACAACGGAAGAACTGATCGTGAAGTGCGGCTCTCCGATCTCGACGAGCGCTTCGTGACGGACGAGATTCTCGGTGTGATGTTCACCGCATCCGGCAACAAGTTATTTAGCCACGGATTACACTGATTTAAAATCCGGATTTTATCCGCGTTCATCCGCGTCCAAATTGTCTCAGGCGCAGCGCGTTTCCGATCACTGATACAGAGCTGAAACTCATCGCTGCCGCCGCGATCATCGGGCTTAAAAGAATCCCGAAGAAGGGATATAAAACACCGGCAGCTATGGGAACGCCGAGGGAGTTGTAGATAAATGCGAAGAAGAGGTTTTGTTTGATGTTTTTCATCGTGGCGCGACTAAGAGCACGTGCGCGAACGATCCCGTTGAGGTCGCCCTTTACCAGCGTTACGGCCGCACTCTTCATCGCCACATCTGTGCCTGTGCCCATTGCAATCCCGACGTGAGCCATCGCGAGCGCCGGGGCATCGTTGATTCCGTCGCCCGCCATCGCCACGATCCTTCCTGCGTCTTGAAATCTCTTCACCGTCTCGACTTTCTGATCGGGCAACACTTCCGCGACTACTTCGTCAATTCCCAGGTTGCGTGCGACAGCTTCGGCGGTGGTGCGACTGTCGCCGGTGAGCATCACGATGCGAATACCGTCTGCTTGTAGTTGCTTAATTGCATTCGGAGTCGTCGACCTTATTGGATCTGCGACGCCGATCAAACCCACAGGCTTTTCATCAACGACGACAAACATGAGTGTCTGTCCATTGGCTCGCAGGTTTTCTGCTTGCACAGCAAGATCGCCCACGTCAAGTTTGTAGTCTTCGAGTAGCGATCGATTGCCAACAACGACGCGACGTCCGTCGATTTCTCCGGTAACTCCCTTGCCCGTGATCGACTCGAAATGCCTCGCGTTTGACACTTCGACACCACGATCTCGCGCACCCGCAACGATTGCCGATGCGAGTGGATGCTCGCTACTATTTTCCAAACTTCCCGCCAGTCTCAGCAACGTCTTTTCATCTATCGTTCCATTTGTGACGACACTCTCCAGTTTCGGTTTGCCTTCGGTCAACGTGCCTGTCTTGTCGACGACAAGCGTGTCGACTTTTCGCATGATCTCGATCGCTTCAGCGTTTCTGAACAGGACGCCGTTCTGAGCTGCCTTACCGGTTGCCACCATGATCGACATCGGCGTCGCAAGTCCGAGCGCACACGGACAGGCAATGATCAGAACCGCAACAGCATTGACCAACGCATACGCCATGCGTGGCTCAGGACCCCAGATACTCCAGACGATGAAGGTAAGGACTGCTATCAACACCACTGCCGGCACGAAATAGCCGGAAACAACATCAGCCAATCTCTGTATCGGCGCGCGACTGCGTTGCGCTTCGGCCACCATCTGAATAATCTGTGCCAGCAACGTTTCCGAACCGACGCGCTCCGCCCGCATCACAAATGAACCGGTGCCGTTCACTGTTGCTCCAACTACTCGATCTCCCACATGTTTCGCGACCGGAATCGGTTCTCCCGTGATCATCGATTCGTCCACCGCGCTCGAACCTTCGAGCACCACACCATCAACCGGAACTCTCTCTCCTGGTCGCACACGCAGTCGATCGCCAACCTGTACCTCGTCCAAGGGAACATCGAACTCATGTCCGTTTTCCGCAATGCGTCGAGCAGTCTTCGGAGCGAGACCGAGCAACGCTTTGATCGCCGAACCGGTTTGACTGCGCGCGCGTAACTCCAGCACCTGACCAAGCAACACGAGCGTGACGATCACGGCCGCAGCTTCGAAATACACGGGCACATTGCCGTCCATATGGCGAAACGAGTGTGGAAATACTCCAGGCGCAAGCACGGCAATCAAACTGGACAGATAACCGACTGCGACGCCGAGTCCGATCAAGGTGAACATGTTCGGGCTGCGATTCACGATCGATTCCCAGGCGCGGACAAAGAATGGCCAGCCAGCCCACAAGACCACTGGCGACGCGAGTATCAGTTGTACCCATTGCAACACTGACATCGATACCAATCGCTGTAGCGGTTGACCCGGGATCAGATCACTCATGCCGAGTGCAAAAACAGGAATCGTGAGCATCACTGCGATCCAGAACCGACGCGTCATGTCGATCAACTCAGGATTCTCTCCCTGATCGAGAGTGACGGTGACGGGTTCGAGTGCCATGCCACAGATCGGACAACTGCCCGGACCATCGCGAATGATTTCCGGATGCATGGGACAGGTGTACTTCTGATCGGGAGCAGCGGGTCTCGGTCGCCGCGTGATGCCGATCGGTTGTTGCGGCGCCGGATTCAGAAAGCTTTCTGGATTTTCTCGGAAACGATGCAGACAGTGGGTGCTGCAAAAGTAGTAAGTCTTACCTTGATACGCAAACGAACCGGCTGCATTCTCCGGATCGACCGTCATCCCGCAAACCGGATCGAGCACCGCCGCAGCAGAGGCTGACAGATGCATTTCATGTGTAGGCGTGTGATTCATTTCTTAACTTCTATCCACAGATTACACAGACTGGTTAAACAAAATCTTTGTAATCTGTGGATAAGAACTACCAACAATTAGCGCCGACGCGTAATCTTCACCAACATCAAGATCGCTCAACCACCAGTTCATCCGATCTTCCTTGTCAGCTCGCAACAACGCCGCGGGCTTATCCGGCGCGAGTGTTACATCAAAGCCATCAAGCGGCTGAGACAATCCTTTCCCGATCGCTTTGATATACGCCTCCTTCCGTGCCCAGCACCGAAAGAACGCCCTCACCTTCTCTTCCTCCGGCAACGAACAAAACGTCTCGACCTCGAGCCGCGAAAAAAAGCGCTTCGCGATGTCCTCACTCGCAAAGTCTGCGCGAACGTGCTCAACGTCAACTCCAATCGCCGCCTCACGGGTCACCGCCACCAGCCCGACTTCGTGCGAGTGTGACATGTTGAACTGCAAACTCTGCTCGCCTGCCAACGACGGTTTGCCATAGTCGTTGTAAGCAAATCTCAGCTCTTCCGGTCTCGTTTCAAGATATCGCGCGAGCACATGACGCAGAAAACCACGGCTCGCAACGAAGTGTCTTCGGAGTCGATCGAAACGAAACCGTGCGGCTTGTTCAACTTCATGTGGTTGAAGCGTCTGTCGAAACCGATCCAATTCATTATCTGGTCGCTCCAAACAAATCCGCCACACATGTACCTCTCCCGCCTGGAGCGTCAGCGAATCAGGTGGCTCAATCCAGTTTGAACTTTTCTCCATAAACACGTCGATTCTTCGGAAGTGTCAACGCACCGTCAAATCCTCGTAACAAAAAGAATACTTTTGTGAAAGGCCGAGCACAAACAAACACGCCCTGCCGTTGTACTGTGCGAATGGTCCAGGTTTCGGTTTTACCGGTCTCCCCCGACGTTACATCCATTCTTTGCGAAAAGCTTGTAAGAACATTTGGCCTCAGGAGGGGTCTGGCAATGTCGCGAACTATCTCGAATCTGTTCCGCATGAGTCTGTGCGGCGTTTTTATCTTATGCGTAATGATTACGGCTGCCGCTCAGTTCCGTGCCGGCGTGCAGGGTACGATCTCCGATTCAGCCGGTGCACTTGTGCCTGATGCGAAGGTCATCCTTAAAGATACCGAAACCGGAAAGACACAGGAAGCGACCTCAAATCAGGAGGGCTTCTATCGCATCACGGGCCTGGCTCCCGGAAAATACGAGTTATCGGTCGAGAAGACTGGTTACAAGAAGAGCCTTGCGCAAAACCTTGCAGTGGCCGCCGAGATAGTCCAGGGCGTAGATGTGATCCTCGAGATCGGCGAGATCACAGCGACCGTAGTCATCAGCGATGAGGCTGCCGTCGAATTGCAGACGGAAAACGCCAACGTCTCGAAAGGGCTCACGACCACCGAGGTGAAGCGACTGCCGCAAGCCGGTCGCGATCCGTATGAGCTGATCCGGTTGACTCCGGGAATCTTTGGCGACGCGTCGCGATCTGCCAACGGAAACTCTTCCGCGTTCCCGAATTCTCCCGGACCCGGCGGTTCGAATAATTCAATCTTCCAAACAGAGAACCAGCCGCAGATCAGCGCGAACGGACAACGTATCTCGGCAAATAATTTTCAGATTGACGGCGTGAGCGTCAACAGTCTCAGTCACGGCGGCGCCGCGGTCGTCACGCCGAACCAGGAATCGGTAAAGGAGATCCAGGTTTCTTCGACAACATATTCCGCGGAAGACGGCCGCAACTCGGGGGCACAGATCAAAGTTGTCTCGCAAAACGGAACGAACGATTTCCACGGCAGCGCTTTCCTCAAGTACGACAGTCCGAAGCTCAATGCATTTAACAAGTATCGAAACGATTTCGGCCGCGGACGGACGGAAAGAGTCGAGCGTTTCTTCAGGCAGTTCGGTGGCAGTCTTGGTGGCCCGGTAATCCTGCCGCGTTTCGGTGAGGGCAATGGTCCAGCGACACGTAACCTGCGCGATCACGCATTCTTCTTCGTGTCTTACGAAGCATTGCGTGAGAACTCGACGACACCGGTGACAACTTACGTCGAGACACCACAATTCCGCCAGGCAGTCATCAATGGACGACCCGGAGGAGTAAGTGCGCGGATATTGGCAAGCGACGGGATTCAACCACGCATCAGCGCCACATTGACGCCTCTCTGCAGCGACTTGAACGGTGGCCTTCCGTGTCAGGTAGTTGGTGGCGGGCTCGATATTGGATCACTGACTGGTGGCTTGGGCCAATACGTGCCGTTTTCAAACCTCAGCGGTGGCGGACTCGATGGCATTCCTGACATTCAAAAGGTAATTATCGCTTCGCCTACCAACAGGAAACCGAAGCAATTCAATGGACGATTCGACGTGCTGCCAAATTCTCTCAATCAGTTAACCTTCAGCACCTACCTCACGCGTGGTTTCCAGCTTGGCAGTGACTCGGGCAATGGCGCGCGTCCGCAAGGCGACATCACCACCGAGCCACACAACAGCGCTTACACGGTGCTCTACAATCGCACGTTTTCTCCGACATTCCTGAACGAAGCTCGCTTCAACCTGACCAAGTTTGCTTTCAACGAGCTCGAGTCGTCGAATAATACGAACTTCGGCATTCCGCGTGTTGAGATTGAGAGTCTGTTACGAGACGGCCGCATTCGCTTCGGTGCGAATCAAGCTGAAACAACGCCCGGCGTGTTCTCCGAAAAGACCATGGAGTTTCGCGACGTTGTCAGCAATGTGCGCGGCAACCACGGATTTAAGTTCGGCGGTGAATTCAGGCGTGAGTTCAACGACAACAACCTCAACGGCGCTTCTCGTCCGCTATACACGTTCGCCAGTCTCTTTAACTTCGCCAACGACGCACCGCTTTTCTATCAGATCAACGCCGATCCGGTGACGGGTGGACCAGCGGACGCACAGCGTCACTTCCGCTCGAACAGCTACGGTTTGTTCGTCGGCGACGATTGGAAAGTGCGACCAAACCTCTCGTTGACTCTCGGTTTGCGCTACGAGTACTACGGCGTCCTGAAAGAGCAGGACAACAAAGTCGCGAATTTTATTTTTGGACCAAATGGCGGACTGGCGGGATCGAGAGTTGAACCAACGAGCCAGCTCTACAGCGGAGACAAAAACAACTTTGCCCCGCGCTTCGGATTTGCCTACAGCCCTAAGTACTTCAACATGGAAGAAAAACTCGTCATTCGTGGCGGCGCTGGGATCTACTACAACCGCACGCCGGAAGTAGTTTTCTCCAACACGCGCGGCAATCCACCTTTCTTCGCTCGGTATTCAATCTGCTGCGGTACTGCCGGCCAACCACTTGACGGCTTTGGTTCTCCACGGGCCGACGGGCAGATTCTTTACGCTTTGGGCAGCAGTACCTCCCCTTTCAGTTATCCAGTTAATCCAGCGCTTGCGGTCGGCATTGATCCGGCGACCGGAACGCCGCCCAATCGAACCGTTGAGATTTACGGCACGCTACCTAATTCCCCGACCTCCTATGTCTATGCTTATTCATTAGATTTCCAGTACAGGCTGCCGTTTGACCTCGTCGCCACGATTGGGGGCCAGGGCAGTTCGAGTCACAAGCTGTATCGCCTGGTTAATCAACTCTTCGTACAGCCCTCAATTCCAAACAACTATTTCGCGTTTGCGGTGTTTATTCCGACACCTGACGTGAATGCAAACTACAACGCGATGAATGCCCGTCTGACACGTCGCTTCACGCGCGGTTTTCAGTTTGACGTTCTCTATCGTTGGGCCAAGACTATCGACACGCTTTCGAACGAAGGTCCGGGTGCCGAAACCAATCAGACGTTTCCACAAGATCTGCGTCAGGAACGTGGGCCATCGGATTTTGACATCCGGCATAACCTGAACATTTCGGGTTTGTGGGATCTGCCGCTCTTCCGCAATCGACGCGACTTCGTTGGCAAGGCGCTTGGTGGTTGGCAACTCGATGGCATCCTCACGGCGCACACCGGTTTTCCATGGACACCGCACACGGGACAGTGCGTTCATTCGGCCAACTCGAATAACTTTGTTTGCCCGTCGCGTCCACCGCGATATTTTGGCGGCGCACTTGACGACACCAGCAATGAGGCCTTCACTCGACCCGGCGGCAACTTTCCGGGCGGCGGATTGCTTTATTTCGATCCGAATAATCCCAACGGTGCATTGTTGCCCGGCATCGGTCGCAATTCGTTCCGCGGTCCGAAATACTTTGCGGTCGATATGAGCCTTGGCAAACGAACCGGCCTGCCCGCGTTTCTCGGTGAGGCATCGTTTCTCGAAGTCAAGGCAAACTTCTTCAACATCTTCAACAACCTGAATCTTGCGAATTTCGGCTTCTTCGCGCCAAACGTCGACAGTCCGGATTTCGGCAGGGCTCAAAGCGCACTCGCCGGACGTGTAGTAGAATTCCAGGCGCGGTTCAACTTCTAACGAAAAGCCTATCCACAGATTACGCAGAGGTAGTTTTACTCTGCGTAATCTGTGTAATCTGTGGACCAAAAATGAAACCTATTCGCCTGACGGCGTTGTTGCTGTTTCTTCTCTGCTCCCTTCTCTTTTCGACTGCTCCAACACATTCCCAGCGCGCGCCCGACGTCGAGCAACGAGTCAACGCCTTGCTCGCACAGATGACGCTCGAGGAGAAGTTGGGCCAGCTTCAGCAACTCGACGGCGAAGGCAATGGGAACTTTCGTCCCGAGCATCTCGACCTGATTCGTAAGGGACTGCTCGGTTCGACGTTGAATGTCCGCGGTGCACAACGCACCAATCAGGTGCAGCGCGTGGCTGTGAATGAATCACGCTTGAAGATTCCCGTTCTCTTTGGCTTCGATGTGATTCACGGCTATCGCACGATTTTTCCTATTCCACTTGGTGAAGCGAGTAGTTGGGATCCCGCACTCGCTGAACGCTCTGCTGCCGTCGCGGCACAGGAGGCGAACAACGTCGGTTTGCGTTGGACGTTTGCCCCGATGGTCGATATCGCACGCGATCCGCGTTGGGGCCGAATCACGGAAGGCGCGGGCGAAGATCCGTTTCTTGGCGCTGCATTCGCACGCGCGCGTGTTCGTGGATTCCAGGGCAATGACTACGGCGCAGCAGACAAAGTGCTTGCGTGCGCGAAACACTGGGTTGCGTATGGCGACACCGAAGGAGGTCGCGACTACAACACCACCGACCTTTCTGAGAACACTCTGCGCGAGATTTATTTCCCACCATTTAAGGCCGCGGTCGATGCCGGTGTCGGTACTCTCATGAGCTCGTTCAATGCCATCAACGGCGTGCCGGCGAGTGCAAATCCTTTCACGCTCACGAAGGTGTTGCGACAGGAATGGAAGTTCGACGGTTTCGTCGTCAGCGATTACACCTCGGTCAAAGAACTGATCAATCACGGCGTCGCGGGAAACGAAGAGCAGGCAGCGGCGCTCGCACTCAATGCCGGTGTCGACATGGAGATGGTGAGTCGCAGTTACAACCAGTTCGGCGCACAGCTTCTGAAACAGAGTCAGGTTACACAAGCGACGATCGATGAGGCGGTGCGACGAATTCTGCGAATCAAGTTCCGTCTCGGACTTTTTGATCATCCCTATACCGACGAAGGGCGCGAAGCGAATGCGTTACTGCGTCCGGAGAGTATTAGGTTGGCACGCGAGATCGCCGGTCGTTCGATGGTGCTGCTGAAGAACGAACGCGAGACTCTGCCATTGAATAAAAACGTCGGCTCGATCGCTGTGATTGGACCATTGGCAGACGAACGACGCGCACCGCTGGGTTGGTGGTCCGGTGACGGCAAGGAAGAAAACACCGTCACCCCGCTTGCGGGGATCAAGTCAAAAGTGTCGCCGCAAACAAAAATTCTTTACGCGAAGGGGTGTGAAGTTAAAGACGATTCGACCGCCGGTTTTCAGGAAGCAGTCAATGTCGCCAAGCAAGCAGATGTGGCAGTTGTTTTTGTCGGCGAGACACACGATATGGTCGGCGAAGCCGCGTCGCGAGCCTCGCTCGATCTTCCGGGACGGCAGATGGAACTGGTCCAGGCAATTCATGCGACAGGCAAACCCACGATTGTCGTACTGGTGAATGGCCGGCCGCTTTCGATCGGATGGATCGTAAATAATGCGCCGGCAATTCTCGAATCATGGATGGGCGGAACCGAGTCGGGTAATGCGATTGCCGACATTTTGTTTGGTGACGTTAATCCCGGTGCGAAGCTGCCGGTGACGTTTCCGCGCAGCGTGGGCCAGGTGCCGATCTATTACAACCACATGAATACCGGTCGACCGCCGGAAGCTGAGAACAGGTACACATCGAAGTATTACGACCTGCCGTGGACGCCGCTCTATCCATTCGGCTACGGGCTTAGTTACACGACCTTTAAGATCTCGAATCTGCAACTCAGTGCGCCAACGATCAATGCCGCTGGGAAAGTTACTGTATCGGTTGACGTGGAAAACACGGGCCGCCGAGCCGGCGATGAAGTGGTCCAACTCTACATCCGCGATGTGGTTGCCACGATGACGCGACCAGTTAAAGAATTGAAAGGTTTTCAGCGCCTCACTTTACAACCCGGCGAAAAGAAGAAAGTCGAATTTATCCTGGGGCCTGATCACCTCGGCTTCTGGAATCGCGAAATGCGCTACGTCGTCGAACCTGGCGAATTCCGCGTGATGGTCGGCTCGAATTCAGTCGACGTGATCGAAGCCAAACTCGAAGTTAACTAATGTTCAAGCCACAAAAAGGCACCAAAGGCACCAAAAAATTGTTTTGTGCCTTTTTGTGGCTATTTCTGCTTAGTGTTCCTGTCGAGGCGCAGTTCCTTGATGATCTTCAGCGCCGTTCTTTTCAGTACTTTTGGGAGCAGGCTGATCCAAACACGGGGCTCGTGCCTGATCGAGCGCGCATGGATGGAAAGCCTCTCGATGCCGGTCATCAGAATGTCGCCAGTATTGCAGCTACGGGTTTCGGTCTGACCTCGCTTTGTATTGCCGCAGATCGAAAATGGATAGAAGAGTCGCAGGCACGCGAACGCGTTCGCAACACGCTCCGCTTCTTCGACGCGCGCGCGTATCAACAGCACGGTTGGTTCTATCACTGGCTCGATGCGAAAACTGGTGAGCGACGTTGGAACAGCGAAGTCTCTTCAATCGATACGGCTCTGCTGCTGGGTGGTGTGCTAACAGTTCGGCAGTGTTTTCGTAACGATGCCGAAATTGTGCGTCTCGCGAGCCGGATCTACGAACGCGTCGATTTCCGCTGGATGCTCAACGGTCATGCACGTCTCTTGTCACACGGCTGGAAGCCTGAGTCCGGATTCCTGCGTGCGCGTTGGGATACTTACAGCGAGAACACGATTCTTTACCTGCTCGCCATCGGATCGCTGTCACACTCGATCTCACCGGAATCATGGTATGCGTTGTGGCGCGATCGATATCGTTATCAGGGGTATAGCTACTTCACCACCATTGGCGTGCCTTTGTTCATGCACCAGTACTCACACGCGTGGGTCGACTTCCGCAACCGGCGCGAAACAAGAGGCGACCGCATCGATTATTTCCAAAACTCCGTCGCCGCAACGCTGGCCCATCGCGCGTTCTGCATAAATCTCAGGTACGACTTTCCCGCGTTTGGACCAGACATGTGGGGCATCACCGCGTCCGACAGTGCGAAAGGTTATCTCGCCTGGGGTGGTCCGCCACGCGATCCTGATATCGACGGCACACTCGTTCCTTCCGCTGCCGGTGGCTCGCTGATGTTCACCCCCGAACTCGCCACACGAACGTTGCAAACGATGCACGACAAATATGGTGAAAAAATCTACGGCAAGTATGGCTTCGTCGACGCCTTCAACCCCCAAACCGGCTGGGTCGACACCGACATCATCGGCATCAACGTCGGCATAATCCTCCTGAGCGCCGAAAACGCCCGCACCGGCAACATCTGGCGTTGGTTCATGCAAAACCGCGAGATACCGCTCGCCATGAATCGCGTCGGACTCATTAGATCCACATTGGGTAAAAAGGATCGGGTCGAAGCTTTGCGCCTCAGCGCCCCCAGATCCGTTCCACACCACGATGCAACTTATTGACATAAATCGTTTTCCGTAGATAATCACGACATGAAGAAAGATGAAAGTAAGACTATGAATATGACAGCTAAGCGCCCTCTCCGCGCAAAGCTCACAAAAGAAGAAGTGACAGAGCGAATGAAAAAGTTTTCCGAACGAAAGGAGCGGTTCCTTGCCACTGCTCGAGCGAGTAAGAGTTGAAGTTTATCTACCTGATCCTCATTTAACTGAATACGACAATCTGCTGCGGTCATTCGAAGAAGAGTTCACCTATGCATTTGGTGGCTGTACGATCGTGCGTGGTCTCCAGGGCAGCTACCTGTCTCAATTCGGCAAACGCATTCCAGATCAGGTAAATCTGATTTATTCAGATGTGTCTCTAGCTCTTTCGACTGATTTTGCTCTGGTTGCCGGATATGTTGGTGAGTTGAAACGAGCAGCAACGGAGGCTTTATCTGAGGAGACCGTCATGGTAACTGTTGAGCAGATCTATCACATGATCTGAAATTCGGCGGGCGCTATCACAACCTGTACAATGTCTCGACTCATGCGTCGACTGTCCATTCTCTTATTTGTTGTGATTGCCGCCTTAACCGCTCACGCGCAAGCCGGTAAGTTGAGCAAAGCTGGAGCGCCGGTGGTGGCGAATGTGGCGGGGTATGACAAGGGGCATTGTGTTGCGCTGCAAAAGAAAATTCGTATTTGCAAACTCTTGTCGGAAGATAAAGACGAATTTCTTGTTGAGCGCGATGGTCGAGCGGTGGGGACGTGGCCGGGGACTACGTATCTTGGCGAGACATCTGATTTTGAAGTTTTAACGGGCGACCTCAACAACGATCGGAAACCCGAACTGATCGTCGCAAATCACGACGGCACCAGCAACGGACTCGGCGTCGATTATTGGACCATCTTTATCTTTCCTGACACTGAGTTTCGTCACGTCACAGACCCTCTAACGTTCAGCGTCGAGGAATACGGGAGCTTTGGCACCTTTGTAACGAGCGGCGACAGAGTAAATATTCTGACGACAAAATGGGTCTCGAACAAAGATCCAAAAGGAAAACGGGGCTGGGGACTCTATCTCGTGGGCCAATGGTGGCGTTACCAGTCAGGTGAACTCCGGCCGTCTTTAGATCGTCCGATCATCGCACGCCGCTATCTTTTTAGATTCGAAAACGAACGAAACGAGACCGTCAAGCGCGATCGAATTCCCTTTCAATGGTTGGAAGATCGAAGCACTGAGCGTGTTAGCACAGACTTCATCACCAAACGCAGCGAGAAAAGCACGTCTGGCGTGATTCAGTCAGTGACAAGAGAAAAGGAATCGCTGAGAATCGTATTCAAACCGGATGGTGACCAACCCGTCTCGTATCTTTATCCCGGAACCTACGAGGACAAGGGGTTTGATTACTTCGGCGATGCGGTGACAGGTCGTCTTTACCCGATTAAGTATGCGCCATCGCAGCCGGAGAAATGGTTGAAGAACAGGCGGGCGACGCTGCGCAGTTATGAAGACGACGGACTTCACGCCTTGTGGCTTGAGAGATAATTATGAAGCTACTGATCATCGGCGGCACGCGGTTCCTGGGCCGGCATCTGGTAACGGCAGCACTGGCACGGAATCATGAAGTCACGCTTTTTAATCGGGGCACTGAGCAACTCGCCGGAGTGGAAACGATCGTTGGCGATCGTCACACCGAAATCAACCAATTGAAGGGTCGACGCTGGGACGCGGTTATCGACAGCTGCGGCCATCTTCCGCGCGCCGTTCGCGCCGCAGCCGAAGTCCTCGCTGAGTCAGTCGATCGATACGTCTTTGTTTCCAGTCAGAATGCGTACGCGAATGTTAGTGTTCCGGGCATCACCGAGACTCATCCTCTGGCCACGTTGACGAACGAACAGCTTGATGAGGCAAACGCGATCGATACGAAGGGTCAACCCGCTTACGGAAGTCTGTATGGCGGGCTGAAAGCGCTGTGTGAGCAAGCGGCCGAAGAGATGATGCCGGGACGAGTGCTCGTGCTGCGCCCGGGACTAATTGTTGGTCCATACGATTACACCGATCGGTTTACTTATTGGGTCGCGCGCGTGGCTGACGACGGCGAAGTGCTCGCGCCGGGTCGACCGGAACGGTTCATTCAGTTCATTGATGTCCGCGACCTGGCGGAGTGGACCATCAGGATGATCGAACGGGAAGCGGCTGGCGCGTACAACACTCACGGCGTGCCGAATACGCTGACCATGCAAGGTCTGCTCGACGAATGCAAGCTCGTGAGTAATAGCAATGCTCAGTTTGTTTGGGCGAGCGAAGAGTTTCTGTTGGAACAACAGGTCGCCGCGTGGAGTGAAATGCCGTTGTGGCTGCCGGAAGAAGCCGCGCCGCACCTCAAAGGGTTTATGTTAATCAGCCCGCATAAAGCAATTGACGAAGGACTCACGTTTCGTCCGTTGCGTGACACGATCAGTGATACTCTATCGTGGTTTCAGGCAAACCAGTCAAATCAACCATTGAAAGCCGGGCTCAACAGTGATAAAGAACGTGCACTGTTGGATAAGTTGCACGAACGATGATTGCGGACCAGCACGTTCGGCAGAATCAAATATTCGGCACGTACTGTAGGGGCGGCCCTCTGTGGCCGCCCCCCGATCGAAACTAAACACCGAAAAGGGAGCGCTCGGATGCACAAGAAGACCTTCCTGACAGTTACACTGGCCATACTCGCCTTCGTCATCGTCGTTCAAATCCCCGGTAACGAGACGGTTCATTCTCAGGGGCGTCCGACAACGACTCCGGAAATGCTCGAACGGCGCCGCGCGATCGAGAACGAGCTTCAGTCAATCGCGATCGTCGAACGCAAACTGATGATCCCGATGCGCGACGGCAAACGAATCGCCACTGACGTCTACCGGCCGAAAGACACCTCGAAGAAATATGCAACGATCTTCGTGCGCACTCCTTACAACTTTAACTTCTGGGACGTGCGCAACGGCGCACCGCGCGATCTTTCGACTGAACTCGACGCCGTCAAACGCGGTTACGCGTTCGTGGAGATGAACGAGCGCGGTCGTTTCTTCTCCGAGGGCAACTACGACATTCTTGGTCCACCGCTCACCGATGGCGTTGACGAATTCAACTGGATCTCGAAACAATCGTGGTCCAACGGCAAGGTCGGAACGATCGGCTGCTCTTCAACTGCTGAGTGGCAACTCGCCGTCGCCGCTCAGGGTAATCCGGCATACACGACGATGATCCCACAGGGCTTCGGCGCCGGCGTCGGACGCGTTGCTCCATACTTCGAACAGGGCAACTGGTATCGCGGCGGCGCCGTGCAGATGTTATTCATCGCGTGGCTCTACGGTCAGCAGAACCAGGTGCGCCCCATGTTTCCGCCTAACGCGTCGCAGGAGGAGTTGATACAAGCCTCAAAGGCGTTCGATTTGGCCGCGCAGTTGCCACCGGTAGATTGGGCCAAGGCACTCGCTCACCTTCCCGTGAAAGACATCATGGAAGCTGCCGATGGACCACACGGCATCTTTGCGGATCGCATGCCCGTCGAAACCGGCGGCGCCATGATTCAACGCGAACCAAACGATCCGGCCTGGTACAAAGGCGGCTTGTGGCACGACAACATGAGAATCAACATTCCGGGCTTCTGGTTCATGTCGTGGTACGACGTGTCGATTGGTCCAAACCTGGCCGCGTTCAATCACGTGCGCAAAACCGCCGCGCCGGAGATTGCAAACCAGCAGTATGCAGTGATTGCACCCACTCTTCACTGTAGCTTCAAACGCGCGGTGGAAAACACGATCGTCGGCGAACGAAGCGTCGGTGATGCGCGTTTGAATTACGACGAGTTGACCTACGCCTGGTTCGATCACTTTCTCAAAGGCGAGAACAACGGACTGCTCGAGAAAATGCCACGCGTGCGTTACTACACGATGGGTATCAATAAATGGCAGTCGTCAGATACCTGGCCACCAGCGGGGGCGCAGCCGTTGAGTTTCTTTCTCTCGAGCAGTGGCAAAGCAAACTCAGCTACCGGCGATGGGTTGCTGAGTAATTCATCTCCGGCAACAGACACTCCTGACAAGTTTGATTACGATCCGATGAATCCGGTGCCATCACTCGGCGGTAATGTCTGCTGCACCGGCAACGCGATCACGGCGGGCTCGTGGGACCAGCGAAAGAACGAGACGCGACCGGACATTCTTGTCTACAGCACCGAGCCTCTGCGCGAAGGTGTGGAAGTGAGTGGTCCGATCGAAGTAACGCTATACGTTTCCTCAGACGCAAAGGATACTGACTTCACGGTCAAGCTGATCGACGTCTATCCTGACGGCCGTGCCTTCAATCTCGACGAGACGATCCAGCGAATGCGCTATCGCAATGGTTACGACAAGCCGAATGTCTGGATGGAATCCGGGAAAGTTTATAAAGTAACGCTGCAGCCGATGGTCACGAGCAATTTCTTCGAGGCGGGACATCGAATCCGGATCGAAATATCGAGCAGCAACTTCCCTCGGTTCGATCGAAATCTGAATACGGGTGGCAGGAATTACGACGAGTCAAAAGGTGTTATCGCACATAATCAAGTGCATCATTCGAAGCAATATCCATCAACCATAAAACTCACAGTAGTCAGAAAAGGATCGTAAACGGAGTACAAAGACACTTATCCACAGATTACACAGATTGATTAAATAAAATCTGTGTAATCTGTGGATAAACAGAAAGTCTGAATTCAAACTATGAAACCAAAAGAGCTGACCGTACGCGGCCTGATTCTCGGCGCGCTCATCACGACCATCTTCACTGCTGCTAACGTCTACCTCGGACTAAAAGTAGGTCTCACCTTCGCGTCGTCAATTCCCGCCGCTGTGATCTCGATGGCGATCCTGAGCGTGGTGAAAGATTCATCCATACTCGAAAACAATATCGTTCAGACAGTCGCGTCGGCTGCCGGCACGCTCTCGGCAATCATCTTTGTTCTACCCGGCCTCGTGATTGTCGGTTGGTGGACGGGATTTCCCTTCTGGCAATCGTTTCTGATCTGCTTGAGCGGCGGTATCCTCGGTGTGTTGTTCACGATTCCACTGCGGCGAGCGCTCGTCACCAATTCGGATCTACCATATCCGGAAGGCGTCGCAGCGGCTGAAGTTCTCAAGGTCGGTTCCGGAACTCGTGGCGAAACTAAGGATGAGACTGGCGAAGCAAGAGAAGGTTTGACCGCCGTGATTCTCGGCTCAGTCTCCTCGGCCGGTTTGGCCATTCTCACGGCCACGCGAATCGCTGCTGCTTCAGTGACGGATGCCTTTCGAGTCGGCGCCACGGCATCGAGTGGATATGACGTGGCGTTTTCACTCGCGCTCGTCGGCGCTGGTCATTTGGTCGGTTTGTCTGTTGGCCTGGCGATGTTAACTGGACTCATTATCGCGTGGGCCGTCGCCGTTCCCATTCTGACGTCGATGAATACGCCGGCAGAAGGTGCATCGCTACTGGCTTACACGACCGGGATCTGGCGCACTCAGGTTCGCTTCATCGGCGCCGGCGCGATCGCGATTGCCGCCATTTACACACTCGCCAGATTAGCGAAACCTGTCGTAGGCGGACTCGTCAGCACACTGGCAAGCTCGCGTTCGAAAGAAATGAAAGACGATCTTGACCGCGATCTTTCTCCCGGATGGATCCTCGCCCTCACGGCCTTGTGTCTTGGGATTGCAGCTTATCTCTCGTTCACTTTCCTGCGGCCCACCGTGCTGGCGCCAAATGCGTTGACGCTAACGCTTATCGCGGTGCCGTTCGTATTGCTCGGCGGGTTTCTGATCGCGGGTATTTGCGGTTACATGGCCGGACTCATCGGTGCTTCCAACAGTCCGATTTCGGGCGTTGGTATTCTGTCGATCGTGTTGTGCGCTTCCCTCCTCATCCTTGCAGTTTCGCCCACTACGGCAACACAGCCAGCGCTGGTTGCCTTTGCGCTTTTCATCACCGCTATCGTGTTTGCCTGTGCGACGATTTCGAACGATAACTTACAGGACTTAAAGACCGGTCAACTTGTCGGTGCTTCGCCAATGCGACAACAGATCGCGTTGATCGTCGGGGTTGCGGCAGGTGCGGCTGTGATTCCGTTTGTACTAAATCTGCTTGCGACTGCATATGGTTTCGCGGGCGCCGCGAACGTTGGCGTGGTGGCGCCTAACCCATTGCCTGCGCCACAGGCAACGCTGATCTCTGCACTCGCACAGGGCGTCATCGGCGGCGGTCTGCAATGGAAGATGATCGGCATCGGCGCGCTTGTCGGCGTCGGTCTCATCCTCCTTGACACCACTCTTGGGGCGATGAACAAGATCCGCATTCCGCCACTCGCGGTGGGCATCGGAATTTATTTGCCAATGTCAGCGACGTTTGCAGTTGTAATTGGTGCGGTGATTTCTCATTGGTACGGGAAACGCGCTCAGGCTTCGCCGAATCCGGATCGTGCCGAACGTCTCGGAACGCTGGTCGCTTCGGGCTTGATCGTCGGCGAGAGTCTCTGGGGCGTCATCAATGCGGGTCTCATCGTCGCGCGATCCACTGACGCGCCGATTGGTCTGGTGTCAGATACTTTTCCGTTTGCGCCGTGGATCGGCGCACTAGGATTTATCGGCATCATCATCTGGCTTTACTGGTGGATGTTGAACCGAAGCAAGCTTGCCGCGAAGTCGAGCCACTGATTCCGCGGATGAAGACAGATTTATGTCTGGAGGACTAATGATCCGCCGCAAAGTCCTGATCCTGGCCGCAGTACTTTTCCTCAGCTCGGCATCCTCATTTGCTCAAGCCGGCGATCCGGCTTTGAAGGAGAAGGCGTTCGATCTGCTTGAGTCGTTATCAACTCAGATCGGTGCGTTACAATCAGCCGAGAACCGTGCCCGCATCGGTTCGAACATTGCCTGGTCGCTTTGGCCTCATGATGAAAAGCGTGCTCGCGCGATTTTGATTGCGGTGGGCCAGGACATTAACCTCGGTTTGCAACCTCCTGAACGCACCGACCCTCAGGGCCAAACCACGTTCATGGTCTTTCTGCAATTACGTGCCGACACTATCGATCGAATCGCCAAATACGATCCTGAGTTTGCCTTTGACTTTCTGAAGACAACCCAGCCGTCGTATGAGCAACTGCCGCCACGCGCCGGGGAGAAAGAACGAGCGATGACACTCCGGTTGGCTAAACAAGTGGCCGACACCAATCCTGAAATCGCGCTCAAACTCGGGCGAGCCGCTCTCGCGCTGGCGACTGCCGACGACTTCTTAACACTCCTGCGCCCGCTACTACGAAACCATCGAGAACAAGGAGTGATACTTTACAAAGAAACCGTCGATAAACTCCGCAAAGGTAAACTGACTGACGACTACCGGTTGTTACAATTCGCGCGTTCGCTCGCCAAAATCTCGCCGCCACTCGCGGATGAGTCGTCATTTCGAGAGCTTATCGACTTTTTGTTTAGTGTGAGCGTCGCCAATAAATGTGACCAAAAAGCATGGGAGTCGGGGTTAGGTTATATCTGTATGGAACTGGGTCCCGTGTTGGCACAAATGGGCAGAGTCGATCCGGTGCGTGCCGCCAAACTCAAGCATCTGGGTCCCCAATTCGAAGGTGGTCAGGGTGATGGACATTGGTGGAGTGAAGTTTATGCAGAATTAGATGAACTTGTTGAAGCCCGCGATTTTGACGGTCTGATGCGACAGGCCGAGAAGTATCCACCAATAAAAAATACGGTTTATTGGCGCGCCTTCGAGCTCGCTCGAAATGACGGAGATCTGGAACGCGCGCAAAAAATCGCGGCTTCCTACAATGATAATCCCGAAGAGAAAAGGCGCATGCTGCTCCAGATCGAACGCGCGAAGGACACCGCTGTATTGAGTGAAGCAGAACTGGAGAAAATCGACCGGCAAGCCGAAGAATTTACCGACATCGGAAGGCGTTTCGACTATTTGATCGACACCGCGATTCGCGTCGGCGCAAACAATCGAGCGATGTCCCTGAAGCTGCTCGATCGAGCCACTGAATCTATTGAAGGCCTGAAATCTCCGGGGGTGAGAACACGGGCACTTGCCGGCGTGGCAGCGCTTTATTGCATGGAAAAGAGCGACCGAGGGTTTACCATGATGGAGTCGCTCATGCCAAGACTTAATGAACTCGTCGATGCCGCCATCAAGCTCGACAGCTTCGACACGCATTATGTGCGAGATGGCGAGTGGAACATGTCGGCCAACGGCGAACTTGGTGAGATCCTCACAGCGATTTCCAGAAACGCTCCGTATTTTGCCTGGTGTGATTTCGATCGAGCCCTCAGCATCGCGTCACAATTCGATCGGGCCGAAATCCGCATGATGGCCCAACTAAAGTTAGCGCAAGCCATCGTCGCAGGCCCACCAAAGCGGATGCGAGATTGAGTTCGTTTATCCACAGATTACACAGACTTTATTAGTCGATCTGTGTAATCTGTGGATAAGAGAGGCGCAAACCACGACGCTATCCCTTTTCAAAATCGTTGACTTTTGACACCGTGCCGCGTTAGATCATCGCCGTCCTTTAATTCCAACATCCGAACGAGGCGTTACAATGACTACCTCTCGTCGTAACTTTCTGAAGACGGCTGGGGTTGCGGCCGGGGCTATGTCGCTCTCTTCCCTGCCCTCCTGGATTACGAGCGTCAGCGCCGCGGAAGAAGCTGCCGCAAACGGAGTCGACAAAAACGCACTCGCCGACGTCGCGCTCAACACCGCCCGCAAACTCGGCGTCACTTACGCCGACATTCGCATCAATCGTTATCGCAACGAATCGATCGCGACGCGCGAGCAACAGGTGCAGAACGTTTCGCGCGGCCAGAGTTTTGGCTTCGGCGTACGCGTGCTTTACAAAGGCACGTGGGGCTTCGCCTCGAGTCGCAGCGTCACGCCGGAAGACGTCCGCCGCATCACGCAGCAAGCGGTCGATATCGCAAAAGCGAATTCCGTCTATCAGCGTAAGCGCATCTCGCTTGTTCCGATCGATAAAGTCACCACCTCGTGGAAGAGCGCTTTTGACCGAGATCCGTTTGAGGTCGCCATCGACGACAAGATCCAGTTTCTGCTGGCGCTAAACGAGTCGGCTATG
This sequence comes from Pyrinomonadaceae bacterium, assembly GCA_035694465.1. Taxonomy (GTDB): domain Bacteria; phylum Acidobacteriota; class Blastocatellia; order Pyrinomonadales; family Pyrinomonadaceae; genus PSRF01. The sequence goes on along the minus strand of DASSFI010000080.1, from coordinate 23,767 downwards.
AAGACCAAAGGCGTCAGCTTTGTTAACTCGTTCATGGGATTTGTGAACGAGCAAAAGTTTTACGCCTCAACAGACGGCTCGCGTATCGAGCAATACATCGTTCGTGCGAATCCGAGTTTCACCGTCACAGCCGTGAATCGCGCCAATGGCGACTTCCAATCACGCAGCGCGCTCGGCGGACCGCAGCAAATGGGCTACGAGTACATCGAAAAGCACGACTGGAAACAAGAGGCTCAACGGGCCGGCGAAGAAGCGGTCATGAAGCTCAGTGCTAAAGCTGTCGCGCCCGGCAAATACGATCTCGTGCTACATCCGTCGCATCTGTGGCTGACGATTCATGAGTCAGTGGGCCATCCCACCGAACTCGATCGTTCGCTCTGGATGGAAGCAAACTACGCCGGCACGAGTTTCCTTACGCCAGACAAACTCGGCAAACTTCAGTTCGCTTCAAAAATCATGAACTTCGTTGCCGACAGAACACAGCCCGCCGGTCTGGCTACAGTGGGCTACGACGACGAAGGCGTTCCCGGTCAGCGCTGGCACCTGATCAAAGACGGAATGTTTGTCGACTGGCAAACCACGCGCGATCTGGCGGCAGCTACGGGGCAGAAAAAATCTAACGGCTGTAATCACGGCGACAGTTGGGGCAGTATTTCGTTCCCGCGTATGCCGAATGTTTCGCTTCAGCCCGGTTCCGATAACAAAACGCTTGACGATCTGATTGCGGGTGTCGAGAACGGCATCCTGATCTACGGCGACGGAAGCTACTCAATCGATCAGCAACGTTACAACTTCCAGTTTGGCGGCCAGGTTTTCTGGGAGATTAAGAATGGCAAACGCGGCGAGATGTTGCGCGACGTTGCTTATCAATCAAAAACCACAGACTTCTGGAATTCGTGCGACGGTCTTGGCGGACAAGCTACTTATGAACTCGGCGGCAGCTTCAACGACGGCAAGGGCGAACCGGGTCAGTCGAATGCCGTCAGTCACGGCTGTCCAGTCGCTCGTTTCCGCCAGGTAAATGTGCTTAACACGGCAAGAAAATAACCGGTCCTATTTCGAGGAGAATCCTCCATGCTGCTCACTGAAAAAGAAGCACGCACAATCTGTGAAAAGCTCCTGAGCTACGTGAAAGCTGACGATGCTGTAGTCGGTGTCAGCAGTGAAAACTACGGCCATTTGCGTTTCGCTTCGAATGCGTTCACCACCAGTGGCGCACGTGAAAACGTGAACGTCGGCGTCACTGTCTGGATTGGCAACAAACGCGGCGCTGCCTCGACGAATGAGATCGACGACGAGTCACTCAAAGCGACAGTGTCTCAAGCCGAGGATCTCGCGCGCATCTCACCCGTCGATCGCGAATACATGCCAACGCTTGGCAAACAGACTTATAAGCCAGTCAACGGCTTCGTCGAAGCAACGTCAAACATCTCCGTCAACGCTCGCGCGAAGACAATCAACGACGTCATCACCGCCTGCGAAAAGGCGAAGGTCGTCGGCGCAGGATTTCACCAGGCACGCGGATCGGCCGGCGGCTCTGCCTCCAAGAACGGCAACTTCGTCTACGAACAATCGAGTCTCGTGAGTCTCGCGACCACCGCGAGAACACCGGATGGGACCAGTTCCGGCTACTTCCTCCGCAATCACTTCGACGTCGGCAAACTCGATACCGCTCGCATCGCCAACGAAGCGATTCGCAAAGCCCTCGAGGCTCGCAATCCGCAAGTGCTCGAGCCTGGCGCTTACCCAGTGATTCTCGAGCCGCAAGCAGTCGCAGATCTGCTGGGATTCTTTGCTTTCAGTTTTGACGCGCGCAGTGCCGAGGAAGGACGCAGTCCATTCTCACTGCCCGGCGGAAAAACGAAACTGGGTGAAAAGATCTTCGACGAACGCATCAACGTCTACAGTGATCCGTGGCATCCCGAATTACCCGGCTCGCAATCAGCTCAGGCCGGAATCCCGGCGCAGCGTATCACGCTCGTGCGCAACGGTGTGTTGGAGAATCTTGTTTACTCGCGTTTCTGGGCCAAGCAGAAAGGCAAGGAGCCCACCCCTGGACCAGTAAACAGCATCATGGAAAGTTCGCAGCCACCAGTCGCAATGGATGACATGATCAAATCGATGGATCGTGGTCTACTGCTCGGTCGATTCTGGTATATCCGCGGTGTCGATCCACGAACAGCGTTACAAACCGGACTGACGCGCGATGGCATCTGGTATATCGAGAAAGGCAAGATCCAATATCCCGTCAAGAACTTCCGTTTCAATCAGAGCCTGATGGAATTGCTCGCGCCGGGCAACGTCGACATGATTGGTAAGCCCGAACGCGTCGGCAGTTCCGAAGGCCAGGGTGGCAGTTCATCGTTGTTACCTGCGTTGAAAGTGAAAGCATTTCACTTCACTTCGCAATCTGAAGCCGTTTAGAACCAGCGCTATCATGTCTGCGGCCGTAGTCATCTCGCTTGAACGCCCCGACAGTGAGGATGCAATAGCTCTAATTACAGAGCTTGAAGCGCAACTCGATCCGCTTTATCCGTCCGAAAGCCGGCACGGCTACAGCGTGGAGAAGTTGCTGCGCGAGGGTGTGTCGTTCTTTGTGATTCGCGACGGCGATGGCGTTCCGATTGGATGTGGTGGTGTGCAATTCTTTGGCACTGAATACGGCGAGATCAAGCGGATGTATGTGCGGCCACAGTTTCGCGGTCTTGGTTTCGCCAGGCTGATGTTGGATCACCTGTCGGAATTCACACGTAACAACAGCATCAGCGTATTGCGGCTCGAGACTGGCATTCATCAACTCGAGGCGATTGGACTCTACGAACACGCCGGTTTCTATTTGATTCCACCCTTTGGAACATACCAACCCGATCCGCTAAGCCGGTTTTATGAGAAACAGATTTGTTGACAAATTTCACGCCAGCTAATACCGTCCCCGACGCTCTAAACGATTTACATGTCAGAGTAATAGAAATGGAAGGGAGAACATATGGCAGTTCAAGTGCTCGTTCAACAAAAGGGGCCGCTACCCATCACCGTTAACTTCAAGGCGCCCAGCGACTCGCCCTGCTGTCTGGTCGTTAACGGGTCGGTTTGGACCCAAACAGCCAACAACATGATTGGCATCCAGATTCAGGTCGACGGCCAGGTCCTCGGTCAGGCAAATATCTTCTCAAATACTCCCGCGACTCACCGTGCAGTAGTGCCGGCCTATTTTCCGGTGCAACTAAAATACGGTGTGCAGCACACGCTTGTCCTCAGCGCAGCCCCGGGCACCACAGTCTCTGATTTCAATGATTTCTTCACCGCAGTAATTAATTTCTGAGATTTTATCCGCAGATTACGCAGATTATTTAGACTGATCTGCGTAATCTGTGGTTACAGATCGACATGGTTATCACCATAGACGACCTCCGGCGATTTTCGGTCGCCCGAAACTTTCCCAAGCCGACAACACTCAAGCGCGCTTTGAATCAAATGGGTTTTTTGCAGGCCGATCCCATTCGCGCACCGGCACGAGCACAAGACCTGATCCTGCGACATCGAGTCAAGTCGTATCATGCCGGTGAACTTGAGCGTCGCTATCCGTCTCTCGATATCGAAGAAGACTTTTTTATTAACTACGGCTACGTCACGCGAACGCTTCAAGCGTTGATGCATCCGCGCTCCAGCTCATCGCTTCCCGCCAGCCAGAAAAAGAAGGCAAAGCTGTTGCTCGATTTCGTACGCGAACGTGGTGTGGTTCATCCGCGTGAGGTTGATGAGCGTTTCGCTCACGGTCGGGTCACAAACTATTGGGGCGGATCGTCTAACGCCACCACTCGCCTGCTCGACACGATGCACTACGCCGGACTGCTGCGCATTGTGCGTCGTGAAAAAGGCATTCGCATCTACTCCGCTTATGAACATGCACCGGTTCCACGCACCGTCGCCGAACGTCGAGCACACGTTGATGCACTCGTCGACGTCGTGGTTCGCATTTATGCGCCACTTCCAGGTTCGAGTCTCTCGTATTACGTGAGGCGTCTACGATGGGCCGTGCCGCAATGGCGAAATGAGTTGCCGGCAGCTTTGTTACGTGCAAGAAAACGTTTATCTTCCGCACGCATCGACAATATCGATTGGTACTGGCCGGCGGATGAAGACGCAACCGGTCACTCAACGCCGGACGTAGTGAGATTTCTGGCGCCTTTCGATCCGGTAGTTCACGACCGCGATCGCTTTGAAATACTCTGGAACTGGAGCTATCGCTTCGAAGCCTACACTCCTGCCGCCAAAAGGAAACTGGGTTACTACGCCCTGCCATTGCTCTGGCGCGACGGGGTGATCGGTTGGGTTAACTTGTCGAATAAGAACGATGCCCTCGATTACAATCTGGGCTTTATCAGCGGCAATGCACCCAACGATAGAAGTTTCAAACGCGAACTCGAGGCAGAGATCGATCGGGTTCGAGAATTTCTGAAAAAGCAGTAAAACTGATTCAGTGCATTTTGTGCTTTCTTGTGGCCAGACTATATTTGCAATCATGGAACCACTCAGAACCCTTTACAACGAAATCGAACCGTATGACAGCGGATTCATTCGCGTCTCCCCGGTTCATGAGCTTTACTACGAGCAGTGTGGCAATCCGAATGGCAAGCCGGTTGTGTTCCTGCATGGTGGACCAGGCGCAGGACTCATTTCGGATTACCGCCGTTTCTTTGACGCACAGGCTTATCGTGTAATTCTTTTCGAACAACGTGGCGCTGGTCGCAGCAAGCCGCACGCATCACTCGACGATAACACCACCTGGCATTTGGTTCAGGACGTCGAGCAGATTCGCGAACACTTTGGAATCGATCAATGGCTCGTGTTCGGCGGCTCGTGGGGTAGCACACTCGCACTTGCCTACGCTTCACGTCATCCAGAAAGAGTGCGTGGTCTGGTTCTGCGTGGCATCTTTCTTTGCCGGCCGAAGGAGATTAGCTGGTTTTACGAAGACAATCAGGGCGCCAGCGCAGTGTTTCCTGAGACGTGGGAACAGTATGTACGGGTCATTCCGGAGGCTGAACGCGGTGATATGGTCGAGGCCTACTATCGACGGCTTACCAGCGACGATGCCGCAGTGCGTCAGGAAGCAGCGCATGCATGGTCCATCTGGGAAGGAAGTGCGTTAAGGCTGCTTCCGGATCAGAAGCTGATCGATGAGTTTACCGAACCGGAGAAGGCGATCGCCCTCGCGCGCATCGAGTGTCATTATTTCATCAACAACTCTTTCTTTGACACTGACAACTATCTGATCGAACAGATCGATCGGATCCGTCATATTCCGGCGGTGATCGTGCATGGTCGCTACGACATGGTTTGTCCGTTCATGAATGCCTGGGACTTGCATCTCGCCTGGCCCGAAGCCACGTTAAAGATCATCCCCGACGCAGGCCACGCCGCCTCCGAACCCGGCATTGCCGACGCCCTCATCCGCGCCACCGACAGCTTCAGGTAATTGAGAACGTACTGTAGGGGTGGCCCTCCGTGGCCACCCCCGGGTTGAATTCAATCCGAGAGGGGGCGGCCACGGAGGGCCGCCCCTACAGTACGTTCTGAATAGACTTATTATCTTGCCGATTGATTGGCGTTACCACTGACTTGATTCCAGGGTGGCGGGTTAACGCCAAGGAGGTGACGGACGAAGAAATCATAGCGCTTGTGATCTCCATACGCGGCGTAACGATCGCTGCGGCCGGCACCGTGATTCGCTCCCGGAACCACCAGCAGATCGAAGTTCTTATTGTGCTTGATCAACTGATGCACAACCTGCATCGTGGACGACGGATCTACATTCGTATCCATCTCGCCTACCACGAGGAGTAATTCACCTTGCAATCGATACGCGTTGTCTACGTTTGACGACGCCGCATACTGTGGTCCAATCGGCCAGCTCATCCATTGCTCATTCCACCAGATTTTATCCATCCGGTTGTCATGACACCCGGCATACGACACGGCAGCTTTGTAGAACTCGGGATGAAACAACAATCCGCCCAGCGCGTTCTGCCCGCCGGCAGAACCTCCATAAATACCGACACGCGAGATGTCGTACCACGGATACTTCGCAGCCACTGCTTTGTGCCAGAGAATCCGGTCGGGAAATCCCGCATCGCCGAGATTCTTCCACGCCACATCGTGAAACGCCTTCGAACGATTCGAAGTGCCCATCCCGTCAATCTGCACGACAATGAAACCGATCTCCGCCTGGGCCATCATCGTCGAATACGTCAAAAACGACTTCGGCACAAACGAGCCCTGAGGCCCGGCGTAAATATTTTCGATAACCGGATACTTCTTTGCCGGATCGAAGTTTGACGGACGAACGATCACACCCCAGATGTCCGTCTTGCCATCACGACCTTTAGCCGTAAACACTTCCGGCGACTGCCAGCCCGTCTTTGCGAGGTCGTTAATATTGCTCCGTTCGATTGTGGCAACCAGAGTGTTGTCGCCAGTCTTTCGGAGCTCGAGAGCGGGCGGAAGATCCAAACGCGAATAGTTATCGATATAAAACTGACCGTCAGTCGAATAGCTAACGGTGTGATTAGCGTCCGCTGCAGTCAGTTCGGTTAAACCAGAACCGTCGAAGTTGATGCGATAGTAAGACGCGAAATAAGGATCTTTGCCTGCGTGAGTGCCACCGGCGCTGAACCAGATCTGGCGCTTCGCTTCATCTACGCGCTGCACTCCGCGTACAACCCATTCACCGCGAGTGATCTGATTCTTCACTGCGCCCGTAAAGCCATCGTAAAGATAAAGATGACTCCAGCCGTCGCGTTCCGACATCCAGATGATTTCCCTGCCGTCGCTCACGTCGTAACGATACCTGCGACCGGAATCAGCCAGACTCCCATTCGCATTTCGATAACTAAAGAACGTCGCCGGCTCGTCTGAGATGACCGCGCGCACTTTGCCGGCAGCGCTAACCTCGATCACGCGGTAAACCTGATGACCGCGCTGGTTGTACTCAAACGTGAATGATTGACTGTCTAAGCGCCACGCCGGATCGGTGATCTCGTAAGGATTCGGGAATAGAGCATTATCGATGGTGATCTGTTTTCGCGAAGCGACGTCAAACAAAACCGGCTGCTCGAGATCGAGCACGTCGCCGGGCTTCGCATAAACGATCGATGAATACTTCGGCTGCACTTGATCTTCAGGCGACGACTCGATGTAACGCACCTCGCGTTTGTAACCGGGCCGAACCCGATACACAGCAATCTTCGTGGAATCGGGCGACCAAACGATTGAGCGCGCGTTGTACGCGTTACCTTCGGATCCGTCTGTGCTGAGCACAATTGGATCTGTAGCATCTACAGCACGGATAGCAAGATTGTAGTTAATGACGAGCGCTTCCCACTTATTGTCGGGTGATCTGACTGGACCGGGCACACGGGTTGGAAAATCAACCTTGGTACAAACAGAGTCTGCAATCGTGCAACGCACGGCCGTCCCATCCACAGTCGCGTTGAATGAAGTCAATCCGTTATCAAACCTCAATTGAGCTAACTGTAGATCTTGCATTTTTTGAGTATTACCGGTGAGCTTTGACAGCGACGCAGCAATTTTGTCGTGATCAAACGCCGCATTCTTCTGCGACGTGTCAGCGTCGAAGATCATATAGATATAAACGCCGCGCGTGAGTTTCCGATACCAGAACCGGTGCGAGTTGCCAATCCAGGTAGCGGGGCCAGACACATCGATCACCGCAGTTTCATATTTCACTTTCAAACCACCGGCACGCTCGTAATCCGCCGCCGTTCCCTGCGCGTGGGCAGTGATTGAAATAATCGCAAGCAGAACGAGAGTCTTAACGAAACAAATGCTGCGGGATTCTTTCATGACACAGTCTCCCTATTTGATGGCGACGGGATTAACAATCGACTGCACACCGCCGGTGATGCGCGCTGCCCCGAGCGTGAACAGAAACTCCCACGCCTGATCCTTCACCATCTCTTCGGTGTTGGCATTTTCGAGTATGTGAATGCCGTTGAGTGGAATCAGGATCTGATGGACCTCAAACACGCCCGCGTCTTTCTCGAATGGAAGCGCCTCAAAGGCCCACGTATCAGATCCGATGATAGCGACCTCGAGCGATGCAAGATACTTCGCGCCGTCGCGACCGAGACCCGGTCCAGCGGCGCCAAAACGCTTGTTGTCTTTACCGAGCAGTTTTAGCCAGCCGGTGTAGAACAACACCACGTCGCCTTTTTCAATCGATTTGATACCCTGCCGCTTCATGGCGCCTTCAATCTCGGCACGATTGAACGCAGTTCCCTCTTTGACGATGTCGGTGTTGAAGTAACCGGCCATATCGAGCAGGATTCCACGCGTCGCGACCGCGGGTACATGCTCGACACCGAGTTTCTTCAGACCGTCCGTCATGGCGAAATCGGCGGCTTTGTTACAGTTGTAATAGAGACTGTCGATACCGATGTGGCCCAGACCGTCGAGTTGAGTGCCGATGCCGGCCCAGCCTGTGATCAAATCGTCGTTGTAGGTTGTTTTTGTTGGACCAAGCGAGCCACCTGCGGTTTGGCCGGGCTGAACAATCGTGACGGCAAACGTACGCGGCGGATACGCAGGCGTGTCTTTGTTTGTCTCGATTCCGAGACGATACGTTTTGCCTTTGGTCACGAGCTTCGTAGCCGCAAGCGTCTTGGCGGGTGTGACGTAGTTGAGATTGCCGATCTGATCTTCGGGTCCGAACTTCGAAGCAGTCAGACAAGGCTTTTGCTGAGCGTTCGCATAAATACTGACAACAACCAGCAGAACCATGCACACGTAAAGCTTTGGAGTAAGCTTCATTCCACGTTTCTCCTAACCACAGATTACACAGATTAGTTTTGCGACGAGCGAATTCGAGCAATGACGTCGAGCGCCTGACGTCCGTACGAAACGACGTTTGTGAGTGGTCCACGGAAATTCGCAATTTCCGGCTTATCTTCGTCGAGCATTTCGAGACAATGTTTCGCGACAGCGACGATCGACTGAAGTTGTTGGCTGATTTCGTCGGCACTCGAAAGCGCTGCTTTGCCTTTGTCGGCGGCATACGACGCCTGGGCCAACTGCGCCTGGGTGCGCGCGAGGATTTCTCTCGCCGCGTGATGCTCAATTGCGAGTCCGGCGATGCGCGTTGCGACTTCAGTTAGATCTGCTTCGTCGCCGGTTGGCGTACGCGGTTCCTGGTAATACATCGCAAACGAACCGAGCACTTTGCCGCGGCCCGAAAGGATTGGCGTCGACCAGCACGCTCGCAGTCCATTTCCTATGGCGAGTTCGCGAAAGTCATCCCAGAGCGGATCGACAGCGATATCAGTAACAATCACGGGCTCGCCACGATACATCGCCGTGCCGCAGGAACCATGCTTCGGTCCAATCCCAGCGCCGTCGATGGCGGCTACATACTCTTTCGGAAGACTCGGAGCCGCGCCGTGACGAACATGATCGCCGTCGTCGCTCAGCAGCAACACCGAACAGAGCATGCCCGGCGATTGGGCTTCGATTAACAGCACCAGGCGTTCGAGAATTTCGCTCAACGGTGCGTTGGCGGCGATCTGGTGCAGGATTTTGCTTTGTCCGCGACGAAAGTCTTCCTGCTGCTTTTTCTCCACATCGGTTTTGATTGGTCCAACATCAAGACGTGGGAGTTTTTGCGTTTTCTCGGCAGTGTCTTCCAGGATCAGTGTTTTCTCTGGGTCGTCCATAGACTTGCTCCGTGGACCTGTATCCTGAAACATCTTGTACCTCCTGTCAACAAAACGAGAATTGGTTTACGATGCCATGACCATGACGCGAACGATTATCCTGCTCTCCATTTTATTGGTGTGTCTGCCTTTCGTGGCTCAGGCGTCGCCCGTTGTCGCCTTCGTAGACGTCAACGTGATTCCGATGGACAAGGAACGCATCCTGCCGCATCAAACCGTCATCGTCCGCAACGGCACGATCGCGGAGATCGGCGACGCGAAACGGATCAAGATCCCGAAAGACGCACAAAAAATCGATGGCGCCGGAAAGTATCTCATTCCCGGTCTGACGGACATGCACGTTCATCTTTTTACAGACGATGAGTTTCCCGCAAAGCTTGCCGCTGACGAATTCAAAATCATGGTCGCACACGGCGTTACCACAATTCGTTTGATGACCGGTACCCCGATGCAACTGACGCTGCGCAGTAAAAGTGTGAACCAGGAAATTGTCGCGCCAACGATTTACGCCGCCAGTCCGCAATTCACTGGCAGGAAATCAAGTAACGCCTACGTCGTAACAACAGAAGCCGAGGCACGCGAGGCTGTTATCAAGTCCAAAAAGGATGGTTACGACTTCATCAAGGTTACTACTTTTCTCAAGCCCGAAGTCTACGAAGCGATTGTTGACGAAGCGCTGAAACAAAATATCCGCGTCGTGGGCCATGCTGATAGTCGCTCTGTCGGTCTCGCACGTGCGTTAAAAGCGAAGCAGCAGATCGAACATCTCGATTCGTATCTCGAAGCACTCCTGCCTGCGTCTGCGCCGGTCAAAGGTTCTGTCTCCGATATCTATTTATACAACCCAAAGAACTGGGAGAGTATTGACTACATCGACGAGAGCAAGATTCCTGAAATTGCGCGAGCGACGGTGGCAGCAAATCCTTTTTCAACACCCACGCTGCACCTCTTCAAGTTCACTTTCGGCAAAGGTAGAACGGAAGAGTCGTTCAAGACTCAACCTGACATTCGTTTTTATCCGCAGAAGATTGTGGATCAATGGATGGCCGTGAGTAAGAGATATCTCGCAACCGCAGCGCCGATTGAAAAGCGTGAAAAATATATCGCGATTAGAAATAAGATCGTGAAAGCAATCTACGACGCGGGCGGGTATGTGATGGCAGGATCCGACACGCCTGAATGGCTGATTTTATACGGCTACACTTTGCATCTCGAGATGGTTGATCTACGCGACGCCGGACTCTCGAATTACGCGGCGCTCGAAGCCGCGACGCGTAATCCGGCACTCTTCTTTGGAACGCTTAATACGACCGGGACGATCAAAAAGAAGAAGCGCGCCGATCTGGTTTTGCTCGATGCCAATCCGCTCAATGATATTGCGAATACGCAAAAGCGCGCTGGTGTCATGCTCAAGGGGAAATATTATTCGCAAGCAGAACTGAATATGTGGCTCGATGAGATCGCGCCGCGCTTTCAACATGCGCTTGATAAAGAGTAGCCACAAAAGGCACATAAATCACAAAAGGCACATAAAAGAAGAGGGAGAGAAACGTGAAGGTGTTTGGGAATTATATTAATGGCGAGTTTGTGGATAGCAAATCGGGTAAGACGTTCGCGAATATTAATCCGGCGAATATCGATGAGGTTGTCGGGACGTTTCAATCGTCAAATGAGACGGATGTAGCTGATGCGTGTGCGGCTGCCGTGGCGGCCCAGGAAGAGTGGGTGGCGTCGCCTGCAACTAAACGTGGTGAGTATCTTTTCAAAGCGGCCGAGTCGCTCGCCGCGAAGTTGTCGCAACTGGGCGAGGAGATGACGCGCGAAGAAGGAAAGACATTGCCGGAAGCAATCGGTGAAGTCACACGCGCAATCAATATCTTTCGTTATTTCGGCGGCGAAGGCGCGCGCCAATTCAGTATCAACGTGCCTTCCGAACGCCCGCAGGTTCTCTGTTACACGATACGCAAACCGCTCGGTACTGTTGCTTTGATCACGCCCTGGAACTTCCCTTCAGCGATTCCAGCGTGGAAGATTGCGCCGGCGTTGGTTGCAGGAAATACAGTCGTAATTAAGCCGGCTTCACTCGCACCCCTGAGTTCTTTCCGACTCGTCGAAGCCCTTCACGAAGCGGGCATTCCAAAAGGCGTCATCAACTACATCACCGGCAGCGGCGGCTCGGTCGGAGATGCGCTAACGAGTAACACAGCGATCGACGGGATCTCGTTTACCGGTTCGACTTCGGTTGGCGATGCACTTTATCGCAAAGTCTCAGACAGAAAGCTGCGCGTCCAACTCGAAATGGGTGGCAAGAACCCGACCATCGTTTTGAAAGATTCCGATCTGAATTACGCCGCCGACATCCTGATCAACGGCGCGTTCTTCTCCACTGGCCAGAAGTGTACTGCGTGCAGCCGCGCCATTATCGAGCGCCCGATCTATGAACCACTGGTGCAACTGCTGCTCGAAAAGACCCGCACATTAAAAGTCGGCAATGGACTGCAGCCGGGTATTCAAATTGGCCCGGCGGTTGATAGCCATCAACTCGAAACTGATCTCGAGTACGTCCGTATCGCGAAAGAAGAAGGGGCGGAATTATTGTGTGGTGGAAATCGTCTGTCTGGCGGCGATTACGACAAGGGATACTTCATCGAACCCACTATCTTTGCCGGTGTCACTCCAAACATGCGCATCGCCCAGGAAGAAGTTTTTGGCCCGGTGCTCGGGTTGATGATCGCGGACGATTTTGAAAATGCGATGGAGATCGCGAATGGAGTTCGCTTTGGTCTCTCTGCCTCGATCGTCTCCCGAGACCTGACGCGAGTTCATCAGTTCATCGACAAGATCGAAGCAGGATTGATCACCGTAAACCTGCCGACAGCGGGCGTCGAGTATCAGCTTCCATTTGGCGGGACGAAAGAGTCAAGCTACGGCATGCGCGAACAAGGACCACAGGCAATCGACTTTTATTCGGAGACGCGCACCGTTTATTTACGTTACGCGCAGTGAGAGATGGACTAATCAATTTGCGTTCGGGATGACGCGGTACCGCGGAAGATCATCCGCGATGCGAACTTCGGTAGCGTAACTCACATCACTTTCAGTCGTTATCGGAAAAATTCGCTTCCGATTGAGGGTAAACCGGTCTCCCTCGTAACTAAACTCTAATCGTGTAACGCGATCGACTACCACTGACTTCGAGGCCTTCGGAATGTCCGCAAAGCGTGGACACTCACCAAACATCTCCAAAGACACTTGTTTTTTCCTGGTCTTGAAAGACTTCAAACCGCAGCCGGAATCCGTGTTACCTGTTTCGTAATGAAAGAGCTCCTGAAGAACGCCCTTTTCGAGCGCATAAATGTAGAACAGATCGGCGGCGCCATCGCAAGTGTTTATACAACGAAGATGCGAGAGTCTGACAATAGCTTCCGGTATCGAATCACCCGTTACATCCGCGTAAAAGACATCCCGGATATTGAAAAAATGCCTTTGCTCCAGGAATAGTCGAAATTGGCCACTGACAAGCTCGAGATCGATGTGTTTGCCGTCTGGGAAAGTGTAGGTTCCGTACGAACGATTGCTAAAATCAATGCCGCTGAAACTCGCCGGCACAAAGCGATACGGCTCGTTTCCATCCGGCGGTATTGGCGGAAGCGGCGTTTCAACGACCGGTACGTTTACGGGAACATTAACAGGACGTGGAGGTATTGATTCGGCTGTGAATCGCCTGTGAGATACCCGATTGTCTCGTTTAGCCGACCGAAAAGCGACGGTTAGAAAGCCGATAAACAGAAAAGACGAGACAAGGGCAATCAGAACAGCCTTCATCTCCGCCCGATCACCTAATCCGCTGGAGCTATTTACAAAGCAGTTCATGAGCAAAACCCCGGTTCATGAATCCTGTCCGTTTACGAGAGTCCTCATTATATCCACAGATTACACAGATTGGTAAGTAGAATCTGTGTAATCTGCGGTTACTTGACGTATTCCCAGTGCCACGGTTCGTAGAAGTAAGGACGAAAACCGAAGCGTTCGGCGTTGCGGACGAGCCAGCGATAAACCGGCGTATTCACCTGAATGGCGCGATTCGAGTCTTTGGTATCGACCGGGCTGCCGCCAACATAAAGGTCGAGCGCGCGACCCGTGAAGTGCGGACTGTTTACGGCCAGGCCAGCGCTGCCCGCGTTTGGTGATTGGCGACGCAAGTTGTCCTGATATTCGCGCGAACGAAAAGCAGAGACGATCTTCAAGTATTGCCCGCCAAGCTTTAGTGATGGATCGGCGCTCGCTGCCGCGACCATTTTCTTGTACGCAGCGTAAGTGCTCTTCTCCACCTGGCGCAGTTCATCCGCCCTCGATGGGTCAAAGAAATCAGCCGGCGGCGCTGTTAGTAACTGATCGGGAGTGGCGTAGGCGCGATTCTTCAGCCGGTCGCTCTGCCACTGAGAGACGAGGGCCATCAACGTGTCTTCATCGAGCACGCCGTTCGCAGTCAAGCCGCGCTTTTTCTTCCATGCCGCAAGCGACTCTGCAAACGTAGTTGTTATCGGATCGCTCTTGACGTTCAAGGTTTCGCCAATCAATAGATCGTAGAGATACCAGCCGCGCTGTTGTTTTCCGCCAAAGGTCCAGGTGAGATCGTTTCTGAGGCTCGCGTTTTCAGCGGTTGCGGCAGTGAATGCTGATGCTTTCGGAGCACTGGTTTCGGTGACGCGAACTGCGGGCGTCGGTTTCATCGGCTGAGCGGACTTTGATTTCGACTGTCCACTACGCGCCGCGTAGGCCACCACACCGGCAACAAAAACAAGCAGGAAGATAATTACGACGTTCTTCATATTTGCACGACGGAGATGACCGTCAAAACAGACAGATGCCCGAAAGTCTCCCCACGGTTCGACGTCGCAACATTTAAATAATCTCGATTTAACGTCGCCGTTTGCGCGTCACACGGGCTTTCGCGCGTGGTTTTTGCGTTCGCTTCCCTGCTTTCGTTTTAGCCTTTTCAGGCTTTGCTTCCGCGTGGTTGGCTTCTTCCGGCGGCGGCGCGCCGGCCTTTTCGAGCGATGCGGAAACAAGGTCGTCGCTCGGTCGCGTTCCGTTCATAAAAGCGAACACGTGATAGTTCGCATTTCGCTCGCGTATGACCTCGATACGTCCCTCATTCTTGATGCGCGCCAGCTCGGTCATCAGGAAGTTTTGCTCCGCCACGCTCATGTAGCGATAGTCGATATCGAAGGCGAGGCCGGTTGAATGTGGCGGCGTATCAATCGTCACGGCATTCCGGTTCACTCGTCGCAACGAATGCTGATACTGCTCCGGTCTCACGAGCGAACTTACCGGCAGCGGGAGATCGAACTTTTGCTTATACACGGCGGAAACTTCTTCAATGATCTTCAATGCCTGCGGTCTGATGGTGCTGAGCATGTTGATCTTCAGCACGTGACGATCGTAAGGATTCTCGAGATCGAAGGAACGGCCGTTGAAATTCCGGGCGAGCTTTTGGATGGCCTGGTATTCGTCAGGAGTGGCGCCGGCAGCTTTTCCCTCTTCGTCAAACTTCGTAAAAGGCTCTTCGTTGGCGCGTTGGCCCACACCGAGGAGTATGTAATTTTCAGTAACAGCAGAGACTGGAACCAGATCACCGCGTTCGATCATCGCCGCCAGATCGAGATAATCCTGCACGGTGTGAACGTTGTACTTCTCGATCTCGGCAACCTGCGTTGCGAGAAACCAGTATCGCTCTTCGTAATGTTTGAGCTCGGGCGGAACGTCGAGAGCGCCGCCAAGGTCGTCGCTACGCGGAGCTTTAACCTTCTCGACCGCCGCATCCCAGGAATAGGTCGCGGAATTTGCAGCGAGGCCTGATAACTCGCCGGCCGATTGAAAGAGACGATTACGCCTTTCCGCAGTGAAACGAAAAATCCGCCACGCCGCAATGCCTGCTACCAACAGAATGAGAACCAACAATACCCGTCTGCGCATTAGCGACGAATATAGCACGCAGCCCAATTCAGATCCGCGTTCATCCGCGTAAATCTGCGGCTAACATATTTTTGTTAGGTATTGAGAAATCCGATAGCAAGAAAATAGAGCCCGAGGTCGTAAAGTCCGAGTGTGTCGAGACTATTCACCGGATCATCCGAAACATTACTCCCCAATCCAATCGAAAGATCGGACATGAACCACAACGAGCTTCCCAGGAAGACGGGAACCAGCGAGCTTGACGCGAAAATATTGGCCACGATCAATAATCCGAAATAGGTAACTTCCAGAATTCGATCGACGCCATGAAGTTTTGGCAGCACCCAGCGCAGCACGAAAATCGCGATCACAACGTTGGTTATTGCGAGAGGCATTAAGGGATGCCCGGGCAGTGGCTTCTGATAACTCAGAATACAAACGAACACTAATCCCACTGCAAACGAGATCGCTCCCAGTTGAAACCCATGCGGCGCTTTGTCTTCCGGCAGGTCCAGCAGAATGTCGCCGAGACTGCAAAAAAGAAAGAGCAGCGCCACGTGATTTTGTCCAAGCGACCACGACAAATAAGTCAGGAACAACGCGGGCGCGGCTTTAAGCAGTGCGCGTAAGACAAACGGGATCGATCGCGACACCGTGGTTTTTGTGAGTTGCGTGCAGACGGCAATTGCCACGAGCACGAAAAAAATCGCCGTCGTCGATCCCGAATCTCTGAGCCAACAATCGAAGTTCATGGTTGCCTATCCTTTGAGGGTTACAACGTCTTCAAAAACTCGATGAGCGCGCGCTTGTCTTCGTCGCTGAGCGCGGGTTCTTCCGGGAATTTGTCGGTGCCGAAATAGTGACCGCGATTCACGATCAGATCCGGACATTTGCTGAATTGCAGCATTGGTCCAACCAGCGGTTTCAACGCTTCCGTGGCCTGCTCGTCACTGGCGCCCTGTGGCAGATTCTTCAATGCTCGCTTGATATCCAGGAGGAGTTTCAGGATTTCGGCGTCACGCTGCGCGCGCTCGCCGAGTCCGGAAGTCTCGCGGAACAGATCGAGATTAGTTAACAAGCCAACCGGAGTTCCCTTCGGTAACGGTCCTATCTCGATTCCCTCGTCTGCAAAGATGGACGGAAAGTATTTCGACAAGAATCCGCTCGTACCTTTCAGGAAATCAGGCAGATATCCTGAACTGACGCGCAGATAACTCTGTTGCGTGGTGCGATCGATGCGGCCCGGAATCTTGTCTCCCAGGATGAGATCTTTGTCACGCTTCTCCGGCCAGAGCATTTGTTCGATTGAGTTCTGAAACGACTTCATGCGCTCATCAACAGACGGACTGACGTGAAACTCTCCGACACTGTTGTTCAGCAGGTATGGCGCCGTGGACCAGAGACTGATCAACGATGGCGGGCGCGTGTATCCACGACCGCCAGCCGGCATTTGATATTGTCGCGATTCTCCAGTGAGTGGATCGTACCAGGTGATCGTGCCGACGGACGGCAGATCCTTGTACGACTGCGACGAGAAGTTGTCCCAGATGTTTCCGCCCAGAGCGTTGGTCGCGAGTGGACTACACGCGTTTGTATCCAACAACGTGACCGGCACCCGCAATTCGGTCGAGAGATAGTTGTCTTTCAGGAAATCGTCCGCGAGCACGATGTCTCGCATCTTCTGTTTGAATTCGTCGGACTTGGTCCAGGTCCAATATTTGTTCCAACAGTTCAGATAATCTTTTCCGTTGCAACCGTGTGCTTCATCGAGTCCCGGCGCTCCTTCCGGAATTTTACTGGAGTGACAACGCGCACAACGCTCAGCAAAAACGGTCTTGCCGCGTGTTAACTGCGCCTGATCTGTTGACAGATAAGTCGGGCCGCCGGGTGCGTCTTTCAGATAATGCGGATTGGTCGTCTTCAGAAAGAACAACGCCATGTTGAACGTCTGGTTCTCGGTGGCTTCGAAGTAGCTCGAATTCTTGCGCGCGTTGGCAATCGTGATCGGCGTGATCGGTTTACCGCCAATCAAGGCGTTGAAGTGCAGCAGCCATTCTTCGCTAAAGGTACCGATGTTGATGTAGACGCGATTCAGTGCGCCCATGCCACCGACCGAATCCGAACCGTCTTTGAGAACCCGTGGGGTGTAGACCGTGCTGGGCTTTTCGTACAGCTTCGTGAGTGGTCCCTCTTGCAGATAGTCGTTGAACTGACGGTTATCGAGACCACCGCCGACCAGAGTCTCCTTGCCCCAACGCTGTGCATTCAAGAGACGCGGTCCGAGCATGTACATCGCATTCATCGTGCGCGGATTGTTGATGTTGTCGGTGGAGACGAGCGAAGTGTCGAGTGTTCCCGGACGCGAGGTGTGGAAGAGTTGGTAGACAAAGTTGCTCTCGTCTGCTTCCCAGTAAAAGATTCGATCGATCCAGAAATACTGCGCGCCGACATTGGAACTGAGGTTTTCCCATTTCGGATTATCCGGATCGGCGGGCGGCTTCAAGGGGTTTGGGCCAACGTGGCAAAAGCCACATGACATGCCGACACGATAGGGACGGACGAGATCTTTCGAGTAGTAATAGTCTTTGTTGGTGTAATACTTCTCGGCGTCCCAGCGCTGCGCGGCTGCTTCGTCGAAATCGGGATTGGGAAATAGTCGCAGGCCCACGATGCCTGTCTCGTAACCGTAAAAAGAACCGGCTTCGATATTTTTTCCACGCGCGCCGATTTTTACGCCCGGATACTTTTGTTCGTTCTCGAATGGATCGGGCGGGCAATCTGCACGGCGCTTGTCGATCCAGAGATTGAAGCGCTTCGGATCCGGACCAGTCGCTTTTTCAAAGCACGGATCGTTGACGAGGCCGAGATATTCCCAGCGTTTATCGCGAGTGAGGTTTGGAGTGCTCGGATGAGACGAAAGTATCTTCAGAAAATCGAGCGCACCGGCACTCTTGTTACCCAAGTGATCCCACATGCGATCGTTGCCGGCAGTCCAAACAATCCACGTGTTGCGGCCTTTGATCTCTTCGGGCGTTAACGCCACGCCACCATCCATGTCGTGGAAATAATCTTCGTCGGCCGCCGGAAACGTTGATGCAGCCCGCTGCGCCATTCGCGCCTCATCGAGCACCTCTCCCGGCTTTGGACCATCGGGTTTGAGTTTGCTGTAAACGACTGCACCGATCGCAACCACCGCGAGGATAATGATCAAAACGATCAATATAGGACGAGTCTTTGATGCCATTTTTTGTGCCTTTTGTGCTTTTTTGTGGCAAAAATTTCTTAAGTGCCTATGGTGGCGAAGTAACGCAACGCTCTGAGGCTCGGCAGGAAGAAATATGCACCGCCGCGCACCGTGACGAACTGTGGCAAACCACTACATCGTTCGCGCAAACCGCTGTCGCGTGGCATCGAAAACATGTCCGGGTCCGGACAGCCCGCAACCGGCGCACGATCTCCGAGCATCGGATCACTCTCTTCGCTCAGTCCATTAAACTTCGTGCTGGTCAACCACGCACTCTGTACAAATTCAAACTGCCGCGCAATGTTGCTGTTGATACAAATGAAATGAAGTCCGTTCTCACCTTCATTCGGCTGCGGCGGCTGAAACGCCTGCTTTTGTGACAAACCCGGACCATACTCTCGTCCGCGACGCACCAGACGATGAAAACGAGTCGGCGACATCAAATCGTCACGCAATCCTTTACGACCGAACCCGAGTAACTGAATAAGATGCGAGACGACTCCCGTCACCGGATTCGGGAAGTCAGCGTTGCGAGGATTGGCGCGACGAACATGCGATCCGAGCGGACAACGATCGCCAACCGGATCACTGGCAAAAGTGAACTGATTGTAATCACGATCTTCTTTAGTCGAACCAACACCATCAATCGGTTGATCTTGCAGCGGCACGAGCGGCATTCCATCCAACTTGCGACCAAGCATGGCTTCCGCAAGACGCTTGCGCTCGTCCGCATTTGACTGCGCGCACTCATCAGCAAAACGCCAGAAGCCCCGAACGTCTTGCACGAGCTGCCGCATGACGAGGTACGTACCGTTGCGGCCCAGATCCTTTTTCTGCGGCTGGTCCAACGCTGGTAATAACTCCGCTGCACCGTTGCTGGTCGGATCGAGGAGCGGGCGATCCGTGTACTCGTTGTATTCATTCGAATAACCGAGCAGAAACTCGCCGAGCGAAACCAGATTGCTGTAAACGAACTGATCGCCTTTGATCTTTCGTTTCCCGTCCCAGTCGATCGTTGGCTGGCTGATCCCGTCAACAAAACCAAAGGGCTCGACTTCGCCAAGGTCATCAGTTCGCAAACGTTCTAACACCGTGAACGCGGTATCCCACATGGGTCCTTTGAACTTTGCTTCGCACTGCGCGAGTTCATTTCTCTTGCCGTACATCATGATCACGAGATGAGGCGTTTGCTCACCCCAGCCCCAAGTCCAGTTATCCGGCGCGTTCTCGTCCACATCGCCGAGACGTCGCGCGCGGCTCTTTTCTGTCATACCGGCACGAAACTCGGGGGCAAATCCTTCGATTACAAAGTCAGGAACATCGAGCTTTTGTAGACCATCGACAGTAAACGCGACCTGCAACGCAGTTTCCGGGGGCGGCGACAACGTGCGCGCACTGGTGACGGGTGCATTGGCGAGCCACGAGCGCGCCGCATTAGCATCCTTTATGCGTACGAGGTAGAAGGCAGCTCCATCCAACTTGCCAAAAGCAAAGCGCACCAACCCCTGGACGTCGTCGTAATCAACTTCATTTGCCATAAGTCACAACAGTTGCAGCCACTCTTTCGCCTCTGCATTGGTCATCGAATGCTGTTCCAGTCCACTCCGAATCAGCGAGTTGCGTTTGAGATCAAAGTTGGTGAGACCGGAGTGACCGTCATACCAAACCTCGGTCGGCAGTTCGTGCCGGCGGATGAAGTACTTGAACTTCTGTTCGTCCTTCGCGCCCTGCAAGACGAGCCAGTTCGTGGTTGGATAACCGATTCCGTTGCTGAAGACCACGTTCAAACCAAAGGCGACTTTGTTGATGAAGTCGTCCATGTACGACTCGAGACTGCCGTCGTAGTTGCTGCAAAAGACCAGTCGTTCTTTGTTGTCGATAAAAACCCAGCGCGCAAAATGAATTGAAGGAACGCGGGCCAGATGACCGCGCGTGTAGACGTGGCGCGTGGTGTATTCGATGATCCACAGCAGATAGACGAGCAACCAGCGACGGAATAAGCCCGGTTTCAAGCTGCCCATCGCGGTGAACTGGTTCGTTACGTCGTAGTCCTCGAGTCGTGCCAGCTTCGCGATGTATTCAGCGGAGGGCCGCGGAGCAATCTCCATATCGCTCTTTTCACGCCGTCTTAACTGAAACGCGAAAATGGGGAGATAGAGAATAATTAGTGGAGTCAACAACAGCAGCACGATCGGAATGAAGATCAAATGCGCGAGGTTCTTGAGGCGCCACGAGAGCGGCATTTGTCCGACCGGTGAGAGTTCTAATGGCTGACTATTCACAAACCCCTTAACTGCACGACGGATCTCTTCCGGCGGACTCTTTTGAAACTTAGATCCACTATTAAAGACAAAAGTCTGGACCACCCGTCGCAGCGCGTTTTCTTCGCGTATCTGCTGCATCGTGCGCCCGACCCAGTTGTTGTACATCGTCGACGGGGGATGCTCGTGCTGTTTCATCCAGGTGGCGATGTCGGTACCTGGCTTGAAGTCAGTGCAAAACGAAAAAATTTGCTCCAGACCTTTGCCGGCTAGAGAAATCATCTGGTTCCGAAAACGATCGACGTCGCCATCAAAATCAGCAAGAAATGCGAGGTAGAGCGGGTAATTCCGGCGTGGGAGGCCGTAGGCCGTGGTGATGTCGTCGAGCGTTTGATCTTCGAGGACCACGATGCGTGCGAAATGCAGATCGGGGAGCCGTCCAAACGGAATGATTTCGTTGTCGGGATTTGCCATGCCCGGCACACGGTTCATGGTGGCGAGTAGACTTCGTAACTCAGCCGTGCGTTTGACGTCGAGCGGTGCAACCACCATGAAACTCGATTGAAACGTCATGTCGATAAACCGAAATTACTGCTGCGGTGGGAACTCGAGCGCAAAATGGATCAGCGGCTTCTCACCCCAGTAAACACGACCGAGATAGAAATTCGGATCGATGAGTCTAATTTCATCTCGAATCCAGCGGGCCACCAGCGAGGTCTTTGAATAGTCGAGAACGATGCATTCCTTCTGATCGAACCAGCTCGGTCCTTTGTACACTTTGGCGATGATGGCGTTGAAGCCGAAATGGGTGATGCGATTTCTGAGTACGCCGTCTTCTGCGTCAAACGTTTTTCCCTGCCAGGCAAAAAAGTTGACGAACTGAGCGATTTCGTCGCTGAACTTTGTGCCGTTAGCGATGATGGCCGTGCCTTTGGCTTCGCCGTTTGGGATGTCGCCAACAGTGCCTTGCGCGAAGAGTTCGTCGAGCTGAACGTCAGTCAGTTTGAGTAATTCCTCAACTGTATGAGCCATATATTTGTGCCCTCCTTTATCTGCGGTTCAAAACCTGGGACGTGCGAGGATTGCGGCTTCCCTGACCTTGATGAGCGTGAATTGAACGTCCAGCACTTTATGGATGGAAACGCGGTTTGTCAATAAAAATAAGGACCAGGATTTATCTTGTAAATACTGAGAAATCTTGTAAATCCTGTCTAACCTACCTTCGAGAGGATCACATCCGCGGCTTTTTCACCAATCATGTAAATCGAGCTGACGATAAAGAAGCCCGGGATGCGCGGAAAGACGGAGGCATCAACAACCCGCAGGCCCTTCGTGCCATGCACGCGGAAGTTTGAATCGAGCACACCATTCTGCTCGCGTGGACCAATCGCACATGTGCACGACGCATGATGGCCCCACGCGTTGTTGCGTACAAACTGCTTCAAATCATCAACCGACTCACAGTCGCGGCCGGGAAGTTCTTCAGTGACAATCAACTCTTCCTGCTGCAACTTCGCCGTCAAATTACGCACGAACTGAATTCCCTCAACCACAGCTTCAAGATCCTCGTCGCCACCTTCTTCAAAGTAGTTGAAGTTAATCAGCGGCGTATCACGCGGATCTGCTGATCGGAGCGTCACTTGTCCGCGCCGATTCTTTGTGTGCGCCTTGAGGATCACCCACGTCAGGTAGTTGAGGCCTTTCGGAAACAAAGCCGAGTATCCTGGGAAATAACCCTTGAACTGCGCCAGCAACGCCATGCAGAACAGATCCGGTAGCTCAGCGTGCTTTGAACGATTGAACATCGTAAGCACGGCGCCGTTCGTCGCATAAATCCCCTCGCGCTTCTGCGACCATTGCTGATACTGCGGATCGCTCGTATCAAACTTCACGTTCTTGAACAGATCCCAATCGTCGCGCATCCGATTTACGACCGCGACTTCGTACCGGTCCTGAAGATTCTCACCAACACCTGGCAGTTCTACACGCAACGGAATCTCATGACGTGTCAGCACATCGCGTGGTCCAATACCGGAAAGCATCAAGAGCTGCGGCGTATTGAACGTGCCGCCGGCGAGAATCACTTCACGCGACGCATATAGCCTCCGCACCTCGCCCGTTTCATCAGTCGGCTGCACGTGCGCGCGATAAAGACGTTGCCCCTTGAGATATTCAACACCGATAGCTCGATTACTGTCGTCAAACAAAACTCGCGTGGCGAGCGCATTGAGCTCAACACGCAAGCGGTCGGGATACTTGCATGCAATCTCCAGCACGCGTTCGCGCGTACCGATGCGCGCGTGATTGCTGGTTGAAAGCGGCACATAACGCAAGCCGATTGAATTCCTCTCGACCAATCGCCAATCGTTCGGATCGAGTTGCCCCTGAAACAACCAACGCACGCGTTTCAACTTCTCGCCGATATCGTCAAACGCCTTATGTCCGGACTCGAGCATCACGCGCGCGAGCGTACGATTCTCCAGGGTCGACATAGGAATGCATTTCTCAGTTCGCAGCCATCCTTTCCAGCCATGTCGCGTCGGGTTGAATCCGATCTTCGCGAGCCAGCGATG
>DASSFI010000079.1:0-107456 GCA_035694465.1 Pyrinomonadaceae bacterium | reverse complement strand
CGTGGCCGCCCCCCTGTTGAATTCCGCGAGGGGGCGGCCACGGAGGGTCGCCCCTACAGTACGTCCCGAGGCGCCCGATAAAACTCAAACGCGGGAGATGTTTCCATCTCCCGCGTTGCCAATCGTCAAACTATTTGTGATGCTTAGTGTGCGGTCAGCGAGCAGTGCGCGTGATCCCCGCCCGGTGCGAGTGGAGCACGATAGTCGCCAAAGTGAAACTCAGCTTCGGCCTCCGATAACGCATACACATCGAAGCCATATGCATCGAGATAGTCTGCCAAATCATCGGGGGAAAGCAGATAGACGGCAGGCGAGTAACCCGCTTCAACACGAATTTCCAGCAGGCGCTCGATTACTTCAAGTGGTGCAAAGCATCGCACAGGATCTCTGTAAGTTGCCATGTTGCCAGCGCCTTTCTTTCAATTTCGTAGCACGGTCCAAAATTTCGGCTACCGTGCTTTCGCAGAACAATGATTCTGATGTACGCAACTTGAAAGTAGTTTGTTCTTCATTACAAATAATTCACTAGCGAAACTTGTCGCTGATTTTGACGCACGAACCAACTGAAAAGTTCCAAAATGAGCAGCGAACAACCAAATACCTCAACAACTCAGCCGCTAACACCGCCACCACCAAACTTTATTTCCGTTTTGCGGGAAATGTTGCGGGCTTCAGACAAAGTGAGTGACCTGATTTTTAGTCCGGGCCGGCCGCCGCAGATCGAATTGGCAGGAAAACTGGTCCCGGTGCGCATTCCCGGTCTGGAGAAGTTGACTCCGGCCCACACGGCGGGAATCGCAAAATTAATCATCGGAAATCAGCCGACGCCGCTCGACAGTCTCGAAAAGACCGGCTCCGCGGATCTTTCGTTCAGCGCGCCTGGTGATGCTCGTTTTCGCGTCAACATCTTCAAACAACGCGGTACGCACGCGATCGTCATGCGCGTTATTCCGATGCGGCCGCCGCGGTTCGATGATTTCAATCTGCCTCAGCAACTAAAGGAAATAGTAAGTATCAAGAACGGCATCGTGTTGGTTACCGGACCAACCGGCAGCGGTAAGAGCTCAACACTCGCGGCCATCATCGATCTGATCAACGAAACGCACTACTACCACATCGTGACGATCGAGGATCCGATCGAGTTTCTGCACACGCACAAGAACTCCACCATTCACCAGCGCGAGTTGCACTCCGACACTCCCAGTTTTGCGATTGCACTGCGGGCGGCACTGCGACAGGCGCCCAAGGTGATCCTCGTGGGTGAAATGCGCGATCGCGAAACGATTGAAGTTGCACTCGAAGCGGCTGAGACCGGCCACCTCGTGTTGTCGACTTTGCACACGATTGATGCGTCAAAAACAGTGGACCGTATCATCGGCGTGTTTCCGAAGAACGAAGAGAAAGTGATTAGAACCCGGATTGCGCAGTCGTTCCGGTTCATCGTCTCGCAACGACTGATTCCGTTGTCTGACGGAAAGGGAAGAGTAGCGGCGATCGAGATTCTCAAATCGACCATGCGCACGCGCGAGTACATCGAGAAAGGCGAGTCGGAGGGCAAGTCGCTGATCGATGCGATGGAACAGGGCGATCAGGATGGCATGCAGACTTTCGACATGGTGATCGAGCAGTTCATCCGCGACGGCGTGGTAAGCATTGAAATGGCTTTGCCGTACGCGTCCAATCAAAACAATCTGTTACTGAAGATCTCGGACTTGGCCGGCGCGCCACCCCCGCCGCCCGCTGCCGAACCCACCCGAGACGAAACTTCAATGCTGGACCTAATCGAACCTTGATCCGTGTAATCAGTGGCTAACACCACCCAATGGATTACACGGATGTTGGTCGATTTGTTATTATGCCTTCGAGAGTTGATATGTTCTTGAAGGTTCAAAAGGCCCTGCTGGGCCTGCTATTTCTGGCAGCCTTCTCCCCAACGACAGCATACGCCGACGACGAAATTCGTATCGACTTGCCTGCCGGCGGTCAGCTCAAGGTTCGCAATGATTTCGGCAATATCAACGCCGAGGTCTGGAGCAATAGCTACGTCGCTGTCTCTGCCAATATCGGTGGCGATGGTTCTCAAAGGCTGAGTCGTTCGCCCATCGTAATCGACAATCGCGGGACGATCCTGACCATAACCGTAGTGCGACGGCCAATCGATCCGGTCGTTCCCGTTCATCTCAACATCAAGATTCCCGAAACATCACGTTTCGACGCCGCGACGACCACTGGCACGATCACAATCTTTGGCACGCCGAGCAACGCGAATTTGAACTCCGCGTCGGGTGCTTTGACAGCAACGTTTCAACCGCTCGCAAACGCCGACATCACCGCGCGCTCTTCGCGCGGCACGATCAAATCCGCTATTGGCGTTGAGCCGTCGTCGCCTCAATTGCTCCAAACGCGCCTCGGAAACGGTGGGAAGAAAGTTGAACTGCGGAGCGAGACCGGCGACATCCTGCTGAACTTTGGACCCGGCATTGAGATCGCGGATAATTCTCCTGCGAAGCCACCCGAACTGATCGGCACTGACAATCCAAAACGTCCCGCCGGAACTCCGGCCGAACCCGCAGCGAACGATGACATCAGCGAGGGCGACGTCATTCGGGTCGATTCGCAGTTGGTGACGCTGAACATCAGCGTTATCGATCGCGGAACAAATCGCGGTCTCGTTGGCCTGGCCCAGTCGGATTTCAAACTTTTCGAAGACGGCGATGAACAGCGTGTGGTGCAGTTCGAATCATCTTCGGCGCCTTTCGATCTGATCCTGCTGATCGATCTTTCGGGTTCGACGAGGGAAGTGGTGAAGCTTATTCGCGCTGCGGCTTTGCGTTTCGTGCAGGCGGCGCGACCCGCAGATCGCATTGGCGTGATCACATTCGCGGGCGAAGCGACAGTTGTTTCACCGCTGACTGCCGATCGCGAGTTGCTGCGTCAGCGAATCGAAACCATCGACACCGCGCGCGGCGATACAAAGCTTTACGACGCCACTAACTTCGCGATGGACGAAGTGTTGAAAGAGTCGAAGAAGTCGCGACGTTCGGCCATCGTCCTGATGAGTGATGGTCTTGATGGAACCATTCCCGGTATCAGCGGACAACAGGGCTCGAAACGCAGTTACCAGGAGACGTTGCGAAACATACAGGAGTTTGACGGTGTCCTTTACACCTTGTGGCTGAATACCGAATACGAAGCCATGAGCCCGCTCGACACGCAGCCCGAAGCCTTCGATATGGGACACGATCGCATGAAGGAAATGGCTGATGCAGGCGGCGGTGTCTTTTACAAGGTTGAGCGATTGACTGATCTTGCCGGTGCTTACGAACAAGTCGTCACCGATCTGGGAACGATGTACAGTCTGGCGTATCGTCCAACAAACAGTACCCGCGATGGAAAGTGGCGTGCGATTCGGATCAAAGTCGAACGCACCAATGCAGTGCCGCGCGGCAAACGTGGTTACTATGCGAATTAGGCTTGGCGCGAGAACTATTCATCCACCGATTACACAGATTCAATACAAACATCTGCGTAATCTGTGGATGGCCGTTTCGGTTTTACTTCTGTTCGCGACCGCAGCACAAAGTCAGGATCCGATGGAAACGATTCGCATCGATTCTGATCTTGTCGATTTGAAAGTCAGTGTCCTGGGGTTTCCTCCAAACAATCCGCCTCCGTCGTTGAACCCGCGAGACTTCCTCGTACTCGAAGATGGCGTGCCGCAGGAGATCACGTTCTTTGCCGCGGCTGACACGCCCTTCGATCTGGTCCTGCTGCTCGATCTCTCCGGTTCCAATTCAAAAAATCTGAAGATGATTCGAAACTCTGCGAAGCGATTTGTTGACGCCGCCCGCGACGTCGATCGCATTGCACTCGTCACCTTCACCAGTCAGCCCGCACTCTATTCGACGTTCAGTTTAGATCGCAAAAAATTGAAAAAAACGATCGACGACATGGACGAAGCCGTCGGCGGCACAAACTTCTGGGACTCGATGGATTGGGTTCTTTCCGATCTGGTTGCACACGGATCGGGTTTGCGCCGGAGCGCGATCGTGGTCATGACTGACGGTATTGATAACGCGCTTCCGGGTGTTGCTGGTCCGGGTTCCAAACTGCCGTTTGAAGCGCTGCTCGAGCGAATCAGAAATTCTGAAAGCATCGTTTTCCCTATCTACCTCGACACTGAAGAAGACAACGTGAAGCGCTATCACGTCCCTCGTGAGGCGTACGCCCTCGCGCGCGAACAGCTTGGTCAGATTGCTAATATTTGCGGAACGCCCATGTACAAGGCCGCCCGTTTGAGCGATCTCGACATGGTTTATGCGCAAGTAGTACGCGATCTCAGCACGGTCTACAGTATTGGCTACAGTCCCACCAATAAGTTGCTTGATGGAAAGTGGCGTGCGCTCGAGGTGCTGCTGACCAAGAGAGCAGACCTCTTCGCCCGCACCAAACGAGGCTATTACGCAAAGCTTCGATCCTAAAAGCTTGTAAATGTCGGTGAGCCGACTATAATGCTCAGGAGACTAGCGCCCGCCCCACAATTATTGAGTTGCGATCGGAGGGTATTTCGATGAGAAAAACTTCCAGCCTCCTAGTATTGTCCATTTTTTGCGTACCCCTCATCCTGTGTTGTGCGATTCTTAACTTTGCTCAGAACCGCGAAAAGTTTGTGATTTCGGCCAGAGCGGGCGGAATCAACGCCATCACAGGTCAGGCGAGCGTTCATTCTCGTGGTGAAACTGATTGGCAGGTGTTGTCTATTACCGACGATCTCGACGCCGGCGACCGAGTACGAACGGCGAATGACGGTCGCGTTGAAATTCTCCTCAATCCCGGCTCTTACTTGCGTTTGGGAGGCGATTCTGAGGTCGAACTTTCTAACAATACCCTCGAGAACCTCGAAGTTCGCCTGTTACGCGGCACTGCGATCGTGGAAGCTACCGGCGCCGACGACCTCGACCTGAACATCAATATCAGCACGCCGCATACGAAGCTGGCGATTGTCCGGCAAGGTCTCTACCGGTTGAATGTTGTTCCCGAGAATGCCACCGAGCTCATAGTTCGCAAAGGGCGTGTGATTCTCAGCGACTCGCACACCAAGGTGAAAGGCGGAAATAAGGTCATTTTCGCCGCCACTAACGTCTCGGTAGCAAAGCTGTCGAAAGAAGAGAAAAAGTTTGATGCAGACGTCGACAGTTGGAGCAAGGACCGAGGGAAAATGCTGGCGAAAGCTAATAGCCGCATAAACGATCGGACGCTCAGCAACGTCAACACGTTCTTTTCTGACTGGGATCCATTCTCACGCCGGGTAGGCGTTTGGGTCTTCAATACTCAGTCTCGCTGTTACACGTTCCTGCCGTTCTTTGCTAACTGGGGATCGCCATACGGGTCGTACACAACGTCACTGTATTATCCGCCGGCTTATTATCCATACGGGGTTCCGCAGTCAAACAGCAATGGTAACCAGCCACAAACCGGTTCCAACGGTGGCCACACTTATCCGTCGTCAGGCGGTAACGGTGGCGGGAGCGGATCTGGAGGCGGTCATACCTATCCATCCGGTGGAGGTGGGCAACGTCCGTCACCGCCCACGCCACAGCCGATGAGTCCGCCGAGTGGTGGATATGGCAGTGGCCGAGAGCGAATACCTAACATGGAAACCGGCCGGCCGATGCCAACCAAGAACATCGAGCCGTCGAGGCCGGACCAGTAAAACCTGCCACAAAAGGCACATAAGTCACAAAAAGCACAAAAGTTAGCACAAGCTACTTTGTGCTTTTTGTATTTGGCCGATTGCTGAGTTCCTCTAACTCTTCATTGATGAGAGCTTTTATTTCAGGGGGTTTTAAACCGGCCAGGATTAACTGGGTTAGAGCGGTCCGGAGTTGGGCGCGCAGGCGGTCAGCGGGCTTTTCTTTGAGAGTTTGAGAGACGACTACCGCGCCTGAGCCGTGCCGGACGCGAATCAGTCCTTCTTTCTGGAGACGACGATAGGCAAAAGCGACTGTGTTGAGGTTAACACCGAGATCCGACGCCACCTGTCTCACCGGCGGCAGCAGCGTGCCGGCGTCTAGTTCGCCGCGGGCGATGAGGGTCTTAATTTCATCGACTAGCTGCTGGTACAGCGGCCGTGCGTCTCGTTCATCAACTGTAACGAACATATTGTCTGGTGACTGTATACACTAGACAATAGGCGCCTGTCCAGATTTATCTTTTGATCTGATCGGCCAATAAGACTGCTGATTCGACCACACGATCGAGCCTCGCGGCCGAGCTCACGGTGTCTCCGACTATGAATAGATTGGGTAATGACGTCTCGTAGGTTCGAATCGGCTGGCCCTCGATCCCGTGCACCATCCCGAGTTTTCGGCGGGTCTGGTCGTAATAAGTGCGTGGATTGGCGGTCTCGATGATCTCGATATCGCCGCCCAACTCAGGCAATGCTGCGTGAACACGTTGCCAGAATTCCGTGAGCGCTGCCTGATCCCACTCGTCATAGTCTTCTTCACTCGACTGGTAGGTAAACCATGAATCAACGTCGGTTTCAGTCGTAAAGGTCACCGGGTATTTCCCGTCTGGCGCCGCGCCTTGGGTCACGGCCATAGTGAATTGACCTGCACTGTCCTCGACGCGCATGCGGAGTGCAGGAAGACGTGTGACTGCCGGCTCTTCCATCACTGCGTAAATCACGTAAATGCCGGCGCCGCGCAGTGAGTTTAGTTGTTTCTTGATCTCAGGAGGAGTGCGATTTAGTCCTACGAGTTTTCCGTAGGTGTCCCAGATCGTGAGATTGCTGATAATCGCCTGATTGGCAAAAACTCTTTCGCCGCTGAGCAGATCAACTCCGGTCGCGCTGCCCTGTTCGTCGTAAGCAAGACGCAGCACGGGCGTATCCAAACGCAACTTGCCGCCGCTGCGTTTGATCGATTCAGCCAGTCTCTCTGCGACACTGGCTGGTCCACCCGCAATCGAGTAAAAGTCATCAGCAGGAATTATTGTGTCGGAGCCATCGGCGTGACGCAGCATGTAAGGAGAACGTATTAACGAAGTTGTGGGAGCGTCGACCCGCAACTGTGCGAACAGTCGTTCGTAAACTCCACCGGGACCAAACGAAGTGTAGAGACCCTCACCCGGCTCGAAGTCATAACCGGAAAACTCCACGCGCGCAACGCATCCGCCGACCTGCGATTGACGTTCGAGCAGACAAGTCTTCAGACCGCGAGCGGACAGCAACGCCGCCACGGTCAGACCACCAATACCGCCTCCCACCACGACGACGTCGTAACCGTTCATCCTGTTTTATTTGAAAATATCTTTATCGATGAAACCGCTTAAAACGATGAGAACCGATTGGATTCCATTGAAGACGAAGTGAATGATAAAGGCAGGAAGTACCTTTCCCGATACCGCCCGTGAAACGGTCAGCGTGATACTCAGCAAGGTGATCACCGCGATCACGGCGAGGTTATTTCGATACTGATAGACGTGCACACCCGCAAACAGCAGCGACACGAGGCTGATCGCAACTGCCACGCCGGCTGCCTTTTCGAGTGCTTTATAAAGCACGCCACGGTAAACGAGCTCCTCAATCAGCGGGGCAGTGGCAACGGCGACAAAAGCTGTCGCCACCCGCGTGTACATCGAACTCTCGATCAGCAGATCCAGATCGGTCTTGCGGTCGCCATAAAGCGCAGTGATCCCAAATGCGAGCGCGTATAGACCAATAGCGGCAACAACACTCTGCAACACCGTCATGCGGTGACTAACCTTCTCGGGCCACTCGAAACCGATGCTTTTCCAGAAAGGCCGAGCCCGAAAGGCGTACTTCATCACCAGCCAAACCAGCACGAGGGTGAGAATGTGAGTGGGGATAATTCCGACAACGGACCAGAAGATCAGCCACTTGTCTGTTGCCATCGCTTCCGGCGAAGGCATGCCAGACTTCACGATCTTATAGACCATGTAAGGAATCGCGACGATTACCGGCACGAACAAGAGCAGGATTACGCTCAGGATCCAGGTGCCAACTGCGATCGCGACGTCGATCCAGGGAACCCACCAGGCTGGTTTTTGAATTGGCTGAACTTCGGAAGCCGCGGCGGATATTGCCGGCGGCTCTGCGTGCTCTTCAGGTAGCGATGTGATCTGTTGTTGGGAAGGTTCTTCGGTGAACACTCGATGAGTTTAGGTGGTTCGCAGGTGATGGGTCAAATAATCTGTGCAATCTGTGATTCAAACTGCCGGGTAGTCAGTCTCCAGAAGCGGCGAACCGACACGTGGCGCGGCGAGCATCAACCCGATGATCGTCTTCGCATCCTGAATCTCACCGCTCGTGATCATCTCGAGTGCTTCGGCGATCGGCAAACGCACGATATCGAGCACCTCATCGTCGTCAAGCTTTTGCTCACCTTCCGTAAAGTCAGTCGCCAGAAAGACCCACATCTTCTCTTCGAGGAAGCCCGGCGAAACAAAGAACTCCGATAACTTCTCGAGTCGAGTTGCTTCGAGCCCGAGTTCTTCCTTCAGTTCGCGCGCGGCGCCTGCGTCAGGTCGTTCACCCTCCTCGAGCGTGCCGGCGGGCAGCTCCAGCAGATAACGGACAGCGGGATGGCGATACTGCCTGACAAAAACAACCGTGCCGTCGTCATGGACCGGAACGATCACGGCGCTGCCTGAATGATGGACCACTTCACGTTTGTAGGTGTGTTCACCTTCGCTGATGGTGTCGACGGTGACGTCGAAAACGCGGCCTTCGAATACTTTTTTGCTATCGAGTATCTTCGGTAGTTCTTTGTGCGGAGTAGTCATAGTTTGTTAACTCAAGCCAGGGACGAGTGGACGTAACTCGCCGATCAAATACAGTGATCCAGCAATGCAAATGAGACCGTCAGCAGGTGTGTGCGTGAGTGCGATTCGAAGTGCCTCGGCGCTCGATTCGCCTGTCAGAATTGTTCCGCGGGCGAAACGTTCGGCGACGGATCGCAATTGATCAACCGTAGCGCTGCGCACATTGTCGATCGTTGTGAGCACTAACGTATCAGCGATTGGAAACAGAATCTCACCCATTTGCTCCAGTTGCTTATCACGCATTGCGCCAAAAACCAACGTCAGCGGTCGTGTCGTGAGTTCGTCGAGATAATTCCGCAAAGATTGGGCGCCGGCGGGGTTGTGGGCGCCGTCAATCAGAATTGATGGTTTGTGAGGAATCAGTTCGAGTCTGCCGGGATGTTTGGCTGTTTTGAGGCCTTCGAGAATGGCGGACCGAGAGATCGCGAATCCTTCGTCACTTAGTAACTCGGCCATCGCAATTGCGACAGCGGCGTTGTCAGTCTGGTGTCGTCCACGCAGTCCGAGAACTAAATCATCGGTCGTCTTTGATTCGGCTAAAATTGGCGTCACACCGACTTCTTCGCAGCGTTTGAGCAACACGTTGAGTGCCGCCGGTTCCGGCTGCCGGCCAATCACGGCGCGCACACCCGGTCGAATGATTGCGACCTTCTCGGCAGCAATACTTTCAATCGAGTAACCTAAATATTCCTCGTGATCGAATCCTATTGATGTGATACCGACGATGTGTGCGTTGGCGGCGGTGGTTGAATCGAGTCGTCCACCCAGGCCTGTTTCGAGGATGGCGAGTTCGACGCCGGCATTACGGAAAGCGAGTAACGCAATCGCCGTTACCTGTTCGAAGAAGGTTGGCAGAACTTCGAGTTGTTCGGAAGCGACGCGCACGACAGTGGCGCAGGAGGCGAAACCCTCGGGAGTAATTTCAACGCCGGAAACTTTGATTCGTTCAGTCATCGAAACCAGGTGAGGTGAAGTGTAGAGACCACTTTTGATGCCGGCCGCACGACAGATCGAATCCAGCATTACGGCCGTCGAACCTTTTCCATTTGTACCGGCGATCTGAACCGAGGGAAAGGCACGTTCTGGATTATCAAGAGCTGCAAGCAGCGACTCGGTATTCCTGAGCCCAAGCTTGATGGCGATAGTCTCATGACCGAGACTTAATAGGTATCCAACAGCCTGGCCAAAATCCATTTTGTGCTTTTTGTGGCTACTACTCTTTTATTTTCGCGGCGCGGCGGGCTCGTTCGATATCGGATTCACCGTGGATTTCGGGATTCATCATGAAGTTCAATATCCGGGTGATGTAGTCGCGCTGTTCGCGACGATCGACGATGTCGTCGATCATGCCGTGGTCAAGGAGGAATTCGGATCGTTGAAAGTCCTTCGGAAGTTTCTGGCGAATTGTCTGCTCGATAACTCGCGGGCCCGCGAAGCCGATGAGTGCTTTTGGTTCCGCAATGATCACGTCACCCAACATCGCGAAGCTCGCGGTAACGCCGCCCGTAGTTGGATCAGTCAAAACAGAAATGAAAGGCAAACGTGCTTCATCCAGTGCCGCCAGCGCCGCAGATATCTTCGCCATCTGCATCAGCGAGAGCGTGCCTTCCTGCATGCGCGCGCCGCCGGAAGCAGAAAAGATCACGACGGCACTGTTTTCCTTCATCGCGCGTTCGATCAACCGCGTGACTTTTTCGCCGACAGCCGAACCCATCGAGCCGCCGATAAACGTCATGTCCATCGCCGCAGCGAAGACCGGATGATCGCCGACGGTGCCACGCCCGTTGATTACAGCTTCCGGCAGACCGGAACTGTCTCGCGCCTGAGTCAGCCGCTCTGAATATGGCTTGTTATCGACAAACTCGAGCGGGTCGATCGAGATCACCTCGGTGTCAAGTTCTTCAAACTTGCCGTCATCAAAAAGCAGTCGCAGCCGTTCGCGGGCGCCGATGCGGAAGTGATAACCGCAATTCTTGCACACTTGCAGACCATCTTCGAGTTCGCCTTTGAACAGGTGTGCTTCACACCCCTCGCATTTGACGAAGACGTTTTCCGTCTTCACCACGCGTTCTTCCGGCGGAACGGCCTCGATGCGTTTAGTTTTCTTGCTGAACCAAGCCATGGAAATGCGGGGAAGGGTAGCACATGGGGTTTCCGATTGCGAATCCCGATCTAAAACTCAATGCCCTGTTGTGCGCGTATGCCGGCGGTGAAAGGATGCTTGATTTCGGTCATTTCGGTGACGAGGTCGGCGGCTTCGATTAGCTCGGGAGGTGCGTCTCGACCGGTAACGACAATGTGCAGAGCGGGTTGCGCGGCGCGAATGGAGCGAAGTTCGGTAACGACCTCCTCCACGGGCAACATCTTGTAACTTAAAACATAAACGAGTTCGTCAAACACCAGCATGTCGTACTCGCCTGAGCGCAGTTTCTCGACGCAGAGAGCCCAGGTTTCGCGAGCGGTCTTGATGTCTTGTTCCGGATTCTTAGTGTCCCACGTGAAGCCATCGCCCATCGTGTGAACTTCGATGCCGAGTTTCTCAGCGGATTCGTGTTCGCCATAACGATCGTTGCGCGATTTCATGAACTGGATCATGCAGCAGTTCAAGCCGCGTCCGGCCGCACGCATCATCAATCCCAGCGCGCTGGTAGTTTTGCCCTTGCCGTTACCGGTATGGACCATCAGCAAACCGCGCGTCTGCTCCTGATAATCCTCACGGCGCCACTTATACTTTTTTTCCATTTACTGCTTTTGTGCTTTTTGTGGCTAACCTAACCGATTAGAGCGTCTTCGGTGATGTCGCGCGCTCCGTTGGCACGTTTCACTGCGTCCTGCAAGAGACCGACGATCATGGTTTCCGCTTCTTCCCACGATCCGCGGAGTGTGCAGCCGGCGGCGTTGCGATGTCCGCCGCCGCCAAACTTCTCCGCCACTTTGGCGACGTTAACGTCACCCTTCGATCGCAAGCTGGTGCGATAGATTCCAGGCTCGCACTCTTTGAGCAAGGCCACGGCCTCGACCTCACCGACCGTCAACGGATAGTTAACAAACCCGTCCGTATCTTCATCCGAGGCAAGCGCCTGCTTTTGCATCTCGATCGACTGGCGCATACAGGCCACGCGTCCCGAGTCATCGCGTCTGGCCGTAGAGAGCACCGCGCCCATTAACTGAATCCGGCTCCATGGGTAACTCGCAAACACGGCTTCCGCCGTCTTCGCCGGCTTGACTCCAGTTCGCACGAGTTCAGATGCGACCTTGAACGTGCGCTCGGTCGTGTTCGAATAGTGAAACGATCCGGTATCGGTGATCAGCGCGGTGTAAACGCACTCGGCGATCTCTTTCGTAACCCGTACGCCGGTTGCTTTACAGAGGTTGTAGATCATCTCGCCGACAGCCGACGCCGTGGAATCGATCCAGTTGATGTTGCCGAAGAGCGCGGTCGTCGAATGGTGATCGATGTTCACCACAAACTGTTTTTCGAGATCGACGAGCCCGGGCCTGGTAATGTCGGAACACTCGATCACGAAGA
Source organism: Pyrinomonadaceae bacterium (assembly GCA_035694465.1). GTDB lineage: Bacteria > Acidobacteriota > Blastocatellia > Pyrinomonadales > Pyrinomonadaceae > PSRF01. Next base: position 95,080 of record DASSFI010000079.1, on the reverse strand, counting down.
CGGCGTGATAGCCAGGATCCACGCCTGGGGTAACCCGTACATCGTCGGCGCCCGGTAATTGTTGGTAAGCGTGCGGCACTGGATCGCGCATGATCACTTCGACATCTTTATCGAGCGCGCGCAATAACCAGTAAAGACCAAGTGAAGAACCCAGACTGTCACCATCGGGGCGAATGTGCGAGGTGATCGCGAAACGACGCTTTGCCTCGATCAGCTCGACTACTTGACTAAGCATAATCCTTCAAAATCGGAAGCTCTGAATCAGAGCTGTCCTCTAACTACCGCTTTCCTTTCCTTTACTTTCCCACTCTCGTTCGATCTCCTGTAGCAGTTGATCGACACGTTCGCCTTCTTCTTCAACGCGGTCGCGTACAAAGTGAATCTCAGGTGTGCGCGGGAGATTCAAGGAGAGGCCGAGTTGCTTTCTGACGTAAGGCGCCGCATGTTTCAAAGCCGCGAGCGCCTCTTTATGCTCGTTTTCGTCACCTGCTACCGTGACGTAAACACGCGCGGCGCGTTTATCAGCCGATAGCCGAACGTCTGTTACTGTGACCATCGTCAAACGCGGGTCTTCAAGTTCGTAGCCGACAATCTGAGCGATCTCTTCCCTCAGGACGTCTGCTGTTCTTTCACTCCGATGCATGACAACCGCGGGAGCATTGCTGCCCCCTTCCTCTTACAACTCAGTCGCAGCTACGCGTTCGACAATGTAAGCCTCAATCTGGTCTCCAACTTTTACATCGTTGAAGTTTTCCAGACTGATACCGCATTCGAACCCTTCGCGAACTTCCGACACGTCATCCTTGAATCGTCGCAATGACGCGATATTGCCTTCCCAACTCACAACGCCGTCGCGAATCAGTCGCGCCCGCGCGTTGCGACGAATCGTACCGTCGATGACCATACAGCCGGCGACCGTGCCCGCTCGCGGAACGCGGAAGACTTCTCTGACCGCGGCCTTGCCGAGGATCCGCTCTTTCTCGATTGCTTCGAGCATGCCGATCATTGCCGCTCGAATCTCTTCCTCGACCTTGTAGATGATCGAGTGGAGACGAATATCGACCGACTCCTGCTTGGCGACATCGGCGGCGCGTGCTTCGGGTCGCACGTTGAAGCCGATGATCACAACCGCTGACGAAGACGAGCCTGCCTGGGTCGCAGAACCGAGCAGCACGTCTGACTCGGTGATTGCACCCACGCCGGATCGAATGACTTTCACTTTCACCCGATCGGTTGAAAGTTTCTGCAATGTCGACTTCAAAACTTCGACTGAACCCTGTACGTCGGCCTTGATGATGACCAGCAGTTCCTTGACTTCACTCTCACCGAGCGCTTCGATACCGCGCTTGGTCGTTTGCAGCAACGTCGCCTGACGACTCAACATCTGGCGATGCTGTGATATTGAATTTGCCTTGGTGATATCCGAAACCACCTGCAAACTCTCACCGGCTTGCGGCACACCTTGAAGTCCAAGCACTTCGACAGGAGTTGCCGGACCAGCCTCGGTAATCGGCTCGCCGCGATCGTTGAACATCGCGCGAACCTTGCCGGAGATTTGTCCCACAATGAATGGCTCGTGAATCTTGAGCGTTCCTTGTTGGACGAGGACAGTCGCAACGGCGCCGCGACCACGATCGAGTTTTGCTTCCAGCACGACTCCCGATGCCAAACGCGTCGGGCTCGCCCGCAGATTCAAAATGTCTGACGTCAACAGAATCGTTTCCAAAAGCGTTTCGAGATTCTGTCGCTTCTTCGCAGACACCTGGACCATTTCCGTTTCGCCACCCCACTCGAGCGGTGAAAGACCCTGTTGGGCCAGTTCCTGCTTGACGCGATCCGGATTGGCGTCGGGTTTGTCGATCTTGTTGATAGCGACGATGATCGGAACACCGGCGGCACGCGAGTGCTCGATTGCTTCGATCGTCTGTGGCATGACGCCGTCGTCGGCGGCTACCACGAGAACGACGATGTCAGTCGCTTTGGCGCCGCGCGCACGCATCATGGTGAATGCTTCGTGACCCGGTGTATCGAGAAACACGACGCGACGAGTTTCGCCCGGGTTGTCAGGATTCGGCACCTGAACGCTGTAGGCGCCGATGTGTTGTGTGATGCCGCCGGCTTCGCCGCCCGCGACGTCGGTGGTGCGAATGGCGTCGAGCAACGATGTCTTACCGTGATCGACGTGGCCCATGACGGTGATCACCGGCGCGCGCGGCAATTCAACGTCATCCGCGTCCGCTGCAATCAGTTCCTCAAACTCTTCTTCCGCAACCATCTCTTCGAAGGGCACGAAAGACACGTCGTATCCGAAGCGTTTGCCAAGGTCGGAGGCAACGTCGTCCATCAGCGGTTGGTTGATGGTTGCAAACACACCGCGCTGCAACAGCAACGTCACGATATCCTTCGGCTTGATACCGAGCTTCTCGGCAAACTCTTTAACCGTCGATCCTTCGATCAAGCGGACTGACTTGAGTTCACCTGAGCCGGGCATTTCGAGCCGACCGGCAATACGATCTTCAAGCGACAAGGCTTTCGGTGGCGGAATGAAATCGCCTCTATCGAACCTACCTGTCTTGCCCTCGATCTTTCGCCCACCGCGCGGACTGCTGCGTCGCGAACGCCGGCGTCCGGCGTCTGGCGGTGGGATGTAAGTAGTTTGCGGGGTCGCCGTTTCACCGGGGGTTCCGAGTCGTTCGGAACGAGGCAGTGACGGCCGCTCGCGGAGTCTGCTGTTGCGATCCGGTCGTTCCGGTGTGCGTTCCCGTTCTCTCGGTGGCGCAGCCGGTGGCGGTGCGGGAGCCGGGGCACGTTCTCCGGGTCTGATGCCTGCGTTAAGCGCAGCCGCTGTCGGTCGCAACACTCGAACTTGTCGTGATGGCGGTGGTGGAGGCGCTGGTGGAGGCGGAGCCGGCGCTGGCGGCGCTTTCACTTCGACGCCGTTTGTAGGCGCCAAAACTTCCGGAGCCATGATCACTTCTTCAATTACCGGCGGTTCTTCCTCGATGACCGGTGGTTCAACAACCACTGGCGGCGGCAGGAATTCCTCAACCACCGGAGCTTCAGCACGCGCGGCCGGAGCCAGCTTCTTAACGAGCCTGGTTAAAGGTGGCCTTGCGGCAGGAGTTACGGACGGCGCGACGGGTGCTTCGACTGGCTCAGCCATGACTGGAGCCGGTGGCGCTGCCACATCCGGTTCAGGTTCGTAAACTTCCGGCTCGGGCTCGAGCTCGGCTACCGGGGCATCCGGAGTCGGCAGCACGGCGCGTTTGACGACTTTGACAGCGCGTTTGACGGCAGTTTCCTTCTTGGGGAAGTACTTGTTCCGAATCTTCTCAGCCAACTCTTTCGACACGGAGTTGGATGGAACGCTGACGTCGACGCCCTCGCGACGCACTTCTTCAATGAGTCGTTTTGTGTCGAGCTTTAATTCTTTGGCGAGATCGTAAATACGAACTTTAGAGGAAACTGTCATGCACTCCTTCTTGACGCTTCTTGCTGCGTCTTAGCCGACCTAAAGTGATTGGGACCGCGCGCCCAACCACCTCAGCGTCGATCAGAAGTTCGGCGTCTGACAGTGGGGGCGAAGCGGGCAACACAAACGGCCCAAAGCGAGCGCATTTGTGCTGTTACTATTTGGCTGCATCAGTGGTTCTCATCGTCGTCCACGCTCCCGCCTGATGCAGCCTCTTCCGAAGAAACTGCGGGAGTCGATGTTTCTGCTTCTTCGTCCGAGCCCTCAGAAGCGAATTCTTCATCTTCTGCCAAAACTTCCTGCGCCACTTCATCGATGTGTTCGTATGCTTCGACGCTTGAAGAAGTAATGTCAGGAGACGGCGTTATAGTGTCGGGCCGCAAGTCGCGGCCTGCTTCCTGCAATGCGATCTCGTCCGCCGGAATGGGTTCGGCTTCGGTCAGTGAAACCGGGTCAGCCGATTCCCAGGCATTGATTTCCTGTTCAGCCTGGAACGGAACACCTTGTTCGACCGCTTCATCGTAGCCTTCCGCGGTCATCTCGGAATTTGGTTCGACTTCCTCGTCAACTGACTCGTCAAACTCAGCCGAGACTGCGTGTTGCTCTTCCACCTCTTCCGAGTCTTCACCAACACTGCGATCGCGCATGGCCACAACTGCACGAGCCTGCTCGAGGATTACTTCCGCTTCGTCCAGACTCAGATCAAGGAACTCAACCAGATCGTCGACGGTGGTTTGCGACAGCGCATCAATGTCGTTGATGCCATGCTCGGCCAGTGCTTCAGCCTGTTGCGCAGTGACGCCTTCAATAACGGAAAGGGGAACTGCTTCGCCCGAAGCGATGAGCGCGCCCATCTGTTCGGTGACTTCGCGCTTGATCTCTTCTTCACTGCGAATGTCGATATTCCAGCCGACGAGTTTGGTAGCGAGACGGACGTTTTGACCGCGCTTACCGATGGCCAGCGACAGTTGGTCTTCGTTGACGATGACCTCCATCTGGCGATTCTCGATGTCGGTGATTCTGACCTGATTAACTTTCGCGGGTGAAAGTGCGTTGGCGGCAAATACTGAGGGTTCGTCAGACCATTCGATGATGTCGATCTTCTCGCCGCGCAGTTCGCGGATGATCGCTTGCACGCGTGAACCTTTCATACCGACGCACGCGCCGACGGGATCAACGTCGCGTTCATTCGACATCACGGCGATCTTGGCGCGCTCGCCGGGTTCGCGAACGGCTGACTTGATCACGACAGTGCCGTCGTAAATTTCCGGCACTTCCATTTCAAACAAACGGAGCAACAACTCGGGCGACGTGCGCGAAACTTCGACCTGCGGACCTTTTGATTCTTTCGAGACGTTGTTTATGACAACCCGAATACGTTCGCCCTGGTTCCACTGCTCGCCGCGCGATTGTTGCGAGCGTGGCAGAATCGCTTCGAGATTGCCGAGGTCGACGATGATGTTGCCGCGTTCAAATCGTTTGACGTATCCGTTGACGAGGTCGCCGATCTTGTCGATGTATTGCTCGTAAACGTTACTGCGAACGGCATCACGAACTTTTTGAAACAGAATCTGTTTGGCTGTTTGCGCGGCGATGCGCCCCAGCTCTTCCATCGGTAACGGGAGCAAAAGGGCGTCGCCCAGTTCAACTTCGTCTCCGGCCAGCTCGCGAGCTTCTACGATAGAGAGTTCAGTGGCGGGGTTTTCGACTTCGTCAACGACCACTTTCGAGGCCGAGAGTTCGATGCCTGTGTCGGCGTTCCAGTCGACCTGAATGTCTTCGCCGGAGCGAAACTGTTTCTTGGCCGCCGCGCGCACGGCTTCCTTCATTGCCTCGATCACCAGGTCACGGTCGATACCCTGTTCCTGACAAAGTGCCTCGATATTTTGTGCTATCGATGAACTCATGAAAGTCTCTCTGTTCCCCGCTCGGCGCCAGAATTCTCTGCGTCGTTGAGCTATTCAGTTGTGAAAGGTCCTATCAGACCTATTAAATTGTTAATGTCCGGAGCGTCGTAGTTCCTCTTCTACATCCACTTCCAGGTTCGCTTTGGTAATTATTTCCAGAGGAACTCGCACCTGCCCGCTGGTTCGATCTTCAAAAAGCACGTCGTCGCCGTCTAATCCCAGCAAACGACCTCGAAAATTTCTCTGCCCGTCAATCGGCCGCCGCGTCTTCATTTTCGCGTCGCTGCCGGTAAAACGCTCGAAATCCGCTCGTTTATAAAGGCCTCGCTCGAGTCCCGGCGACGAAACTTCCAACGTGTAGGGAGCGTGGATGAAATCTTCCACGTCCAGAATCGTCCCGAGGTGACTACTTACTTCCGAGCAATCCTCGTGAGTCACCCCGTTGGGCTTATCAATGAAGATACGAACAATCGGCTTGTTCTCGGGGCCGGCTACCTCGGCGTGCACCAGCTCGAGGCCATGGTCGATTGCGACTCGTTCAGCTAGCTCCTGAACCCTTCCTGCAATCGATTCGTTAGCCATTGCCACCCTTCCGAAGGTTCTCGCTCCAAAAGAAAAAGTGGGCGCGAAACCCACCGGACGAGACCCTGTGCCTTCGAGCAAGCTGTGAATTATACGGAAAGGGTGGGGAACAGGCAACTTGACCCGCCGATCCACAGATTTCACAGATTCTTTTATAATCAGTGTAATCTGTGGCTTCGTTCCGATGCTTCGACCGCATTCCCGACTTGTCTCGCAATTGATCTGTCTCCTCGCCGCGTGGGTGGGTGGGGGCTTGGCAGTCGCCGCTCAAACGCCGGGCGAAAAACCGCTCGTCCTTATTAGTGAGGCGAATTCGACGCGGGCAATCGCGTTCGAATCAACCACGTTCCGCAAAGAACCTTTCGAACTCTCCACGCCTCTGGCGTCCGACGGGCGCACACGAATCATGGTTTTCGCGTTGAATCTTGCACTCAATCCCAACGAAGACAAATCAGCGATCACTGCCGACGCGGAAACGGCCGATCAGGCGCACCACGTGTTGCAAGTTGAATACGCCGCGCCGTTGGCGACGCTTCCGTGGCTCAGTTCAATCGTTCTGAGGCTCAGTGACGATCTCGTCGTTTCCAGTGACGTGCTGATTGGTTTGACACTTCATGGCGTGAAGAGTAACCGAGTCCGAATTGGAATCGGTGGAATAGGCGGTGGGCCACCGGACGACGCCGGCGCTGGTCCAACTCTGGCGCCTCCGTACCTGATCAGTGGTCGGGTTACCACTGCCAACGGCGCCGGACTTAGCGGAGTCAGTCTCATCCTCGATGGAGACCAGGTTCAGGCAATCACGACTGACGACAGCGGATCCTATTCGTTTCTGATCAACACTTTCGGAAGCTACACACTAAACGCCACTAAAGCATTCTTCAATCTCACGCCGGCAACGCGATCTTTCAATAACCTGAGTAACAGCTACTCAAACATCAACTTCGCCGCCGTCAGACAAACACACAACGTTAGCGGCAAGATCTTCGACAACCACAGCAGCCCGCTTGGGGGAATTGCTCTCACGCTGGCGGATAACAACAACGTAGCGATTAGTACGATAACCACGAGCAGTGATGGCGGTTACGCCTTTGCGAATCTGCCGGCTGGCTTCGATTACCGCCTTACTGCGGCCCCGACCACTCTATTGGCTTTTACTCCTCAGACCATAACCGCACTCGATCGCGACCTGGTATTGAACTTTGCGGCTGCGCCGCGCCGCTACACCATCAGCGGGCGTGTGGTTGACAGTAATAACGCGGGTGTCACCGGTATCAGTTTGATCTTAAGTGGATCGGAAACGGCGAAGACCAGATCAGACAGTAACGGCAACTACTCACTCTCCGCGACCGTGTTGGGTAACTACACTGTCACCGCCGCGATCGAGCAGGACTACTGTACGTTCGCTCCCGTTTCGCAGTCGGTCGTAAATCTCATCGGCGACCGTGTTTTCAATTACAACGTGACCTTCAAACCGGTTCCCGATCCACAACAAGTCCTCGAATTCGACGGCACGCAAAAGACCGTTGACTACGGACCCTTCTGGCCCGAGTTCACCAACCTTGGACCATTCTTCTGGGAGTTCTGGGCCATGCCTGGAACTAACGCCGGCGCGACTTACATGCTTTCGGACGGTTACGGCGGTTTGCACGCGTTGCTCTTTGGTTTTTCGAATCTTGGCGCAAGCGAGCCGAATCGCTATGAAATGTCAGGCAACATCAACGATGGAATTGGCGGCAGCAGTCACATCTTTTCGTTTGGCAGCGATAGTGGACCAACCGCGGGAGAATGGTGTCACCTTGCAGTCGGTTGGGACGGACAGAACATCATCACGTATATGAATGGCGTGCCGGTTGGAAAGAAGCCGTACGCTTTACCGCGACAGTCAACCGGACCCGGCGGTGGCGCAGGACGCTTATTGATCGGCGGTTCGGATCACGCCAACTTCCGCGGTCGAATTGCACAGGTTCGTGGCTATGAAAACAGCAATCCGCGGATGAATACGTCTGTTGAGTCGAGCTTTGCGCCTGAAACTGTTTTTAGCCGCGAAGGAAACATGCTCAGTTACTACTTCTTAGCCACTCCGATCGTGGCCGATTTTTCACGCGGATACCTGACCGGTTCGCACGTAGGTGTGCCGCGCGGGACGACTGCCGGGATACTCGGCGATTGCGGTAGTTGTCCGCCGCCGCAATTCGTCGTCGATACTACAGCCCCGAACTTCGCTACGAATGTAGCGCCGCAACCGGTCGCGGTTCCGACGCCATTCCCTGTTCCCAACGGCGCGCTGGTCTTTGATTCTTTCTCTCGTCCAAATTCCACTTACATGTTTGGCGGCAAGGGCGGGTTAGGTTCGACTGAAGGCGGAACTGCCGGTCCGCAAGTCTGGCAGATGAAGGCAGACGCAGATCAGTTCCAGCCGTTCGGAATTCTTAACGGCCGTGCGGTGCTGCTGGGCGGCGACACTTCGGTGGGTTGGGTAAATACTGGATCGACTTCCGGAAATCTGGATGTTCGCGTCATCCGGACACGCGGACGTTGGGGCAGCGGTATCGATACCGGGTTGAGCTTTCGCCTTGTGGACCAGGCAAACTACTTCTTCGCTCACACGAGCGACAGCATCGCGTCGCCCGGAAATCAGTTTGTGAATGTCGGTTATTTTTTGAACGGTTCGCGTTCGATGATTGCGAGTGGAGTCATCATTCCAAACGGTTGGACCACATTGCGGGTTATCACTCGTGCCGGCGGCAGTCTTCAGGTCTTCGTCGATGCGACGCAGGTGTTTTCAACCAATATTCCTACGCTCGCGAATGCAAACAAGGCGGGTCTGTTCAACAACGCCGGGGGACTCGGTTTGGTTAATCGATGGGACAACTTCATCGTCTTCGACGCCGGACCATAACTTTCAGCCGGCGAGCTTTGCTTTTACGACCTCACTCACTAGACGTCCATCAGCGTTCTTACCGGCCAGCGCAGCCTGGGCCGCCTTCATCACTTTACCCATGTCTTTGATTGACGTTGCGCCCGCTTCGGCGATCGCAGCGGCGACTACCTGTTCGATCTCTTCCTGCGAAGCGGCTTTGGGCAGATACGTTTCGATAACGTTGACTTCTGCCTGTTCCTTGTCGACAAGTTCCTGGCGACCGGCTTTCTCATACTGCTCGATCGAGTCGCGGCGTTGCTTCACCAATGATCGCAACAACTTCTGCACCTCGTCATCATCAAGCTCCGAACCTTTTTCGATCTGCCGGTTCATCATCGCCGCCTTCACCATTCGCAACGTCGACAACTTCGCGGCATCCTGCGCCTTCATCGCCGCAGTCAGATCCGCGACAATCTGTTCCCTCAAACTCATCTCCAATTCCTCCACAAACCAATATACATCTAACCGTAAAAAATCCGTCTAATCCGCGGCTCACTACGGTACGAACACGGGCACGTTTAGATCCTTAAGGCTGTGTTGCTGATCCATCAATTTCAAAAGCTCTGACGCCATCAGTCGATGACCCATATGATTCGGATGGATCAACTCGCCGAAGAATCCCTCATTTACGCTTCCCGCCGCTTCCGTCAGCTCGAGAATCTCGAGATACGGCGTTTGACTCTGTTGCATCTCCGCTTTCAACGACGCGCGGTATTGCGTCATTAGCTGCGCCTCGGGCGGATTAGTCTTGCTGTCGCGATACGGCGCGCCAATCACGATCACCCCGGCCCCGTGATCTTTCGCCAGCCGAACAATCGCGTCGAAGTTTTGAATATATTCCTGCTGCGATACGCGCGGCCCCGGCGCATGCACGACACTTGTCACCTGATTTCGCGAGCGCAACCAGCGCGTCGCGTGCGCAAACGCCTGGCTGTGATCGATCAGCCAGCGAATCGCCACCGGCCACCAGCGCGTGTCGACCGCCTCCCGATCCGGAACATCGCCAAAACTCGCATCGTTCCAGCCAAAACTCGCAATCACCACATCCGGTTTCAGATAATCGATATCACGCTTGAGCCAGGCAAGCCCCTGATGACTCGTATAACCCGGCACGGCCATCGGAAACACTTCAATACTCCGATTCGGATTCGCCTTGCGCAATTCCTTTTCGAGCAGCATCGGGTATGGCTGCCATTCCGGATCAAAATCATTCGGCCGCTCGGGCCAGACCGGCGGCACACGATAACCAAAAGTCACCGAGTCACCCAGGCAAACGATCCGAAACGTACCCGCCGGCTTCGCGCCAATCGGATAGTCCGCCCGAAAGCTTTGCGCGTTTGTCGAGACTGTCGTGAAATCCCAGTAGACATGGTTCAGGTTTGGTTTCAGGTGCCACAGCAGTAACGGGTCGCCCTCGAAGATCGCAGACTGCTGTGGGTTGGCCACCTGCATCTTCTGCTGCGGCGTGTTGACGAAAAGATCGAGGCTATCGACGTGCGAAAACGCAACGCGCGTGATCACTTCAACCGACAATAAAAGCAGCAGGAATACGACGTAGAGAAATCCGATGTAGAGCAGGCGTCGTCGTAGCGGAATTCTATTTGTGGTGACCGTTTGATTTTGCAAGGTAGTCATGCAGGAATCGTCCGGTGTATGACTCCGGAAGGTCCATGATCTCTTCGGGTGTGCCAACGCCAACAACGTAACCGCCGGCATCACCACCTTCTGCCCCGAGGTCGATAACGTGATCGGCGGTTTTGATCACGTCGAGATTATGTTCGATTACCAGCAGTGAGCCGCCCGCGTCAATGAGTGCGCGAAACGCGGCCAGCAGTTTGTTGATGTCGTCGAAGTGCAGACCGGTAGTCGGCTCGTCAAAAATATAGAGCGTTTTAGCGCCGGTTCGCTTCAACAAATGCGCCGCGAGCTTGATGCGTTGTGCTTCACCACCCGAAAGAGTGGTCGCAGATTGGCCCAGGCGCAGATAGCCCAGTCCGACGTCGTCCAACACACGCAAGCGGTTTGTAACTTTCGGCACTTCGCGAAAGAACGTGATCGCCTCACGCACGGTCATGCTGAGCACTTCGTGCACATTCTTGCCGCGATAACGAATGTCGAGAATCGCTTGCTTGAAGCGAGTGCCTTTACACTCCTCGCAGACCAATTCAACATCCGCGAGGAATTGCATCTCGACCGTCACCGTGCCATCGCCCTGACAGACTTCACAGCGTCCGCCCGGCAGATTGAACGAAAAGTGCGACGGATCAAAACCGCGCGCCTGTGCTTCGCGTGTTGACGAAAAAACTTCTCGAATCGCGTCGTAGACTTTGATGTACGTGACCGGATTCGAACGTGGCGTCCGCCCAATCGGAGATTGATCCACGAGGATCACGTCGTCGATAAGCTGACCACCTTCGAGTTTTTGAAACGCACCGACGTGACCTTGCCACTCACCGCGCTGCTTCTTCAATCCCGCATAAAGACAATCGTGAATTAAGGTCGACTTCCCTGAACCGCTCACGCCAGTCACGCAGACGAGCATGTCGAGCGGTATCTCGACGTCGATCGACTTGAGATTGTGTTCGGCCGCGCCCTGGATAGAGATGCGACGCTTCTGCATCGGACGGCGTTGACGCGGTTCCTTGATCTCTGCATCGCCGCGCAGATAGCGAGCCGTGAGTGAAGTCTCATCAGCAAGCAATCCGGTAAAGTCGCCTTCGTACATCACGCGTCCGCCGAGTTCGCCCGCGGCGGGACCGATGTCGAGAATGTGATCGGCCGATCGCATCATCTCCGCATCGTGTTCGACAACGAGAACGGTGTTGCCGATGTCGCGTAAATTCTTGAGTAGACGGATAAGACGATCGTTGTCACGCGGATGCAGACCAATTGACGGTTCGTCGAGCACGTACAGCGCGCCCACCAGCGAAGACCCAAGATTTGTGGCGAGTTGAATTCGCTGTGCTTCACCGCCGGAAAGTGTTGAGGCAAGACGATTCAGAGTCAGATAATCGAGACCGACTTCAACCATGAAGCGCAGACGCCGTCGCACTTCGAAGAGTATTCGTTCGGCAATCGCCGCCTGTTCGTCTGAAAGATCGAGTGAATCGAAAAACTCGGCCGCATCCTTGATTGAAAGCGAACAGGTTTCCGGCAACGTTCGTTCGCCGACTTTCACATCGCGCGCTTCCTGTCGCAACCTGCCGCCGCCACAATCCGGACACAACGTGTAGCCACGATACTTCGAAAGAAACACACGAACGTGCAGCTTGTACTTCTTCGTTTCCATCCAATCAAAGAAGCCACGCACGCCGCCGAACTCGGCACGCCCCTCGATGATCGCCTGTTGATCTGATTTGGAAAGCTGATTGAACGGCACGGTCATCGAGATCTTTTCCGCGCGGCAAAACTGCTTCAACTCCTGAAACGCCCACTCGTGCTGCGGCTTGGTCCAGGGCTCAATGGCGCCGTCTTTTAAGGACAGGCCGGGATTCGGAATCACGAGATCAAGATCGAGACCGATCGTATTGCCAAAACCCTGACACGTCGGACACGCGCCGTAGGGATTGTTGAAACTGAAGAGACGCGGTTCCGGAGTCGCGTAAACGGTGTGGTCGTACTTGCATTCGAAGCGTTCCGAAAACCAGGACCGCTTCGCTTCGGCGTCGGCAGTTTGAATGAGTGCCGTGCCGTGACCTTCCTGGAAACAGATTTCAAGTGAATCGACCAGACGCTGGCGAATGTCCGGACGCGCGGTCAGACGATCGACGAGCACAAAGACGTCTTTGAAATCGTCACGCTTGTAATCGTCGGGTGATTGCAGATCGATTGTTTGGCCGTCGAAAAAGAGACGAGTGAAGCCTCTTTGCATGAGACTCATGAGATGGGCCGTCACCCACTGCCGCGCTGCAGCGGCGCGTCCACGTCCTGACTTTTTCTGATCGCGTCCGGGCTCGTTCAGGCCCGCGGTAGCGGGAAAGAGGACGTAAAACCTCGTGCCTTCGGGCAATTGACCAAGGACTTCATCTGCGATCGAGTCCGGCGAGTCGCGCGTGACGAGCCGTCCGCAAACTCTGCAAAAGGTCTGGCCGACACGCGCAAAAAGAAGACGCAGATAGTCGTAAATCTCGGTTTGGGTGCCGACTGTTGAACGTGGATTGCGGGTCGAGTTCTTCTGGCGAATCGCGATGGCGGGCGCGATACCGTGGATCTCGTCGACATCGGGTTTGTCCATCCGCTCCAGAAACTGTCGCGCGTAAGCGGAAAGCGATTCGACGTAGCGGCGCTGGCCTTCGGCGTAAATCGTATCGAATGCGAGTGAAGATTTGCCCGACCCGCTCACCCCCGTCACCACCGTCATCTGGTTGATTGGGATGTGAAACGAGATGTTCTTGAGATTATTGACGCGGGCTCCTCTGACTTGAATGGCTTCTTCAGGCATACAGACGCGAATCGGTGACAGTCGAAAACCAGCAATGATAGCGCCTTAACCCTGCTACTACCAAATGACCTTATTTAGCCGCGGATTAACGCGGATTTCCGCAGATCTGCGTTTATCCGCGTAAATCCGCGGCCAAAATGATTGACAGCTTCACGCTTCTGAGCAGACAATGCCCGAGCCATGAAAACCTCTCAATTTTTGTTGCGTGGATTTCGCCGCCCTCGCGAAATCGCCTGTTTCGCTCTTGGAAAATTGGAACGCCAGGTCATGGAAGAGACCTGGCGTCTCGGTGAAGTTAGCGTCCGCGACCTTTACCGCACTTTCGAAGAGCGCATCGCTTATACAACCCTGATGACCACGCTCGATCGTCTCTTTAAAAAGAAACTGCTCGAACGTCGCAAAGATGGCCGGGCATTTATCTACGTGCCCGTGGTCTCTCAAGACGAACTCGACCGCGGTATCAAGGAAGACGTCGTCGATGGTTTGCTCGGTCACGGAGCTGACGGAATTGAACCGGTGCTTGCCTGCATCGTCGATACGATCAGCGAAAGAGATCGCGAACTCCTCGACGAGCTCGACCGGTTGGTCCAGGAAAAGAAACGCGAACTAAGCCAGAAGCTCTAAATGTACACCTTTCTCGGCATCACCCTGGTGCTGGCGCTACTGCTGACCATTAACGCTACGGCGACGATGATGGCGGCGGGCGTTGGACGTCTCTTCCGGCCGCTGTTGCGAAAATGCTCGGCACGCACGGCCGCGGAGATACTGTTTGTGATGCGCATTGGACCACCGGTCATCGCGATTGTTTCGATCGTTGCGTTCATGATTCCGTCGTATCTGATCTACGAGCCGCATGCGACGGACGAGGTTGTCAGTTGGAAACTGGGACTGCTGGCGGCGCTTTCGGCAATCGGTGTGAGTCTCGCGATTTACCGCGGCGTTCGTTCCTGGCTGGCTACTCGTTCCCTCCTTAAAAGCTGGCTGGCTACTTCCACTCCGATCGAGTTGGACGGAATAAATATTCCGACTTTCGTCTTTCGCCATTCGTTTCCCATCGTCGCAGTGGTAAGGGCGTTTCGGCCGCGAATGTTTATCGCCGACCACGTGCTCGAGTCGTTGACTCCGGAAGAACTCGCGGCCACGATCGCGCACGAATACGGCCATCTCGCCGCACACGACAACTTCAAGCGTGCGGTGATGCGTGTTAGTCGCGCCGCGTTACTGTTGATTCCGTGTGGCAGATCGTTGGACCGAGCCTGGAGCGAGGCGTCGGAATCAGCGGCGGATGAACACGCGGCTCAACAGAGTTCGGCGGTGGCTTTGAACCTGGCTTCCGCGCTGGTGCGAATTGCGAGGATGATCCCGAAAGGACATCGGCCGGTAATTCCGGCTGAGGTTTCTGCCTTAGTTTCCCCGTTTCTTGGCGGCGACGATTCGCCGGGCGTGAAGTTCCGAGTGCGACGTCTGGTTGAGCTCGCTGCGACTGATCCGCGCCTGCTGGTCAGTAATGCTTCGGTTGTTCGCTTCCTGCCGTGGCTCTCGCTCGCCTTGATTGTAGTCGTTGGCGTGACCATTGAAAGCCGTCCGCAAGTGCTCGCCTCCGTGCATTCCCTCATCGAACACGTCGTCGTAATTCTCAGTTAAATTCCCTACAAATCACATAGCACTCCTACGATAACTGGTAGTAATTAGGATCGGGCTTTACAGTCCGAGAGCCTAAGTTTTAGAAAGTCCCTCTCTGCTCGAACAATATGAAAAAACTATTTGGTGCTGTGCGGTGTTGTGTGCTCGCGTGTGCGATGCCCTTTATGAGCGTTGCGCAGGATACTGAGGGCAAGATAAATGGGTCCGTTAAAGATCCGGATGGCGCGGTCGTGGCGGGTGCAAGTGTTTCGTTGCTCCATAGCCATCGGGCCGTGATTGCCGCGACTATGACTGACGCCCAAGGTCGTTTCACCCTCGAAAAGATTCAGCCCGGCGATTATCAGCTCAACGTCGCCGGCACCGGCTTCGTGCAATATCGTGCGGCGGTTCACGTCACTGCGGGAAGCACGCAGGATCTCGCGGTGCAGCTCGAACTGACAGCGCTGACTGAGCAGGTCACGATCACGGCCGAAGCGGGACTTGTTACCGACACTCGCAAAGTCGATACACAAGTCAATGTAATCAGCGAACGCGAGATCCTTGAACGTGCACCCGAAGTCGTGGCCCAGGTTGTTGACGAGGAACCAGGTGTCAACCTGCAACGCACGAGCCCATCGCTCAGCGCGGTTTTCGTGCGCGGATTGACCGGCAGAAACGTCGCGGTTTACGTCGATGGCATTCGTTACACGACGAGTGCACAGCGTGGCGGCGTGGGCACGTTCTTCAGCTTGATCGAGCCCTCAACTTTGGAGACGGTCGAGATTCTGCGTGGTCCAAACAGCTCGCAGTATGGTTCTGATGTTCACGGCGGTGTCGTCAACTTCATTTCTCAAGCGCCACGTTACGGTGGTTCAGAGCCCGAGTTTCACGGCCATACAAATATTTTCTACAGTTCGCCAACCAATGGCGCCGGTGGCAACTCGTTGTTCACGTACGGCACACGCAGCTACGGTCTGTTGCTTAACATGAACGCGCGTCGTATCAGCACGTTGCGACCCGCAGACGGTCTTGAATATCACGCCGCGGTGACGCGTTTCCTCGGACTGCCGTCGAGTATTTTTGGCTCGCGACTGCCCGATACGGGTTTTACTCAGTACGGTGGTCTCGCGCGCGCCAATTTCAATCTCGACGACAACACGCAGGTGCTTTTCAGTTACGCGCGCAATCAACAGGACAACGGCAAACGATACGATCAGTTGCTTGGTGGTGACGGAAACAACATCGCCGACTTGCGTAACCTGATGACCGACACCTTTTACACGCGGCTCTTCCGTCAGAATCTCGGCTTCTTTGACAATGGCTCGTTCACGTTTTCTTACAACGGCCAGCGTGAAGAAAGAATCAACCAGGGTGGAAACGGAAATCCTGTCGGCGCGATTACAAACCAACGCGAACGAACAAATGTTTTAGGTTTCAACTTCTATCTCGACAAACAGATCGGCGACCGCAACACGTTTCTCGTCGGTTCGGATGTTTATCGCGACACGATCAACGCTCCCGCGTTTACCTTCGATCCACCCACGAAACGTTTTAGCGCCTCGCGTCCAAGAGTTCCGGATGGCGCGCGTTATCTCGCGTATGGATTCTTCGCGCAGAACAACTTCACCGCCATTCCCAATCGCCTGCAAATAAACGGCGCGGTGCGTTACAGCGTCGCATCGTATCGATCGCGCGCCAGTAATGCAGCACTTGGCCCTGACGGAAAGCCACTTTTCCCGGACGATAGCGCGCGTTTCGGCGCGTTTTCGGGACGCATCGGCGGTGTGGTTAACGTCACCGAAGGCTTCGATATCGCAGCGAAATACACGCGTGGGTTTCGTGCTCCGAACGCGACCGATCTCGGTATTCTTGGTCTCACCGGCGTTGGGTTTGAAGTCGATGCGGGAACAGCAGCTTCGCGCGGCGGTCGTATCGGTACCACAGGCATTCCGGTCACGCGTCTGGGACCGGAATACAGCGACAGCTTTGATTTGAGTTTTCGTTACTCCGGCCGTCGTTTTGGCGGGGACATCACGGGCTTCACGACAAAGCTCAGTGAAGTTTACTTCGATGTACCGCTCTCGCTTCCGTCCGGGGCAACCGGCACCTTCCTCGGCAGTGATCAAATCATTTCACAGAATGCATCCGGTTTCGTGTTTGTGGCGGCTGCGCCCACCACTCCTGTGCTCGTGCGTGTCAACTTTGACGATGCGCGCTTGAATGGTGTGGAGGCGAACGGTCGCGCGCGCTTTACCAATCGACTAAGCGGCACTGCCAACTTTACTTATATCCGCGCGTACAGTCTGTTGAACGGATTACCGCCGGAAATCGAAGGTGGAATTCCACCGGCGACAGGTTTCGTGAGTTTGCGTTATCAACCTCGGGCGCGCTTTTACATCGAAGGCTACTCGACGATGACCGGCCGGCAGAATCGTTTATCGCAACTCGATCTTAATGATCGTCGAACCGGTGCATCGCGCTCACGTGCAAACATTCAAAACTTCTTTCGCCGCGGCGCTTGTGTGCGTGGACTCACGACTGTGCCCGCGGGTGGTTGTGGTAATGCCGGCGGAACACTAATTTCAACGGGCGAAAATCTGACGCAGGTTCAGAATCGTCTGCTGCCGATTGGCGCGACGATCAACGGTGTGCGCGTGGTTGACAACAACACGCTCGTGCCGATGTTTCCATACCTGCCGGGTTACGGTCTGGTTGGCGTTCGCGGTGCGATCAAGTTTGGCGAGAAGTCGGAGATCTTTGTCGATTTCGAAAATATCTTCGACAAGTCATATCGCGGCATCAGTTGGGGCATCGACGGCGCCGGACGTGGTGTGACGGTTCGTTATCGCTACCAGTTTTAGGCCACGGATTAAGACGGATGAAGACGGATTAGTGCTTACAGTTGAGGGACTGACCAAAAAATTCGGCGCGAGACGAGTGCTTGCTGAGGTGAGTTTCACGATCGGAGCCGGAGAAGTGTTGGGATTGATCGGGCCGAATGGCGCCGGCAAGACGACGGTGCTCGAGTGTCTCGCCGGACTCTTACCAACCAATTCAGGCGCCTTCAATTACAACGGCAGTCCATTATCTGCGCGGCATCGCAAAGAGGCGCTGTTTTATGTGCCCGACGGAATTCTTCCCTGGGCGCAGCAAACGGTTAAGTGGGTGCTGACGTTTTTTGAACGTTTGTATGCGCAGGCTCCGGAAAAACTGGCCGCACTCGCTGGTCCATTACGGCTGGAGGAAATCAAAGGATCGCGAATCGCAACTCTTTCGAAGGGCGAGCGGAAACGAGTGTTGTTAGCACTTGGTTTACTCACGTCGCATCCGTTGTTGCTGCTCGACGAACCATTTGATGGTCTTGATCTGCGACAGACACGCGACGTAATGCCGTTGTTGCGCAGCGAGAGTGCGACTGGTCGGACTCTCTTCGTTTCCATTCATCAACTGAACGATGCCGCGAAGGTTTGTGATCGACTCGTTTTACTGAATGCAGGTGAGCGTGTCGCCGAGGGCACGCTGGCAGAACTACAGAAGCAGGCAAGGCTGACGGATGGTGGGCTGGAGGAGATCTTTCTTGCGCTCACCTAGTTTTCTGCGGTTGCTGTCGAAAGAATTTCGCGAGCTACTCGCATCACGCGCCTTCTGGTTGCTGCTGCTCTTTGTCGGGTTTCTGGTTGGACATAGCTTTACGACCGCAGTCGCTTTGTATGCGGAGATGAGCGGCACTGGTGGACCAGCCGCGCTGCCACAGGGTTTGACGTCGCTTGACGGCGTGCTTGTTCCAACCTGGGGTGCGTATGACCTGGCGGCGACGCTGCTGTTTCCCTTCGTTGCGATCCGGATGGTTTCTGCGGAGAAGGAAAGCGGCGCGCTAAAGTTGTTGTTGCAACTGCCGGGAACGTTGGGCTCGAAACTCGCTGCCAAGGGTTTGGTTTTATTGTTTGCGTGGCTTGTTGCGTGGCTGCCGGGAATCGTCGCCATTTTTCTCTGGCGCTCATACGGTGGTCACACTTACACGCCCGAAACGTTGAACCTGTTATTGGGCCATCTCCTGCGCGGATTGTTGAGCGGTGGACTCGGAGTCGCTGCCGCGGCCATTGCGGAAGGAGCGGCGAGTGCGGCGATTATCACGCTGGCATTCACGGTCGGTACGTGGGCGCTCGACTTTGTGGCCGCGGGCCGTGGTGGGCTTGTGCAGCAGTTGGCGAGTTACACACCGACCGCAGCATTACGCTCGTTTGAACAGGGGCTGCTTCGTTTCAGCGTAGTTGTAGTGATTGTGATCCTGAGTTGCGCCGCTTTCGTGCTCGCCGGCATCTGGTTGAATATCGGTCAGACGATCAAGATTCGATTGCTGACGACGCTGGCACTGCTGATTGTAACTTTCGGCGCGGTTGTGGCTGGAGCGAACTTACGCGCGTCGCGTGACTTGAGTGAGAACCACCGGAACTCTTTTTCGACTGTCGATGAAACTGCTTTACGCAGTATCAATCAACCTTTGAAGATCACGATCTTCCTGTCGCCGGAAGATCCACGGCTGACGGATTTCGAACAGAACGTGCTCAAAAAACTGCGGCGTTCGCTCGATAAGCTGGACGTTGAATACGCGGCTTCCAGTCGCACCGGACTTTTTAATAGCGAAGAGCATTACGGAGAGATCTGGTACGAACTCGGCGGGCAGAAGATTGTCGAGCGATCGACGATCGAGGAAGTGGTACTGGATCAGATCTACACGCTGTCAAGTGTTGCCGTTCCCGATCGATCGGGTGACGAAGGTTATCCGGGTTATCCATTGGCGGCGCAGCCTAAACACGCCGCTGCAATCTTTTATTTTTTCTGGCCACTACTGGTCATTGCAACCTGGTGGTTATCACGTAGGTTTTAGAGAGGAGATCAGATGAAAATTTTGTTTGCATTACTAACCGCGATGGTTCTTACCGCGGGTCTGGCAATTGCCCAAAAGTCTTCGAAGCCAAAATCGTTGCACGTCGATCTGTCGAAAGAGAAAGTGGGACGTGATTCGACGAAGTTTCTCGCCGTGGTGGGAAACTGGTCAGTCGTGGACGACGGCGGCACGAAAGTTCTCGGCGTTGATGGACGGCAGTGGTTGCGTGGTCAACCGGCAGGCGGTCTGGCGCAAAACGCTCGTGCAATCTATGGCTCTCGTCACGAAGAGTTCATCGACAACGTCAAAGCGTTTGCTTATTTCCCGTACGCGGTCGCCAAAGACGTCGATGATTTTCACGACGGCAAAATCTCGATGCGCTTCAAGCTCGTTGCCGGACAGCTCGATCAGTGTGCCGGCATTCTCTTCAATCTGAAGCCGAATGGCGATTATCTGACCGTGCGTTTTAACGGTAAAGAAGACAATGTCGTGCTTTGGACATTTGTGAAGGGCAAGCGCAGCTTCGTGAAGAAGGGAACTGAGAACGTTCCTTTGCAAATGAACACGTGGCACACGCTGGAGATCGCAGTGCAGGGCACCGGTCTGCAGGCGTCACTCGACGGTAAACATCTGCTTGATTACACGCTTGCGGAGGCGGTCTCAGGCAGAATCGGTGTTTGGTCGAAGACTGACAGCGTCAGTTATTTCGATCAGTACACGATTACGAAATAGTCCGTGGCTAATGTGTCTATGGTTAATGGTAGTAATTAGGTTTTAGCCCGACAATCTCTTGTCTG
This sequence comes from Pyrinomonadaceae bacterium, assembly GCA_035694465.1. Taxonomy (GTDB): domain Bacteria; phylum Acidobacteriota; class Blastocatellia; order Pyrinomonadales; family Pyrinomonadaceae; genus PSRF01. The sequence continues at coordinate 74,450 of DASSFI010000079.1, read as the reverse complement.
GCAATTTCTCAACCTCAGGTGATCACAATGAAACTTAAACTTCTATTTACTCTGCCAGTGATTCTGTCTTTATTCATCATTGCTGTAGGACAGTCACCCAACACAGCGACCATGATCGTCGTCGTCAACGACCAGACTGGAGCGGTCGTTAAAGACGCCAGGGTTTCGGTCGTTAACGTGGCCACCGGAGCTTCGCGAGAAGCGGTTTCCGGTGACGACGGCGCGGCTACCTTTGCGGCGTTGTCGCTGACAGGCACGTACAAAGTGACAGTCTCGCGCCAGGGGTTTGGCGACGAAGCGCGCGAAGGATTAGTGCTTCGATCCGGCGAGACTGCCACCTTGAAAGTGTTGCTGCAGCCCGGTTCGCAAAAAGCTGAAGTCACTGTCTTCGGCACCGCCGAGGGCGTGCGCGCCGAGCCGCAGATCGGTTTGCCGCTACCGAGCCAGCAAATCGACGAGACACCGATCCTCGGTCGCAAGACATCGGCGCTTCCGTTGCTCAACTCAGCGTTTCGACAGGGTAAGGGCACCGGCGATCTTTTCGTCAATCAGGTTTATTTCATTACCGGCGCCGGTTCGCGTCGCACCACCACCGTCACGCTCGACGGCGCAAACAACGACGAAGGCTGGGGACGCCAGACAGCAGTCGCCACGATTCCGATCGGCGCGATTCAGGAGATGGCGGTTATCTCGAACGCATTCTCGGCGGAGTATGGATGGACCGCTGGTCCAGCGTTGAACATCGTGACGAAGTCGGGCACCAACGGCGTACACGGCGAAGGACTCGTCCTGATTCGTCCCGGCGACTGGCAAGCCGAGACATTCTCAACCGACGGCTTCTGTCCACCATCAGTTTCGACTTGCGTCGTTCCGTCGACGCTTCAGGCGATCAACCCGGTCGACATTCCCGATGCATTGCAACAGTACTCAGCCACGATTGGCGGTCCCATCGTCAAGGATCGCACTTTCTTCTTTGCGACTACCGATTACACGCGACAGAATCGCACCACGTTTCTTTCATCGTCGTTGCCTGCCTTTGTGCTGCCGGCTAACGGTGATCTGTCGTACACCGGACACTATCGCCAGTTTCTTTTCGACGGACGTATCGATCACAAACTGACATCGAATCAGAACCTGATGTTTCGTGTGAACGTCGATCGATTCTTCGACGACAACCCGCAGGACGCGGTGGGTGGAACGAATGCTCCGAGCGTTGCTCGTCGCTACACACGTCGCTCATGGACCGCGCAGGTAAATCACACGACCGTAATCAACCCGAGAGTGCTCAACGAAGCCCGCTTTGCTTATCTGCACGGCGATCCGGTTACATTGTGGGAAGCTCAGAATCTCTCGACGACTTACCAGCGCACCCAGGGCGCGGCCCAGTTTACGATTGGACAATCACGCGCTTCAGATTTGTGGGGACACCAGGTGCAGTTCTCTGACACCGTTTCGTGGTCGCTCGGGAAACACTACCTGCGGTTTGGCGGCAGCATCGTTCATCACACTTCGGGTGGTTCCGGTAGTGAACCGGGCACCGCGATCCTCGGTACATTTACGTTTAAGAATGGCACCGCGCCGTTCGGCCAGTTGACGCTCAACGATGTGCAGAGCTACACGCAGCCCATCAACTTCGGGATCAGCAGTTACGAATTACCGCAATGGCTCAATACCGTTTTTGTGCAGGACAATATTCACTTGGCCAGCAATTTCACTTTGGATCTCGGACTGCGTTATGACCGCCAAACCCTGACCGACGCGAAGAACGATTTTGCGCCGCGTATCGGTTTTGGTTGGCATCCCGGTAGCGATGGTCGACTCGCAATTCGCGGTGGGTACGCGATGTACTACACGCAGATTCGCGCCAACGCCGTGGCCGGTTATCTTGTCAACGGGCTCGATGGTTTGACGACATACACGGCGAACGGTCCCAACGGAAACACGCCCGCACAGTTTGGTTTTCCGACGTGTTTGGTTGGCTCATGTCTGCCGGTTAACGTCGATCCAAGAACAATTCCTGCTTCACAGCTACCGGCGCGCGATATCACGATTCGCGCCGGCTTGCGCGATTTCTATCGCCAGCAATTTGCAAGGTTCGGACTGAACTTCGATCTGTTGCCAAACTATCCTGACAAGCTGGTGAACCCGCGTAGTCAGGTTTTTACCTTCGGCGCAGAGCGTGAATTCTTCAAAGGAATGTTTTTCGGTGCCGATTACGTGCACCAGCACTGGAGTAATCTCGATCGCACTGTTGATTTGAACGCCCCCACTCCTTTCGCGCGCACCGCCCAGGGCCAGAGTCGATCGGTTGCCACGGCTAACCTGACGAGGGCAATTCTTCCGGCTAATGGTGGCGTGCGCCAGGTCAATGTGATCATGAATCTTGGCGTCGCTGATTACGATGGCTTGCAGACTCAGTTCAGTTTTCGCGGGAATCGGAAGATGTATGCATCGGTCAGCTACACGTTGTCGAAGGCTACGAACACTTTTGAGCCCGATGGCAACGGTATCGGACCCAATGAGAGCAACATCATTGCCCTGGGTGAAATTGAACGTGGTCCCAGTGTGGTCGATCAACGCCATCGTGCGGTGATCACCTTCAATTATCGTTTCCCGTTCGATATCACAGCCGGTACCGTGTCGATGTTTGCGTCGGCGCGCCCATTCAACGCCACCACCGGTGCGGACAATAACGGTGACGGTATCAATAACGATCGGCCGATTATCAACGGCGCTGTGATCGGCAAGTCGGCGTTTCGAGGCACGGCCACCTCGGATGTGGCAGCTTTTGTTGAGAAACGATTCAGGTTTTCAGAGAGTAGAGCGCTGTTGCTGAGAGTGGAAGGATTCAATCTTTTCAATCATGGAAACTTCCTCGGTAGAGGCGTGACAACCTGGGGGAACACGGCAACCGTAGCGCCGACGTTTGGACAGTTTGTTTCGAATGTGCAAACGGCGCCGAATGCTATCCCGGCATTTGCGAACATTGACCCGCCACGAATGGTTCAGTTGCAGGCAAGATTTGTCTTTTAGCCACGGATTGAACGGATCCGTGTAAGACGATTTACACGGATCCGGGAGTATCTTCGAACGGAAGATCGGGTTGGTAACTCTTGTCGCGACCGGCGACGTAGAGACGCATCGCGAACCAGAGGATTCCGAGCGCCATGCCGATCCAGATAACGGTCCAGAGAATTGCTGGAATGCCGGTGGCATGCGCCATGTTCACGGCGTCAGTAGGAACTGCTGGTCCGAACGGAGCCGATAGGAAGAAAACTGTCTTTAGATCGAAGAGTGCGTTCAGCACGCATTGCACTGCCAGAAAACTCACAAAGAAAGTCGCGACCTTTGCACTCGCAAACTTCGCAATCAAAACCAAACCCACTGAGATAAACAGTCCGGCAAAAAGCGTGAACGGTATTCCCGACCAGGCCGACATCGAGAAGATGGGTTTGAAAAGTCCGAAGATCATCGTGAGAGCGAAGATGAGAATTCCGGAGGAGAGCAGGACGATTCGCGCCGCCACCGCTTTCCGAATCAGGATCAGCAACATCGCGCCGAAGGCCATTGAACCAACGTAACCTGCACTCGAGATCAAGACTTGCGAGATTAGTCCGCCTTGAGTCGTATAGGTCTCGCCGCTGGCGTTCGTCGCCACGCTCAAGCTGGCTACTGAATTTCCGGTCACGAGAGCCGCGAGGGCGTGTCCGCCTTCATGTATGAACGTAACGAAAATTCGGAAGGGATACGTTAGAAACTCGGCATAGGGAATGAACCAGAGCACCACTGAAATCGTGGCCGCGATGAGCAGTGTCATTGCCTGAGGTCGCGCGTCTTGTGAAAGCCTTAATCGCATCTTTAACTCTCCGGTAAATCGGCGGAATTTGTGGCCTTATTCTAGTACCGGGATGATTAACGCACAATATTGCTGGGAGGTTCCAATCTAAGCCCGCGTGTAGTCGCCCGACTTTCCGCCGGTCTTGCTCTCCAGGCGCACGTCCGTAATCGTCATCCCTTTTTCGAGCGCTTTGCACATGTCGTAGATTGTCAGTGCGGCAACGGAAACGGCCGTCAAGGCCTCCATTTCCACGCCGGTTTGCGCATTTGTTGATACTTCGGCCTCGAGCGAAACGCCGTCGTCACCGAGCCGCGCCTGCACGTCGACATGCGTGATTGGCAGCGGATGACAAAGTGGAATCAGGTCCGAAGTCCGCTTGGCGGCCATAATACCGGCAAGACGCGCGGCTTCGAGCGGGTCGCCTTTTGGTGTTCGATGGGCGCGCAAGGCGGTAACCGTTGGGCTCGTCATCAGCACGCGCGCTGACGCGACGGCGCGTCGCGATGTGATTTCCTTGTTTCCCGTATCGACCATGCGCACACGGCCCTGGTCGTCGACGTGCGAAAGATTTGGCATTGCCGGGAAGTAGATAACAAAATCGTATGGCAGGCAAGTAGATCTCGACATCTGACCATGTTTGCGTCTATCCTGCGTGGCGACCGGGACGAGGGCCTCAAATGGGTTGCTCTCATGTGCTACTTCCCAAATCTCGAGCCTGGGTTAGTTCTTAGTATTAAATCAAGCGGTTAGAAATCCGATTGGCTGTGCGTGTCGTAAATTAATATCGCACTATCGACTATTTGAAACTCGGAGGTTCCCCTGTGTTTGAGACGGACAAAGAGGTACTTGACTGGTATGAGAAGCAACCGCGGGCTCTATCGAAGGAGTACGTGAATAGTATCAAGTGGAATGAGGTCAAGAATTACGAGATCAATCCCGCCTTCATACCCGTCCTGGTTTACATGCGCGATATTGAGTACTTCACTGATATGTACTATCAGGAGTTGCGACGTACGCCGACAGGGAAGGATCCGATAATCAAGAAGTTTATGGATCGCTGGAGTATCGAGGAACTCCATCACGGCAATCTGCTGAACCGGTTCCTCGAAGAGGCCAATTATCCAACGGGAAAGAACTGGCAGGCTGAAGCGACGCGCAAGATTCCACGACTCTACACCATCGGCAGTTACCTCGTGGACCATGCCTCACGACCGTTCGGAAAATATTTTCACGGCGCCCACATGGTCTGGGGCGCGATTAACGAGATCACTGCGATGAACGCCTACCGGCGACTTTCGGATCTCGCTGGTCATCCGGTGTTGACTCAACTTCTGATCGGAATCGTGCAGGAAGAATCAATCCATTCAAGCTTCTATTGGAACGTCGCGCGCGTGAAGCTGCGCGAAACCGAGTTTTCGAGAAACCTCGCGCGGTTCATCATCGGCAAGTTCTGGTCGCCGGTGGGGAACGGCGCAAAGCCCAAGGGTGAAGCAGACTACGTGATGGCAACGCTATGGCCCGGTAAAGAAGGGTTGGATCTGTTTGATCAGAAGATTGCCAGCCGCATCGAGCGCCTGCCGGGTTTCCTCGGCTTCAAGGGATTGACTGCCCGGGTCGCTCCGATCGTGCAGAAATGCGCGACTGTGAATTTGGTTGGTGCTTTGTGTGCTTCGTTGTGGCTCTGTTAGGGCAGGCGAAGCACAGTCACTATCGAACCGGCTTCGACCGATTTGACGTTTGCGGGCACGATCAGTAGCGCCGTTGTTAACGCGAACGCGACGAAATCCGACGAGCCACCCCACTTCAATGGAAACGCGATGAGCTCTGCATCGTCGTTTGTCGTCAACTGAGCCGGTAGGTAGCTGTCTCGGTCTGTTGTCCCCTTCACACTTCGTGCCACAGCCGCAGTCTCGCGTTTCAGCGTGGGCTCTATTGCGCCCTGCATCGCGAGCAGTGCGGTTCGTGCGAACAGATTGAAGGTCACGGCAACTGAGACGGGGTTTCCGGGGAGTCCAAAAACGAGGGTGCCATTTGGCAGACGTGCGAATACAGTTGGCTTGCCGGGACGAAGTGCGACGCGGTCGAAAAAGATTTCCGCATCGAGCTCCTTGAGCGCTGCCTTTGTCACGTCGTAAACACCCATCGACACACCGCCCGAAATCACGATCACATCGCAACGTTCGGCAGCCGCCGCGAGCTGTTGTTTTAGCAGAGACGTTTCATCGCCGGTGAGGGGCATGCGTTCGATAGTGGCGCCGGCCAACGCTGCGTAGGCACTGATTGAATAATTGTTGGAATCGCGGATCTGATCCTGGCCCGGTGTTTGGTCCACTGACACCAGCTCAGTTCCAGTAGCGAGAACTGCGACGCGCGGTTTGCGAAACACTTCGACATTCGCATAACCAAATGCCGCGAGTACTGCCATCATCGCCGCGTTGATCGGTGTCCCGGCAGTCAGTACAACTTCACCTGCTTTGATCTCAGAGCCGCGTTTGACGATCGACTTGCCGAGTTCGACAGTCTCGAGAAACTCGACGACCGTGCCATCTCTGAGTTCGGTGGTTAACTCAACCTGTTGCACGCTATCGGCGCCTGCCGGAACAGGGGCGCCGGTCATGATGCGCACGGCCTGTCCTTCTGCCAACTGATTGTGCCAACCCCTGCCAGCCGCCGATTCGCCCGCAATCCGTAATTGCACCGGCGCCACCTTCACATCCTCGGCGCGAACGGCATAACCATCCATTTGCGAGCGGTCGAAAGGCGGCAGATCCGAATCGGCAACAACGTCCTCGGCCAGCACTCTTCCCAACACCTGGTCAATGGCCACGCGTTCAGTCGCCAACCTCAGCGTCTGCTGCCTAACAATCTCAATAGCCTCCGCAACTTCAATCATTTCTTTACTTAATTTCTTGTTTTGTGCCTTTTGTGCTTTTTTGTGGCTAGCTTTTCCTGTGCCTTTTTGTGGCTAAAAACCGAAAGGCCGGTTTTGGACCGGCCTCTCAAGGTTGGCGGAGGCATTCAGCCTCGATTGGTTACCGTCCTCACCCCGGCAACCACATTCACCGTTGGAGAGGATTTTATTCAAAACGGCCGCGCGGTCAATAGCATAGGACTGATTATTTACAAATTTTATTTCCCAGAGTCGCTGGCGGATCTGGGGCAGATGGGCCAATAGTGTGTATTTAACTGAGATCCGTCAACATAGGAGCAATTGCAGCATTTATCGCAACCGCGCAAACGAGAAATCCTGTTAATCATGATTATCCTGCTAATCCAGTCGAACGGCGAACAGGATCTACAGGATTTATATAATTTACCGGTCACTGCCCGCTGTCTTTAGGCGGTGTCCCGAACCATTTCTGCACGATCAGGCCCTCCGAAGTGACCTGGAGATGCGAGGGCTTCGTCATCGTCAACAACAGTGACGGAGGCTTTACGTCTGCGTTAGACCAGACAAACGATTCGGTCCCGAGCTTCAACGAATCCGCAAAGTCAAAGTACTTCTGGGTTTCGCCACTGGTTGGAATCATCACCACGTAATACTCAATACGATCCTTCTGAACGCGCTCTCGCAGCGCGTCCATGCTGTCTCGCGTGGTCGTGCAGGTACCGCAATTCGGGTCCACCAGTACCAGCATTGTCAGTGACTGATGTTTGAGCACCTCGGCGAGCGTTTTACCGCTGCGCGACCGGAATGACAGCAGATCAACGGTTTCACCAACCGCCGGGCCGGCAGATAGATCCTGCGCGTTTGCCTGGATGAAAGCTCCGCTGACGAATAAGAAAGCAGCAAGAACGACGAGAGTCTTTGGACTGAACTTCATGGAACCTCCTTCACACAACTATGCAGTCGAGGCTCTGGGAGGTGTAACTGGAAGGCCGACTTACCGTCAGACAAGTCTGGGCTGTGAGCTTTACCTAAGAATTAAATGGCGGAGCCGACGGGACTCGAACCCGCGACCTCCGACGTGACAGGCCGGCGTTCTAACCAACTGAACTACGACTCCGCAAACCAACTGATTCCTTTGGTAGGCACGGAGGGACTCGAACCCCCAACCTCTTCCTTGTAAGGGAAGCCGTCTACCATTGACGTACGTGCCTTCGTTAGGACGGACCCTGTCGTCAGTCCAAACCGCGATCGTGGATCGCAACAAGCGAGTCGTCATGCTATGAGAAGCGAGCAAACGTGTCAAGCCTCGCCACGGGGAAGATTAGCCGCAAAGATGCACCAAAAGCACAAAATAAATCGGGGAAGCCTTTTGTGCTTTTTGCGCATCTTTGTGGCAATATTCTTTTTCAAAGCTATGCCCGGATTTAAAAAACTTTTGGTAATCATCGCGTGTGTTGCTGCGATCGATGTCGCGGCGCAGCAGGTTACGCAACAGCCACAGCAACGACCGAGACGCGTTGGTGACACTGAACAAACGCCTGACCCGAAAAAGTCTCCACAGCCGGACGAAGTCGACGAAGGCGACGTCATCAAAACTGACACCCAACTGGTGTCCGTGCCCGCAGTTGTAACCGATGCCTCCGGTCGTCCGCTAACCGGTCTGAAGCCGGAAAATTTCAGACTCATCGAAGACGGACAAGCACAGACGATTGCTAATTTTGGGACCACCGAAACTCCGTTTGAGATCGCTTTGCTGCTCGACACGTCCGGTTCAACTCGCGATGACGTGGCGTTGATACGCTCAGCCGCGAACAGCTTCATCGAAGCGTTGCGGCCTGGTGATCGAGTCGGCGTTGTCTCATTCAATCAGGCAAACACTTTTGGCGACCCGGTCGCTGCGGTGGAAGTGTTGAGTCCCCTTACGGGTGATCGTGAGGCGCTGAAAACTGCGATCGATAATCTTGGCGCCAGCCAGGGCACGCCTTACTACGATGGGCTGGAGCGAGTCGCCGACGGCATTTTCCACGAGCCGCCAAAAGATGATGTGCGTGGCAGGCGTGCCGTAGTGGCTTTGACTGACGGGGTTGACTCTTCGAGCAACTCGGATTTCGTCAATGCAAAGACGAAGCTGGCACGCGCCGGCATTGCCTGTTACTTCATTCAGGTAAACACAGAAGACTTTGTTGAAGATCGTCTGATGAAAGACTGTCAGGACGACGGTCAGCTCTCGCTCTCGAAACGACAGATCGAGCGTTATCGCCGCCTCTTCTTTCCCAATGCTAAAGCGGACAGCTTCGATAGCTTTTGTAAGATGGGACCATTCGAAAGAATGTCGATCAGTCGTGAGCTTTATAATCTCGCGCGACGCGAGATGAATGATCTCGCCCGTGGTTCCGGTGGTAGAAGTTTTGTCGCCGAGACTCTGGCGGACGCGCGCGCTGCGTTTGCGCGTGTTGCTGCCGACATCGGTACGCAATACAGTCTGGGTTACTATCCAACCAACAAGACTCGCGACGGGAAGTTTCGCTCCATCAAACTCGAAGTGCGAGGCCTAAAAGAGAAAGCACAAATTCGCGCGCGCGATGGTTATTACGCGCCGAAACAGTAGAATCTTTTCATGTCTCCTTTCAATCGCGTCTTACTAATCGTTCTTGATGGCGCCGGTATTGGTGCAATGCCTGACGCTCCGGAGTGGGGCGACGCAGGAGCCGACACGTTTGGTCACATTCTCGCGTCGCGCCCGGTTCGTCTCCCGCATCTGCAACGTTACGGGCTCGGCAATATCCGCCCGCTGGAGTCAGTGCCGCCGTTGGACCATCCGGTTGGGTCTTACGGTCGTTGTGCGTTGCGTTCGAATGGCAAAGACACGACGACGGGTCATTGGGAAATGGCAGGCATCGTTCTCGAGCGTGCGTTCCCGACTTATCCGAACGGCTTTCCTTCGTCTGTGATCGATCGATTTGTGCGCGAGACAGATGTGCCTGGCATTCTCGGTAATTTTCCCGCTTCAGGAACGGAGATCATCAAGGATCTCGGGGAAGAGCACGTCAAGACACAAAAACCCATCGTCTACACTTCGGCGGATTCGGTGTTTCAGATTGCGGCGCATGAGGAAGTGATACCGCTCGAAAGACTCTATGAAATTTGCGAGATCGCGCGTCGCATACTCGATGGCGAGCACAAAGTCGGGCGTGTGATCGCGCGACCATTCCTGGGCCAACCGGGAGCTTTCTACCGCACGGAAAATCGTCACGACTACGCGGTGCCGCCGCCGCGTGAGAACTTGCTTCCGGCGTTGGCGGATGAAGACCTCGACGTTGTTTGTATCGGAAAGATTGCCTCGATTTACGACTCGTTGGGAGTGACGCAGGATTTGACTGCAAAGAACAACGAGCAGTCGATCGATCAAACAATCAAAGCGCTGCACGATGCGACCCGCGGCCTGATCTTTTCGAATCTCGTCGACTTCGACATGCTCTACGGTCACCGGCGCGACACTGAAGGCTACGCCAAGGCTCTCGAACATTTCGATTCGCGTCTGCCTGAAATCGAAGCGGCGATGCGCGACGACGACGTCATGATGATCACCGCCGACCACGGCAACGATCCAACCTTCCGCGGCTCCGATCACACCCGCGAATACGCGCCGTTGCTGGTCTACGGAAAGAACTCACTCCCCGGCATCAACCTCGGCACCCGCAATTCGTTAGCCGATATTGGGCAGACGATCGCGCAGAATTTCAAATTGAGATTGAAGGACGGCGAGAGTTTTTTGGACAGGATTCACAAGATGTAACAGGATTAACAGGATTTCATCTGGTGAATCCTGAAAATCCTGTTAATCCTGTCTAACTCAATTCTTAGCAGTCAGGCTCTTGTAGATCGTTTCCACCCAGCGATCGGTTTTGATGAAGCCTGCGCCCCAGGGAGCCCACTCGGCCGGAAGACCTTCACTCTTGATCTGGTCCAATGTTTTTCCGGCGCTGATCTTTTGCCGCACGATCTCGGTTGTCTGCTGGAGCATGCGGTGATAGCTCTTCAGATCATCGACCGTCGAGATTGGACCGTGACCCGGAATAAGTTTGGCATCAGCGGGAATTTTGGCGAGGATTTCGCCGATGTTTTTGACCAGGCCTTCGACACTGCCACCACTCTCCAGATCGACAAACGGAAACCTGCCCGCGAAGAAATCATCACCCAGATGAACGACGTTCGAGGCGCTGAAGAAGATGACACTATCGCCGTCAGTGTGACCTTTCGGGTAGTGAATGGCGCGGATGTCTTCACCGTTGAAATGAACCGTCAGTGTCTGATCGAAAGTGATTACCGGCAGCGCTTCTTTCGGAGACGGCGGCGTCGTGCTATTGAAGACGGTCGACTTTTGCTCGGTGGCGAGGCGCTTGCGCACATTGTCGTGCGCGATGATCGTGGCCTCTGGTCCAAACACAACGTTGCCGCCGGTGTGATCTCCGTGCCAGTGTGTGTTGAGAATGAAGTGTAATTTTTTGTCGGCGATTCCTTTCAGTGCCGCTCTGATCTTGTCGGCAAGCGGAGCAAACTGATCGTCGACGATCAACAGGCCGTCATCGCCCACCGACACGCCGATGTTCCCGCCCGCGCCTTCGAGCATGTATACATTGCCGGCCACTTTCGTGGCTTTCATTTGCACTTTGGAAAAGTCAGTTTGCGCTGAGGCAGTCGCAGCAAAAAACAGCGAAACGATTACTAAAAGAAACTTCTTCACGTGATTTATTCTCCTACGCTTCGGGATTCTTCAACACGGCGATGAATGGCAAGTTGCGATATCGTTCCGCAAAGTCCAAACCATAACCAACCACAAACTCATCGGGAATCTGAAAACCAAGATAGTCGATCTCAACTTCCTTCTGGCGCCGCTCATGCTTGTCGAGCAGTGCGGTGAGTTTCACACTCGCTGCTCCGCGCGACGCGAGGTTTGCAAGCAGATACGAGAGCGTCAGACCCGTGTCGACAATATCTTCGACGACGAGAATGTGACGACCTTCGATCGCGACGTCGAGATCTTTCATGATACGCACTTCACCTGACGTTCGCGTCGATGAGCCATAGCTCGAAATCGCCATGAACTCGATGCTCAAGCGCGTGTCGATCGCGCGCAGCAGGTCACTCAGAAAAAAACAAGCGCCTTTTAGAACGCCGATCAGCAGTGGATTGAGACCGGCATAATCGCGCGTAATCTCGGCGCCGAGCTCTTTGATGCGGTTGTGAATTTGTTCCTCTGAAAAAAGAACGTCAAGATTCGGATTAGTAAACTCCGAGTTAACCTCGGTGGAAAAATGCGCTGAAGAAGTAGCCACTTATTTCTCCTTTTGATCCACAGATTACACAGATTGAAGTTTGCTTTGGTGCTGCGTGGTGCGACATACTATGCAAGCTCTTCCTTCAGGTCAAATGATTAACAAACAGATCAAAATATTCCTGTACTTTGTCGTGCTGACGGTGCTTGCCGTTCCTGTGTTTGGACAGGGAGCTGCCATCCAACCTTGTCCGGCGTCGACACCAACTCCAACCCCACCAACAACACGGGCCCGACTCCTGTCTGTCGATTCGAGCATTCCGGACGATCCGGAAGTTTTGAAGATCATCGCGCCTTATAGCGATAGAGTTCGTGATCTCAGCAAAGTGATCGGACGTCTCGACGGCAATCTCAGCAAAACCGGCGTCGGTGGCGGCACGCTCGGAAATTTTGTCACTGACGCTGTCAAAGCGCAGGCGAAATCAAAGCTCGGCAAACCAATCGTGCTGGCCATGATGAATAACGGCGGCCTGCGTAAAAATGAGATCGCTGCCGGTGAGTTGCGTGCAAGTGACATTTTCGAGTTGTTGCCGTTTGAGAACGCCCTCGTCGCCATAGATGTTACGGGCGTTCAGCTCGCAAAGATACTTCAGGTCGTGACCCGCGATGCACAGTCGGGCGCGCGTATTGACTTCAAGTGGAACGATCGCGATCGTCCCGAGTTCATCAGCGGCAAACTCGTAGACGAAAACGGAAAAGAGCACGACATCGATCCGAATCAGACGTACACCATCCTCACGATCGATTATCTGCTGCGGCTCAACAGCGGCGCCTACGCGATCCTGCAGGAGGCGAAGAGTCAGACGCCGCTCAACATAACTCTGCGCGATGCAGTCATGAATTACGTCAAGTCTGAAACCGCTGCGGGTCGCTCGATACGGCCTGTCGTCGATAATCGTTTTGTGCAGATTGGACCAGGACCAAAGAATGCGGAGGCGCCGCGATGATTAATCGACGCACATTCTTAACCACTTCCGCAGTTTTTGGCGCGAGTGTTGCCGCGTTTCCGCGAGATCTACTGAATGCGAGCGCGGCTGAGACGGTCATCACCATTCTCCACACGAACGACACCCACTCGCAGATCGATCCGCTGCCCGCGAACGACGTCAACGCAGGAAAGGGAGGCGTGGCGCGCAGAGCAACACTCGTCAAGCGAGTTCGCAAAGAGAATCCGAACACGTTGCTCATTGATGCCGGCGATGTTCTCCAGGGCACGCCTTACTTCAACTTCTACAAAGGCGAAGTCGAGTACAAGGCGATGTCAGCGATCGGTTACGACGTCGGCACGCTCGGCAATCACGAGTTCGATAACGGAGTGGAAGCGCTGGCGGCTGCGTTGAAGTTTGCCAACTTCGATCTCGTGTCAGCGAACTACGACGTGAAAGGAACAGTGCTCGAGCAGCGCGTGAAACGTTACGTCGTCAAAACCGTCGGCGGCATTAAAGTCGGGCTGTTTGGCTTGGGTGTGAGTCCGACGGGCCTAATTACTCCTGACAATTTCAAAGATGTGACTTATATCGATCCGGTTGTTGCCGCTCGCGACGTTGTGAAAAAGCTCCGCGAAGAAGAGCGTTGCACGCTCGTCGTCGGGATGTCGCATCTCGGTTACTACGAAGCCGGAGATCGCGGTGATTCGATGGTCGCGGCGCAGGTTGACGGAATCGACTTCATCGCGAGTGGGCATACGCACACGTTCATGAAAGAACCGGTCTTTCAAACTCAGCCATGTGGCGCGAAGACGGTGATATTTCAAGTCGGCAAAAGCGGTATCTACGTGGGCCGGGTCGACTTCACTTTCCGCACCGGCAAGGTGGCAGCCGTCAAAACAAGCCTGCTTGATCTGAGGAACGTTTGATGGCAAACGATGAGACTCGCGATCGAGTGCGCGCGCTTGTGCGTGAAGTGCTTGCGAAAGCCGGGCCTGAGAACGCGGAACAGCCAACACCTACGCGCTTCGTCAACGTCGCACCTGAAACCACTACACCGCCGGCAGTCACGCGTGATGAGTCAGCGAAGAGTGTGATCACTGAAGATGACGTGCGCGGTCTGGAGCCTGGTGCTGTGCTCAGGATTGGTGAAGACGCGCGCCTGACGCCTTTAGCCGCCGACATTATTAAGGAGAAGCAGATCGAACTCGTGCGGCGTGCGTCGCGACGTGGATCGAAGACGTCAAAACTGATTGCGGTTGGCGCTGACCACGGTGGATTTGCGATGAAGGAAGAGCTAAAGGTCTTGTTGGCCGAGTTGGGCCATCGCGTACAGGACTTTGGGGCGTATTCGGAAGATGCCGTCGACTATCCTGACTTTGCACACGCGGTCGCACGCGCAGTCGCTGATGGAACTTCGGATTTGGGGATCATGATTGACGGCGCTGGTGTTGGCAGTGCGATGGCGGCGAACAAGGTTCCCGGGGTTCGAGCGGCGGCCTGTTATTCGGTGGACGTGGCGCGCAATTCACGCGAGCACAACGATGCGAATGTGTTGACGCTCGGCAGCAAGACGATCAACAGCAAGCAAATGCGCGACATCGTCACCACCTGGCTTGCCACCGAAATCAGCGAAGATCGGCATCGCAAACGCGTTGCGAAGATCGACGCCATTCAGCGCCAGTATCAGAGGTAATCCACAGATTACGCAGATTCTATAAACCAATCTGTGTAATCTGTGGATGGATAGTCTAGAATGATCCGGTCATGCCTTTTTCCAGTAACGGCGATTACGAAGCTTTAATTGACCAGATTACGGACGCGATCGTTGCGCGCCTGAATGGCGACGGCGGCGAGCAGGCGCAGATGTGTGGCTGCACCTCGGAGTGCTTCCATCGCTGCCCGGAGCGGATGCATCGCATCGTCGACGCGGGCGCCGCGCGTATCGGTCTCGTGTTGGGCCAAACGGGTTCTGCACGCGAATGGGCCAGTCTCATAGATCACACGCTACTCAAGCCCGAAGCAACCGACGACGACATCAAAAAACTCTGCCAGGAAGCCGCGACCTATCACTTCGCTTCCGTTTGCGTTAACCCGACGTGGGTACGCGTAGCCGCCTGCAACCTGATCGGCAGCGGCGTTCCCGTTTGCACTGTCATCGGCTTTCCACTTGGCGCCACCTTGCCGGACGTTAAAGCATACGAAGCACGGCGCGCGATCCTCGACGGGGCAAGGGAAGTGGACATGGTGATTAATGTCGGCGCTCTCAAGAGTGGCGACGACTGTCTCGTCGAACACGATATTCGTTCCGTTGTTCAGGTTGCACATGAGTATGACGTGGTTTGCAAAGTGATCATCGAAACAGCATTGTTGACTGACGACGAAAAGGTGCGCGCTTGCGAGGCCGCAAAGAATGCCGGCGCTGATTTTGTTAAGACCTCGACCGGGTTTTCAAAAGGAGGCGCGACAGTTGCCGATATCGCGCTCATGCGACGTACGGTTGGATCAGAGCTTGGCGTGAAAGCTTCGGGTGGTGTGAAAGGTCTCGAAGACGCGCGCAAGATGGTTGAAGCCGGCGCCACACGCATCGGCGCCAGTGTTGGAGTGAAGATCGCACAAGAAGCCGCGGGCAAACAGCCTACCATTGCAGGTTCCTCCGCTTACTAGGATGGTGATCACTAATGCCGGCAAATTCAAGACTGTTAGCAGTCATTCTCGGCGGAGGCGCCGGTAATCGTCTCTATCCGCTCACACAACAACGATCGAAGCCGGCTGTTCCACTCGGTGGCAAATACCGGCTCGTCGATATCGCGCTATCAAACTGCATCAACTCCGACGTCCTGCGCACGTTTGTGCTGACGCAGTACAACTCCGCTTCGCTAAATCGTCACATCGCCCAAACTTATCGCTTCTCGCCATTCTCTAACGGCTTCGTCGAGATACTTGCTGCCGAGCAGACACCCGAGAGTCCGCAGTGGTTTCAGGGAACCGCAGATGCCGTGCGACAAGTGCTGCCGCACATTCGCAACTGGGGCATCGACACACTCTTGATTCTCTCCGGCGATCATCTCTATCGCATGGACTATCGCGAGTTTCTCGAGCGACATCATCAAACGAATGCGGATGTCAGCGTGTCGGTCATTCCCTGTGAGCCACGCTCGGCGAGTGAGTTTGGATTGTTGAAGACTGACGAAACCGGTCGCATTGTCGAGTTTAAAGAAAAGCCCAAGGGTGACGATCTGCTCGCGATGCAGGTCGATACGACCACACTCGGGCTCGAGGCGAGCGAAGCACAGCGACGACCTTTTCTCGCTTCGATGGGAATCTACGTATTCAAATACGATCATCTGGAACAGTTGTTAGCCGAAGATTCCTCGTGGATGGATTTCGGCAAGCACGTTATTCCCGCAGCGATCAATTCGCGCAAAGTGCAGGCGTACATGTTCGACGGCTACTGGGAAGACATCGGAACGATTGGCGCTTTCTACCGCGCGAATCTCGATCTGACCACGAAGATTCCGAAGTTCAATTTGTTTGACGCTGAAGCTCCGATTTTCACCCGCGCACGCTATCTGCCGCCTTCCAAGATTGAAGACACGCAGATCAACGATTCGATTATCAGCGACGGATGCATCATCAACGGCGCGAAGGTAAACAACTCTGTCGTAGGGCTTCGCAGCCGGATCTCGAAAGGGGTTCAGGTCGATTCGTCGTACCTGATGGGGGCCGACTTCTATCAGACATTCGAGGAGATGCGCAGCGATCTCGAGAAGAACGTACCGCGGGTCGGGTTAGGTGAGGGAACCGTCGTCAAACGCGCCATCATCGACAAGAATGCACGCATCGGGAAGAACGCGCGATTGTTGAATGAAGCGGGCGTGACGGAGGCTGATGGGCCGGGTGGTTCGTACTTCATCCGGGACGGCATCATCATTGTGCCGAAGAACGCGGTGATTGTTGACGGCACTGTTATTTAAAATGAACCGATCTTGGATACAGTCAGTACCGTCCGCGGTAGCGGATGGGTATGCAGCATTGGCTCTAAGCGCCTCTACGACGTACCCATCCGCTACCGCGGACGGTACTGACTGTATCCAAGCATCATGCTTGAAGTGTTGGCTCTAAGGTTTTACTTTAACTGACGCCCGTGTTTCCCACGACTGACTTCCATCCGGCGACTGTTCAGCGAAGCTCAGCCAAACGTCGCAAATCTTCAATTCCAAAGATCAAGCTGCCGAAGGACAAGACCACTCTCGACGTTGAGGTCGACGGTCAGGTCGTGAAGCTCACGAATCTCAACAAGCCGTTCTGGCCGAAGCTTGGCGTTACGAAGCGGGATCTCATTCAGTACTACCTCGACGTCGCGCCCGTGCTGCTCCCTCACCTCAGCGAGCGTGCGATGGTGATGAAGCGTTATCCGAATGGCGCCGGGAGTGATTTCTTTTTCATGAAGCGTGCGCCATCACCGCGACCTGACTGGATTGAAATCTGCAACATCGAACACGAGTCGGGGAACATCATCAACTTCCCGATGATTCAGGACGTCGCTTCGTTGATGTGGGTAATCAACCTCGGTTGCATCGATCTCAATCAATGGTATGCACGCTGCGACGACGTCGATCGCCCCGATTATGTGCATTTCGATCTCGATCCCGTTCCCAAAGCCTCGTTCGAAAAAGTCTGCGAAGCGGCGTTGTTTTTGAAGCTGGCGCTCGACTCGATCAAGATCCCGAGCTTTGTAAAAACCACCGGCTCAAAAGGAATTCACATCTACATTCCGATCAAACGTGGACCAACTCAGAAACAGGTGTGGATGTTTGCGAAGGAGTTTGCGCACGCCGTCGCCTCACAGGCGCCGGAGCTGTTGACCGCCGTCTACCAGGTTTCGAAACGTCCCAAGGGAAGAGTGCTGGTTGACTACAATCAGAACGCGTGGGGACGTACGCTGGCTTCAGTCTACTCAGTCAGACCTAACAAATTACCTTCGGTCTCGACACCGGTTACCTGGAAAGAACTCGAGCGCGGTATTGCGATCGAAGACTTCCGCATCGACAACGTACCGGCGCGGGTGCGCAAGCTCGGTGATTTGTGGAAGCCTCTCACCGAATCAAAGGGTCGCTTTCGCCTTGAGACATATCTTTAACAGTCGGCGGGCCTACACTTAAACTTAAGCATTATGGTAAATCGGGTTTGAAGATCCGTGTTATCCGTGGCTCCGGTTTGAGCGCCAGACTTTCGCTTTCGCGCCTTTCTTGCGGCGCTTCACGCCGGTGCGGCGTGGGATTTTTTTTGGATCGCCGCTCGCGGCCTTCTTGATGTCTCCGCCTTCATCTTCCGCGATCTCCGCGAGTGAACGTCGTGTGAGGATCGATACGGGCGCGATTTCGGTTACGTCTTCGGTCGTGGTGTAGTAGTCGCGATGCTTGATCAGCAACCACTGTCGTTCGCCGCGTGTGCGTACCAGCACCCACGAACCTTTTAACTTCTCGCCGTCGAGCGTGAACTTGAAGTCGCCTTTGCGCAGCGAAGCTTCAACGTCGTCGGTTTCTTCCGGTTTGTACGTTCCGTAATCCCAAACCATTACCGTGCCACCGCCGTACTCGCCTTCCGGAATCACGCCTTCAAACTTTGCGTAATCGACCGGGTGATCTTCAACCTGCATGGCGAGTCGCTTCACACTCGGATCGAGTGATGGTCCTTTCGGAACGGCCCAGGACTTCAGCACACCATCGACTTCGAGACGAAAGTCGTAATGGAGTTGGGTGGCGCGATGCTTCTGGATCACATACATGCGACCCGTCCGAGTGCGCTTCTTCGTTGGACCGGGCTCGGGAGTTTTATCAAACTTCCGTTTCTTCTTGTATTCGGTTAGTGATGCCATCGCGTTAAGTGTAACGCTAAAGTGATTCTTTAAGTGTGGTGGAAACGTAAAGAAATTTAACTCAAGCCGGCGGCCATTTCCTGCGGGATCTCTTCTTCGATCGCGAACAACTCTTCCTGTACGGGATCGAGGCCGAGCGCTTCGCGTACGCGTGCAAAGCTGCGGCGATGAATCGGCAACGCGCCGAGTTCTTTCAGCGCGCGACAGTGTTCAGGTGTTGGATAACCTTTGTGAGTAGCGAGACCGTAGCCGGAGTACATCTGGTCCATCTCGATCATGTGTGCGTCGCGCGTCGTCTTCGCAATGATCGACGCAGCCGCAATACTTGCGGAAAGCGCGTCGCCGCGAATGATGCCTCGTTGCGGCGTTTGGCAGTTCGGAATTTTCCGGGCGTCGACGAGAATGAAATCGGGTTGTGAACTTAAGCCCTGGACCGCTCGCTGCATCGCCAGCAGACCGGCGTGATAAATATTTATCTTGTCGATCTCTTCGACGGCAGCAACTCCGACTGACCAGCACACCGCATCCTGTTTGATCTGTTGCGCGAGTTCATCTCGTTTCTCAGGGTCAAGGATCTTCTTCGAATCATTCAAGCCGCGCAGTTTGTAGTTCTGCGGGAGTATCACGGCGCCTGCGACCACAGGTCCGGCGAGCGGCGCCATGCCGGCTTCGTCGCAGCCTGCGACCATTCCGTAACCCTGCGACCAGAGTTCGATCTCAAAGCGCAGCAGAAAGTGGAGACGTTGCCCTTCAGAACGATTCTCACGATATCTTTCGCGGATTCGTTTCGCGAGTTGATGTGCTCCCTGACGCCGATCGACGTCCAGAGCTTCAAGTAAACCTTTAGGTACACGCCTCTCACGACGCACAAACAGGTCACTCAATTCGGGAATTGATTTTTTGAGGAGGTCTTCCAGAGAACTCATGACGTAACAAACTCTGCTGAGATTTCTTACCACAAAGCCGTTCCGTCACAAAAGCAAACGCGGTGTTTTTTTCGAATTACTGATATTCTTAAGGTTCAGTATGAATATCTCCCCCCGCACAAAACTCCGCCTGCTCGGCATCTTCCCGCTGATCTTTTTTCTCGCTCAGGTCGTGCACTACTGGCCGATCAACGAACTCGGGAACCTGTTCTGGATGTGCAACATCGGCAATGTGGCGTTGGCGCTCGGGCTGTTTCTCGAAAAGCCGGTCGTGATCAGGCTGGCGGCGATCTGGATGATTCCGGGTTTGTTTATCTGGATTATTTACGTGGTGTTGGCGTGGGGCGTGTTCCTTTCATCGACACTCGCGCACGTGGGCGGACTTGCGGTCGCGATGATCGCGCTCAGTCAGGTTGGCATGGATCGAACCGCGTGGCGGTGGTCGTTTGGATGGTATCTGGTAATTCAACTGTTATCGCGGTTCTTCACGTCGCCGGCTTTGAATGTGAATCTCGCGCATGCAGTGCAACCGGGGTGGGATCAGGCATTTCACTCTTACTGGTCGTTCTGGCTGGTTTTAACCGGGACAACAATCCTCATCCTCTGGCTCCTGGGCCTCCTCCTCTGGAGCATCTGGCCTGCCGAATTTCGCAATCAATTTGCTAAAGAAAACTTAAATTAGCTTGCGACGCGTCGGAAGCGGCGGTTGGATTCGATCAAAGAAGTGACGACGTTACAGAGCTCAGACGGCGATGAGGGTTTGACGAGGTAAGCCTGCGCTCCTGAATCAAGCGCCAAACCTCGGTCGGCTTCATATGCGGCGGCCGAGTAAAAAACGATCGGTGTGGCTTTGTCGAATACGCGTATCTGCTTGCAGAGATCCAATCCCGAACCATCCGGTAACCATGAATCCAACAAATAAAGATCGAAGTGCTGTGAACCGGCCAGGTCAACTCCACTCCTGATCGTCGAACCGGTGACGACTTCATAGCTCTGTTGTTCGAGAACGAGGGTAACAAGCTCGCGAGTGTCTTCGTGATCCTCAATGTAGAGGACACGGGGGGCGTTTCTCATTGCAGTGACTCAACTCGCTAATCAAAGGTGCCGCGCTTTTTTCGAGGTTGATCTGGGCTTAGTCCAGTGACTGAAGGCCGGGCTGTCATAATTTCTCAAGGTCAGTCGGGAAGGATATGCCAGCCTCGGCCACCCTGCTTGTTGTGTTGGGTGACTTTAGGACGCAATACAGAGACTGTCAGTACGTTGCCGGACACTCATTGTAGGGAAATTCCTGAGCGCAAAACCAGTTAAACAGCCGCCACTCAGCTATATATAAATCCACTGTACGAAGTCGAACATTAGGGGTAAAATTCGTTGCTGGTAAGACCCTGACGACCCTCTCTCGCGATCTTTAATTAATTTACCCGAAATCTCTTTTGACGTGCGAAATGGAGTAAAGCGGGATGAGTGGTAGTCTGCAATCAATAATCACCGACAAGAAAGATCTCTTAACGTCGAGTATCGCCTCGCGTAATTTCCTGCTGGGTGGATTACTCAACATTCCCGGAATAACGAATTCTCTTCTCCCGGAATTAAAGCTCGTGTCCCTCACGGTTAACCAGGTTCTTTATGAACAGGGGGATAAAATTGAATTTGTTTATTTCCCCCTGGACTCAGTCATCTCCAGCCTGGCGATCATGGAAGACGGCACGACCCTCGAAACCGCGATGACAGGCCGTGAGGGACTTGCAGGACTCTCTACAGTTCTCGGCACTCACCGTTCACCACAATGGAACTGGGTTTTGATCGGTGGTAAGGCCGTCCAGCTTGAAGTCAAATTTCTCGACAAGTTGTTTGTTCAGAATGAAGATGCTCTCAAAGCGCTGCTCAAGTGTTATCGCTCCCTGATTACCCAACTCTCGCAGCGATGCGTGTGTAATACCAGGCATAGCATCTTAGAGCGACTCAGTTGTTGGTTACTGATGATTCACGATCGCGTCGGCGGAGAAAATCTGAGCTTGACTCAGGAGCTGATTGCTTCGCGAATCGGCGCGCGGCGCGCCGGGATAACCGTTGCCGCCGGGATGCTGCAGTCGATGAAAGCAATTGAGTACCGGCGCGGGCAGTTGCATATTGGCGACCGTGAAGTGTTGGAGCACACGGTTTGTGAGTGTTACAAAATCATGAGCAGCGATTTCCGCTTCGACTTAACCTAAGGTCTAATCATCTACCTTCTCGCTATAGAGAAACAGCCGCGCCACTTTCGTACTTTCAGGATCGACGATAGGGACAATCGTGTGCAGGAAACGAGTCTCTTGCGGGTGGTGTTCTCCGTCGACACTGACCAGAATTGGTTCCGTGATCATCGTTTTCGATTCACGAACTGCGGTTTGAACTCGCTTGATTAGATGCTCGAGCTGTTGGCCATGAAAAACCCCGCTCATCGGCAAGCCGATCACATTGCGATTTCCGAGTAGCTGCTCGTAGTTGGGATTGATGGATTGAATCGTGAGGTCTTCGGCATTCAGGATCATGAGGTAATGCGGATATCTTTCCAACAACGCGGAGAGTTGGAGTTGCGCCACCTGACGTTGTCTGGACAGTTCCTGTAATTCTACCGTGCGCGCTGTTAGCTCATCGTTGGTAGTTTGCAATTCCTCGTTTGTCGCCTGCAGTTCCTCGTTGTTTGTTTCCAGCTCTTCATTGGTGGCCTGTAGCTCTTCGTTGGTGGCTTCAAACTCTTCGTTTGTCGCCTGCAACTCTTCCTGTGTCAGCATCAGCTCCTCGTTAGCTGCCTGCAGTTCCTCGTTGGCATCCTGAAGCTCTTTGTTCATCGCGCCAAACCGCTTGTTTGCCGCGCTGAGCTCGCCGACCATTTCAATCTGTTCGCGTTGTACCGCTTCGAGTTTCTTTTTGATTTGAATTTGTTCAGTTATGTCGAGGGTTGTAATCACGGCGAGCTCAGCGGCTCCCGGCTCAACCTGTATGGCCATAACGGTGAGACTCACATAGCGGCCGGAGCCTTCGGTCGACTGATCCAACTCGATCTCCGGGAGATTCATTGTCACCTGTTCGCGGAAACAGGTATCGATGGCGCGACGCACTTCCTGATATGGCAGGCCTCGAACGGTGTGCAGAAAGTCCTGATCGTACGCAATGTCCCGCACTGCAAGCAGTCGTCGGGCGGCTGCGTTAATGGTCAAAATTCGATACTGTCGATCGATGATCACTACGGCTACGTTGGTATAACGAAGCATCGTTTCGTTGATGCGTCGCAGTTGGGCAATTTCAGTCTCGGCGGGGGTCAGCTCGTGAGTTGTCGCCGTTACCGCAGGCAGCGATTGAGGGCGGGCTTCACGCCAGAGACTATCACCGGCACTGTGGCCGCGAACCGATGGTTCCTGCAAGGTAAAGGCGAGCGGCCCACCCAGACATCGATACACTTTCCATCTCTTGTTTATGAGCTCGAAAGTTGCTTTGGTCGGCCGTGCTGTTTCGGCTTTGCCGAGAAAAAGGTAACCGTGCGATTGATGCAGCGAATACGCGAAAAGATCCAGGACCACTTGTTGTAGATCCGGCTTGAGATAGATCAATAAGTTTCGACAGGCGACGAGATCGATCCGCGGGAAAGGAACCCCGCGGCTGATGTCCTGCTGACCAAAAATTACCGCTTGCCGGAGTGATTTGGAAATGCGAAAGCCCTGGTCGACACGTTCAAAGAAACGGTCCTGATAATCCGGCGGCATATCATTAAGAACGTTTTCGGGATACAGGCCGCGCCGGGCAAATGAGATTGCGTCGGCAGCGAGGTCGGTCGCAAAGACTCTTACGTTCCACTCCGGAAAATCCGGTCCCAGATGATCTGCGATCAGTAATGCGAGCGAGTATGCCTCCTCACCAGTGGCACAGCCCGCAGACCAGACGCGCAGTGTTCGGCCATTCGCTTTAGCGCGATCGATCAATGCGGGAATGACCGTGTCTTTGAGAAATTCGAAAGCTTCAGGATCGCGAAAGAACCCCGTGACTTTGATCAGAAATGCTTTGACGAGTTCCTTTACTTCATCAGGATGCGTTCGCAGGTAATCTGAGTAATCGACGATACTGCCGTTGTGAGTAACGGCCATGCGACGACCAATACGGCGCAGGATTGTTGACGACTTATAGTTCCGAAAGTCGATATTCGTCCGGGCGCTGACCTGCGTAAGCAACTCACGTAACGGATCGTCCACTCTCTCCGTTACCGGCAAATTGGTGCCTTGCAGGATGTCGAATAGCAGCGGGCCAATCTGCTCCATTTCCATGACGTGATCTACAGCCGTGGGCGGCAATGAGAGAGGCATTGAAGGATAAGGGGCAGTCTGCGGATTCTGAATGATCACGACACCACCCGCATTCTTTACATCAACGGCCCCCACCGCGCCGTCGGACCCGGCTCCCGTGAGAATCACGGCAATGAGATGCTCGCCATAGGATTTCGCGGCACTCGAGAGCAACCTGTCGACTGATGGTTTGGGGCGTTCCCCATGGTCGGCTTCGAGATGAACGTGTCCGTCGTCGATCTTCACGTGCCTGTTCGCCGGCACGACATAGATCTTGCCGCCCTCGAGTTTTGTCGGCTCATGTTCGCTGACGACTACAATCGGCAAGACGCTGCGACGCTCGAGAATCGATCCGAGGTGACTGGGACGTTGTGGGTCCAGGTGTTGTGCGATGACGATGGGGGCAGGAAATGATTTAGTCAGCGTGCCTACGAGAGTTGAAAGGGCGCCTACTCCGCCCGCAGACGAACCAACAACTACCAGGTCTTCGTTGTGAGTTCCGGATTTGATCGTGTCGTCAGTCATGGCTGGTCGTTAAGAAGATTGCCGCCGTGTTTGGTTCAAAATACGAGGAGACTGAATCTTAGCATATCGGATGATTTAGCCCGTCACGGCTTGCGTTTGTGGAAGATCTGTGTGCGTTACCGAACATTGCCTCTCCGCCTCCGATCCTCTATACTTCACGCGTTGAATACCCCTTTCCTCCTGTGGGTATAGTTGGCGCGGCGGACGGCAAAAACCGCCGCGCTTTTTTCTGTCTTATCCACAGATTACACAGATTCTATTAATCGATCTGTGTAATCTGTGGATAAAGAGTTAGACTTCTCGTGAGCCCAGTTTTTTTCCCGAGTTAGTCAATGAAACGCAGCCTCTTGCCCCTAATTGGCCTGAGTCTACTCGTTGCGATCGTTTACTTCGCAGGTGCGGAACTCGGTCTTTCGCTCGCCTCCGCGCACGAAAACGTCACTCCAGTTTGGCCACCGACCGGAATCGCGATCGCTTCGTTACTGATCTTTGGTCGTCGCGTTTGGCCCGGCATTTTTCTCGGCGCACTCGCCGCAAATCTTCACACGAGTATCTCGCCCGCCGCTGCTTTTGGCATTGCCATCGGCAACACTCTCGAGGCTTTGGTCGCGTGGTTCTTGCTTCAGCGAACACAACGCTGGCGCAAGTCTTTCGACTCGGTGCGCGACGTGATGCTCTTTGTCGTTTACGCCGCCGTCTTAGCCCCACTCGTAAGCGCAACGATCGGAAGTTTGAGTTTGGCGTTTGGCGATCCGCGGCAGTGGTCCGACTTCTGGTATTTGTGGTTGACGTGGTGGATGGGCGATGGTTTTGGAGCGCTTATCGTTTCGCCGTTGCTGCTGTCGTGGAGTTCTTCGCGCACGATCAACCGAAAGGACATTCCCGAAATCGCCAGTCTCTTTGTGTTGTTGCTGATCGTGGTGCTGATTGTCTTCGGCGGTTGGTTTCCTGGCCCAGTCAAAACATATCCGCTCGCCTATTTGAGTTTGCCTTGTTTGCTTTGGGCGGCGTTGAGATTCGATCAGAGGATTGTGACCGGCTCGATCGTGTTGATGGCAGGGCTTGCCGTTTGGGGAGCACGACATGGTTATGGTCCATTTGTGGAGTCAAGTCCGAACGTCACGCTCTTGTTGCTGATCTCTTTTGTGGGCACGAGTTCGATGATGACATTGCTGGTGGCTGCCGTCACCACCGAGAGACGCAGAGCGGAAGCCGAGAAGTGGAAACTGGGATCGGAACTGGCACTGCACCAACGCCGTGTTGAAGACATCGTCGAGCATGTTCCGGGAGTCGTTTGGGAAGCGTGGGGACAGCCAGATGCAAGCACACAGCGAATCGATTTTGTCAGCAATCACGTTGAGACGATGCTTGGTTACAGCAAAGAAGAATGGTTATCGACGCCTAACTTCTGGCTCACGGTTGTACACGCGGAAGACAAACAGCGTGCAGCGGCTGAAGCAGCAGCGATCTTTTCCTCAGGCAAAGGAGGCTCGAGCCGATTTCGCTGGATGCATAAAGACGGTCACGAGATTTGGGTCGAAGCACAGTCGATTGTTGTTTGCGATGAGACTGGCCCAATCGGAATGCGTGGTGTGACGATGGACATCACCGCCGCCGTCAAGTCTGAGATAGAACGAGCCGAACTGCTTGAGCGTGAAAGCCGCGCACGGCAACAGGCTGAAGAAGCGAGCCGTTTGAAAGAAGAGTTTCTGGCTACTGTTTCACACGAGCTCCGAACGCCGTTGAATGCGGTGGTGGGTTGGTCACGACTGTTACAGTCAGGACAACTCGACGCGGCCGGAGCGACACACGCGGTCGAAGTGATCGAACGCAACGCTGCCGCACAACGCCAGATTATCGAAGACCTGCTCGACGTATCGCGGATCGTTAGCGGCAAGCTTCGTATCAGCACGCAGCCGACCGATCTGCTGTTGATAATTCATGCCGCTATCGACGCGATTCAGCCGGCCGCGGAAGCGAAGGAAATCAAGATCGCGACACACGTGGCAGCGCCTGAGGCGATCGTCAGAGTTGACAGCGAACGAATGCAACAGGTGTTCTGGAACTTGCTTGCAAACGCGGTGAAGTTTACGCCAGCGGGTGGAACTATCGATGTCTACCTGGAACGTGAGGGATCGCTGGCCGAGATCCGGATCGAAGATTCTGGCCCCGGTGTGCCGGCCGAGTTTTTGCCGCGCATATTTGAAAGGTTCAGTCAGGCCGACGGTTCAAGCACGCGCAAGCACGGTGGCCTGGGATTGGGCCTCGCGATCGTCAGACACCTCGTTGAGTTGCATGGTGGAACAGTTTCGGCAACGAATCGTGCGACGGGTGGCGCTGTATTGAGTGTGAAGTTACCGATGATGACGGGTGTATCCACAGATTACGCAGATTCCATTAATCAATCTGTGTAATCTGCGGATAAGAAAACTCAGTACCCACGATCGTTCAGCTTCTTCAACACCGGCGGATTCGAACGCGAGTTATCGGAGATAACGGCTGTGCCGGAAGGATTGAAGATGTAACTATCGCGCGACCGCACCGCGAGATTTGGTTGGCGCGCACGTACTCTGATCTGGCGTCGCTGTCCTGGCTGAGGTGGACGCTTCGGATAATAGCCGATGCTGTACTGGCGTCTCAGTTCTTCCGCAACGTTCGCAAACGCAGTGGTCATGTTTTCCAGTGAATCAGCACGATACTCGCGGCCACCCGTATTGTTTGCGAGTTCCATCAGATAACGGTTTGCGATCTCGTAGTCGCCTCGCATACTTGGACCATTCCGTGGATAGCCACCGCCGCCACCCGGATAACCGCCGCCGCCATTGCGACGACCGCCTCGGCGCCGGCCGCCACCAAAGATGCCTCCCAGAATCTGTCCGAAGACGTCGCTTTGAGACGGCGCTTGATTGACATTCATGTCGCTGGAAGTGTCGTACTGAACCGGATAGATCAACGCGTCCAGTTCCTGTGCATCCATAACGTTGCTGTCGTAGCTCGCGCGACGGCTGGTAGTGTCGACGCCGTCAGTAAACAGCACGATTGCTTTGCGTCCCTGTACTCGACTCAATTGTTCATTGATGACCATATCGACCGCATCGTAAAGACGCGTGCCGTCGTCGGTCTTCGATCGCTGAATCGCTCTTTGCAGCTTGCCGCGATCGGTAGTGAACTCGCTCAGTATCTTGATGTCGTCGTTGAAAGAGACGACCATCACTTTGTCGTCGCTGCGGAGTTGGTTAACAAAACTGATCGCAGCATCCTGAATATCTTCGAGTCGGAATTGAGTGGACGGGCTCGTATCGAGCATCAACACGACCGAGAATGGCTTGTCCACTGATTGGAAGAATGCGACTTCCTGTTCCACGCCGTCTTCCCAAATGCGGAACTCTTCCTTCTGGAGGTTTGGGACGTACCGTCCATCGCGATCCATTACGCTCACGGGGATGGTTACGAGCGTGGTGCTGACGCGCACGACGTCGCCCGCATCGACCTCTTCCGGTGCGGCAACGGTCGGATCGTCTTGTTTCTCGGGCGGACGATTATTGGGATTAGTGGCGCCACCCAGGACCGGAGGTCTCGATGGAGTAGTGGGCGCCGGCGCGGTAGTTTGAGGAGCATTGGTTGGCGTTGACGACGTGCCCACTCGTCTCGGACGTTGCTGGCCGAAGCCAGTGCTCATAGATGTCACGAGCAACGAGACAAGCGATAGGAAAATGAAGAACTTTCTCATAATTGGCTCCAGAATTATGCTCCGGGCGCGTCGAACCCACTTTGATGCGTTGTCGGGAAATTGGATGCTCGTAGTATTTGAGCAATTCAAAGGAGAGAGAAACCGAACTACCGTTGGCAAGAATACCCCCTCGGGCTCCGACGGGGCAAGGAAATAGAGGGCGTATCCACAGATTACACAGATTCTATTAATCAATCGGTGTAATCTGTGGATAAGAGCTACTCAGACGAGCCTGCAGTGGCGCTGGAAAGGGCGTTCCAGATGAACGGGAGGGTTGCCCACGACTGACCGCGGTGCTGCGGTCTGAAGCCAAACAGGACGATGCGGCCCTTCCCCACACTGACCTCGGCCAGCGCGATTTGTCCTCGCAGCTTGTCTTCACCGAGCAGCCAGCCACTCAGCAGAACATTGTCCTGAGCGTATCGGGCAATTACACGCACATTCGCATCGGCCGCAGCACTGAATGCCGAACTGTTGATGAAGTAAGCCGGCAGAGTGCTCGGCATCACCGCAGCGATCGGATGCTTGTTATCAACCTCGAGCGAAACAATCGAACCGGGACAGTAAAATTCCGACGAGCGCACGCCCTCGAGCGTGTTGCGAAGCGGCAGATTGAACTCTTTGATGGCCAGGTCGCAGGCGTTGTCAAAACAGATCAGCATCCCGCCATTGTTTACAAACTCTTTCAGGTTCTTGACGCCGGTCTCGCTGATGCCGCCCGTGTACTCAGCCGGTAATGTTCCCGCCGCGTTGCCGTTGATGATCTGTGTGGCGGTCTGCGACGGAAAAATCACGGCATCAAATTTCGAATTCAACGCTCCCTGGCGCATATCCGTATCGCGTATTGATGAATAAGGAACATTGAACGTGTCGAAGGCGAACCGCGTCCAACCCTCATCCATATTGCCCATCGACCCTTTGTAAATCCCGACCCGAACCGCCTGCTTCAAAGGGTTTTTGATTGGCGACTCGTCTCCCTTTTTCAACGGCAACGCGAGATCGGCGCGGACCTCGTTCGCGTCTTTGAGCAACGTCAACTTGCGTTCGTTCGGAAGTTCTCTGATGGCTACAACCGCGGGCGCGTCAACGCCCATTTGCAACGGCAGCGTCCAGCCGGCGACATCATAAGGGCGCTCAGCCTCGCCTAGCGGTGTGAGTCGGTTTGGATAGATTTGTGGTTCGAAAAGAGCGACGACGTTGTAACGTTGCGGCTGCGTCAGAAATACGATGTAACTACCGGCAGGCTGTTCCTGCATCGCACTCAACGAACCACCGATCTTGTACGTGCCGAGTTTCTCGCCCGCAGGGTTTGTTCGCTGCAGAATCTGCGGACGCAGCACGACGTGCAATTCGTGATCGAGACGAAAGACCTCAACGCCCTGGTCGATCAAACTACCGATCAACTTCGCTACCGCTTCATCACGCGCCTGTCCCGCCGGAATGAGATATGCGATCGTGTCGCCCTTGTTTGGCAGCCGTTCAAGATTCTTGCGGCCGAGTTCATAGAAGTTGCGCAGGTACTCGCCGCGAAACTTTGACGCCATTTCGAGAATCGAACGCGCCGAGATCATTTCCATCGACATGATGTCGCGTGGCCGCCATTCTCCGGAAGGCCATGGGTCGGGAAAGTTTGTGGAAGACTCAGTCGCGTTGCGCATGCCGCGCGTGGTGGAGCGTGCGAGTTGATCGGTCGTTACGAAGCTCGGCGTCATCAGCCGGGCGCTGGCGGCTTCAGAGAGAATGCCGATCGAATTGTGAAAGTAAGGCGCGGTTCGGAAGCCCCCGTGCCACCAGGTATCGTAAAGAGCGTTTGTCAAAACGCCTTTGAAGCCCGCAGCCTGCAAGTCGGCAGCGACTTTGTGACCGATGAGTCCAACTTGTCGCAGCAACAACGGCGAGATGTTTGGATTGGGCGGATCGTAAAAAGGTGGAATGAAAAATCTCGATCCATTCGATCCCTGCTGGTGCACGTCGTAAACAATCTGTGGAAACCAATCGTGCCAGAGCAAACGTGTGATCAGTTGCGTTTCTTTCAGATTGAGCATGAACCAATCGCGATTGTCGTCGTGACCGGCGTAGTGATGATACAGCTCGGGTGGCTCTCTTCCTTCGTACGGTGTGCCGAGGGTCTTGCGATACCAGTTGGCGACGATGTCGATACCGTCGGGATTTGGCGATGGAATCAGCAGCAGGATCGTGTTCTGTAAAATCTCGCGTGTTGCCGCGTCCTGGGCTGTGGCGAGCTCGTAAGCGAGTTGCATCGACATCTGCGACGCGACAATCTCGGTTGAGTGGATCGAGCAGGAAATCGCGACTACGGTTTTTCCGTTTGCAAACAGGTGATCGCGCTGTGTGTCCTGGGTAACTTTGCGTGGATCGGCGAGTTGCTGTTGGATCTCTTTGTATTTCGGCAGCGCCAGTATATTCTCGCGCGCGCTGATGAAAGCCACGATCAACGGTCGTTTGAGAGTCGATTGGCCCAGTGTCTGGACCAGCACGCGATCAGATGCACGATCGAGTCGTTCGAAGTAGTCTGTAATCTGCGACCAGCCGGCAATCGTGCGATCGTCGCCCGGCGTGAATCCCAAAACAGATTTTGGCGAAGGGATCGAAGATGATTGAGCGAATAACGGGGCTGAACACGCGGCGATAAACAGTATTAGTGCGAGGCTGGTAGTTAAGCGATGGCGCTGCATTCCAGAGGTTCCTTTTGACAGGATTAATAAGACTCAACTTGATTACGAACCTACGGCGCAGGAGTCTAGCATAAGAGTGCGTCCCCGTTTTATGCGCCGTTTGCATTACTGGTGGACAATGTTCGCCGCAGGAGCGCTGCTGCTGATCTGCGCGCCGCCAATCCTTTTGTATTCGTGGCTGGTGAACAAGCACGACCTCGTTTATCCATGGGCGTTTTTCGGAGCCCGCGCCTGGCTGTTTTTAAGCGGCGTTCGCGTGAAGATCCGCGGACTTGAATTGCTCGATCCAAAACAAACCTACGTCTTCGTTTCCAATCATCGTTCTTATCTCGACACCGCCGCGATCTTTATCTACACCGGCAGGCGCATTGGTGTGCTGGCAAAGAAGGAGTTGTTGAAAGTTCCGATCCTGGGTGTGGGAATGGGGTTTGTGAATGTGATGGCGATCGATCGCACCAATCGTGAAAGCGCGATACGCACGACCGAGGCAGCGGCGCGGCGCATCAAGTCAGGCGTATCGTTTGCGGTTTTTGTGGAAGGGACTCGCGCGAAGCCGGGTGAATTGCTGCCGTTCAAGAAGGGCGCGTTCTACATGGCACGAGAAGCTGGTGTGCCGGTGGTACCAGTGGCGATCAAGAATTCAGATGTGTTGATGGGTAAGGGAACTGGCGAAGCTCGATCGGGAACGATCGAGATGGTGTTTCTTCCCCCAGTTAAAACTGAGAATGTAAAGACTGATGATGATATCGATCAGTTGATAAGTGACGTGCGTGCCGCGGTCGCAGCGGAGTTAGAGACAGGATTTCAGGATGAACAGGATTGACAAGATGAATCCGCGTCAATCCTGATGATCCTGTCGATCCGCGTCTTAAAAGTCGTAGGTTAACGTTCCTGTAAACCTTACCGTGATCCCGTCCTTGACCAGTGGGTCGAATGTCGTTTGTCGGGCTGCTGCTTCCGCGGCTTCGCGCAGAATGGCCACACCGCTCAGCGCCTGCGCGTTGACCACTTTTCCGTTCTCATCCACGAGCACCTTGACTGTGATTCTGCCGGTGGCTTTCAACCGCTTCATCTCTTCGGATATGACGGGCTTTGCTTTAGAGGTCGCCTTCGAATCGAGTGCTCCGACTTCAACCGGCTTCGCGACGCCGCTGCCGCTGGTTGGCTCGTCGTTCTCACCAATCTCCGTAACCTTGAGGGTGGCACGCGAGGGCGAGAAATCCATGTAACGAACTTTCATGCGCACATGCAGCGAAGAGCCGTTCTCAAAAATCAGTTCCTCGTCAGCGTATGAGTAAGTGGGAAACCAAAACTGACCGTCGATGTGTTCGCGATAAGTCTCAACGGTGGGAAACTTGTTCTCCTTCGTTTCCGGAACGCCCTTGCCCTTAGTCTTCACAATCTGCAAATCCTGATCGTCAACCCAGACTCGTCCCGAAAAAAGTCGCTCTTTCGTTTTCTTGGGATTGGGCATGACCTTCGGAGATACATCGAAGATATAAAGATTTAGTTCGTCGATTTTTTCTTTGCCGGCGTAGCGGATGTTGTACCTGTCGATCTTGTCAGGCTCGAGCGCGAAAGGGCTGATTCCACCGAGGTCGTCGACGTCTTCTGCTGTAACTTCGGGCATGGTCGACATCGGAAAGAAGCTGATCTTCTCGTAACGAGCTCCCTGGTCGTCGAAAGTGAAGGTCGAAATCCGATGATACTCACCTACGACCTGACCACCCATCCCGAGGCTTTGAATCAAGGCGTCGCGTTTAAATGAATAGCTGTTCAGGGCCCTGCGAAAGCGGGTTTCTTTGGCGGTGAAGGTCTTGATAATGCGGTCCGCCTCGGCCGGGTCCATTCCGGGGCCGCCGTTTCCATTGGTCTGAGCGGTAACTTTCAGGGTGCAAACGGCACAAAAAATCAGAGCAGCAACGAGCAGAGGAGTCTTCATACGTACTTTCTTTTTATCAAATTTCAGGAGTTTTGGTGAAAACCAACTGTCTTCAGATGCCAGAAGCAAAGATTCTTGTTGCCAGCCCGGAGAGGCGCCGGAAGCCCCGTTAGGCCCGGTTGCCATTTTCCTGTTGCAAAAATTCTTGCATCTAGTGTAAGGTTCCTTTACTAGAATAAGTTATAACTTAACTAGCGGCACGTTGTTCACTGAAAAGGGCCCGATTGACCTCGAAAAAATGCGGGCTCGGCTAGTTTGAAAATAAAGTTTCTCAAGGTCCTCATGTCGGCAACAGGCACTCGTCCAACATCCGTGAAGCTTTACGGCGCGGGAGCGCAGACGTGACGCCGAGCGGCGGCGTTGCTTACACGGCGCGGGCGATAAACCAAGCTTTGGGAGGAGCTTGGTTTTACGTGGTCTGATGTCGATGATGTGCGCGGTGATTAGCTGCCCCTTCTGGGCGGGGTGGCTTAATAAAATCACCGCGCACACCCCAGCTAACTGCAGTCTTACCTATTCACAAATACACTTAGCAGATCTGGACTCCAAAGTCATTCGTAGACAGGATTAACAAGATTTTCAGGATCGATCATGTAAATCTTGCATCAATCCTGCAAATCCTGTCCAAAAACTAATTCTCGACAAA
The DNA here is from genome assembly GCA_035694465.1 of Pyrinomonadaceae bacterium. Taxonomy (GTDB): domain Bacteria; phylum Acidobacteriota; class Blastocatellia; order Pyrinomonadales; family Pyrinomonadaceae; genus PSRF01. The sequence continues at coordinate 40,799 of DASSFI010000079.1, read as the reverse complement.
GTCGACGTTGACCTTGTTGGGAATAATATTTTTCTTGTAACCCTCGTCCAGCAACAGCCGCACTGCCTCGCGGCCACGCTCAGTGTAATCCAGGGTCAAATCGTTAACCCACATCGCGACAAACCGGTCGGCAAGTTCCGGGTCCATGTCACGCGCAAACTGCATCGCATACTGAAGCGCATCGTCGCGGTGCGTCAGCGAATAATTGATACTCTCGCGCAGCAGTTTCGAAACTTCCCTGATGCGGTCTTCGCCAAGGTCACGGCGAATCGCATTGCCGCCCATCGGCAGCGGCAGCCCGTGTTGCTCGTGCCACCACTCACCAAGATCCAGCACCTTGTGCAAACCCTTCGACTCATAAAACAGTTGGCCCTCGTGAATCAACAGACCCGCATCGCACTTTCCGCTCTGAACGGCGTCGATGATCTTGTCGAACGGAACCACTTCATAACTGAAATCGGAGTTGAAGATTCGCAGCGCTAAGAAAGCACTGGTTAATTTTCCCGGAATTGCAATCTTCAGATTGGGAATGTCGTCCGGAGTGGCCGGCTCACGAGAAACGACGATCGGCCCGTAGTTGTCGCCAATCGAAGCGCCATGTGGCAGCAGCGCGTACTTCTCATGAATGTACGCGTAAGCGTGAAAGCTGATCGCGGTGACGTCGTAAGTGCCCCGCATCGCTTCCTCGTTCAGTGTTTGAATGTCTTTAAGAAGATGTTCGAAGTTGAGATTCCCGGTGTTCAGTTTGTGCGTCGCGAGGCCATAAAACATGAACGCGTCGTCGGAATCAGGTGAATGTGCAAGTGTGATTGTTTCTGACATAAATATTGTTAGACCATGCTGACACTGTCGCGTTCGATCCGGTTGTAGACAGTGTCGCGTTCGACAGCTTCGAAGCCGGCTTCCTCAATCAAGCCGATCAGTTCAGTCTTGTTCATTTTGACTTCGTTGTTTGCTTCGACTGAGTAACTGGTAGTCAGCTCGCCGCCGTCTGTGATCGTGCCGTCGATATCGTTCGCGCCGTAGTGAAGCGCAACCTGGGCCAATCGTTTACCGAGCATCACCCAGTACGCTTTGATGTGATCGAAGTTATCCAGCATCAAACGCGAGACGGCAATCGTCTTCAGCGAATCGACGCCGGATGGACCAGGCAGATGGGCTAGCTGTGTATCGGGCGGATAGAACGCGAGTGGTATAAAGCACTGAAAACCGCCGGATTTCTCCTGTTGTTCGCGCAGTTTGACGAAATGATCGACACGGTCCTCAATCGACTCGATATGCCCGTAGAGCATGGTGGCGTTGGTTTTGAGCCCGGCTGCGTGAATTTTCCCTTGCAGCTCCAGCCAGCGTTCCGCGTTGCATTTGTGCGCACAGATCATCGAACGAGTTGGTTCGCGAAAGATTTCCGCGCCGCCGCCCGGACATGAATCAAGTCCGGCCTCGATCAACTGCCGGATCACGTCTTCATCAGACATTTTGTAGAAGTGTGCGAAGTGATCGAACTCGACCATCGTGAACGCTTTCAGATGCAACTGCGGATACTGTTTCTTCAGCGACGAAAGCAGGTCGGTAAAGTAACTGAACGGCAGTTTCGTATTTAATCCGCCGGTGATGTGCAACTCGGTGGCACCTTCAGCAACTGCCTGCGCCGCGACTTTCAAACTGTCGTCGATGTTGTGTGTGTAAGCGTCGGGCTGGCGTGGCGTGCGATAGAAGCCGCAAAACTTGCAGTCGGCGTAACAGATGTTTGTCGGATTGAGATGGCGATTGACGTTGAAGTAAGTCGTGCGGCCGTGTCTTCGCCGGCGTACCGTGTCGGCGAGCTTGCCAAGTCCCGGCAGGTCGTCAGTGGCGTAAAGTGCCAGTCCATCTTCGAACGAGAGCCGTTGTCCGCTCGTGACGAGTTTCTCAATCTCATTCAGTTTGTCGTCGTGTGAAAAAGTCATGTCAATTACTCGATCTTATTTGTTGAGGAAGACGGCGCTTCCGAAAGTGGCCAGCAGTATGACGCTCACAAAAGCGTTGGTCGTAAAAAAGGCGGCGTTCAGGCGACTGAGATCGTCGGCGCGAACGAGCCGGTGTTGGTAGACCAGTAACACGCCGGTGGCAATCACGCCGGCGAGCGCGACTGGACCCAAACCCGTGATCAGGAAGAGCCAGAGCAAACCGAGGAAAGCCCCCGCATGAAGTGCGCGTGAGATCCAAAGCGCGCGAGCAATGCCGACGCGCGCCGGAATGGACCTTAATCCTTCACTCCGATCAAATTCATAATCCTGGCACGCATAAAGGACGTCGAACCCGGCGGTCCACAACAGGACCACGAGCGATAACAACAGCGGTACCGGACTCCCGATCTCGCCGCGTACGGCGATCCACGCGCCTGTTGGCGCGATCGAAAGACTCGCTCCCAGCACGAGATGTGAAAACTGGGTCCAGCGCTTCGTCAAAGAGTAAAGCAGCACGCAGCCGAGTGCGACGGGCGACAAAATCAATGTCAAACGATTCAACATCGCGGCCGCCAGTAGAAACAAACCGGCCGCAATTATCGTGAATATCCAGACGAATCCGACTGAGAGCAAACCCGCCGGCAACGCTCTCGTAGCGGTCCGTGGGTTTTTTGCATCGAAGTGGCGGTCCGCGATTCGATTGAACGCCATTGCTGCCGATCGCGCTCCCACCATCGCCACCACAATCCACAGAATCTGCCAGGCCGTTGGCAGCCCACGCGCCGCCAGCACTGCCCCCAGAAATGCGAACGGCAGCGCAAAGAGCGTGTGCTCGATCTTGATCATCTCCAGCGTGAGTTTCGTGTTTTTGATAACAGTGGACACGGCTTCATCAGATATTGCCACAAAAGAGCACACAAGTCACAAACCACTATTCGATACGAATCCACAGATTACACAGATTGGTTTTATTTGAATCTGCGTAATCTGTGGATATGCTTTGTGTGCATTTTTATGGCATGCTGGAACGGATGGACCTGAACGAATTAGAGAGGCTGCTGTCGGCCTACAAGAGCGGCGAACTGGAAACCAGCGACGCTCTCAACCGTATCAAGAATCTTCACTTTGAAGACATTGGCTTTGCACGCGTCGATCACTCCCGTGCGACACGTCAGGGCTTTCCCGAAGTGGTTTTTGGCGGCGGTAAGACGCGGGCGCAGATTGTCGGTATCGTGGATCGACTCGCACGGCGATCGCCAAATATTCTGGTCACACGCACCGATGAAGGTACGTTTGGTGAAATTCGTAACATTGTTACAGACGCTGAATGGCATGAATCGGCAAAGCTGGTGCGGATCCGACGTGACAAGACTGATCAGGGTGTTGGCTCGATTGCAGTAGTAACAGCGGGCACAAGCGATATTCCGGTCGCCGAAGAAGCCGCACTCACTGCGGAGACGATGGGAAACACGGTCGATCGCATCTGGGACGCAGGCGTGGCCGGTATCCATCGAGTGCTTTCGGAACGAAGCCTGTTGCAGCGTTCGCGAGTGGTGATCGTTGCGGCGGGAATGGAAGGCGCGCTCCCTTCGGTTGTGGGCGGCCTCGTCAGTGTGCCGGTCGTGGCGGTTCCAACCAGTATCGGATATGGAGCATCTTTCGGAGGAGTCGCGGCCCTGCTCGGCATGCTGAACTCCTGCTCATCGAATGTAACGGTCGTAAATATCGATAACGGCTTTGGCGCAGGTTTTGTCGCGAGCCTCATTAATCGTCGTTGGACGGTGCCAGTTGAATAGACCCCCGGTTGAACGTTCGCGACAATTGATTCTCGTTTTGATCGCATTCTCGCTGGTTTCGAATGCGTGTATTTCCGCTCGTCGCACTCCGAATCTCGATCACATCTTTGCATCAGCGCGTACCAGGACCGGAAAACGTCCGGTGATCATCATTCCGGGAATACTCGGGACTCAACTCATCAATCCGAAGACGGGTGAAACGGTTTGGCCTTCTGCTTTTCGCACTTCTCAGGAAGGACTGCCGATAAGTCCCGACCTCGCTGCTAATCGCGACGACCTCGTGCCCGGAAAAATTATCGAGACGGTAAAGCTTGCGCGTGTGCTTCCGGAAGTGTTCGTCTATCGAGATCTGCTCGAAGCGCTGCGTCGCTTTGCCGGTTATCGTGACGGCGACTGGGACAATCCCGCCGCGGATGGATACCAGGACACTTTCTACGTCTTCGCATACGACTGGCGTCAGGACAACGTCAGCAACGCGCGCGAACTCATCAGGCGTATCGATCGATTAAAAACAAAACTGCAGAAACCTGATCTGAAGTTCAACGTCATCGCACATTCGATGGGTGGCTTGATCGCACGTTACGCCGCGATGTATGGCGACGCCGATCTTCCGGCTGGCGATGGTCCAATTCAACCGACGTGGCCGGGCGCAGCCCACATCGGCAAGATCGTCATGATCGGAGTACCGAACGAAGGCTCGGCTGATGCTTTCGCCACGCTCGTCGAAGGCTATTCCATAACCGAAGGTTTGCGTCGTCGTGTGCCCCTTTTGAACAAGCTGACTGCCGAAGACGTGGTGAAGACGCCGTCAGTGTTTCAACTGATGCCGCATCGCGAGGCGGTGAGATTTCTGAATGAGAACCTGGAACCGTTGCCGTTGGATTTGTACGACGTTGAAGTTTGGAAGCGATATGGCTGGAGCGTGATTTATTCGTCGCCTGAGTTTAGACGTCGTTACGCGGAAGGCATGCTCGATGTCTATCTCGCAATGCAGTTGAAACGTGCGCGTCGTTTTCAGGAAGCTCTTGATGGGGTGGGAAGCTCAGATTCGCCGGTCGTTCTGCTCGCGATTGGTGGCGATTGCGAAGAGACATTCAATGCCCCCGTGGTGCTGCGTGATGAGAAACGCAATCGGTGGCTCACGCTGACAAGACCACGTGAATTTCGAACCTCCACCGGCGCAAAAATCTCAAAGCAGAAGGCGACTGACGCGATGTACGCACCCGGCGACGGTCGGGTCACACGCACCTCGTTGCTCGGTGAGAACATCTTCAAAAAGCTCTCGCGTTACGCCGTCTTCGGCTGCGATCTCCACGGCCAACTGCCACGCAACCCCAGTCTGCAGGACAACGCCCTCACCGCCATTGTCGGCGAAATCGTAAACTAGCCACGGATTACACGGATTTGATTACGGATTGATGATGGCGTTGAGCTTTTCGGCCCAATCGGGGTCGATGTTCGTGAGAATGGTATATTGCTCGAGCGCGGCGTCACGATTACCCATCGCGAGGAGACAGCGCCCGAGATTGTAGTAAGCCTTCCCGTAGTCGGGTTTCAGGCGAATTGATTGTCGAAACGATTCCATCGCCTCATTCAGCTTGTTCAACTCGAGATACGCTTCGCCCATGTTATTGGGCGCGATTGCATCACCTGGCTTCAACGCCGAAAGTTGTCGAAACACCTCGATCGCTTCGTTGAATTTCTTCGACTTCAAATAACGCGAGCCGAGTCGTTCGTACGCCGCAGTGTAGTCGGGCCGCAAGCGAATCGTCTGCTTGTAAGCCTGAATCTCATCGTCCGGCTTACCCCAGTCGCGGTAGACCAACCCGAGCGCGAAATGTGCATCGGCAGCATTGTACGGATCGAGCTTGATCGACTGTCGATATGCCTCCGCTGCATCTTTGTATTGCTTGAGATAAAAACTCGCGAGTCCGATGTTGAAATACGACTCAGCCGAAGGTCGCAGGCTGACTGCCTTCTTCGACGCGTCCAACGCCTCCGAATGCCGGCCCAGTTTCTCATTACAGAAACCACTCTGCGCCCAAGCCTCAGCATAGTTGTTGTCTGACTCCACCGCTTTCTCAAAATACGGCAACGCCTTCTCGCAGTCGTCTTTGGAAAGAAAACTCAATCCGTCGCGGAAGAACTGAACCGCTTTCGCGCGTTTGTTTCTTCCGGTCGTCGCGACCAGATCGACGAGCGACATGATCTGAGTCACTTGCAGTTGCGAAATCCGTTCCGAAGGAATCGCGAAATTCACACTCTGTCCGCCCGTGATCTGTAGCGTCGCGATGCCAATCACCTGCCCCTGCATATTCACCACCGGACTGCCACTCGATCCGGAAGATATTGGCGCGGTGATTTGAATGATGCGACCAAACGTGGGAATGTCACGCACGGCAGAGACGATTCCATTCGTCACGCTGCCTTCGAGACCTAATGGATTGCCGATGACGACGACGCTCTCACCTTCCTGCGGTGAAGTCTTGTCGAGTGGTAATGGTCTAATTTGATTTACCGGAGTGTCGATCTTCAACAACGCGATATCGCCCTCGGCATCGACGGCGAGAACGCCTTTAACGGGATAGACTGTTCCCGCTGATGAATGGACCTCGGCGCGATACGCGCCTTCGAGTACGTGGCGGTTGGTGACGATGCGATCGGCTTCGACAAAGAAGCCGCTGCCACGTGAAAGCTTCTCGCCGCGCGAATCGAAAGTCTCGATGGCGACGGCGGAAGGTTTAATGCGGCGAACGAGTTCCGGAAGAAGATCCTGCGCGCGAGTGGGAAGCGGAATCAGTAGAACTAGTAAAATCCAAACTAGTTTCATGCTCGGATAAGGGCTTCACAGGATTTACCGGATTTGCTCGGGATGAACATGTAAATTCAGTTCAATCCTGCAAACCCTGTCGAACGGCAGCGACGACGTCAGTGATTTTAACATCTTCGGTCTGCTTTGTGCGCCGATTGAACAACTCCACTACACCGTCGGCAGCTTTCTTTCCAATCGTGATTCGGTAAGGAATTCCGATTAGATCCGAATCTTTGAATTTTACCCCGGCGCGTTCGTCGCGATCGTCGAGCAGCACGTCGAGTCCAGCCGTTTGCAGTTCCTGATAAAGCTGCTCGCCTGCTTCGCGCAGAGCGTCCTGCTTCATGTTTGTGACCGTGACCACAACGTCAAACGGCGCCAGAGATCTGGGCCAGATGATGCCGTCGTCATCATGATTTTGCTCGACCGCAGCGGCGATGATTCGTTCCACGCCGATGCCGTAGCTGCCCATGACGATCGGCACGGGTTTGCCGTCCTGGGTGAGCACGGTTGCGCCCATTGAGTCTGAATACTTCGTGCCGAGCTTGAAGATGTGACCAATCTCCATGCCTTTGAAGATTTCGAGCGTGCCGCCGTCACACTTCGGACAGCCCTCACCCGCCTCAACGCTACGCAGGTCGAACCACTCGTCGACGGAAATATCGCGCGCGATATCAACGCCACGCAGGTGATGGTCGTCTTTGTTTGCTCCAGTCGTCATGTTGCGACGGTTCTTCAGCGCCGCATCGGCAACGATGCGTAAATCCTTTGATCTGGTTTTTGCGCCAACGCCACCGAGACTTCCGGCACTCGCGCCGAGCAACTGGCGAATCTCTTCCGGATGTGCGGCGCGAACAGCGATCGCGCGCAGACTGTCGGCGAGTTTGGTTTCGTGAAGCTGGTGATCGCCGCGCAGCAGCACCAGCACCGGACGCGGTTCGCCATCGATGGTTGCAATGAAGACGAGCGATTTGATCTGTCGCGATGCTTCGGCGCCGCCGGGAAATGTGGTCAGATCTTCGATCGTTCGTACTCCCGGGGTGGGAAATTCTTCGGGCGCGGCTGGACCAGGTTCGTCAGCAATCTCAGCCAGTCGCGAAATCGCTTTCTCGAGATTCGCCGCGTAACCACAACTGGCGCAATTAACGATCAGATCCTCACCGGCTGGAGTGCGCGCCATAAACTCATTCGACTCCGTGCCGCCCATCGATCCGGACGACGCTTCGACAATCAAAAACTGTAAGCCGGAACGTGTGAAGATCTTTTTGTAGGCTTCGCGTTGATCGATGAACGACTTGTCGAGCCCTTCGCGATCGATGTCGAACGTGTAAGCGTCTTTCATGATGAAAGAACGCACCCGGATCAGTCCTGATTTTGGTCGTGCTTCATCGCGAAACTTGATCTGAATCTGGTACCAGACCTGCGGCAGTTGCTTGTACGAACGAATCTCGCTGCGCGCGATCGAGGTGAACACTTCTTCGTGCGTCATGCCCAGACACATGTCCGTGCCTTTGCGATCTTTGAGACGAAACATTTCGTCGCCAATCGCATCCCAGCGTCCCGATTCCTGCCAGATCTCAGCCGGGTGCAGCGCCGGTAAGTAAAATTCCTGACCACCGATCGCATTCATTTCCTCGCGCAGGATCTGCATGACCTTGAGCGCAATTCGTTGGCCTAACGGCAGCAGTGAATAGATTCCGGCGGATAATTGCCGGATAGCTCCGGCGCGTAAAAGCAGTTTGTGCGAAATGACCTCGGCATCGGCGGGGTCTTCGCGAAGAGTTGGGATGAAGTATCGTGACCAGCGCATAATCCGGGCATTCTCGCTTACTGAATACGACTAAAGCAAACTGTGGATACAGATCATTTGCTGCGCAACAGTCCCTGAGTTACCATCACGCTTCTTCTACAAAACACCGCCAATTCAGGAGATCAATGGACAGAAACGCACCACTCGCCGAAGTCGATCCAATCATCGCCGGCGCTATCGACAACGAAGTAGCACGTCAGGCTAACGGGCTCGAGCTCATCGCTTCCGAGAATTTTGTCAGTGAAGCCGTGCTCGAAGCTGCCGGATCGGTGTTTACAAACAAGTACGCCGAAGGTTATCCGGGGAAGCGTTATTACGGCGGTTGTGAGTGGACCGATGTTGTCGAGCAAACCGCGATCGATCGCGCGAAGGAGTTGTTTGGCGCCGATCACGCGAATGTCCAGCCGCACAGCGGCGCGCAGGCAAACATGTCCGTTTACCTGGCGGCGATCCAGTACGGCGATCAGATTTTGGGAATGAATCTCTCGCATGGCGGCCACTTGACTCATGGTCATCCGTTGAACTTCTCCGGACTCAGTTACAAAGTCGCCGATTACGGTGTTTCGAAAGAGACCGAGCAGATCGATTACGACGAACTGCAAAAGATCGCCGAAGAGCATCGGCCGAAGCTGCTCGTCTGCGGCGCTTCGGCTTATCCACGCACGATTGACTTCGAACGCATTGGGCAGATTGCACGCAGTGTCGGCGCGCGCATGTTCGCCGACATTGCGCACATAGCCGGACCAATCGCTGCCGGGTTGCATCCGTCGCCCGTGCCACATGCGGATTATGTGACGACGACGACTCATAAAACGCTGCGTGGTCCGCGTGGTGGACTGATCCTGTGTCGCGAAGAACATGCGAAGGAGATCGATCGCCGCCTCTTTCCGGGTGTGCAGGGAGGACCGCTGGTGCACATCATCGCCGCGAAGGCGGTCGCGTTTGGCGAAGCGTTGCGCGACGACTTTAAAGAATATCAGCGCCAGGTGTTGAAGAACGCGAAAGCGCTCGCGAGTGAACTACAGGAACAGGGACTGCGAGTTGTTTCCGGTGGCACTGACAATCACCTCATGCTCGTCGATGTCTGGATGGACGGCAAAGGAATCACCGGCAAGGACGCGGAGAAGGCTCTCGAAGCAGCGCTCATCACCGTCAACAAGAACACGATCCCGTTTGATCAAAACAAACCTTTCATCGCGTCAGGATTACGAATCGGCACACCCGCCGTCACCACTCGTGGAATGCAAGAAGCGGAGATGCGCGAGATCGGACGTTTGATCGCCGAGGTGATTCACGCACCCGAGTCGGAAGAAGTGCGAAACAAAGTAAAGCGCGATGTGGCTGAATTAACAGCGCGATTTCCGTTATACCCGAAGCGATTGAAAGCCACAGATTTACACGGATAGCACGGATTTATGCTTGAAGTTTTTGGTCCGGATGGACTGATCGCGAAGGCGCATCCCGAATATGAGTATCGACCGGGCCAGATTGAGATGGCTCAGGCGGTGATGCGTGCATTTGAAGACAAGCGACATCTCATCGTCGAGGCTGGAACCGGCACGGGCAAGACGCTCGCTTACCTCGTCCCCGCCGTCGCCGCTGCACTCGGCGGCAATGGCCGCATAATCGTTTCCACCGGTACCAAAAACCTCCAGGAACAATTGATGGAGAAAGACATTCCATTTCTCCAGAGCGTTTTGCCGAAGCCGTTCGCGGCGACTTACATGAAGGGCCGCAGCAATTATCTTTGCCTGAACCGGCTCGCACGCGCGCAATCAGCCCCAGTGCTCGAAGGTCTCGACGAGGTCGATTACTTCGAAGAAGTCAGTCAATGGTCGCATGAGACGGAGACGGGCGATCGCGCTGAACTCTCAAACCTCCCCGAGTCGCTATCCTTCTGGCGCCACATTGATGCGCGTTCTGACTCGTGTCTCGGTCAGAAGTGTCCTGACTTCGACGCCTGCTTTATCACGCGTATGCGCAATCGCGCGCAAGAGGCAGACATCGTCGTCGTCAATCATCATCTGTTCTTTGCCGATCTCAGTTTACGCAACGGGAATTACGGTTCGGTGTTGCCTGATTACACGGCCGTCATACTCGACGAAGCGCACCTGATCGAAGAAGTGGCATCGGAATACTTTGGCGCACAGGTCTCCAATTACCAGATCGACGATCTTGTTCGCGATCTCGGTATGCTTACGATCGAAGATGCCGAAGTCGATAGAGAGTTGACGCATTGTGTCGCGCGCCTGTCGCGATTCTCCGACAGCTTTTGGATGGGATTTCGCGATGGCCGTGGCGAAGACGGTCGCTATCCGATCATTCCGGGAACATTTGCGAAACGATCCGGAGGAGAACTGCAGCCGACACCCTTGGGCGAGTTGTACGTCGCTCTCGAGGGCGCGATCGCACGCACGGAAACAACGCTCGATGCGTTTCAGGAAAAACCTCCCGAAGTTGATAGCCTGATTCGTCGTTTGCGCACCATTCGTTTTGAGCTGGAGTTTATTGTTACCGGCACGGACAAGAAGTTTGTCTACTGGCTCGAACGACGAAACCGCGGCGTGTTTCTGCGGGCGTCGCCGATCGACGTTGCCGGACTCTTGCAGGACAAGTTGTTCGAAGAAGTGCCGACAGTGGTGCTGACGTCCGCGACGCTTTCGAGTGGCGGCAATTTCTCTTTCATTCGCGATCGATTGGGACTCGATACGGCTGACGATCTGATTGCGGAGTCGAGTTTCGATTACCAGAGCCAGGCGATACTTTATTTACCGGCGCGAATGCCCGATCCGCGCGATCGCGAATGGGGATCGGCAGCGGCGGCGGAAGTCGCGCGCATTCTGCAGGCAACTGAGGGCCGCGCGTTTGTTTTATCGACGAGCTTGGCCGGTATGCAGTCGCTGTTTGATAACGTGTGGGCCGAGATCGATTATCCATGTCTGGTTCAGGGTAGCGCATCAAAAGGTCAACTACTCAAGAAGTTTCGTGAAACACCTAACGCGGTGTTGTTTGCGACGTCGAGTTTCTGGCAGGGCGTTGATGTGCGTGGCGAACAACTCTCGTGCGTGATTATCGACAAGTTGCCGTTTGCAGTTCCAACCGATCCGATCGTAGCGGCGCGACAGAGATATATTGAAGATTGCGGCGGCTCGAGTTTTTACGAGTACAGCGTGCCGCAGGCGATCATTGCCTTAAAGCAGGGACTGGGGCGTTTGATTCGCAGCACGACCGATCGCGGAGTGCTGGCCATACTCGATCCGCGTTTGCGAACCAAGGGATATGGTCGAACTTTTCTACAAAGCCTGCCGCCGTGTCGCGTGACTTCGCGAATCGACGACCTTGCGGGTATCTTATCGATAGACTAATTATGCCGGGACAATTTGAAGTAATGATCGAGCGAAACTTCTCCAGCGCGCATCAACTGCGCGGTTACAAGGGGAAGTGTGAAAACCTGCACGGCCACAACTACAAGATCGAGATCTACGCGCGTGGACGCGAGCTCGATAACGTCGGGTTGCTGGTTGATTTTGTGGAATTGAAGGCGGCGGCTGATGAGGTTGTGACCTATTTGGACCACCGAAATATCAACGAACTGCCGCCGTTCGACGAGTTGCAGCCGTCGGCCGAGAACCTCGCGAAGTACGTGCTCGAGCGCGTGTCGAAACGTGTTAGTGACGACCGCGTGCAGATTTACAAAGTGCGATGCTTCGAGACACCCACCAGCGTCGCCACATATCTCATCGATTAATTAGCCACGGATAACACGGATCATTTAAACGATTCGGGCATGTCGGCCACGGTGTAAGCCATCACGGCCATCGTTGCGACGCAGAGCGCGAGCTCGCGTGGATTCACTTTGTCGAGCGTGTCGGCGGGCGTGTGGTGAATGTCGAAGTAATGTGTGCCGTCGACGTCGAGACTTGCACCGATCACGCCTTCACGTGTGATCGGACCGATATCCGCGCCGCCGCCGTTTTCTGCGATCCCATCGGCGTCGATTCCGGAAAGTAGCTTCGCAATCTCCTGCATGTTTGCTCGCGCTTGCAACGGCGCTGTCGCTGCGAGCCCGAATCCTTCCGGCCGGTAGACGCCCGAATCTGATTCAATCGCCAGGATGTGTTTCGCGATTTCTGCTTTGTATGCATCGCGATAAGCATTGCCACCGCGCAGTCCGTTTTCTTCATTCGTGTAGAGCACCACCCGAATCGTTCGGCGCGGACGCAGCCCGAGTTCTTTGAGCAGTCGCACGGCTTCCCACGCTACGATGCAGCCACCACCGTCGTCGTGTGCACCCTGGCCCACGTCCCAGGAATCAAAATGGCCCCCGATCACGATCACTTCGTCCGGCTTCTCCGAACCTTTGATCTCTGCGATGACGTTTGCTGATTCCGCGTCGGGCAGAAACTTTGCTTCCATCTTGAGTCGCAGCGTCGGTCGCTCGCCGCGATCGTTCATTCGTTGTAAAAATTCTGCGACTTCGATCGTGACCGCGGCGACCGGAATCTTTGGTTGATTTGGATCGTAGTTCATCGCACCCGTGTGCGGCGTTTGCAGACTTACCGGCGTGATCGATCGGACGAGTGCTGCCACCGCTCCATAACGAGCCGCACGCGAAGCACCTTGCAAACGATAAGCTACAGTCGCTCCGTAATTTGTGTAAGGAGCGTTGTAGACCACGATCTTGCCACGCACTTGCTCGCCCAGTCGATCAAGCTCCGCGAAGTTGCGTACCACGATCGCTTCCGCAGAAACACCTTCGGCCGGAGTGCCGATACTGTTTCCCAGTCCCAGGACTTGAAGTTTTCTGGGAACGGGCGTCAATAGTTCGAGACTTTCTTCGCCGCGCACCCAATGCGGCACCATCACTTTTTCCGCGCGCACGTTATCGAGCCCATCGCGTTTCATCTCGGCGACGGCCCATTCGATCGCTCGTTCGAGATTTTGCGAACCGCTGATACGGTTACCAATGCTGTCTGTGAGATGAGCGAGCCGGGAGTACGCGCGATCGCTTGTCAGTGCGGCGCCGATGATGCGTGCGGCAGCGGCGCGATAGTTTTCAATTTTGACCGTCGGCGGCGGCAGAGGTGTTGGTGTCGGCGTGGGCGAAGCGAGTGGCTGCGCGCCGGGACCGGGTTGTTGTTGAGCCTGAACTGCGAAAGCGATGCAAATGAGAGTGAATACGAGTGCGACGAGTTGTATTAGACGCAAGGATGTAATTTCCTCCACTGATTTTGGAGAACTGTTCAGTGTAGCCCAATTTCGCCTGCCACGAAAAAGCACCAAAAGCACAAGCGAAGTTTCAAAGCAAAAAACAAACTTTAGAGAAAAAATCCTGGCAGCCTGTTTGCTAACCAAACGCAAGCACTAAGGAGAAATTATTTATGGCAACAACAACTGGAACTTCGCGAAGCAAGCGCACGCAACCGACCCCGCAAAGAATCACGACGTTCCTTTGGTTCGACAGAAACGCCGAGGAAGCCGTCAATTTCTATGTCTCTGTTTTCAAGAACTCGGAGATTCGGAACACAACTCATTACGGCGACGAGGGAGCCGGACCCGAGGGAAGTGTCATGACGATTGATTTCGATCTCGATGGTCAACGGTTTGTCGCGCTCAACGGTGGTCCAACGTTCAAATTCACCGAAGCCATCTCCCTCATGGTTAACTGCGAGACACAGCAGGAAATCGACTACTACTGGGAGAAACTCTCAGGCAATGGCGGAAAGGAAGTGGAATGTGGTTGGGTGAAAGACAAATTCGGCCTTTCCTGGCAGATCGTCCCTAATTACATCAGCGAGGTGTGGGAGGAAGGTGACGAGGCAAAGACGAATCGATTGATGAAGGCAGTGATGCAGATGAAGAAGTTTGATATTCAGGAATTGAAGAAAGCGGTGGAAGGGAAGTAAGAGAGTAGCCGCGGATTCACGCGGATAAACGCAGATCTGCGTTCATCGGCGTCAATCCGCGGCTTACTTGATTGGTCATGAAAGGCTTCTCGCTGAACCAGAAAAATACCCACGCAAACATGATCGTCGCCGGGATTGTAAACACAACCACATTCAAAAGTTGTAACCAGTTCGGATTCGTCCACTGCCACGACTGCATGATTACCAGTTCGTGTGTCAGATAGAGAGAATAGGAAAAGATACCGACGGTTGAGAAGAGCGACACGAGCGCCGGGAGTTTTGCCTGTCTTAACCAGCTTTGTTCCGCAAGCACCATCCGGTTCACCACGATAAAGAATCCGAGTCCCCAGAACGGATGAATCAAAAACCACGCGGCGTTGTGCAGAAAGGTGTCTTTGTTTATGTAAGGTAAAGACGATGAGATGGCCGACGCCGCCACCACCAGCAGAGTTGCAAGACGCAGATCGCGCGACCAGCCACGCAGTTTTATCATGCCGAAAAATACTTCCACGCCGATGGCGCCGAGCGCCCACGTGAACCAGTGGACCGCTGCTGCCTCCGGCACTGGAATGCCGAAACCGGTTTTCAGCCAAACGACGTGACTAAGCACCATCCACGCCAACCGCGCGAGCAGACAAACTACAAGCGTCACGCCCCAGCCCCAACGCACGCGGATGAACAGCAGTAAGAAGTATGCGAGATAGAGCTGCTCTTCGATTGCGAGTGTCCAAAATACGCCGTTGATGGTGTAACAAGTATTTGGATCGAGGTTATGAAGCATCAGCAAATGCATGCCGATGTCGTAAAAGAAAAAATGCGTGAAATTAAGACCGAGGGTCCAGGCGGTCAAAAGGAGGAACAGCAGGAGCGCGATTATGTAAGGCGGATAGAGTCTGCGGAGTCGTCGCTTCCAGAATGCGCCGAAGCGGATCTGCGGCTCTGTGCCGGCGGCTTTTGCCTTGGCCCATTGCAAGTGAATACAGAAACCGGAAATTACAAAGAACAGAAAAACGCCGATGTAGCCAAACGAGCTGGTGAATTGGATCGCGCGAACGGGATACTGAAGAATATTTTGCGGAAGAGCTTTTTGACCCTGCTCGACGGCGTGATAGAGAACAACACCCAACGCCGCAATGCCACGAAGTGCGTCGATGCCACGCAGACGTGTCGGGGTAATCGTTGGGGGAGCAGGGGTCATGAACTAATTAGCCACAGATTGACACAGATGAACACGGATAATCCATTCTTTTTTATCCGTGTTATCCGTGTAAATCTGTGGCTCAAATTATGCTGAGACTAGAGATGGCACGTCGATATTGTACTTCCTGATCTTACTGTACAGACGCGGCCGGTAGATTCCAAGGAGATTTGCCGCGGCCTGCTTGTTGCCGCCCGTGCGCTGAAGAGTCCGTTCGATGACCAGCCGTTCAATGTCTTCCAGCGTCATGTTGGGTGGCACATCCCACGTGACATTCGACGAGGTTCCTTCCGGCAAGGCGCCGTTGTCGAAAGGCAGATCGATGGGTTCGATCTGTTTGTCTTTCGCGAGCAGAACCGCACGCTCGATCACGTTTTGCAACTCGCGCACATTTCCCGGCCAGGCGTGGCCAAACAGTCTTTGATACGCCGCTTGCGAAACGCCGGTGATGGGCCGTTCGTACTTCTGGGCGTACATGTGCAGGAAGTGTTCGGTCAGAAGCTGAATGTCTTCGTTACGCTCGCGTAACGGTGGCACGTGAATCGTGATCGTAGAGATGCGATAAAAGAGATCGTCGCGCAACAAACCATCGCGAATCGCATCGGCGGGTGGCCGGTTGGTCGAGCACACGAGCCGGAAATCAACTGCGTAAGTCTTTTCCGAACCGATCTTGCGATAACTTCTTTCCTGCAAAACACGCAACAGCTTCGGTTGCAACTCGATCGGCATTTCCGCAATTTCGTCCAGCATCAACGAGCCGCCCGCGGCGTGTTGGACCAGACCTTCTTTGTCTGCATGAGCGCCGGTGAATGCGCCTTTCGTATGACCAAACAACTCGGATTCGATCAGTTCCTTCGGCAGGGCAGCGCAGTTAACCTTGATGAACGGCTTCTTGGAACGGAGTGATTGATAGTGAATCGCATTCGCAATCAACTCCTTGCCCGTTCCCGATTCACCAACGATCAAAACATTCGCATCAGACTTCGCCACTGACTCGATCGTTTCGTAAATCTGCTGCATCGGCTTCGACGCGCCGATAATGTTGAAGTACTCCGCGCGCGTGGAAAGCTGTCTTCTCATGTTCGTGGTCTCGGCCACGAGCTCACGTCGTTCGAGCGCCTTTTCCACCAGTGGTTGCAGCTCTTCGAAATCAAACGGTTTCTCGACAAAATAGAAAGCGCCGGCTTTCGTTGCCTCAACGGCTTTTTGCACCGAACCATAACCCGTCACCACGATTACTTCTGTTGTCGGTCGCGCGTCTTTCATGTGCCGCAGCACTTCCAATCCATCCATGTCCGGCAGTTGCAAGTCGCAGATCGCGAGGTGATGTCCGCCTTGATCGAAGAGCTCCATTGCGGCCGCACCAGTCGGAGCGGTATCGACTGAGTAGCCCTCCTCAACGAAATTCTGCCGTAGAGAGTCCGCCATGGTTGGTTCGTCGTCTACCACAAGAATCCGCACTTCTTTGTTCTCCACCTTTTTCTCCTCTCTCGAAGTCGCTGCGCTGTGGGGCATGATGATTTACTCCCTCATTTGTGTCATCCGCCAAGCGGAATAATTACGATAATTTTTCCATCATCAAACTTTGCCGAGCCGCCGTGTGCCTCGACGATCTTCGCTGCGAGCGCAAGTTTGATCTCATCGCTGCCCGCGAACGAACGAAATGGATCGTGATCCAATTTACGGAGGCCTGACCATTCAATTACGGCTTGATCGCCGTCAGTCCGAGCGCTGAGTGACAATTCATGTGGCTCGTCTCCGTTTTGCCGGTGCTTCAACGCGCCCGTACATAACCATTTGACGGCATCGGTAAGCTTGAATAAATCGAGATTGCCCTGAATGCCGTTTGACTTGCCATTCAGGACTATCACTGAACCGTTCTCATTCAAACTGGCGCACACGCCGCTCAGAACTTTGTCGACTTCAACTCCGGCCTGTTTCTTTAATTCCACTGGCTGACCGTATCGCACAATCAGCGACAGGTCTTCGGCGCAACGGTCAAGACCACTAATCAGTTTTCCAACAGTCTCCTGCTCGTCACCAGGCCGCTCCGTTTTTTCGATCCGGCGCCGGAGAAACGTGGCATAGAGTTTGAGACCGTTTAATTGATTCTTAAGGTCATGGACAATTTGCATTGAAGCTCGACCGAGATCCTGAAGGCGTTCGTTGTCTTCGGGGCTCGACATTGCAGTCTTCATCTGGGTGCAAATCTCTCTATAAGCTCAAAGGGGCCGCAGGGGAGGGGAACCTCACAGCCAGGTTCGAGTGTATGAATTAAACGCTGGCCTAAGATCCGTTTGTGTTGCGTTTCAATGCGGGATGGTAACAAAAATAGCGCGCGTATTCTAGTGATACAGTAAAATCAACAACTTGCGGGCATGGGGGAGAGGTAAAATGAGCGCGAAGTCAGGTGCAAAGATGAAAAAGAAGGCTGCCGAGCCACCCTCGGTCCTAATCGTTGAAGATACAGAGGACAACCGGTTCATGATGCGGCGACTGCTCGAGATGTCCGGTTACCGCGTGTTCGAGGCGACGAATGGCGAGGAGGCTGTCAAAGTCGCTCAAGCGGAGTCGCCGCAGTTAATACTCATGGATCTTAGCCTGCCGGTGATTGATGGACTGGCAGCGACGCGCTTGATTCGGAAGGTCCCTGATCTGCAAACAACCCCGATCATTGCCGTGTCTGCGCACGACAGTTCCGACTTCCAGGCGGAGGCGGTTGAGGCCGGGTGCAACAGTTACGTTACCAAGCCGATCGACTTTACTCACCTGGAGGAGTTGATTCGCCAGTTGTTGACGCATGACGGTTCTTGATTTGTGCTTTTTACCACTCTTTGTGGCACAATTCTCCCACTATGGCTGTTCCTGATCGGCGTATTGAAGCTGAGGAAACCAACCGAACCCTCATCATCGTCGTGGCTGTTATTGCCGCTGTTGTTATCGCGGGACTGTTCTACGGGTTGATGCGTCTCAGTGGTCGCAACACCGCCACTGAACAAACGTTGCAGGGCGCGATTCGCGAAGGCTCGCCGCAGTTTGAAGAGCAACGGAAGAACATCGTTCTCGACGAGCCCGAAGCCACTGAGGCGAAACGCGCGCTCGGCGACATCGTGATGAGTCTTCAGACGACTGTTCGCAACGTGACCGGAAAGACGCTAACCGGACTCGAAGTACGCGCTGCTGTAGTTGATTATGAAGGTAAGCCGGTGAAGCAAAGAACGGTGCTTGTCATCCCCACTCGTCAACCCGAGCTTGCGCCGAACAAGACGATGCAGGTGAACGTGTTGCTGGATGGCTTCAGCGAGACCGACGCCCGCGCGAACATCAAGATGGAAGTCGCGGCGTTCAAGTTCAAAGAATAGAAGCCGTGGCTAATCCAAAAACAACTCTTCCAGCGATTGCTTGATCGGTTGAACTGAGACAATCTTTCCGCCCGCTTTCCGCAACGCAGCCAAAACGTTTTCGATCTCGTCCTCAGAAGCTATCTCGATCCGCAGGCCTCTTGGTGTGGGGGCGATTTCGGTCGCCGGAAGGTATTGCGTCAACGTGGCGACGTCGGTGCCGGTGGCCATCACTTCCATTCGATTCGGACCTTCCGTCGTCTGCCGCAACTCATCGAGATACCCAACCTGAGCGAGCTTTCCTTTTTTCAGAATCGCCACCCGATCGCAAAGCACTTCAATGTCCGAAAGTATGTGAGAGCACATGAAAACAGTCTTACCCTCATCACGCAGCGTCGCAATCAGATCTCGCACTTCGCGACGCCCAACGGGATCGAGACCACTCATCGGCTCATCGAGAAAAACGATCTCCGGATCGTTAACGATTGACTGGGCCAGACCAACTCTTTGCAACATGCCCTTCGAAAATTTTCTCAGTTGCGTGTCCCAACGCTTTTCATCCAGTCGCACGCGTGCCAGCAACTCAGCGGCGCGTTTCTTCCGCTCCACCGCTCGCATTCCAAAAATCTCCGCGCAGTACTCGAGAAACTCACGCGCCGTGAGGTAATCGTAGAAGTATGGGTTCTCCGGCAGATAACCGATGCGTTGATGCATTTGGACGTCTTTAATATCGTGACCCAGAATGCGTGCATTACCTTCCGTGGGAAAGATCAAACGCATCAGAAGTTTGAGGGTCGTCGTCTTACCGGCGCCATTGGCGCCGAGGAACCCGAAGATTTGCCCGCCGTCGATCGACAGAGAAAGACCGTCCAGCGCGCGTACTTTCCGTTTGCGGAAGAAGCCGACGTCGTAGTCTTTAGTTAAGTTTGAAATTTCGATTACGGGCATATTTACTTAAGCGGCACCTTTGTCGTTCGCCAATCCAGTTCGACTTCACAAGCGCCCGGCTTCAGCACGTACGGTGCTCCCGAAGGATCAAGCGGTGCGCCTGACTGGTCCATCGGAATCCCAACCGCACGAAAGACCGGGTTGAGCTCACGCCACGAATCAGGACACTTGCCGTTACGTGTTTTGTACGCGGTGAAGAGCTTCTGTAGACCATCGCGTTGGTCCAGTGAATCCAAACGCAGCAGGTGTTTGCGCGCCACCTCTTTGACTTGCTCGTCGGTTGATTGTTCGAACATGCGCAGGTAGATCTCACGCGCGGTAGAACGACTGCCGCCCTCGCCAATCATCCTTGCTTTCATCGCTTCCATCCACACGGGAGCGCCGGGAATTTGTGAGCCGCGTTCATACATGTCGCTGGCAGCCTCGTATTGACCCTGACGCCAGTAGATGTAGCCAAGATGGTGATACAACCTCCACGCGTTGGGATTTGCAGCAATACCTTTTTGAGTGAGACGGATGGCCTCGTTCACATTTACCGAGGGCAAGACGATCGCCGCATATTCGTAAGGTTCAATGAACTCCGGATCGAGCGTCGTAGCAGTGTCCAAAAGAGGAGCGAGCAACTTTGCGTTAAGAGTGCTGAGATCATCGATCGAGAGGTTTTCGCCCTGGAAATTGACCATCTTCTTGCCGATGTATTGTAGTGAGCGCATCCAGTACCAATCGGCGGCAAGGCCGTTGAAGCCTAAACTGATCCGTTTTGCGGTCTTATCATTCAGGTAGAGACTTTCGTCGAGAACACTCTGGTCAACCGGCGGTCGCAACGTCTCGGTCCAACGCACCAGGAGTGTCACGCAAACCAGTCCGACCACGACGATCAAGCCGAGCGTGACAGTCTTCAGACGTTCATTTGAACCGGTAAACATCTTATTTGAAGTTTCGACGGCTGAAGATGAGGGTTGCCGCTGCGAGTAAGACAGCGATGTAAACGAACGCATACAAGGCCGCAACTAACACGAATCCGGCTGTCGGAGTGTGACCATGCGCCGCGGGTGTAATAAAACTGTAGTTCGACAGATTTGGCAGCAGGTAATAGAAACCGGTAAACAACCAGCGAGCGCTCGTGCTGCCGAGAGAGACCGCGAGAGTTTTTAGATCGGTACTGAAGTGACCGATGACAAAAACAAAAAACGTTAAGAGAGCTGAGAGCGCCGGCGACGAGAACGACGAGAAGAGCAGGGCAACGGCAGTCAACAACATCAACTCGATGTAGATCAGTAACACCGCCGGCCAGATTGCAGGAATCAGCGAGTCCCAACCACGATTCACATAAATTAGGGCGAGCGAAACTCCCACACCCATCACCAACACGTTGACCAGCAGCGTGAGACAAAGACCGAGATACTTCCCAACCAAAAACTCACCGCGTCCGACCGGCTTTGAAAAAACCGCGTAGATTGTTCTGCGCTCGATCTCTTTGTAAACCAAACCGACGCCGACAAAGATCGCGATGAACATGCCAAAGAGCAGCATGGCGCTGAGCCCCAGATCGACAATCACCTTGCGTTCCTGACCACCGGACAATTCGCCGATAAAGATCGAAGCCGCAGTCAGCAGCAAAACAAACAACACGAGGTTGTACAGCACGCGATCGCGTACCGCCTCGCGAAAAGCATTGCGGGCGATTGCCGACATGCGCCAGAGGCTGCCGGAACCGCCCGCTTTTGATCTTTCGTAGTGTGAAGTTGCTTCAGCCGTGTCCAACGTACTCAGTTGTTCATCCATTCAGCTAATGCGGGCAACACAATCTAACTTAATTGCCCATGGTTTCGGAAGAGGGAAGTCGATCCAGTTAATTTAGAGGACCGCCTCCGGTTCCGGCTGTAACGGACCGCGCAGAGGTGGCGGTGCAGGTCGGCGCGGTGGCTGTCAGGTTGAAGTAGACGACGCCGGATTCGTTGACATAGTAACTTCGCGATCCGGTTGCACCGAGAAGACTCACCGAGATGTGCACACTCGGTTGCGCTTTAACATCGAACGCGGGAGCGCCGACGCCGGTGATATTTTCTGCTGAGAATAGATAACCAAGTTTTGCTGTGCCCGGTCCGGCAATCGTCGCTGCGCCAACGGTTGAGTCGACGAGGTTATTGTTGCGTAGTGCCGTGAGGTCTCCGAACAGGCCCGCGCCGGCAGTCGCCTGGTAGGTGGCTTCGCCGCTGGACAGTATCCTCAGCGTAGCCAAAGCAGAAGCTTCATTTGCGGCCCGTCTCGAGGACAGTAGATTTGGAATTGCAATCGCTGAGATGATGCCGATGATGGCAACAACCAGGAGCAGCTCGATGAGTGAAAAGCCTTGGTTGAATTTGTGGGATTTCATAGTCGCGGCCTCCCGCGTAGTCTCTCAATGTCTTGGGCGTGAGACTTCGTTAAAAAGGTACGGAGGCGAGTGTCCCGCCTCCGTAGTAGTTTTCAAACATTAGGCTGACGGATTTACTGAAGCGGACCGCCGCCCGTGCCAGAGGTGACCGTGCGTGCCGTGGTGGCTGTACAGGTTGGCGCCGCCGCGGTGGTGTTGAAGTACATGACACCGGATTCATTCACGTAGAAAGCGCGTGCTCCGGTACCGGTGATGGCGCTGGTGCTCGTGTGAACTGACGCGACTGAGGTTGCATCGAAAGCCGGGAGACCGGTGACGGCAACAGGCGCTGCACCGAAGTAATAACCACTCTTAGCCGCTGGGGTAGCACCGGCTGAGTCAGCCAGGTTGACGATGCTGTCGATGAGGCCGGCACCGTTCAGGTTAGCCAATGAGCCGTACGCGCCGGCGCCAGTGGTTGCCTGGTAGGTTGCTTCAGAACTGAAGATAACGCGCATGGTTGCGATGGATGAGGCTTCGTTAGCCGCGCGGCGTGAAGCGAGGAGGTTGGGGATAGCGATCGCGGCGATGATGCCGATAATCGCGACGACGATGAGAAGTTCGATCAACGAAAAGCCTTCTTGGCGTTTGGTAGTCATGCTAATTTTCGTGCTCCTTAAAAAAGATTTAGGGGGTTTTTCAATTGCTCGCGCCACCGGCTTTCCGTTCCCATATGAGCCGCGCAAAGCGCGAAGTGTCGACGGTCTCCTAAACAACCGGTATGCCATTGGGCGTTTCGCCCGAAATGAAGAAATTTCGATCGTTTTTGATCGAAATTTTGGTGGATGGGCCACTTAAGGCGCAGGGTCTGACAATTTCTGGCAGGAGGCGAATGCCACAAAAAGGCAGTCCACAGATTACGCCGATTCCAAAACCAGAAATCTGAGAAATCTGTGGACTGCCTTTTTGTGGTGCTAGTTACTCTCGCCGGCGCCGGCGGCGAATTCGCCGGAGTCTTCCTCACGGCGACGTGGGCCAACGTCGGTGGAGCGACGGCGCGGGGTGGAGTCGGGACCGCGGCGTTCGTCACGCATCTGTGCCGTTAGACCACGGGCTCCGTGTTTGTCCAGCAGGTGGCGTAGCGAGCGCACTGAGAGGCGCAGGAGTTCGGCGGCGTTAGTCTGATTGCCCGCCGTGCGACGCAACGCCTCGAGGACGTAGGTTTTCTCAAGCTGGTCCAAATGCGCAGTGAGGTTGATGCCTTCTTCGGGAAACTCCATCGCTTCAGCGACGCGATAGGGGTTGTAATTCGTGATCTTCTCAGGTAGCCGCTCGGGCTCGATCTGGTTGGTGCGTTCCAGCGCCACTGCCCTTTCAATCGTATGCTCCAGCTCACGGACATTTCCGGGCCACGAGTATCGTTCGAGCAGGCGCATCGCGTTCTCACTGACTGCCAGTGAACGTCCGGTGGACGTGCAAAACTTTTGCACAAAGTGATTGGCGAGTTCCGAGATATCTTCCGAGCGTTCGCGTAACGGCGGCAGCTCGATCGGTATTACCGAAATCCGGTAATAGAGGTCCTCGCGAAATGTGTTCGCCGAAACCATGCTCGCCAGATCTCGGTTGGTGGCCGCAATCACACGCGTGTCGACTAACATTTCTTCCGTGGCGCCAACTGGCCGGACTTTACGTTCCTGCAAGACACGAAGCAGCTTGACCTGCATCGCGGGCGACATTTCACCAATCTCGTCGAGAAAAATCGTGCCGCTGTTGGCTGCTTCGAACAGACCTTTCCGATTCGCATTGGCGCCGGTAAACGAGCCTTTTACGTAGCCAAACAATTCTGATTCGAGCAGCGTTTCGGTAAATGCGCCGCAGTTGACTGACACAAACGGTCGCTCGGCGCGTGGGCTCAGGTCGTGAATCGCGCGGGCTACGAGCTCTTTTCCGGTGCCTGATTCGCCCGTCACGAGGACCGTCGACTGGACCTGCGCCACCGTTTCAATCATTTGATAGAGCGAGAGCATTCGCCCGCTGCGGCCGATGATGTTGCCGAGCTTGCCGCGGGTCCGCTGTCCCTGGATCAGCGCCTTGTTTTCTTCGAGTAAGGCTTCCTTCTCTTTGACGAGTAAGATCTTGTTAAGTGCCCGCGCGACTGTTTCCTTGAGTAGATCGTTATCGAACGGCTTTTGCACGAAGTCGTAGGCGCCGAGCAGAAATGCTTCGCGCGCCGTATCGACGTTTGCGAACGCCGTCATCATGATCACTTCCACGTCAGGAAGCAGTTCGCGTGCGGCGCGCAGCAGATCGACACCACCCATATCAGGCATTCTGATATCGGAGATGATCAGATCCGGAGTTTGTTGGCGTATCTGGTCCAGCGCTTCCAGGCCATTTCCGGCGACGTGCACAACGTGGCCTTCACGCTGAAATAAATGCGTCAAAAACTGCCGCATTCCAAGTTCGTCGTCAACGATCAGAAGATTGGCCATGAGTTCATCCCAATCGGCAATGATTCATTTATTAGTTCAACTGTTCAGTAGCGAGATCGTTGCTATTCGCTGCCATTGGTAATTCAACTGTAATCGTCGTTCCCTGTCCCACGAGACTGCGGACATTGATTGTACCACCATGATCGCGAATGATTTGATAAACAATTGACAGTCCCAGACCGGTGCCGCCCGTCGTAGAAGAGAAAGGTTCAAAAAGATGTTCCACTTGTTCGGGCGACATGCCTCGGCCAGTGTCGGCAAATGAGATTCGCAGCCGGTTGTGAGAACTCTTTTCGAGGGTCGCACGCAAGGTTCCGCCTTGGGGCATCGCCTGGAGAGCGTTGCGCGAGAGGTTCCAAAACACCTGTTTCAACTGGCCTTCATCAGCTTCGGCGAAAAGCGGCTCGTCGGGCAATTCCTCAACGATACTCTGATTCGCATGGATCTCCGGACTGTGTCTCATCAGCGCGAAGGTTTGATGCAGCAGGTCGCCGACGTCCACGCGAGCCTGGACGAGCGAGCGTGGGCGCGCGTAACTCAGAAAATCGGTGATGATGCGATTCAAGCGATCTGACTCGCGCAGGATGATCTCCATCAGTTGCGCTTGCGATGAGTCGCGGTCGACTTCGGCGTGAAGCATCTGGATCGAACCGCGCATTGCAGCCAATGGGTTTCGAATCTCGTGCGCTATCGAAGCAGCCATGCGACCAATAGCGGCAAGACGATCTTGTCGTCGCGACGTTTCTTCAAGACTGCGAACCTGCGTCAGATCCTGAAACGTGATGACCATGCCGGTAGTGTCACCCGCTTCGGACGACAACGGCGCGACGCTGTACCCGAGACGAATACGCATTCCTTCCGAGGTCAAACAATTCGTTTCGAAGCGCGGACTGTTGTCGCCCTTTTCGAGGGCGTTAAGCGTGTCCGCAATGTGGTCTTTCATGTCGCCAAACAGGATTGAAGCGTCCTGACCACGAATCGTCTCTTCCTGGTAACCAGTGATCTCCTGCGCGGCGACGTTGAAAGTGAAGATGCGTCCTTCGAGGTCGGTTGTTACCAGGCCGGAGCGAATCGATGCGACGATGCGTTCGTGCAGTGCGCGCAGGTTAGCGAGCGATTGCGTCGCCGCAGCCAGACGCACATCGGAACGTGATTGTCGTTCGGCAAGTCTGGCAGACAGCAGGCCGACTACAAAGAAGGCAACGTCGAACAGTCCCACCCATTGAATAGTCTGCGAGATCGAACCATCAACGAGTCGCGAAGGATCGCTCTGACCGGCGAGCCCGGTGATCTGGAGGGCACACGCAGTGAACGCCACTGCACAGCCGACACACGCCAAAATTGCTTCGCGTGGTCCTAGAAAAAGACTCGAAACCGCGATGATGACAATGTAAAGCGCGACATAAGGCGACTGTACGGCGGCGGAATTCCAGACCAGCCAGGTGACGACTAAAACATCGACCGTGAGTTGAAACCGAGCCTGAAAGAGAATGTTTTTTGAGAGACGAAAAATGAGGGCGTAGAGAATGGTTAGACACGCTACGATTGTGAGCAGGCCGAGACTCTTATTGATCGATTGTGATGGGGTGGCGCTGGTCCAAAGCGTTCCGATGACGCTGAGCACGAGAGCCGTGACGAGTCGACCGGCAATGAGCAAGCCGAGTTTCGTTCCCGCGGTCCGACCCCAATCGCCAGTCTGTTCCAGCGTCGCCATCGGGGCCACAGCGTAACACAGATTTACACGGATGAAAGCCGGATTCTATTCGTATCTGAGCGCGCGTAGTGGATCGATCCGCATCGCACGTCGCGCCGGCAGATAACACGCGAGCAGCGAGACTACGATAAGCAAGGCTGAGATCGATGCAAATGTGGTTAAGTCGACTGCTCCGATGCCGAATAGAAGTCCCGAGAGCAGGCGTGTGAGTGCGAAAGCTGCCGCGAGCCCGAGCCCAACACCGGTGACAGTCAACAGCAGTCCTTGCCGCAGAATCAGCAGCAACACCTGGCGCGGTTGTGCGCCGATTGCCAATCGCAACCCGATTTCACGCGTTCGCAACGCCACGGAATAGTTCATCACTCCGAAGATACCGACTGCCGAGAGCAGTGTGGCGAGCCCGGCGAAGAGTCCCAATAGCAATGTATTAAAACGCGAACGGCTAACCCAGTCAGCCATCACCTGATTCATCGTGCGCACATCTGAAACCGGTTGATTGGGATCGAGCGCACGAATCTCACGCTGAACCGCGGGCGCGATCGCGGTCGGCTCACCGTCAGTGCGAATCACGAGCGTCATGAAGGGATAAGTGAGATCGGGGTGTGGAAAGTAAACTGCCGGTGGCGACTCATCGATCAAACTGTCGTACCTTACGTTGCCGACCACGCCAATGACCTCAGCGGGCTGCGGTTTATCAAACATCGCGACGTCGAGTCGTTGTCCGATCGGATCCTCGTCCGGAAAATGTTTGCGCGCGAGTGCTTCGTTAATAAGTACGACGTGTTTCGGTTCTCGCTGTTCGCTGTCTGAAAAATTGCGACCGCGCAACAGCGGAATTCCCATCGTTTGAAAATAACCGGCATCAGCAACTCTTACGTCTGTGCTTGGTTCCTGTCCCGGAGGCGGCGCCGGACGACCTTCGATTTTGAAGCCAGTGGCAGAACCGAGTCCGCCGTACAGCGGTAGATAATTCACCATACCCGCCGATCGCACAGCCGGCAGATGCCGCGTCCGCTCCAGCGCCTGGCTGAAGAAATTAACGAATTGAGCGTCTTCACGATAACGAGCGTCGGGAACTCTGACGACCATCGTCAGCAAATTATCCGTCTCAAAGCCCCGGTCCACCTGTTGGAGCCGAATGAAACTGCGGATCAGCAAACCTGCACTCGCGAGCAGCACGACCGCGAGAGCGATCTCAGAAACAACCAATGCACTGCGCAAGCGACGGCTACCGCCCGCTTGCGACGACTCTGACTTGCCACCTTCCTTCAGTGAGTCGTTCAGATTCAAACGTGAGACGTGTAAAGCCGGTGCGAGTCCGAAAACAATTCCGGTCAGCAAAGAGACGCCGAGCGTCCAGGCCAGGACGGTTGGATTCAAGCCAACGCTTTGCAGGATCAATAGATCGCGCGGACTAATCAACACGAGGGCCTTGATGCCAAGGTATGCGAAGCCCAAACCCAAAGCACTGCCGAGGAGGGCGAGTAAAAGGCTTTCAGTCAACAACTGACGAACAATACGAAGACGCCGGGCGCCAAGGGCAGCGCGCACGGCAATTTCTTTCTCGCGTGACGTCGCCAGTGAAAGCAGAAGACTGGCGACGTTTGCGCACGCGATGAGCAACACAAACCCAACGGCGCCGAGCATCAACCAGAGCGGGCGTCGCACATTCCCAAACAGTTGATCCCGCAGCGGCAACACCTCGGCGGTGTAGTTCTTATTAAACTCGGGTGCTTCATCGGAGAGTCGGGTTGCGATCGTACGCAACTCTGCGGCAGCCTGAGTTGCCGAGACTCCGTCTTTCAACCGTCCGACGACAGAAAGAAAACGACCACGCTCATTCGCGCCCGAGCCGGTTGGCATTGGCAGGATGGACCAGAGCTCCGCTGGTCTACCCGTACCCGAACGGCTCTTGATGTGAAACTCAAAACTCGGCGGCATCACCCCGATGACCGTAAACTTTATGTTGCTGAGTGTGAGTTGCTGACCGATGATGTTCGCTTGACCGCCAAATCGACGTTGCCACAATCCATAACTCAGCACCGCCACATCCATGTTGGCTGGCTCTCCGTCTTCGGGACGGAATGTGCGACCGAGAAGTGGATCGACGCCGAGCACATTGAAGATCTCAGGCGTGGCCAGTTGCACGGACAACTCTTCAGGTTCACCACTGTCAGTGAGGTTGAAGCGTTGATCCGTGAACGCGGCTATATCAAGGTAGCTCGTGCTTTGTGTGCGCCAACTGCGAAAGTTCGCGCGTGAAGTGGTGTTCTGATGTCTGCCTTCCGGCGTGACTTCCCAAAGCATCACGATCTGTTCGGCATTGCGAAAAGGCAGCGGGCTGAGCAGGAGTTCATTGACGACGGAGAATATGGCGGTATTGGCGCCGATACCGAGGGCGAGTGTCACCACGGCGACTGAAGTGAACGCCTTGTGTTTCGCGAGCATGCGAACGCCGTAGCGGATGTCCTGGGCCAGCGTTTCGAAGAGGCCGCCGCCTTTCACATCATAAGCAGCGTCAACAGCTCGATTGACGTTGCCAAAATTGCGCATCGCTTTTCGACGCGCTTCTTCAGGCGACATCCCCGCCTTGATGTTTTCTTCAGTCTGTAACTCAAGATGAAAACTCATCTCGCGGTTAATATCGTCAATAACCGTTTCACGCTGCCGCAGCGCCCTTATTCGATCGCGAAGTATGTTCAACCACTTCATTACTTGTTCTCTTTCTAAAAATCTCTTTTTTGTGCCTTGTGTGCCTTTTTGTGGCTAACTCTTTCTTTATGTGGCTTGCCGAACTTTGGTGATCGCCAGCACGAGTCGGTCCCAACTCGCTTCCTCCGTCTCGAGCTGTTTTCTTCCGGCCCGAGTGAGTTTGTAAAACTTTGCTTCGCGTCCGGTATCGTGAATGTCCCAGCGCGCCGAGACCCAGCCTTTTTGCTCGATGCGATAGAGCGCCGGATACAAAGATCCCTGCTCCACATTCAACATTTCGTCGGAGAGCTGGCGAATGCGTTGAATAATCCCGTAACCGTGCAATTCTCCGAGCGAGAGCGACTTGAGGATCAGCATGTCGAGCGTCCCCTGCAACAGCTCGGCCTTATTTTTAGCCACATTGATCTCCTGATACCTAGATTGTCAAAGTATGCCACAAGAAGGCACAGAAGCACAAAAGAAGTTAAGATACGAGCCATCATGAATGTCGAAGAATATTTGAAACGGATTAACTACCAGGGACTGCGTACGGTAACGCCCGAGACTCTGCGCGATCTTCAACTCGCACATCTGAAGACGGTGCCTTTTGAGAATCTTAGTATTCACGCGGGTGAACCGATCGTGCTTGAAGAGCAGGCACTGTTTAAGAAAATCGTCGAACGGCGACGAGGCGGATTTTGTTACGAATGCAATGGTTCATTTGCGGGATTGCTGCGCGCACTCGGGTTCGAGGTTGAGATGCTGGCGGCTGGTGTTGCGCGGCGGCAGGGCGGGTTTGGTCCGATCTTCGATCACATGACTCTCTGCGTGACCCTCGCCGAGCGCTGGCTGGTCGATGTTGGGTTTGGAGATTCGTTTCTCGAACCGCTGTTACTCGACGCGCGCGCGGAACAGGTGCAGGGAACACAATCGTTTCGCATAGACGCAGACGATAATTACCTGATCCTCCTGCGTCGCAACGAAGGTGAAGATTGGCAGCCGCAATATCGATTTACGACACAGCCATTCGGCTTTCCGGATTATGAGGAGATGTGCCGTTTTCATCAGACCTCACCGGAATCACATTTCACGCAAAACGTCGTCTGCTCCAAAGTGACCGAAGACGGACGCATCACGCTAAGCGGTATGCACCTCATCACAACCGCTGGTCCACAACGAATCCGCGACGAGCAAGTGTTGGAGACGCACGAAGAATACGAACGCATTTTGCGGGACCAGTTCGGCATCGTAATGAAGAATGAAGTAATACTGCCGCCACCTCGATAGACAACTTTTTGACCGCACTGACATTGATCTGTGAAGTTGTCTGGCCAGACTCCATGAACTATTCGCAAGGGGGTTTTGTAATGGCAGCAGCAACAACACACAAACTAGAAGACGATCTGGAGAAGCTTCGCGAACTGGTTAAGGATATTGATTTTTGTATGTTGACTACCGTCGATGAGGGCGGGGACTTACACAGCCGGCCAATGTCGTCGAACGGCGACATCGATCCCGACGGAGATATCTGGTTCTTCACGAACGCGTCGTCGCACAAAGTGACCGAGATCGCGAAACTGCCGAGGGTGAACATCAGTTTTGCAGATCCCGACAATCAGCGTTACGTGTCGGTCAGTGGAAAGGCCCAACTCGTCCACGATCAGAAAAAGATCGAGGAGTTGTGGAGACCCGAATTCAAGATCTGGTTTCCAAAAGGCAAGGACGATCCCGAGGTCGCGCTCTTGAGAGTGAAGTTGGAGAAAGCGGAATATTGGGACAGTCCGTCAAGCACTATTGGGTTTGCGTTGAGTTTTGTTTCTTCGCTGGTGACCGGAAAACAACCGGACATGGGAGAGAATAAGAAGCTGGAACTCGGTTAACAGTTCCTAATTGTTTCGGCGCGAGAGGCTGAGGGCGACTGCGACCAATTCAGTCAACTCAACCGGTTTTGGAACGTGCATGTCGTAACCGGCGCGCAGAGCTTGTAAACGATCTTCGATACGCGTGTAAGCCGTGAGCGCGATTGCGGCTACGCGTCCTCCCTGATGCGCCGGGAGTTGGCGAACGTTCCGGATAAAATCGTAGCCGTCGGTTCCGGGCATTCCGATGTCACTGATCAGGATGTCCGGCACTGATAATTTGAGTGATTCAATCGCCTCAGCAGCAGATCCGACGACTTTGACAGTCGCACCACAATACTCGAGACCCTGCTTTAGTAGATCGCGAGTATCAGCCTCGTCGTCGACCACCAGAATTCGCAAACCATCCAGTCGATCAGTTGAATCATCGGCCGGCAACAAATCTTTTGCACCGGGATGTACGCGCCCGCCGGTAGCATCAATTTGATAAACCGGGCTAATCGGCAACATCACAGTGAAGGTCGCCCCTTTACCTTCGCCGTCACTTTCGGCGCGAACCGTACCGCCGTGAAGTTCGACCAGGTGGCGCACGATTGCGAGACCCAATCCCATGCCGCCATGCTGGCGACTCGTCTTCTGATCCGCCTGACGAAATCGATCGAAGACATGCGGCAGAAAGTCTGCTGAAATTCCCTGGCCGGTATCACTCACTATGATCTCGAGATGTGAATTGATTCTCTCGGAACGAATCTGCACTCGACCATCACGCGGCGTGAACTTGATGGCATTGGAAAGTAAATTCCAAACAACCTGTTGCAGCCGCACCGGATCACCGGGGATCGAGATGAGCCCAGTGTCCACCACTTTTTGTACGCGTACACCCTTTGCTTCGGCCGCCGGTCTCACCGCTTCGACCGCAGCATCGATAAACGAGTTGGGATCCGCAGGCCGCACATCCATGCGCAATTTGCCGGTAATGATGCGTGAAACGTCGAGTAGATCGTCTACGAGTTGGGCTTGTGCGCGTGCGTTTCTCTCGATGGTGTCGAGAGCTTTGGCGATGTTATCAGGTGAGAGTTGGCCCAGTCGCAGCATCCTGGTCCAACCGAGGATGGCGCTCAGCGGAGTTCTCAGCTCATGTGAAATGGTAGCGAGAAACTCTTCTTTCAGGCGGCTCGATTCTTCTGCCTGACGATAGAGTCGTTCATTCTCAGCCGCCGCTTGCTCTGCTTCCGCGCGCGCTTTTTTGGCCGCTTCATAGAGCCGCGCGTTGTCCATCGCAATTGCAGCCTGAGAGGCCAGACCTGAAACCACTGTTTCATCGCGTTCAGAAAACATTCCACGTTCCGGATGACCAAAGAAGAGACCGCCAAGCACCTCGCCCGATCGGGAAACGACAGGGATTGCCAGATAACTGGTTACGGGCAGATGACCTTCAGGCATTCCGTAGTAAGGCGAGTTTCTACCGTAGCGCGGATCCTTTTTTACGTCGTCAATTCGCACCACTCCTTCACCACGAAAAGTTGGACCAAAGAGATCCGTGGCCCGCGGCATTGGAAAGTGTTCGAACGCTTCACGAGGAACACCGGCGAGCGTGAACAACATGTACGACGCTCCCTCTTCGTTCATAACGTTGTAGAAGAATGAACCAAAGCGGGCCCCGATCAGTTCCGTGGCCGCGTCAGTGACAGCTTGCACGGTGTTGTGCAGATCAAGTTCGGCGGAGATCGTTTGACCCACTTCGTTGAGCGTGCGCAGTGCTTCAGCCTGCTCGCGCAACGTTTGCTCGTTGGCTTTTCGGGTTGAAATGTCCTGAACGAGACCCAGCATTCCCACCACCGACCCGTCCGTATCGTAAATACCGTGGCCTCTGGCTGCGATCCAGACCTCTGAATTGTCTGCATTCCTGACGCGATACTCGATGTCGTATTCGCTTCTCGTATTGAGTGCTGTCTCGACGGCGAGGCGCGCCCGTTCACGATCGTCCGGGTGCAGTAACTCGCGCATTTGTGTCCAGGTCATGTATGGCCCGGGAGGGATACCAAACATGGCGGCGGCAGTTTCCGACATGTTAGTGAGGTCAGTTTTTGCGTCCCATGACCAGTCGCCGAGGCGTGCGGCATCGAGCGCGAGTTTCAAACGGTCTGAAGCCTCGTCGAGTGCACGCCGTGCCTGCCGTTGCGCAGTAATATCGCGTGCGATCTTCGATGCGCCGACGATTTTTCCGTCCGGACCTTTGATTGGCGAGACCGTTAAGGAGATGTCGATAAGTTGTCCGTCTTTGCGGATGCGTACTGTTTCGTAGTGCTCGATGCGCTGGCCTGCTCGCAGTCGCGCCAGGATCGTTGGTTCTTCGTCACGATGTCCTTCGGGGATGAGGATGGTTACGGGTTTACCGATTATTTCATCGGCCTCGTAACCGAAAATACGACGGGCGCCTTCATTCCAACTGGTGATAATTCCTTCGAGAGTCTTGCTGATGATCGCGTCGTCCGCGGATTCGATCAGGGAGGAGAGCCAGTATTGCGCCAATTCCGCACTGCGAAGATTCGTAAACTGGTCGCTCTTTGATTCCTCGTCTGAGGATTTGGCGTCGGACCGCTTGTTGGACATTTTTCTCCGAAACTCTCGAGACCTTGTTAAAGGAGAGTGCTAACCGGGGGCGGGTGCTGATTATAACAGGCTCCGCTTTTCCTCAAACATAACAAATTCTTGTCTTGAGTGTCTGGATTTGCCTGAAACTATGATTCCTCCGAAAAGAAACGAGAGACGACTCTCAGATCATAATGGTCGCGTAATCTGAAGGGGTCACGGCTCCATACTAATTTTCGAGATAAGACTTATCAAATTTTCACGCTCACGGAACTCCCAGCGCACTCTTTCGCCATTTGGTGGTGAGTGCAAACCAGTAAAGACATCTCTGACCCTCTTGGCCCAGTCTTTGAATGAATCGTAGTCGTTTTCGATCCTTGGCCCTAAATAAGAGTCGACGATGCCTCCTGTTTTGTTGATGGACCTCATCAATGCGATCAGTTGTTGGTGAGTTTCATCAGGACTCTGTTTGCCGAATGTTTCGATTGTAAGGCAACCAATCAGATAAGCGGTTAAGGTTGACTCCAACCATATCCTATACAGCCAGCGGATGCTGTGAGGGAATGGATCTGCCGAGGTGGGTAGGTACAGATCGAGGGCGGTTAACAAACTTTGATAACCGCGACGGAGGAGTGCTATTGAGTGTTTGGAGATTCTGGTCGCCGTTGATTTTTTAGGCCGAGTGTCTTCTGACAACTGTAAATAATTCAGCATCAGTCGTTCAGAATAATATTGTGCCGTTAGCCGAAAGAAGAGCTTCCTGCCCTGCATATGGCCGCGACTAGCAAGTAAAAATTGTCTAGCTCTACCTAAAGTTGTGCCAGCCAGTCCGTAGAGGTGAGAGACGATCTCAGTGGATGTCCCTTGAAATAATATCCCTCGACTCTGAGCCAGGTAAGCTTCGGCGGCATATAACTCAATGAGGGCTGATAATAAGTAACCTCGTTTATTGGAACCTACTCGTGCCATCTCAAACTCACTGGCTGCGCGATCGAAACCTGCTTGGCAACCGGCGTCCAACCATTCAACGCGACCCTTCAACAGGTGAAAAATTGACCGATACTGTGAATACAAATCGTTCTCAGCAGTCGGGTCAAGCATCACACTACGAGGGGCATCACGAATCTGTACATCGTGAGTATCCAGAATTTCAAAAGCCTTCTCAATAGTTGTCCTGGCGGCTTCGAGATTGAACGCTTCTGGAGCCCAGTTGTTCGGATCTCCTGTGAATCCATCGTGAGTAAATGCCGACACATGACCCAACTCACAATCGGCTCGAATGTGTAATAAACGGAGATAGGCTTCACTTCGGTCACTGTCTGCATAGTGACTCGGAGCTGAATCCCGATCTGGATCAAACAAGGTTTCTCGCTCTATTTTCAAAAGCTGATTGAGAATCCTGACGCGGTCCTTTTTTAGATGCGCGTCTGTGAGCGTAAGCTCTTGAATGCGCTTAAATTCGCTATTGGCTATGTCAAGTTGTTTATGGAGCCGAGAGACGGCGCGAGGGGAGCTTTTCGTGTTCCTTAGTTCCCACACTCGATTCTTAATGCAGGCAAAATGATCCGAGCGTTCCGTCCAAATCTTCGCTTGTAAATCCTGAAGATAATCTCGAAACTTTGCAATTGGTCCGGTCTCAAGAACAGTATCTATAATTTTTCCGGTTTGGGGGTGGTATTTACCACGTTCGTATTCGTAGGAAATGACCCGGCGATTACATCTATTAACCAAATCGTCATTTAGCAGCTCATCACACCAATGAAGCAGTTGTTCTGCGGGTAACTGACTTCTTAACAACGTTTCGGCTCTACTCCAAGCTCGATGGAGAGTGATCAGGTCACTCCAATGCCGCCCTTCCAGGATCTTGCCGATATTTGTGATCTGGTCCCTGTTGTTGTCGGAAATAGGTTCTTTGCCTTCCATTGGTTGCTGCCAGTCCGAACCTTCCAGCAGTTGAATGTTTCGCTCCGATCCTCCTACGGCTTTGATAAAGTTGCTGCAACTATTCAAGCCTTCAACAAATGGTTGGGCCATGGAGAGGGGCTTCGCGGAATTACATAAAGTCCGCAGCTTGGCGATGCTTCGAATTGAGGAAATGCGATGGTAAGTGAATTCAAGAAAGGCGTAAGAATCCTGTGATTGAAGAAACGTCTCTGAATACCAGGTATTGGCAATTCGTTCGTGAGTAATTGCACTTAACGCGAGCTGAAAAACTGTCGACCGCCATTTCTCTTCAGGGTTTTTGGTGGCTGGATTCAGACAATCCCTCAGACTCGATGCTTTTGTATCTCGAGTATTCCTTGAGTAAACGAAATCTCTAATCGAATGGTTATACCAGTATCCTCCTCCTTCCAATTGTTTCAGGAAGAATGGACGATCTGATTGTGAGTATTCGTGTTTACCAGATGGATCGGAATCGATCGGGTTCTCAAATGTACTTAGGAGCTTGTCGACCATTTGCGGATTCTCAACGCATCCGATAATAGGAGCAATCAGACGTCGCAAAGCAACAAGCGGGCGAGTTCTTCGGAAACACGAAAGGTTAAATAGTGTCAGCGCAAAGCGCAGCTGATTTTCAACCTCAGTGCCTCTCAATAAGTCTGAGGTTTCATCGGGAAGAGACTGCAATGACGTGAGAGGGTATGCGTCTAAATCCTTGAAGTAATTCTCGAACGAAAAATAACTTACCGGTTCACTACTAACGGTGAAACTCTTCTTTAACTCGTTGATCCTTTCATCGATTCCAATTTCCCCAATCAAGTCATCTTCGCTAAAACGGGATTGTAACTCACCTACACTCACGCCAATTTTGGACTCACCAAGATTGAGATCCGACTTCGTTAGTTCGCCAAGAAAGTCAACGAGATGTTGTAGTCTTGCTGCTGCTCTCTTGGAAATGGCCATGTGCGTCAAGCCGTGATGAGTAGTTGCTGGTGAGACAAATTTCTCCAGACTGTCGAATGCCACGTAAAACCGGGTTCCTCGAAGAGCTCGGGCAACTCGCTTAGCCGCCAGTTCTTTCGTCCGCGTAGTCAAGTTCGGGTCCTCCGGTTCATCACTGTCCAAATTAAATGGGAGCATGCTCGGAGCAAGTGCAGGGTCGTACTTGCGACATTGGTCGATAATGGAAGCGACTACGCCCGCCAGAGTGTGAAGCGCTTCCAGATCCACCCAAATGAAATGAAATCCATTCTTGGCAAAATAGTTTCCGCGGTTTAGCAGAGAGTAAGAAGCAGTGGCAATCCAGGCATCATCCTTTGCTTCTCCACCAACGATAAGTTCGAAGTTCAAGGACTCGAAATCTTTAGGGACTGAATTGTCATCCGTCCAGTTTTTTCCAAGCTGCACGGGTTGCTGAACGTGTGCTAGATACGGACGTCTCCCTGCTGGGTTTTTGCTTGTTAGGTAGGAATAAACGTGCTGTAACGTAGCCCCTGGGTTATTGGTCTTGTAAGTCAAACAATAACGGGAGTCCTCTCCCAAAAATTCCGGTCGGTTGTTCTCATAGTGTAGCCAAATGACTGAAGGAACCTCGTTGTGTATTTTTTGCCTTCTTCGCCTTTCTCGCTTTTGACGCTTTTGGATTTCGTAAGAAA
The DNA here is from genome assembly GCA_035694465.1 of Pyrinomonadaceae bacterium. Lineage (GTDB taxonomy): Bacteria > Acidobacteriota > Blastocatellia > Pyrinomonadales > Pyrinomonadaceae > PSRF01. Next base: position 3,742 of record DASSFI010000079.1, on the reverse strand, counting down.
CAATATCGCGTAAACGTCTGTCACCATCGCTACACCCTACGACCAGAAGTACCGGGCGATCTGAGACCAACTCATCAAATTTCTTCAAATAGTCAGACGACAACGGGTGGTCCAGATCCTCGTCGAGTAATAAACCATGTGTGCTTCCGTGCATTTTAATTACGGAGATCCCACCCCGAGTGAGTCGTGAGTGTGGAAGACCCGCACCTCGCTCCATTCCAAAAACACGAGGCGTTGCTCCTTCTGATTGCAACGCCTGCTCGATCATCGAGTCGAAGTTGAAAGTGAAAGTGGTAGGAATTGCAAACAGCTTAATCAAGAACGTGAGAAATCTGTGACCCAAACTGGGCTGACGATTGGCTCCAAATCGGGCAAAGAGTCCATCCGCATAATCACTTTGATAGTTTGTGAAGTAGAGAATCAGGCGCCGCCAGTCACCGACCACGTCGAATGCTCTACTCTTACCCCAATTGGATTCGAATATTTTCTTAACTTCGTCGGGGATATCGACTTTGATGATCTCTTCTTGAAGGCGGTCAAATGCTTTTGACCCCGGGACATTTATGAACGGTATCATGCTGTCCAGCGCTTCGCGGACCTGCTTATCAACACTTATCTTCGCGCCTACGTGAGACACCAGGTCGTCATTCAGTTGAAAACGATCAGGCCAACCGAAATCCTCAACAAATTTCCACGGGTGCGTTTTGTAAAGGGCGAATTGTTTCTTAATTGTAGGGATTTCCAGCAATGTATCTGGTAACCCCATTCCAGAATCAATGTAGGCGCGGAGTTTTCCAAAGTACCGAACCACTGACATGATGATTGGAATGCCGCAGTCTGCCGAAAGACCAGCACCCACAATCGGGACAATTTGATAGTTGTGCTCCTGGGCACTCGTGAGCGCATTGGACAGTTCTTCGACGGAACACGATCCATCCGACATAAGTGAGGCCTCCTTATGGTTTTGAAAGTTAGACAGTCCAACAGCGGTAAGGCAGTGGCTGCGGACGCCTGTTGGCTAAGATCAAAAAATCGGCGTCTTTGATATCGCGAATCCTGAGGATCAAGATAGCGTAAGTAAGGTAGCGATGAGTCAGATGCCTCGAAGAATCTAACAGCAACTCATTTCGTAGGCAAAGCAAAAGATCTTTACCTCGAAGGAATTTGCAAAGTGGGTGACTTAATTGAAGTGTTGAGACAAATAAAATAAAAGGCCCGCGCTAGGCGGGCCTTTGCAAGGGGAGACAAAAATGAAGCGTCGCGGAGGTCGATCCCACCAACCATCGACGTTACAGAGTTTAGTTCGCTTAATGGCCAGACGAGAGTTTACCGATCAGGGTGAACAGCGGCAGGTACATGGCGATAACGATCGAGCCGATGGTGACGCCGAGGAAACCGATCAATAAGGGTTCCATCAAGGTCAACAGGTTGGCGATCGCGGAATCGACTTCAGATTCATAGAAGTCTGCGATCTTGCCGAGCATCGCATCGAGGGCGCCAGTCTGCTCACCGATGCCGATCATCTGCGCCACCATATTCGGAAATACTTCGGTGGCCTTCAGCGGATCGACGAAACTTTCGCCGCGCTCGACACCCGCACGTACTTTCGTGATCGCTTCTTCGATGATCACGTTACCCGAGGTCTTCGCAGTAATGTCCAGCGACTGAAGAATAGGCACACCTGAAGACAGCAGCGTCGAAAGCGTTCGTGAAAAACGTGCCACCGCGATCTTGCGGAAGATGTCGCCGAGAATGGGTACTTTGAGCAGCACCCGATCGATGTTCTTTTTTCCGGACGGGGTCCGGTAGTAAAACTTAATCGACACACCGATACCAATTATTGAGGCCAGTATCACCAAACCTCCCCAACCCGCGAGGAAGTTACTGATTCCGACTACGATTCTGGTGGGCAGCGGCAATTGTTCGCCTGGGCCAAGGAGGCCCATAAAGATATTTTGAAACTGCGGAATCACGACGATCATGATCACCGCCACAGCCGCGATCGCGAGCACAATCACCGCCGACGGATAAATCATCGCGGAAATGATGTCGCGCTTTAACTTCACGATCTTTTCGATAAATGTCGAGAGTCGCTGCAGGATGAGATCGAGAATACCGCCCGTTTCTCCAGCTTCCACCATGTTGGAGTAGAGCTGATCGAACACGCGTGGATGTCGCGCCATTGCGGTGGCCAGGGTCGAACCTTCTTCAACGTCCTGACGCACCTGCAACAGGATCTGCTGAAAGTATTTGTTCTCCTGTTGCTGGGCCAGGATCTCGAGACATTGAACGAGTGGTAAGCCGGCATCAATCATCACTGAAAACTGACGCGTGAAGACCGACAAGTCCTTCGACTTTACTTTCTTGCGGCCACCGATCTTCGGAATACCGATCTCGCGACCCTTTTCCTTCACGGACGTCAGCGTTACTTGTTCGCGTCGTAAAATCTGACGCAGGGCTTCGCGATTATCCGCGACACGTTCGCCGACAACGATCTCGTTTAGTTTGTTGCGGCCTTTAAAAACATACGTAGGCATAGCTGTAAGCTCCGGAGTGGCTTATCTGTTCTGGACGTTTGGTCTGGTGCCAATCGGTCGGGGTTGAGCGTAAGGACTTCCGTGCGGTTTCCCGCCGTTGCCGGGATTTAATCCCGAGCCACGATCGATCAGCTCACGCAATTCATCGACGTTCGACGAGCGTTGCAAGGCAGTGTCCAAACTGATCTGGCGTTTGTGATAGAGCGTCGCCAAAGCTTGATTGAATGTCTGCATGCCGTATTTGTCCTGACCAGTTTGCATCATCGAATAGATCTGGTGGACTTTGTCTTCGCGGATCAGGTTTCTGATAGCGCTGTTTGGAACCATGATCTCGAGCGCCATTGCACGTCCGCCGCCTTCGGCTCGCGGCAGCAACGCCTGACACAAAATTCCTTCCAACACGAGCGATAACTGCGCGCGAATCTGTGCCTGCTGATCGGCTGGAAATACGTCGATGATACGGTTGATGGTGGACGACGCTGAGTTTGTGTGCAGCGTGGCGAGCGTCAAGTGTCCCGTTTCCGCGATGCGGAGGGCCGATTCGATAGTTTCGAGGTCGCGCATTTCGCCGACCAGGACCACATCAGGATCCTGACGTAATGCAGTGCGTAGCGCCGCTGCGAATCCGTGGGTGTCGGCATTAACTTCGCGCTGGTTGATCAAGCAGCCCTTGTGATTGTGCAGAAACTCGATCGGATCCTCGATGGTCAGGATGTGATCGTGACGGTCGCGATTGATCTTGTCGATCATCGCTGCGAGTGTGGTCGATTTACCCGAACCGGTTGGGCCAGTGACGAGAATCAAACCGCGCGGTTTTTCGCAGAGTTGTTTGACAATCGCAGGCAGTCCGAGTTCTTCGAAGGCTTTAATCTCGTAGGGAATCGCGCGAAATACCGCGCCTACCGCGCCGCGCTGATTGAAGAGGTTCGCGCGAAATCGCGACAGACCTTTGACGCCGAAAGAAAAGTCGAGTTCGAGATTCTCCTCAAAACGATGTTTCTGGGCGTCAGTTAAGACTGAGTAAGCAAGTTGTTTGGTGTCTGCCGATGTCAGCACGCGATACGCGTCGAGCGGACGAAGATGCCCGTCAACTCTCACCTGCGGAGGGGAGCCGGTCGTGATATGAAGGTCCGAACCGCCCAGTTCGGAAAGCTTTCTCAGCAGTTCTGAGAGCGAGATTTGCGGAGCGGATTCATTCAGTCGCA
>DASSFI010000078.1:0-211909 GCA_035694465.1 Pyrinomonadaceae bacterium | reverse complement strand
CTGATGTGCCTGTGCTCCCAGCACTACTTCGCGCACGCGACTTAGCACATCTCTGAAGCTCAACTCGCCTGCGAGCTGCGTGCGTAACACGAGCGTGTTCACGAAGAACCCGATTAATGGCTCGATCTCAACTCGATTCCGGTTCGCTACCGGCGTGCCGACGAGGATGTCAGTCTGTCCGGTGTAGCGATAAAGTACCGTCTGAAACGCCGCCAACAAGGTCATGAACAAGGTCGCATCCTGCTTGCGGCTCAGTCGTTTCAGTGACTCGTGCTCAATTGCGGGTAAGGTGAAGTGTTGTTGTGCGCCGTGATAACTGGGCAACAGCGGCCGCGGACGATCTGCCGGCAGTTCCAGCACTTCAGGCGCGTCAGCGAGCTGTTGCTTCCAGTAGTCGAGCTGTTCGAGGATCGCGACTTCCTGATGTTCACGTTGCCAGACGGCGAAGTCTGCGTATTGCACCGGCAGTTCAGTGAGTGGGGAAGGCTCACCGCCGTGCAGTGCGGTGTACAGCGAGACCAACTCGCGCACTGCTACACTCATCGACCAGCCATCGCTGATGATGTGGTGCATCGTGAACAAAAACTGATGCTCTTGCTCACCGAGACGAAGTAACTGCCCACGCAGCAACGGCGCTCGGCGTAGATCAAACGGCCGCCGTGCTTCTTCTCGTCTTAACTGCTCCGCCTGTTGCTCCTGCTCAGTCGCAGACAGTGAACTCAGATCCACCAGCGGCAAATCAAAGTGCAGTTCAGTAGCAATCTGCTGCGCCGGCTGTCCTGCCAAATCCACAAAGCTGGTCCGTAACGCTTCGTGCCGTCGCACCATCTCCCGGAGACTCTGCTCGAACGCTGCCACCTGTAACCAACCGCTCAACTGCACGCCGCCGGGAATGTTATAAGCTGCGCTCTCCGGCTCAAGCTGATCGATAAACCACAGCCGCTCCTGGGCAAACGACAACGGCAACGTCTCGGCTCGCAATGCAGGCGCAATCGGCGGCAGACTCACAACACTCTGCTGTGCTGCTTCTATCCGTTCGGCCAGCGTGCGCACTGTCGGTGCTTCAAACACCCAACGCAACGGCAACTCAAACGACAGCGCCGTTCGCACTCGCGACGCTACCTGCACCGCCAGCAACGAATGCCCACCCAGCTCGAAGAAGTTCTCGTCTGCCCCGACCTGGTCCAATCGAAGTACATCACTCCAAACACCGGCGAGGATCTGTTCAATCTGTGTTTCCGGTTGGCTTTCACCACGCTCGTCGTACTCGCTCCACGTCGGCTCAGGCAGCGCTTTGCGATCAATCTTGCCGCTCGCAGTCAGCGGCATCTGCGGGAGTGCTACAAACGCCGCCGGGATCATGTACTCAGGCAGTCGCTCTTTCAGATAAGCACGCAGTTGATTCGACGCTTGTGGCTCGTCACAAACAACATAGGCCACCAACCGCTTGTCCTCTGCGCCCGTCACCAGCACTTTGCATTGTCGCACCGCTGCATGTTGCCCGAGCACTGCTTCGATCTCACCCGGCTCGATCCGGTAACCGCGGATCTTCACCTGATCGTCAACTCGCCCACTGAACTCAAGCTCACCATTCGCTACATATCGGCCACTGTCTCCACTGCGATACAATCGCGCACCCGCTTGCTCACCGAACGCGTCGGGAATGAACTTCTCTGCCGTCAGCTCCGGTTGATGCAGGTAACCACGGGCGACTCCGGCCCCACCAATACACAGCTCACCTCGCACTCCAAACGGCACCGGCTCTGCATACTCATCGATGAAATACGTCTGCACGTTCGCGAGGGGCCGTCCGATTGTGGGTCGCGTGTCGCTGATCTCACGTGCGGCTGTATCCACCGTGCATTCCGTCGGACCGTACACGTTGTAGAAACTGATCCCTGTATGCGCGGCCAGTTGTTCCCACAACCCCTCGTCAATCGCATCGCCACCCACCAGCACCGCTTGCAGCGCGGTTTCCTGATCAACGGCCAGCAGTGTCTTTAGCTGAGGCGGTGTACAGTCAACTACATCAATAGCGTGTGCATTCGCGTATCGCAGAAACTCACGCGCATCCCAACGTACTTCGTCAGGAATGATCTCCAGCGTGTGACCTTCTACCAGTTGCAGCCACTGTTTTACGGACGCGTCGAACGTAATCGTCGCATTCAATCCAATGCGTAGCGGCGACTTAAAGCTTATGTAGATACTCTGCTTCAGAGCGGCAGCGAGATTGGCCAACGAGCGGTGTTGGACAGCGACGCCTTTCGGTTTGCCCGTCGAGCCCGAGGTGTAGATCACATACGCAAGGTTCTCAGGCGTCGTCGTGCGCGGCGGCGCTTCGTCACTCCCACATTCAATCGCACGATCGAGCAGCACAATGGAAGCGTGTACCTCACTCAGATCTGCAATCAAATGCGACTGTGTCAACAGCACCGCCGGACGTGCATCGTCCAGCACGGCCGCTACTCTTGCCGCCGGCATCGTTACATCCAGCGGCACATAACCACCACCAGCCTTCAATATTCCCCAGATCCCAATCAACGACAGCTCGCTGCGCTCCACGAGCAAAGCGACCGTCACTTCCGGCCCCACTCCCAACCCCCGCAGATGATGCGCCAGTCCATTTACCCGCCGGTTCAACTCCGCAAAACTGAGCTGCTGCTCCTCGTAAACCAATGCCACAGCATCCGGCGTGCGCTCAACCTGTCTCTCCAGCAACTCATCAACACAACGCGCCTCGCCAAAGTCAGCGTACGTATCGTTCCACTCCGTCAACACTCGCCGCCGCTCTTCAGCGCTAATCAACGGCACACTCCGCAGCGGCTGCTCGACATCCGCCACCAGCGCCGCCAGCGTCATCTCAAACGCCTGTCCGATCCGCGCTATCGTCCGCTGATCAAACAAATCCGCGTTGTACTTGATCTCGCCGCTTAACACTCCGCTCTCACCACTGCGCAGCACGAGCGTCAGATCAAACTTCGCCGTCGCACTGTCTTCACCAATCGTCTCCAACTCGAGTTGCGGCAACTCCAACCGCCGACTCAAAGTGTTGTCGAACACCAGCATCACCTGGAACAACGGCGCGTGACTCAGACTCCGCTCCGGCGCCAGCTCCTGCACGAGTCGCTCGAACGGCAACTCCTGATGCGCTTGCGCACCAAGCACCACTTCGCGCACCTGCTGTAACAACTCACGGAAGCTCGCCTCCGGTCTCACGCGCGTGCGCAACACCAGCGTGTTGACAAAGAACCCGATCAACGGCTCGATCTCAATGTGATTGCGATTCGCAACGGGCGATCCCACTACAATGTCGGTTTGCCCGGTGTAGCGAGACAGCAGTGTCTGGAACGCTGCGAGCAACGTCATGAACAACGTCGTCCCTGATCGCTGGCTCAACTCCCGCAAACCAACACTCAACGAGTCACTCAACCCAAACGACTGCGCGGCGCCACAAAAACTCTCCAGTCGCTTCCGGGTTCCGTCCGCCGGCAGCTCCAGCACCTCCGGCGCTTCAGCCAGTTGCTGCTTCCAGTAACTCAGCTTCTGTTCGAGCACCTCGCCCTGCAACCATTCGCGCTGCCACACTGCGAAGTCGGCATACTGAATGGCCAACTCGGCCAGCGGTGACGGCAAGCCCGACACGCAAGCGCGATAGAGCGCCCCAACCTCTCGCATCAACACCGAAGTGGACCACCCATCACTGACAATGTGATGCATCGTGAAGAGCAGTTCGTGTTGACTCGGAGCCAACCGCACCAACTGCACGCGCAGCAGTGGCGCGCTTCGCAGGTCGAATGGCCGCAGCGCCTGGTCGAGCATCAATCGGTCCGCCATCGCTCGCTGTTCGTTCTCAGACAACGTGCATAGATCGACCAGCGGCAACTCGACTCGTAACTCCGGCACGATCTGTTGCGCGGGCTGTCCGGCCGCATCAACAAAGCACGTGCGCAACACTTCATGCCGGCGTACCAACTCCAACAAACTCTGCTCGAGCGCGGCCACCTGCAACGAACCGGTCAAGCGAACCGCGTGCGGAATGTTGTAAGCAGCGCTCCCAGGCTCGAGCTGATCGATGAACCACAACCGCTCCTGCGCGAACGACAACGGCAACCGATCGCCACGCACAGCTCGAGCGATCGGAGCAACCGTCTCTCGCGTTTGCGGAGAACGGTGGCCCTTGTCCCGAACGAGCTTCGACAACAAATCGAGTCTCTCGGGAGTAAGACCCGCGATCAGCGGTTCATGAATTGTCATTGGGTAATATGAGCGGCGGACCTCCCCGCTACTGCGAGGTGGTACTGACCCGACCCAAGTAGGAAGGCTTCAAGCTGAGGCAGCGGCGCCGTCGCCGCTCGCAGCGCGGGCAGCAACGATGAGATCGAGATCGTCCGGCACTTTGAATCCGAGTGTGCTGTTGCAGAAATCCTGCCACTCAGAGGTCACGTTGTTGAAGATGACGTTCTCATTGGACCAGATCGAAAGCGTCACCGTGTAGTCCTCGTGCAGGAACACGACATCGTCATCGCCGAACTGCTGCTCGTCACTTTCATCGGCGCTCTTCTTCCAGTTGATGCGGCTTTCGGTCCAGCCTGAGAACTGGCGGAAGTCTTTCACGTGATACGCCTTGCAATACTTTCGTGGTGGACGAACCGGCTTGTCGCCTTCAACGCGATCTTCAGCATCGCGGAGATACCGCACCACGTCCACGCGACCGGCGGCGAGCGCAATCATCTGCGGCGTTCTTTGATCGCGACCGACTTTGAAAACGTCGGCGCCTTTCTCAATCAGCAAAGTAACCAAATCGAGATTGCCTTTGCCGGCGGCCCAGTTCAGCGGCGTCCATCCCTGTTCGCCGGGCTGGTTAACGTCAGCGCCACCGTCGATTAACTCTTTGACCGTGGTGAGTTCGCCGGCCCTGACCGCTTCGATCAACGGCGTGTTAGTTAGATTGTCGTAAATGTCGGCCATAGGGGACCTTCCTTTCAAACTTCTGATCTAGGCGGTGGCGGTGGCGGCTTCCAAAGCCACGAGGTGGCCTTTGCCTTCGAGCGTCGAGAGATCGATGTCGGCAATGCAACGTACCGGAACGTAGTTCAAGGTCAACGTTCCTTCGAGATGCACAGTCCCTTGCCCAGCGTCGAAATCAGCTTTGCTCAAATCACTCGCATCGCGATCGAGACGAACGCCCAGCTCGGTGCCGCCGCGGGTGTCAGTGAACTTAATATGCACGTGGCCCATGTCGACTCGTTCTTTGAGAATCTGCACGGTCTTCTCCGGACGCAGACTCGCTTCCACCGGATGGTCGCCCTCACACAAACGATTCACGAGGTCGTTGCCACGCGGTCGCGGTTCATTGCTCGGAGGCGGCGGCGCCGGCGGCGGATTCTTCGCCATCTCTTCCATGCGCTTGCGCAGACTCAACGGTCTCATGTCGGTCCAAACTTCCTTGATGTACGCGAGACACTCGGCCTTCGGACCCGTCTTGCCCGCATCATTCCACCCCAACGGGTTCTCGCGATCTGCCGGCCAGATCGAGTATTGCTCTTCGTGATTGACCACCACTTTGTAGATGGTGTTATCTTCTCTGTCAGGATCGTTCCAACTCATTTGTCGCCTCCTCTGTTACTCAGCGTAAGCTTCGATAATCAAACTCGAAAGTAAGTTTGCAAATTTCACCGGGTCTTCGATTCTGTAGTTCTCGACCAACATCGCCTGGTCGTAAAGCAACTCGCAGCAGTCTGAAAGACGCGCTTTGCGATCGGGATTTTTCATCATCTTGTCGAGCGCCTTGATGACGCCGTGGTTTGGGTTCACCTCAAGGATTCTGGTCGCACGCAAGATCGGTTGATTGGCCTCGGCCATCAAACGCTCCATGTTCAGGCTGTAACCTGATTCGCTGCTGACCAGACACACCGGACTCGATTTCAAACGTTTCGAAAGTCGAACTTCCTTCACTTTGTCTTTCAGCGTCTCCTGCATGAACTGCAGCAGATCCTTGTACTGCTCATCGGTGGTGACCTCAGCATCGTTCTTCAGATCGAGATCTCCGCGCGACACTGATTGCAGTTTCTTGCCCGCGTATTCGCGCAGGTGCTGAATCAGGAACTCGTCGACTTTGTCCAGGAAATACAAAACCTCGACGTTCTGCTCTCGAAGCACTTCGAGTTGCGGCAACTTCTCGATTGCGGCGCGGCTGTCGCCAACCGTGTAGTAGATCGCGGTCTGTTGTTCGGGCATGCGATCGACGTATTCCTGCAAGGTCGTCTTCCGTTCAGTGGAGTGAGACGATTCGAAGATCAGCAAATCCTGTAGCTTCTCGGTGTTCCGGTAATCCATGAACAAGCCGCCCTTGATCGACTTGCCAAGCTCGTTCCAGAGTGTCTCGTACTTCGCTCGTTCATCCGCAAGCATCGACTTGAATCGCTCGAGCACTTTTTTCTCGAGGTGATTCTTGATGACCTGCATTTGCGCGTCGTGCTGAAGTGTCTCGCGCGAAATGTTCAATGGCAGATCGCTCGCATCGACGATGCCGCGTACGAATCGCAGATAGTCCGGCAACAAGTCGCGTGAATCGTCAACGACTAAAACGTGTTTGCAGTAGAGCTGCGGACCTTTCGGCGGGTCGCCGGTGTAAAGACCGTACGGCGCCTGCGACGGAATAAAGAGCAACGCAGTGAATTCGACCGTGCCTTCACTTTTCGTGTGCAGAATCTCGGCCGGCTCGTTCCAGTCGTGAAAGTGTTGGCGATAGAAAGTGAGATACTGTTCGCGCTCGGTATCTTTTGGATTCTTCGTCCAGATCGGCTGAATCGAGTTGAGTGTTCGTTCGCTGATCGTGATTTGCTTTGTGCCTTCGACCACCGAACCCGAACTGTCTGTTTCCGGTTCTTCCGTAACGAAGTTCATGGCGATAGGATACGCGATGAAGTTACAGTGTTTTTGAATGTGTTTCTGAATCGTGTACTGATTCAGGAAGTCGTCATCGTGATTCTCGGCCGCGCCGTCGAGTGGTTTGAGGTGAAGGATGACTTCAGTGCCGCGTGACTTCTTTTCAACTTCTTCGATCTCGTAAGTGCCGTCTCCGGTGGATTCCCACTTCACGCCGATTTCGGATTTCGGAGGTCGCGTCAATAACGTGACTTTGTCCGCCACCATAAACGCCGAATAGAACCCGACGCCAAAACGACCGATCAGATCGAGATCCGCGCCCTCGTGTTTGACGGCCTGCTGCATAAAGCTCGCGGACCCCGACTTCGCGATCGTGCCGATATTCTTGAGCACTTCTTCGTAATTCATGCCGATTCCGTTGTCTGAGATCTTGAGAATCCTATTTGCCGGATCGGTTTCGATCAAGATGCTGAGTTCGGGTGAATCTTCAAGCACTGCCGCATCGGTTAGAGCCAGTACCCGCAGTTTGTCCAAAGCATCAGACGCATTCGCGATCAATTCACGCAGAAAGATCTCTTTGTGCGTGTAAAGCGAATTGATCACAATCTGCAGGAGTTGTTTGACTTCCGCCTGAAACTCCATCGTCTGCTTTTCCGCTGCGGCTGCTCTACTGGACATACACTCCTCCCGATCGTTCATCGGGCGAAATCTTGGAAACGAGCGCGCGGTTGACGACCACATGTGCCTGGAAGCTCACCGTGTTTAAGAGCACCCGCACCCGATCTGCATCCGGCATCCCGCGTTCAAACACACCGCAAAGATTTTTGAAGCGTCCATCCCTGATCACGACTGCATCGCCCGGCTTGAGATCTTCGATCGTTTTCACCACCCCGTCGTCGCCCATTCGCGAACGGATCAGTTCGATGATCTCGTCATCGACGGGCGCCGGAGTGTTATTGAACGTTACCAGACTGTGAACACCTCTGGTAAATCGAATACGGTGGTAGACCTCGTTGAATTTGAAGCGCGCAAAGATGTAATTCGGGAAGAGAGGTTTGACGACCCAGGTCAACTGACCCGTATATTGATTGTACTTTTCCACTTGCAACCGGGGAGCTAACGTTTCTAACTGCATCGTTCGCAAATTGCTGCTGGTGCGCTCTTCCTGTTTCAGGTGTGTGTGAACAACGTACCAGCAAAGACTATCTCCGATTTCGCTTGACATGATGATACCGCTGCTTTCGTTTTGTGGGTTAATGGTTAACGAGGTGAACAATGCGCGCGGTTAACGGACGGTGAGGATCTGACTGCAAGACATAGCTGCCGCACTTAGAACCACAAAGCATTTCCAGTGGTTCACGACGTATGAATCAGTCATCTGCGGGTCGAGAGGTCAGCCAAAAACATTGGCCAACGCTCGACGCGTTTGGTAAGTCCGTACTAACTGAACGCTAAAAAATATCTGAACTAGGAAGTTGGGAGCCGAGGGCGATCGTCTCTCGTGACTAGCTTAATAGCGGTTAACGATTCGGATGAGATGATCCTGCCCTGCGATTTCCAACGGCAATAATTTCGGTTTGTTTCATGGCTGTTACTCGCAACTGGGCTTTCAAAATGAGATAACGCAGCTTCGGGAGGCTGCGCACATTACACGATGAGTTCGGGTGAGTCTTTAACGAGTTGCTAAAAAATTCCTAACCGGATGCTAAAAACGTTGGGAGTGAAAAACGACGAGCGAAATATGCGAAGTGTAATTTCACAGTGCGTAAATTCGTATGGCTCATTAGAAAAACTCATAGCGTGATAATGAAATCCGATCCACAGACTACACAGATGGATCAGTCGATAAGCCCGACGCGCTTAAGCAACTTCCTGAAGCGCGGATCGTCGTGCAGATGTTTTAGTTCGGGACTAACCTTCAACCATACGAGCCAATCGTTATGCTCACGGTGAAGCTCTTCGAGCAACTCAAACACGCGCTCTTCTGGTCCGAGCGCGAGCCGGATCACCAACATCGCGTACGGTGAAACATATTTTCGTTGCGCTATCTCCTCCAACACGTTCAGCAATGTCTCGGCTTCAGCGCGCTGACCCGAAAGCGCGTGCGCGTAACCCATAAATCCCATCGCCAGGTACGCTTCTTCATCGAGCTTGTAAATAAACTGAAACTCTCTTATCGCTTCGTCATACCGCTGCTGCTGGATGTAAACGCAACCCAACACGAAATGCGTCGGCATGTAATTTGGTTCGAGTTCCATTGTCCGGTTCAGATGCTGCACCGCTCGGTCGTATTCGCCCCGCAAATAGTAGGTGGTGGCGATGTTCATGTTTACCTGCAGTGAAAACGGATCGAGCTCCAGCGCCGTTTGGTAGTGGCGCAACGATTCCTCGAAACGACCCAGAAATGTCAAATAAGATCCGTATCGCTGATGCGCCGAAACGAGATACGGATCGAGTTCCAGCGCTCGTCTGAACTCTCTTTCCGCCCGCATCCAATCATGCTCGTAATAAACATGAATCAGCGCCAGAGAAGAGTGTGCTTCCGCGAGGTTCTCGTCGATCTGCACTGCCTTTAACGCCGCTTCCTTCGCTTTCGGCAACACTTCGCGCGGCTGATAGTGAACATTTGAAAGCCGGAAATAAGCATCAGCCAGGCCGCAATACGCCAGTGCGTAATGCGAATCGATCTCGATCGCCTGTTTGAATGCGTCGATCGCCTTCAAGACCCACTCTTTGTTGTACTTATTCCAGAAGTAGCGCCCGCGCAGGTAGAGATTGAACGCCTCGATGTTGTCTGTCGGAGGCTTTGTGAGACGTATTCGCTCCTGACCCGTGAGCTTGAATTTCAAACTCTCTGAAATTGCTCTGGCAATCTCGTCCTGGACCGCCAGAATGTCGTTCGGACTACGATTGTATTGCTCACCCCAGAGTTGCGAACCGTCAGAAACTTTGACCAGCTCACTCCTGATGATCAGTTTTTCACCCAGCCGCATCACCCTGATCATCATCACGGCTTTTACGTTGAGTTGCAGGCCAATTGTTTGCGGATCAACATCTTTGCCTTTGAAGCGAAATACAGTGCTGCACGCCAGCACTCGCAACTTCGGAATACGGGAAAGCATGTTGACAATGCTTTCGGTGATTCCGTCAGAGAGGTATTCAACGTTTGGATCGCTGCCCGGCATCTGCGACGGAAGCACGGCGAGTGAGTCGATTGTCTCGTCTTGAGACTCTGTCTGCGTGTCAGGCCGTCGCACGACGCTTGCCGCCGGCTTCTCCACCGGTACTTCCACTACTTCAGCGAGGAAGCGATAACCGCGACGAGGTACCGTCTCAATAAACTGGTGGGTGAGTTGATCGTCGCCGAGCGTCTTCCGCAAGATCGACATGCTGACCGTGATGTTGTTTTCCTCGACGATCGAATCGGGCCAGATCTCACGCATCAAGTCTTCCTTGACGACGAGCTGACCGCGCATTTCGACGAGAAACAGTAGTAAATCGAGGATTTTTGGTTTTAGTGGAACTGGTTGACCCTGAAACAGAAGTCGCCGTTGGCCCGCCTCAAGACGAAAGCCCTTAAACTCATAGATCCTTGAGTCAACGATTCGCTCCATAAAACTTGCTCACCGATTGTCGCCTTGGTGGGAAGGTTGATCCTGGTGTCAGCACAAGGCTGGGGAGGTTATGAACGCGATCCTTCGTTTAAAAACACTTATGCCCCCTTTGAGAGGCATAGGGATCGTATACGTCGACTCCGGGATAACGAGCTATTGGGAAACCATCTGGCTTGTTAGCCAGATCTGAGCAGGTTTGTGCTCGTTCTAAATTGCCGGACCGCGCAGATAATACGAGGAAGGTTTTCAGGAATCAATAGACAACCGTATGGTTAGACCTTCCTCGAAGTCAGAATTGCCTTCGTTTAGCCGCCCGCTCTCGCAGGTGGTAACGACTGTATCCAATCCACGTTCAGAACGCTGTTACAGTACTCGATCCATTCCGGTGTGACGTCGCTGAAGATGATGTTCTCGTCGATAAAAATGCCGTCAGTGACCGTGAAGTTCCGTTGCAGATAGACATAATCTCCATCAGTCAACTGTCTTGCCACTTCCACTGTCTCGCCATCGACTTCCCGTCTCATAATGCGCGCGTTGTCCGGCTTTTCACACCAGCCGGGAAACTGACGCAGTTGATGCAGCGGATATGCCTTGCAGTATTTTCCAAGTATGGTCATAAGCTCCCTTTCAAGTTCTCGGGGGATTCGAGAGTTCTTAACCAACCAGGGCTATTTTCAAGTGTGTCGTTAAGCTCAATCGCCAAATATGATGCCATCACCGAAGATGATGCCGTCTCCGAAAATGATTCCGTCGCCGAAGATGATGCCATCGCCGAAGATAATACCGTCACCAAATATGATCCCGTCGCCGAAAATAATTCCATCGCCAAAGATGATGCCGTCGCCGAAGATAATTCCGTCAGCGATGGTGATGCCGTTGGCGACCAGTTCGCCTTCGCCGATCAGAATGCCGTCGCCCTTCAATTGCTCGTCGTCAATAACGGCGCCGGCAGCGAGTGTTTGACCGGTGGAAAGCACGATGCTGCCCGGTAACAAGATGCCGTCGTAAGTTTCAGTAGCAGACACACTGCCGCCGCCTCTCAGCAACGAATCCGAGAGGGTCGAGCCCTTCAAACTCAGCAAGGTGCTCGACATATCAACTGCGTCGGTAATCAGCGGGTCGTTTGAGATTGTCAGGCCGTCGGCGAGGAAGTTGTTGTTGGACCAAAGCGAGCCGCCGTCGGGAATACGTTGTCCGTCAGAAACAAGATAGCCTTTGTTGATGATGACGCCGTCGGCCAGCAAAAACCCGTCGCCGAGAAGCTCGCCGGTACAATATGGGCCTTGAAACCGCGTGATTAGCGCCGGTCCACTCATCGTGTTGAATTTGCGCACGATGGTCGTGCTCCAACCAAAACTGGTGTTGGCAAAAGCCGACAATTGCGTTACCGGCCCAGTCAAAAGCGGCGCGCCGATTTGCATCGGCGACGAGAGATCGGGTCGCACCGACTGCACCAATCTCATCGCGCCCTCGACATTTAACTGCCCTGCGCCCTGTTCCAGGACGCTGGCGTGGTCTAACTTCTGCGCTGTGTACTCCATAAAAGCCTTGATCATGTTTGGCGTCAGCTTTCGATTGAGCTGAAGCATCAACGCTGCAGCGCCCGCTGCGAGTGGCGCCGCGACCGAAGTGCCACTCATTTTCATCATTTTCATCGACGGCGGCGTGAGCAGTCCCGACTCACTGAGCCCCGGATTGAGTGTGACCAGCAGATTGCTGCGCGACTGCGCAAAAACCAGTTTGTTACCGGGCGCCACCAAATCGGGCTTCAACAAGTTGTCGTGATGCTTGACACCGTCTTCATCCGTCCAAAACCCGCGCGTCGGACCACGCGAACTGTAACTTGCCACCGCATCGTCGTTTCGATGGTCGGTTTGAAAACTATTCGCCGCGCCCACCGTTATCGCCGAAGGCTCAATGCCGGGCGAATGAATGGCGCCATAGAGCTTTTGGTTCGCCCAGTCTTTCCCTTCGTTCCCGGCAGCTACGAAAACCACAATCCCGGAGTTCACTAAACCACGAACTGCGCGGCACAGCGCGTCATATTTATACGATTCGACCGCGCGCGTACCGAGACTCATGTTGACGATACGAATGTTGTACTGGCGCGCATGTGTTGCGACCCAATCAAGTCCGGCAAGCACCGTTTCAACTGACCCCTCGCCGGCGCTGTTGAGCACGCGAACATTTACTAAAGACGCACCCGGCGCAACTCCCTGATACGCGGCTCCCGCGCCTGCGCCACCTGCCGCTGCCGCTGCGACGAACGTGCCGTGTCCGAACGGATCGTCAGTTCGATTCTCGCCAGTGAAATCGACGCTCGCGATTATTCTTGACCCGCTGCCTGACGAGGCGAACTGCGCGTGATTGCTGTCGATGCCTGAATCCAAAACGGCGATGGCCATTCCGGCGCCATTGATCGATCCACGCCCTGCGGACAAAGCAGCAGCCTGACCCGCTTCTACGCCAGTCGTAACCGAGACATGTCCGAGCGTGCGGACGGTCTCATTTGACGACACGTAAGAGATTTCCGGAAAGGCGGCAAGTTCGTCCACCAAACCAAGTGGCAGACGCAGCGAAAAACTACCGAATGCTTTCATCTGTCGTCGCTCGCGAATGCCGTTTTGTGCGAGAAACGCATTGAGACGGCCGCTCTTCGCGCCGGCCAGAGTCGCGACCACCGTCACCATTTCCGTCGCCGCTTGCTTACTCTCCTTTAATAAAGGCGAAATCTTGCGTGGTTTTCGCGAACGAGAGATTTTATCAGCGCGTCCGGCGTGCGCGACGGGCAAAAGGTTCAGAAAGTTAAGGTTGGTCAGTAGTAGCGCGAGTACAACTGAAACAGTAGAGAGGGGGCTGATCCGTTTCATGATCGTCGGGCACTCCTTGTAGGCGATGGAGGTTGCCCTTCGCACGGGGATCGGATTTTCGTTGGAGATGGAGACTTATCACGTGCGTCTGGGCGGTTTAGCTGGGAAGCAAAACTGGGCGGACTATAGGTTAGTGCCGGAGTTACAATCTTTAACTTTATCCTAATTGTTGCTAACGAATCATAAACGCATGGGTCGGATCGCCCCATTTTCCCCAATAAACGTGGCTATGTGTGTTTTCATTTAGAACAAAACTGTTGGGTTAGTATTATTGAGTACGAACCTTTTTGACTCGGTGACGCCGATTCCTGAGAGGGCGTCAGCCAGCAGGGTTATTGCCGACTCAGCACGAGCTTCGCTTTCCTGTGAGGATGAATCGGCGAAGAAGACGGCTCGATTGGTTCCCGGAGCCAAAGCAACACGGGACGCATCTCGATGGTTCCAGGCCCAGCAAATAATGCCGCCGTCGTCCGCATAAACCACGACGCCCGCATGCGCGATTAGAAGGGTCGAATCTCCTATCCCAGTGAACGTCTCGTCAGCCTTGCTGAACCGAATGACGATATCGCCTTCGACTTTTTCCAGGTCGTAAGCACCCATCGGCACCATCTCGATCAGGCTCACGTAACAATAGAGATTGACGAGGGGCAGGCTCGTTTCGATTATTTCCTGCTTTAGGGCTCTTCGGTAGAGCTGTTCGATCGAGGAGCGAAACTTACTCGGCTTCACGCCGAACTTTTGAAATGCGTTTCGCCATTCGCTAACTGCCGGCGACTCTAGAACGGTTTCAGACGTGAAGCCTGAACTGGCGACGCTCGTAATGGCTTTCTCTTTCCACTGCGTCGCGATCGCGGGGTCGAAGCTACCGACACCCTCACAAACAACCCCGTGCACACTCGCCGCGGGAAACATCTCGAACAGTTCCGGTTCACAACGGATGATCATTAGTCTCTCCTTCATTAGCGGTCGTCACGCTTGGACCGGGTCAGTACCGTCCGCGGTAGCGGATGGGTCAACTCTGAGGTTCACGATTGATCGTTGATTTTTGCATCCTAATCGCTGACCCATCCGCTACCGCGGACGGTACTGACTCGGTCCAAGTCGAATTTTTGCGCTTTCATGACAAAGCTCATTCTTATAACCTATATAACTCACAAGAGGCAGATCGTGAACACACTACACGACATTCGTTACGCACTTCGCCTGCTGCTCAAGCGTCCGGGCTTCACCGTCGTAGTGGTTTTGACTTTGGCCCTCGGCATCGGAGCTAACACCACCATCTTCAGCGCCATCGACGCCGTCTTGCTCAACCCACTGCCGTACAAAGATCCGGACCGTTTGATGGTGGTGTGGGAAACGAACAAGCAGCTCGGCCCTGAGATGTGGGATAGAAACGAAGTCACAGTCGGAAATTTCCTCGACTGGCGTTCGCGTAACCACGTCTTCGATCAACTCGGATCGCTTTTCTACACCGACATGATTCTCACGGGCGCCGGCGATCCGGAAAGAATCAAAAGCTGCGTTGTCACTACCAATTTCTTCCAGGTGATCGGCGTACAACCGCTGCTCGGGCGATCGTTCCTGGCGGAAGAAGAAAAACCAGGAAGTCCATTCACTGCGATTGTCAGTCATGATCTGTGGCAGCGTCTCTCCGGTTCTGATCGTGAACTCAACCGGAAACTCACCCTGAACGGCCACCAGGTTGAAGTAGTCGGCGTAATGCCTCCCGGTTTTGAGCTGCAATTCCCGACCAGCATGCGCGTCGAGATGTGGGTGCCGATGATCATCGACTCCGGCGAGCCTGATCGAAGCATGAACTTTCTCTACACTCTCGGCCGGCTCAAGCCGGGCGTCTCGCGAGAGCAGGCGCAGACCGAGATGAACCTCATCTCGAGTCAACTGCAACAACAATATCCGCAGACGAATGCTGACAGAAGCGCGCGTGTAGTTCCGTTACACAAACAGGTGGTGGGTAAGGTCGAGTCGTATCTCTACATGCTGTTTGCTGCGGTCGGCTTTGTCTTACTGATCTCGTGCGCGAATGTCGCCGGCCTGTTGCTGGCGCGAGTCACGGCGCGGCATCGAGAAGTTGCGATCCGCATTGCGGTGGGAGCGAGTCGTTGGCGTCTTGTGCGTCAATTATTAACCGAAAGCGTCATCCTTTCCGTTCTGAGCGGCTTATTAGGTTTGCTGTTCGCGTATGCCGGAATCAAACTACTGGTCTCGCTCACGCCAACGGAAGTGCCACGACTTCGCGAGATTGGTTTGCATGTTCCGGTCTTTCTCTGGACACTTGCGATTTCGCTCATAACTGGAGTGCTGTTCGGACTCGCGCCGGCAATTCAAGCTTCGAATCCTGACGTGAACAAGGCGCTCAAGGAAAACTCCGGGCGAAATCCCGGAAGCTTTCGCGGTAGTGGCTTACGCAACTTGCTGGTCGTTTCGGAAGTCGCCATTGCGCTGTTGCTGCTGGTTGGCGCCGGTTTGATGACGAAGAGCTTCTTGCGCTTGCAACAAGTTAACCCGGGATTTGAGACGACGAATCGGGTAAGCATGAATCTCGCGTTGCCTACGCAGAAGTATCGGCGACAGCAAGTGAATGCTTTCTACGACCAACTCATCGAGCGCGTTGGAAATCTGCCGGGAGTGAAAGCTGTCGGCGGTATCGATCCGCTTCCACTCAGCAATAACAATCTGACGACTACTTTTCTAGTCGAAGGAGCACCCATCGTTGCGTTGGCCGATCGTCCTGACGTCGGCGAGCGCGTCGTTACTCCCGGCTACTTTCAGACGATGGGTATTCCGATCTTGAAGGGTCGCTCATTTACAGCTCACGATCATGACAATACTCCGAATGTGATCCTCGTGAATGAAGCACTGGCCAATCGTTATTGGCCCAATCAAGATGCAGTTGGAAAGCGACTCGGCTTCGCAGAGGATCCGAGCAAGCAAGTTTGGCGAGAGATTGTCGGCGTCGTTGGCAACGTCAGACACAAGGCGCTTGAGACCGAAGCCATACCCGAGGTTTATTTTCCGTATCAGCAGTCGCCGAGTAATTTCATGAGTCTCGTCGTGCACACTGAATCGGATCCGGCGAGCCTCGTTCCGGCGATACGCAGCGTCGTGTTGAGTGTGGACAAGGACCAGCCCGTCTCCGATGTTATGACGATGGAGCAACGGCTGGCGAAGTCAGTGGCGTCGAGTCGTTTCGTGATGATGTTGTTGAGTACGTTTTCAATGCTCGCGTTGGGTTTGGCGGCGGTTGGGATTTATGGCGTGATGGCGTATCTCGTAACCGAGCGAACACAGGAGATTGGCGTTCGCATGGCGCTTGGTGCGCAAAAGCGCGACGTGCTTGGGCTCGTAGTGCGCAAGGGTATGACGCTGACGACAGTGGGCGCCTTA
The DNA here is from genome assembly GCA_035694465.1 of Pyrinomonadaceae bacterium. GTDB lineage: Bacteria > Acidobacteriota > Blastocatellia > Pyrinomonadales > Pyrinomonadaceae > PSRF01. The sequence continues at coordinate 195,132 of DASSFI010000078.1, read as the reverse complement.
ATCGGTCTTGGCGCTTCTCTGGCGCTGACTCGACTGATGCGTAGTTTGCTGTTTCAGGTGACGCCACCTGATTGGGTCACGTTTGCCACCGCATCCCTGGTCCTACTCGTCGTGGCACTTCTCGCCTGTTACATCCCCGCGCGCCGCGCCACGAAACTCGACCCGCTCATCGCCCTGCGCTATGAGTAACAGTATCCACAGATTACACAGATCAGAAATTCACTTTCAAACCAAACTGGATCACGCGCGGGTCGCCGGCTGAGGTGATTGAGCCGAAGCCAGCGGCGCCGGCAACTGTCGCCGGCGCCCCGAGCGGCGGTGTGTTCGTCACATTGAATGCTTCGGCGCGAAACTCGATGTTACGACCTTCACCAAAGTAAGTGCGCTTAATAACGGCAATGTCGGCGTTGCGATACTGTGGACCACGCACCGGATTACGCGAGCTGTTTCCGATCGTAAACTGCGGCGCAATCGTGAATGCCGACGGGTTGAAGAATCGCGCTGTGCTCCGTTCCGCGGACGGCAGGTTCGGATCGGTAACGAGATTCGGTCGCTGTGTGCCAAAACCCGCAAATGCATTGAAGTTCGTGGCCTGAGTAACCGCCAGCGGTATTCCGGATTGAAGCTGAATCACACCCGCTACTTCAAAACCTTCCAGAATCTTTCCGGTAATTCCACCGGGGTTAAATCGTCTGCCACGACCGATCGGCAGATCGTAAGTGAAGCTCGCCACGAAGACGTTCGGAATATCACCGGTTGATAGATCGCGTTCGAGCTTCCGGTTGAAACTGTCTGCCACCGGAAAATTCGCAATCGGACCAGTCAGGATCGATGCATCGAACACCGACGAAGCCTCGTCGATCAACTTTGATCTCGTGTACGACACCAGGTACGAGAGTCCGGACGTGAAGCGCTGCTGAAGTTTCGCCTGCAATGCGTTGTAGTTCGTGTTGCCGACGTTGTTTCGATAGAACGTCACATTAGTAAACCGCGGAAACGGTTTAAGAAGCTGTGCGACGGGAATCGTCGGATCACCGAGGCTCGACGATCTTGGTATCTGGCCAAAGAAAGGGTTCGTAACACGCGTGAGCAACGCCGGACCAAGCGCGAGTTGGCTGGCGCTCAATTGATTAATGTTCGTGTCGGGAATGCCGACGTGCGTGATCTTGGAACCGGCATAAGCGACTTCCACCACCATGTTCTTCGTCAATTCACGCTGCACGGCAAAGTTCCATTGTTGCGCATAACCGCTGCCGAGGTCTCGATCGACTGTAAAAACACCTTGTCCCAAACCCGCATCGGCACTGATCGGAAGCGGCGCTACGGTTGGTCCATTCGCAAGCACAAAGGCGGGGTTGATGTTATCGAGCGTACGTTGTGAAACCGCCTGGATAAACGGAAACTGCGGAACTGTGAACGGCGTCGTAATACCAGCTTGCTCGATCCAGATCACTGCATAACCCGCGCGCACCACGGTCTTGTCGTTTAGTCGATAAGCAATACCGAGACGTGGTCCAAAATCGCCTTTGTGTAATCTTCTTGCAGAATCCGGAAAACCGTTCTGGCCCAGGAATTCGAGTTGTTGTGTTTGCAGGTTGAAGACTGCACCCTGGTTATCAGCATCGGTTGACGGCAAGTTGAGCGTGTATCGAAGTCCGGCATTGATCGTCAGGCGAGAATTGACTTTGATATCGTCCTGCACGAAAAACTCTTTTGTACTCGCCCGCGGACGCAAAACACTCTCCTGAATATCAATCGCAAACGTTTGCACCTGGCCCAGTAGAAAACTTGCGATGGCGTTGCCCGTAAAGCTCGACAAGGCTGATCCAATTGTCGGAATCGCCTGCGAGTTTGTAAACAACGGGCTGAAACTGAAATTACCCGTCGGAGACGGCGGTTGAATCACGTCGAGTCGTTCCCAACGCCAGTCGAGACCAAACTTGATCGAGTGACGGCCACGTTGCAGCGCAACGGCGTCGAAGATCTGTGTTACGTCAGTGCGGAAGTTGGACGCAGTGTTGGCAGATGGTCCAAGTTGTTGTAATCCGGCGATGGTGAATGTCGGCAGCGTGGTTTCGAAAGCGCCATTTGTCGGAATACCCGGCAACCGCAAACTTTGAGAGGGCGGCGCATCCAGCGCGGTGGCAGCTCGATCTATCGAACGTCTCGTGTATCCGACCCGCAGCTCGTTCAAGGCGCGTGAATTGAAGAGATGAACGTAGTTTCCGGCAAACGACTGGGCACGAGTGTCGGTTAATCCGGTGACGCCGGTGGTGATGTTTCCGCTACCTTCCGGGAGCGGAGTGACTGGCGCCGTGACGTCTTTTGCAAATGAAAAGCGTCCGTAGATCTGATCCTTGTCAGAGAAGCGGTGATCAAGACGAGCATCGAATTGATCCTGATCCGTGTCCTCGGTTCCGATTCGGGTGAAGTTGTTTGCGGCGCCCGCGGCCGTGGGATTCGGATAACGCTTCAACAACTCCGCCGCGATCGGATCGAAGGTATTGATCGGGATCAAATTGCCGGCATAGGCGCGATGATCCGTGGGGCGGAAGATCTGGCCCACTCGCGCCTGAATAACGTTCCCATTCGTGTCGGTGACATTTACAGGATTGGCCGTTACGGTAGTCGATATCGAACCGTTCGGCTGCAAAAACAGTAACGCACCGAGGCTGGAGGAAAAGTTTCCAGCGCGGTGAGCCAGAGTAGGCACATTGGAGATCCGCACTCTCGCGATTTGCTGTCGCGTTCCCTGATAGTCGCCGAAGAAAAACGTCTTGTCCTTTATTACCGGTCCACCGGCGACGAACCCAAACTGGTTTCTGCGAAAGACCGGCTTCTTCGGATTCGCAGCGGTGGCAGGCGCGAAGAGATTGCGCGCGTTCAGTGCTTCGTTGCGCAAAAACTCGAAAGCCGATCCATGAAAATCGTTTGTGCCCGACTTCGTCGTTAGATTAACCACGCCGCCGTTGAAGCGTCCGAATTCGGCGGGCGGACTGTTAACTTCGACTTTAAACTCCTGAATCGCCTCGACGATCGGAAAGAAAGCTACCTGACCAGGCTCCGGCTGCAACACGGAAATCCCATCGAATAAATATTCATTCGTGCGCGGACGACCGCCGTTGATGCGTGGAAATGACGGACCGGCTGTCGTGGGCGGCGGTTGGGCTACGCCCGCAGAGAGTGTCACTAACGAAAGAAAATTTCTGCCGTTGAGGGGAATGTCGACAATCTTTCGATTGCTGATCACCTGGCCCAGGCCGCCGCTCTCGGTTCTCAAGAGCGAAGCGTCTTGAACCACCGTCACTAATTCGGTAACAGCCCCGGGATCGAGCACGACATCGAGCCGGACGCGCTCGCCAGTTGCGAGTCTTATACCTTCACGCAGCGACTGTTTGAATCCGTCAGCCTCGACGGAAACGTTGTAAACACCCGGCTTCAGGTTCGTCATGATAAACGAGCCGTCGGAAGATGTTTTTGCTGATGTCTGGCCCGTAGCGACGTCGGTCAGAGAAACTTTTGCATTCGGAACGAGGGCGCCATTTTGATCCCTCACTTCTCCGACCAGCTCAGACTTCGCCGCTTGCGAATATGTTGCGCCTGCCAGCGACAGGATGATCAAAGAACAAAAAGTGAGATATGAAATCAGCCGCATTGGTAAACTCTCCTTCAGCAAAGATGATGCGGCTAATTCAAAAAATGATTAGCCCCGGATCACCATGACTTCGGTGGCCTTAATCAAGGCGTAGACCGATGTTCCTACTTTCAAACCAAGTGCGCGGGCCGCGTCGCTGGTGATGATCGAGGTAATTTCCTGTCCACCGATATCGATGGTTATCTGGACCAGCAATCCTTCGAAACGCAACTCGCTGATCGCGCCGTGCAATTTGTTTCGGCCGCTAATCGCATCGAGACCGACGGGCTTTCCGCGTTTTGGTCTCGCCCCATGACCGGTAACACGCTCGATTTCACCGCGGGCGATCCGGTAATGTCCGCCGGCTGTTTTGGTCGTGCGGATCTTGCCTTTGTAGATCCACTGCTTAATCGTCGGATAACTGACTCCAGCCACCCGCGCCGCCTGCATTGGTGTAAGTAGTTCGCTCATCCTAATAATCCTTTGAGTCGATTTCGTCAACGATAACGAGAAGAGAATATACGATTTCATACGACTCTTGCCGAAACGAATCGCAATTCAGCGAAGAATGCCGCAAGAAAGAATGGCTTTGGCCACGGATTTACACCGATGACACGGATTAACTTATCTGTGAAGATCCGTGTTAATCCGTGGCTTATACAGCCAGGTAACGCTTTTCTGCATCAAACCCGCCAGCCAATTCTCGGCTCGTCCTTATCAGTTTGGGAACAAACAAGATGGTTAGAAGCGTCTTTATTCTCGCTCTTCTTCTCTTTCTGGCGCAGCACGCGTACGCGCAGGAACCGTCGCCACAATCGTATCTCTTCGTGGAAGTTGTCGATGCTGCTGGTGCGGTTGTCAGTGATGCCGATGTTCGTGTGTCTGGCACAGACGGAAAGGAGCTAGTCAAGGTCAAGACTGAAAAGGACGGAACTGCCGGCCAGTTGTTCTTTCACTACTATGGTAATCCTCACTATGATCTGCACGTATCAAAAGCCGGTTATCTGACTTACGAGGCTGTGCTTGTTCCTGGCACTCCGACCGATCGTTACTATGCGCGGTTAACTGAAGAGTTACCAGACATCATTCCGAAATCGGTTCGCCCCAAAGGCCCACCAATCAAGATCACATTGCAGAGAATCCCGGTAACGCCTGCCGAGATCAAAGCGGCGGAGCTTGAGTCAAAGAAACGCCAGTTCCTGTTGGCAGTAAAACGTGGGGATGCAGCCACGATCGGAAAGCTGCTGCAACAAGGAGCGAATGTCGATTGGACCGACGCCAAAGGTGTGCCCGCGATCTCATGGGCCACGTTTGGCGGCGATCCGGAGATCATCAAGTTACTGCTCGCTGCCGGCGCAAACGTTCGAAACAAAGATGCGCTGCTGATCTACTTCGCCGAGGGAGTAATTCGCAATCACTATCAAATTAACGTAGACATAATCGACAAACTCCTCGCCGGAGGAGTCGACGTTAATGCGTTCAATTCTTTTCGGGGACGAATCCTGAACCGCGCGATCGTTCACGTTCCTCATTCCCTCTCGCTCGAGACGATCAAAGCATTGATAAAAGCCGGCGCTGACGTTAACCCGGCCGATGCATTCGGAACTACGCCTTTGATGATGGCCGCGGCTCAGAATCAGTTTGAGTTGGTCGAAGTACTGCTTAGTGCCGGTGCGAAACGTTCGCTCAACGCGAGAGACACGATTGGGCGCTCGGCATTTATCCTTGCTGCCGGTGGCTACAAAGACTCGACCCTCCCAATTGTTAAAGTCCTGCTCGAAAACGGCGCGAACGCGATTGAAGCTGATGACGCCGGTGAAACTCCCCTGATGCTCGCCGCGAGAGGAGCTTCCAACGAGACGATTCAAATCCTACTGAAACTCGGCGCTTCCATCGATGCGAAAGACAAGCAGGGACAAACAGTCTTGATGTATGCCACGAGGGATTCCTACACGCCCGAGCGCAACGCAGCGCAAACGGTAAAACTGTTGCTGGCTGCCGGAGCAAAGGTCAACGAGATCGACGGGTACAGAAGATCGGCCCTGATCTACTCCGCATACGGTTCGGCTGATTTGGAAGTAATCAACTTGCTCATCGAGAACGGCGCGAACGTTAACTTCGTCGACTTAGAGGGACAAACTGCATTGCTGTTAGCCGTGCAACGAAACGCAACGAAAGTGGTGCTGAGACTGCTACAAGCCGGCGCGGGGGCCACGATCAACACGAAAGACAAGAACGGGCTAACGCCGTTGCTTTATGCGGTGAATTGGGGTCGGGAAGAAATCTTCGCTGCTTTGATCGCGGCAGGCGCGGTCATCGACGTTGTTAATGAAAAGGGAGAAACAGCACTGATCACCGCCGTGCAAAGAACTTACCCGAACCTGGTGAAGTTACTGCTCAAGGCGCATGCTGCGGTGAATATTCAAGACAAGGAGGGAAACACCGCATTGATGTATGCAAAGTCGGGAGACTCTGGTCCAGACGCGGAAGTCTTCGACGCGCTGATCGCGGCCGGAGCCGGTTTTGATATCACCAACGGAGTTGGAGAGACCGCCTTAATCCGCGCCGCCGCGAAACAAGGCAACATCGCAGCCGTACGAAAGCTACTTGCGACCAACGCGAAAGCAACCATCAATACGCGAACGACGAACGGTGAAACCGCATTGAGCTACGCTGCGTCTTATTCCGATCCGGAAATTGTGACGGCATTGATCGTGGCAGGAGCGAAGGTTAACGAGACTGACAGCAACGGACGAACAGCCTTGGCGGGTGCCGTCAGACGTTTTCAACCAAGCATCGAAAGCATCAAGATCCTGCTCAACGCGGGAGCTGACGTGACGATCAAAGATAATCAAGGGCAAACTCCACTCTCCATCGCCCGCTCACTACCCCAAACTGATATCCTAAAACTGATCGAAGAAGCGCAAACTCGTCACTGACCACTCTTCGCCACGAATGAACGCAGATTACACCCGTCTGCATTGGCTTCGCATTGTTGTTGCCGCTGCATTTCTTTGCGGGATCATAATGTCGCCGCATTTGTGGTTCGATGCAGGGCGCAGTTTTCCGCGTGCGCCGATCATTCCGGGGTTGATTTGGCGTCAGGATTTTGTTTTGTCGATCGTGTTGGTCGTCACGCTCGTATTGGCGGTAATCACACGTCGCTTTCTGGCAGTAAGTGTTGTCTTAATAATCGTCCTTGTCCTGTTGGACCAGACAAGGTTGCAGCCGTGGGTTTACCAGTATGCAATCATGTTTGTCTTTCTTGTCTTTGCGCAGACAAGAGCCGTGTTAGCTGCGAATCAATTTGTGGTGGCGGCGTTGTATTTCTGGAGTGGCTTACACAAGCTAAGCTGGAGTTTTGTTCACGACGTTGCGCCACGTCTGATTGAGTCAGCGGGCGTTCATCTATCGCCGAGATCGATGACGATCGGTGCGTTAACGATCGCAATTTGTGAGTCGTTGATTGGGATCGGTTTATTGTTCAGCAGAACACGCCGGATCGCTGTCGTCGTGGCTTGTGTCATGCACACGATAATTCTCATCACGTTGGTTCACGCTCGCTTGAACACAATCGTTTGGCCATGGAATGTCGCGATGATGGCCATCACAGTCATAATCTTTTATCGGGGTGATGAGACGCCGTTTAAGTCTTTGAGACGAGATTATTTGCCGAAGGCGGCGCTGTTGATTTGTGGTTTGTTGCCGGCGCTTAGCTTCGTTGGCTGGTGGGATCTGTATCTCTCCGGTGCGCTCTATTCCGGGAAGTCGCCTGTGGCAGTTATCCGGATTAGTGACACTCTGCGCGATCGCTTGTCCGCGAGTGCCCGCGAAACCATTTTCAAGAGTAGTCGCAGTGAGTTGATGCTCCCCCTGTTCGAGTGGTCGTCAGCAGAACTAAATGTGCCCCCTTATCCTGCAGTCAGAGTCTACCGCGATATCACCCGCCAACTCTGCGCTTTAGATTCCGATTCAAACGCGAACGCATTGATCGTCAAAGGACAGCCTGCCCTCACCAACGGCAATGCCACCGTCACCGTGACTAGTTGTGCACAGCTGCTTAACTCTTACTGACTCTCAAGTTTTCTCCAATTGCATTTGTGATAAACTGCGTCGCATGGCAACAAAGAAAGTTACAAAAACTCACACCTCATCTCGCAAGAAAGCTTCGGCGACAGCGCCCACTAAACGGCGCACGAAAAAAGTGTCCGCGAAAGCATCCAAGGCAAACGGGAAATCGAAGCTGACAAAAAAGAAGGCTGAAGAACTTGCGCGGGAAAAGCGTCTGAAAAAGCTGATGAAACTTACGCTTAAAGCGTTTCAAATGGCTTACGAAACTAATCAGCGGGGCGAGTTTCACCGCTTGTAACAACACTGGTCCTTAAAATCGAACTTCGATGCCGTACTTCACCTACGACACCTCCGTAATCATTTCTAGAAAACTGACCCAACTCCTGGAAGCGTCAAATAGTTTCTTGATGTCCGCAGTTGTTCTGACCGAACTTTCCGCTAGCGCCGAAGATGGTTCCGGACGAAAGTTTTATGAAGACCTGTTTCGCACTTATCAGAAAGAACAACGTCTCATTGTTCCAGACACCGAAGACTGGCTGCTTACATCGAAAATCCTATTCTTATTGACCGATAGTCGGCGGCGTTTAGACCAGGGCAAACTAAAGAGACTACCTCCTGGTGCCTCACAGCGAATGGCTCTTGACGTTCTCATCGCAGTTAGCGCAAGGCGATGGCGAGCAGCAGTCGTGACAGAGAACTGGGTCGACTTTAAGGCGATTCAGCGTTACTGCAACGTCAAGATTATTAAAGCTTCAACGTTTTTCAAGAAGTAGCTAATAATTCGTCAGGATCTCTTCCGGCTTGAAGCCCATCTTCCCTAAGCGCTCGCGGGTTTGATCGATCATTTCGCGAGAGCCGCAGATGAGGGCGACGGGCGAAGCGAGCTCCGGAAGGACGTTGTCTAACAACGACTGCACATAACCCGTTGGACCAGACCAGTCGTGACCATCCGGACGCGAAATGACCTGGCGCAGCTCGACGCCCGCGTCCGCCCACGCCTCTGTTTCATCGCGATAGCAAAAATCGTCAGGCGTTCGCGCGCCATAGAGCACCACCAGTTGTCCAAAATCCTGCTTGCGTTTCAAGACGTGTCGCAACGCCGAACGCAATGGCGCGACTCCCGTTCCCATCGCCACAAAAACCAGATCCCGCCCCGTCATCTCATCGATCCTGAACCCACGTCCACAAACGTCAACCAACTCTATCTGGTCGCCGACACCCAGGTCGTAAATCACGCGACTGGCTCCGACTTTTTGTTTCACCAGCACTTCAAGATCTCGATCCGCAGGCGCGCCGGCAAAAGCAAAATACGCCGGCTCTTCACCTTCAACACGCAATATCGCAACTTGCCCGGGCGTGAAATCCACCGCTTGCTCGGCTCGCAGGTCGAATGATCGAGTACTCCTCGCCTGCTCGCGAACGCCTGAAATGACGAGTTTCTGTCCTTTATTGGTTTCCATCGGTACGGCAGTTTAGCAAATCAATCTTCACATTCTCACTAGTTCCCGTTTACAATTCACACCCAATGAAATTTCGCCTTCTGACAATTGCTGTAGTTCTTGTGCTGACGGTGTTGACGGCGCAGGCGCAATCTGGCCGAAGGCAAAACAAACCGGAACCTGCGGCGCCGGTGCCGACACCAACTCCTGAACCAACCCCCACGCCGAAAAAAGAGGAGACCAAATCCGAATTACTTTTCTTCATCGGCGCCGACAGAAACGATTCTTACTCCACCTTTCCTTATTCATATTACGACGCGGTTGTTCGTGGCTGCGGTGACCGCCTGCGCTCCAACTCGTCAGCAGGCGTCGACATCACAGATCGAACGTTGACGAGGGGAGAAGCAATCAAGAAAGCGAAGGCCGACGCCAGCACGTACGTGGTTCTGATGTCGCTCAAGCTCGACTCAATGGCGCGTTCGTACGACGATATGGTGGTTGAGTATGTGGTGTTCGCTCCCGGCACGGCGAAGATCGTCACCAGCGGACATAGCTACATGAACAGCAATCGCGCCGGCCCGGTCGTGGTGCAACCCCGTACCGGCGGCTCAACCAGCGCTCTCTATCTCGAACAAATGTTGAAACGGGCAGGTGAGGACGCAGGCACCAGAATTCTAAAATCCCTGCACCTCGATCAGGCTCCCAAAATACCCTGAGGTGCAATCCGCGTTCATCCGTCATTCTTCGTAAAGCTTCTCGATCACATCTCGATACTTTTCATCGATAACTCTGCGCTTCACTTTCAAAGTCGGCGTGAGCTCGCCGCCTTCAATCGTGAACTCATTCTCAAGCAGTGCGACTTTCTTGATCCGTTCGTACTTCGCGAGGTTTGGAGTTAATCCGTCAATCTGTCGTTGCATGAGATCGATGATACGCGGATGATGACACATCTCGCTGTGGCTTTTTACTTCAATGCCCTTCAACTTGCAGTACGACTCGAGCTGTTCCCAAACCGGCACGATCAACGCCGCCGGAAACTTACGCTCAGATCCAATCAATACGACCTGACTAACGAAACGCGATCCTTTGATCGCTTGTTCGATCGGTTGCGGGGCGATGTACTTGCCACCGGAAGTCTTGAACAACTCCTTCTTACGATCGGTGATACAAAGAAATCCGTCCTTGTCGAGCGCGCCAATATCCCCCGTCTTGAACCAACCGTCGCTGGTGAAGACCGCGCGCGTCTCTTCGGGCTTGTTGTAGTAGCCCTGCATTATATTTGGACCACGCACTTCAATCTCGCCATCTTCGGCGATGCGAATCTCGACGTTTGGAATCGCCTTACCAACTGTGCCGGGTCGAATGTCGTCAATCTTGCTGGTCGTAATAACCGGCGAAGTCTCGGTCAGACCATAACCCTGCACGATCGGAATGCCCGCGCCGGTGTAGATGTACGACAAATCTTCCGGCAACGCAGCGCCTCCCGAAACGAGTAGCCGCATACGCCCGCCAAAGGCCCATTGCCATTTTGAAAACACGAGCTTCGACGCGATCCAATGCTGGAGTTTGAGAAACGCCGGAACCGACTTGTGCGCAAGCACGTGCTTGGCATACTCGCGACCCACGGAAACGGACCACGCCAGCAACGCGGCGCTTACTTTACCGGCCTCCGCAGCACGGTCGCGAATACGCTCGTAAATCTTCTCGAAGATTCGCGGCACACCCACCAGCACCGTGGGTCGCACTTCGCGCAGGTTTGGACCAACCGTCTGCAACGACTCGGCAAAGTAAACCGCCATGCCCTGATGCAGATACATGTACATCGCCTGGCGTTCGAAAACGTGTGACAGCGGCAGCACCGACAGCGCGATGTCGTGTTCGCCAAATGACAGATGCCCGGACGAGTCGATCAGATTCGAGACAAGGTTTGAATGCGTCAGCATCACGCCTTTGGGTTCGCCGGTCGTGCCCGAGGTGTAAATGATCGTGGCCAGATCGTCAGGCGATATATTCTGTACAGACTGAGCGATATGCGATGGCTCGCGCCGTTCGAGTTCGCGTCCTTTTTCCTCGAGCTGGGCCAACGTCATGCCTTCTACGGTATTGATTCCTTCGGGCTCAAAGAACACGATCTGCTTCACGAGGGGACACTCGCCAAGAGCGTCCTTCAGTTCGTCAAACTTTTCTCGATTAGCGAGGAACAGAACGGAAGCACCTGAGTCGTTCAGGATGTAACTTACTTGCGGCGGAGTTAACGTCGGATAAATCGGAACGTCGATCGCGCCCGCGAAGATCGAGCCGGCGTCAGTGAGCGTCCATTCCACACGGCTTTCGGAAAGTATGGCAATACGTTCGCCTGGACCAGCGCCGATTGCATGCAGCCCGGCGGCAATTGATTTCGCACGCCGCAGCATTTCATCGGACGAGACTGAAAGCCAGCGTCCGCCACTCTTGTAATTGAGCGTGTCAGGTCGCTTGTGCTTGCGTGCAACTTTTTCGAAGACGTCGACGAGCGTGACCGGCTCGTCGGCAGAGGCTGGTTGACGAGCGGGAGTACTTGAGCGTAAATCCATGTACTCAATCGCTCGTTTCACTGCGTCTTCACTCCGTTTAGAAAGATGTCCAAAACTTCGTCAGCCATCGGCGCCAATTTGTAGCGACGCTTCGAGAGAATCCAGTTAGTCGCCATTTCGTCGAGCGCGCCGAACAAAATCTTCGCCACTACTTTGGCGTTTAGATTCGCGCGAAAGATGCCTGCGCGTTGCCCCTCTTCAAAGGTAGAACGAATGAGCATCAGATACTCGGCGAAACCGGCGGCCGAAAACTCTTCCATAAACTTTGTCGATCCGCGCAGTTCGACTTGAAATACTACCGCCAGATCGCGGTCTGCTCCGAGACGTTCAAGATGCAAGTGAGCGATTTGGCGCAGCCTTTCGGCTGGATCTTTGACCTCGGCAACTTGTTTCCGAGCGGCTTCGAGCGCTTCTTCAACGCTGCGATCGAAGATGGAATGAAGAATGTCTTCCTTGCTTTTGAAGTAGAGATAGACGGTGCCGTCGGCGACTCCCGCTTCGCGCGCGATGTCGGCAACTTTGGAATTGAAGTAACCACTGTGCGCGAAGACGCTGATCGCGGCGCGCAGAATAGCTTCCCTTTTATCCCCTACAAACGAACGGGCTGATCGCATCTTAAACTGAATGATGCCTCACTCAGTTTCATTGCGCAATGTCTACGACAAAAGTATTACCCAATCCGGATTTTACCGGCGTTCATCCGCGGTCAAATGATCGTTATCCTGCAGCAGATTAGGCTCGAGGGCGCGGGGAATACCCTTCAAGAGAAATTCCTGGGTTGGATACGGAATCCGAATCAAACGTTCCCGAAACAGTTCAGCGATGCGGTAGTTGATGTCACTCCGGATCTGAACATGCCGGCGCGGCTGGTTGGTCCAAACAAGCAGACGGAAATCCAGCGAATAGTCGCCAAACTTCAGAAATTGCACGCACGGCTCCGGATCAGTCAAAACATTCGCAATGTTCTGTGCGGCCTCAATCAGCGTATTCGTGACCAGTTGAATGTCAGAATCATCCGCTACTCCGATTGGTATCGCGATTCGTGCGCGTGGATCGCCATACGACCAGTTCACCACGCGGTGGCTCACGAGTTTTGAATTCGGCACGATGATCGCAATTCGATCGTTTGTGGTGACGATCGTGGTGCGCAGGTTAATACTCTGCACATCGCCTTCGTCGTCTCCAATCGTGATGCGATCGCCGATTCGTATCGGTCTCTCAAACAGCAGGATAAAACCCGACGCAATATCCGAAGCAATGTATTGAAGTCCAAAACCAATGCCGACCGACAGCGCCGTAAAGATCACCGCAATCGACGTGAGATCAATCGCAAACGCCTGTTTGAGCGCTACCAGTAAACCGATCGTGATGACGAGGTATTTGACGAGCCGGCAGATCGTGTAACGCAAACCGGGATCGATATGGCGACGATTCGCCATCCGCCGGTCGATCAGCGCGCTGGACCAACGCGCGACGAGCATCGTCACCACCACTACCAACACACCGACGAACAAACTGGAAACAGAAACTGTTATCCGTCCGAAGGTGAATTGCTGTGTCAGGTACCCCCAGATCCGCGCGATCAATCCTGAAGAATCCTGCAATATGTACGCGAACTGAACATCCATTGAACCAAGCATATTCCTTTACCTGTTACAAAAACGTTGTAACCATGCACAGTTTTTCGAATGACTGCCATTCAGAGATAAAACTCGCAAGAAAGTTTCATTGACACGCTCTGAACGGGTTAATAAGATGTCCGACCACTGGCCCGATGTACAAAAGCAAATTGATCCAACAGCAAGAACCCTTCTCCCGAGAAGTTTGAGACCGGTCCAGAAACTTGAACATACTCAAGCAAAATCTGACACGAGTCAACACACTTGAATATAGGAGATCACTATGCGGACCCCCGTACTTTTTAGTTTCCCCCGGACCTTAACTTTCGCAGCAAGCCTCATACTCACGTTGCTGATCGCTTCGTCGATCGTTGCCCAAACTCAGATCACCACCGGTACGATCCAAGGCACCGTTGTCGACGCGAATGGCGCAGTCGTGCCCGGCGCGAACGTCGAAATTAAGAACCTCGGCACCAATTCGCTGCGCAATCTCACAACCGACGATGAGGGACGCTTCGTGGCGCCCTTGCTTCAGCCCGGTAACTATTCGGTTACTGTTTCGAAAACGGGATTTGCGACGACTATACTTCCGAGCGCCACCCTAACGGTGGGCCAGGCGTTGACGATTCCTTTTTCGGTGGGAGTCTCGAGCGTGCAGGGGCAGGTCACCATCACGACCACTCCAACCGTGGACACCGTCAAGACGGAAGCCAGCACCACGATGAACGAGGCCGCGGTACAAACGACTCCGGTTCTCGGTAGAAAGTTTGAAGACTTACTGACACTCACGCCTAACGTCAGCATCACACAGGGTCCCGATGGCGATGAGATCAACTTCGCAGGCCAGCGCGGAATCTTCAACAACGTCAGTCTGGATGGCGGCGACTACAACAACGGCTTCTTCGGTGAGCAACTCGGTGGACAACGCGCCGCAATCGACATCACGCTCGAAGCAGTAAAAGAGTTTCAGGTGGTTGCGAGTGGCGCTAGTGCTGAGTTTGGACGCACTGCCGGCGGCGTGATCAACGTGATCACGAAGTCAGGCACTAACGACGTTCACGGAAGCGTCTTTTATTTCCAGCGCCTCGAAGCGTTAACGGCAAACACTTCCGACGGCAAACCGCTCGAAGGTTTCAATCGTAAACAATACGGCGGCACCATCGGTGGACCAATCAAGCAAAACAAGGCGTTTTACTTCTTCGCGTTTGAAGGTATTCGTGAAAAATTGGAGCGCGCGAACCTGAGCGAACAGGTCGGTGCGACGCCATGCCCGATTACGGTGCCGACAATTCTCGCCAACGAAGCCGCAATCAATGGTAATGACGATTGCGCGCGTCTCGCCCTGATCGGCTTCATCAGAACCAGAGTCAATCAGGAAGAAGGATTGCCGGTCGAACACAAGATCAATAACCAGGCGTTCTTCTCGCGAGTAGACTTCGATATCAACAACGCCAACCACCTTTCCGTGTCATACAACTTCGACTACTCGAAGAACACGAACCAAACATTCGACGTCGCCACGTACGGCAACTCGGCCAACGGTATTGAAGGCCCGTCAAAGATCAACGTGGTGCGCGCCAATCTTTTCACCACGGTATCGCCGACGAAATTGAACGAAGCTCACTTCTCGTACAGTCGTGAGCTGCGGCCTCGCGCTGCGGTTCCTTCAAACGTTCCGGCAGATACGGCGATGGGGTTTGTTACAACCTTCCGATTCGGTAATCCCTTCTTCCTCGAACCAAATGTTGATGAGTTGCTCTGGCGCACGCACGCGAAGGACAACTTCTCAATCATTTCGGGCGATCACAACGTCAAATTCGGCGGCGAGTGGCTGCATACGTTTAACGATCAGGTTTTCCGCGGTTTCTTTAACGGCCGTTACATCTTCGATAGCCCCGCTGGTTTTCTGCGCTATGCGTCTACGCCCGCAGCGAATGGCTTTGGGCCAAACGTCGGCGAATGTTTTAACGGCGCCGGCGCCTTTACCGGATGGATTACTCAGGGCGCGCCGTTTAATCAAACGTGTGGTGCGGGAAGTAGCGTAGGTGGACCACTGCTTCTTTATTTACAGAACGGTATCCCGACCGGAATCCCGGGTGCTCCGCCTCCGGGTGCATCTACCATCAAGAATGAAGACCTTGGACTATTCGTCCAGGATCGGTGGCAGCTTAAACCAAACTTCACTTTGAGCTACGGTCTGCGTTGGGAAGCTCAGATCTTCCCTGAGCCTGTAGTGCCACCAAGTCAGACGGTCTATGCTTCGTTGTTATCGAATCCAAACTTCCCATCCGACGGCACTTTGCACAGCGCCAAGAAAGAATTCCAGCCGCGCCTCGGCTTCGCCTGGGACATCTCCAATTCGGGTAAATCAGTGATTCGCGCCAGCGCGGGTATTTTCTATGGCCGCCAGAACATGCTGTCGCAGGTCGGTTCGATCACAGACAACGGCGTGCAACAGTTTGGTATTGCCTGCGGATCGTCATTCGGTTGCAGCAACGGACAGGGTCTCCCGTCGTGGCCGGGTAAAGTGAATGTCCCACCATTGGGAGGTCTGCCGGCATTCGCATCGATTCGCGTGTTTAGCAAGGACTATGCGAACCCGAGGATCTACACGACAAACATTCAGTTTGAGCAGCAGCTAACTGAAGATCTGTCGATGTATTTTGACTTCACGCATTCGAAGGGCGTGCATCTCACGCGCTTCATCAACCTGAATCGTGTCGGACTGTTTCCGGCATTCGGAGATGTGTTCGTGACCAGCGCTGTCGGCCGTTCGGTGTTCGACGGCTTTACGGTGGGAATGAGAAAGCGCTTCAGCAAGCGGTATCAGTTTGAATGGAACTATGCGCTTTCAAAAGACAAGGACGACGATTCGAACGAGCGCGATCCATTTACCGATCGCTCTTTCGATCCGCTAAATCTGAGTCTTGACTACGCAGTCTCGGATCGCGACATCCGTCACAAGTTCAACTTCTTCACCTTTATTAATATGGGTTGGGGATTTGACGGAAACTTCCGCGTGCAGGCGCGCAGCGCGCAACCGATCACGCCGGCAATTCGCACCGCCACTAATCGCAACACCCTGCGCAAAGACAATGAGTATTTCTCGTTTGACTGGCGCATTCAACGGCCCATTAAACTCAACCAACGTTTCTCGATCACTCCGATTATCGAGATGTTCAATACGTTCAATAACACCAACAACGTCAATCCACTCGTGACGCCGGGACTATTCAACTTTGATGGATTCCTGCGACAGGGTGTGGGTGATCCGCGTCAGGTGCAGCTTGCGATAAGACTCACCTTCTAACCACGGATTGCACGGATAAAATCGGATAACTTCTGCGGATCGAGGGCCCCCTCGGTCCGCAGTCTGCTACAGACATCAATTCCAAACGGCTGCACTTCGCGAATCGCGGCGGCGACGTTCCCCGAGTCCAGACCACCAGCCAGAAATAAAGGCACATCGATCGCTTCTCTGATTTTGCGGCTGAGATTCCAGTCGTGTACTCGACCTGTGCCACCGAGCTCTTTGATCATGAGTGATTGATTGCCGGAATCGAGCAGAATCGCATCGACGTGCGGCGCGACGGCGAACGCTTCGTCAACCGATTCGGGGCCGGTGACGTGGATCACCTGGACCAGCTTGATACCGGGTAAGGCGTCGTGGATTTCCTGATAAGTTCCGGTCGTCAGTCTATCGACAATCTGGATTGTGTTGACTCGGAGACGGCGTTGCTGATCGATTATTGACGTGGCGTCCTGGAGGCACGTGAGTAGAAACGAGCTCACACCCGGCGGGACTGTGGCCGCGATCTCTGTAATCAGATCTTCCGGAATCGGTCCCGGTCCACTCGGCATCGCCGACACCAACCCGATCGCGTTCGCGCCGGCCTCGATCGCCATCCACGCCTCGTCGACACTGGCGATGCAGCAGATCTTGATCCGTGGACTAGCTGTCGGTTTCATCGTTTATCTATGAACTGGACGCCACTTTGGAGTGCGGCGGACTGGCGCCGCTTTGTTATCGATGATGCCGGATCGACCAGGTCGCCGCACTCCAAGGAGGCGTCCTATCTTTTGATCACAGGTAACTCGATCAGCGAAAGTGCTCGTATGTTGCGTTGTACAGCGATCGTCGGGGCGCCGTCTGCCGGGATGCGGATGAACGTGTCCTTATCATGACCCGCAATCGCGACGCGCAGCCGGTGTCCTTTCTTAACTAACACTGAAATCGGTTGCAATCCAAACTTCAATTCCGCCCTTTCCCCCGGCACGAGCGGCAGCGCGTCTTTCTTCAGAAACGAATGATACGGAATCGGGAGCTTCACCGGCGATTGCTCCTTCGAAACTCGCCGATGCAGCGCGCGCAATTCGCCCTCGGTCAGGTACGTAACCTTGCCGCTCTCATCGATCTCTTCAAGGTAGACAAAGAAAGCGCCGTCAGTGTGTGTTGAAGTAATAAATAAACTGACGATCGGATGCCCTGTGATCTCAACATCACTCTCGAGCGGCTCACTCGTGTAAGTGAGCAGCTTCTTGTCTTCTTCAGCGCGATTGCCATAAACAACGTCGCCGCCAACCTGAGTATGCCAACGATTCTTCGCGCCCGTGGTCGCGTCGAAGTTGATCGTGTAACGATCCTCGCCCGCCTTGCCGCTCGGTACGCTCGTCGTCAGCGAATTGTTCTCACTGAAATACCATGGCGTCATGCGCGTGCCCGCGACCGGCCACGTGTTCGTCACCTTCCATTGCTCTTCGCCAATCGTGAAATAAAACAAGCGCTTGTCCGCGTCGAGACCGGTGTCGATGCCCTTCAGATAACGATCGAAGAAACGCAACCACTCGAAGTTGAGCATTACGCGCTTAGAAGCCGGAGTTAAATACGGACTCGCATTCTGTGAAGCACCGTGATTCCATGGTCCAATCACGGCGCGCTGGTAATTCTTCAACGTCAGAAACGTCTTGATCATGGCTTCGGGCGTGGCGGCATCGAACCATCCGCCCCAGTTGTTGATGGCCACATTTGATTTCTCGATCTGCGCGCGGTAACTATGCACACTCAATTCATCGAGCGAGTATCCAAACGTACGATCGTCGCGGAAAGTGGTCTTCAGCGCTGCGGCGTAAACGTCGATGTTCTCACCACGCCGTTTGGTCGCTTCCTGATAGAGTTTCTGATCTGCGTCTTCGTCAACCAGTCTCACGCCGGGATTTGTGTCGAGCTGTCGATTGCCTTCGTTCCAGGTCTTGACCGTCCAATCGGTCAGCAAGCCGCCGGGATATGGAGTTTCATCGTAGAGATCAAATTCGTAGTGACGGGGAATGATTGCTTTCACTGCGGGGTTCATCGTCGATGCGAGCCAGAGCGCAGTGTTGCCGGTGTAAGAGTTGCCGATCGCTCCGACCTTGCCGTTGGACCACGGCTGCGCCGCGATCCAGCTCGCCACTTCACTATAATCTTTCACTTCGTCGGGACTGAATGGGGCTTTCCAGACTCCGAACGATGCACCCGTTCCGCGCGCGTCGACAAAAATCATCGCGTATCCGTGACCGGGGAAAAACAGGTTCGGTTGTCCATCCTGACGCGCACGCCAGTAACGAGTCATGCTCATGATCGCGGGAATCTTCTGGTCGGCGGGCAGATCTTTTGGCAACACGAGCTGCACCGCGATCTTCACACCATCGCGCATCGTGAGGTAGAACGAGCGCTGCGTGGCCGCTTTAAACTGAGGTTCGACGTAACCTTTGTATCGCTGCTGATCTCGCCCCGCGGGCAGCGTCGAAAGCAATATGTTGACATCATTCGACTGCGCGAAAACACAGCCGCATAACATCAACCCCAATATCACCGTGCGCACTAGGTTCTTTGTCATATCCGTTCCTATCAATCTTTTTTCCACAGCTTACACAGAACAATCGGTGAAATCTGTGTCCGCGAACGACAACAAATTGACGCGCTATGCCAGCCGGATGTTAACTGAGAACGAATGAGCCGGACATTCACAATTCAGGCGAAAGCCGTCGAAAAAATCGCTGTGGCCGCGGCGGCTCGAGGTGTGAAACCCGACGATCTCTATCACGCCGTGAAGTTAGACCCGTCCGTGTTACTCGATCCGGACAATCGCATTCCCTTTGCGCAACTAGTCGATCTTTACGAAAAAGCCGCTGAACTCACCGGCGACAATAACTTCGGTCTTCATCTCGGTGAAAGCATTGATCCTTCGGCATTCGACGTCGTCGGCTATTCTGCACTCAATAGCCCAACTATCGGCGCCGCATTCCAGCGCGTCTCTCGTTATCATTCGATCTGGACTGACGGAGCCTTATTCACGCTCGAATCGATTCGTGAAACCAGCGCCATCGTCTATCGTTACGCCGATACCTCAATAATCGAACACCGGCAGGACAGCGAGATGACACTCGCCACTGTCACCACCCTCTGCCGCAGTATTGCAACGCCTGACTTCGTTCCCAGCGCGATCGAATTTCAACACGATGCTCCTGCCGACATCTCCGAGCATTTGCGACTATTCCGTTGTCCGGTGCAATTTGGCGCGCCTTCGAACCGTTTCACTTTCGCTTCAGATCTTCTGTCGCTTCCGATCGCCAAAGCGGATGCGAGTCTTTGCGCGGTGCTGGATCGACACGCCGAAGAGATGCTGGCGAAGTATCCGCCACGCGATTCGCTCGTCGATCAAGTGCAGAGCATCATCACGAGCGAATTTCGCGGCGGCGATCCTTCGCTCGAACGAGTTGCGGATCAACTTAGCCTCACGCCCCGCACGCTGCAACGCAAACTGCACGAACTCGGCACCTCGCATAACGAGCTACTCGATCAGATGCGACGCCAACTCGCAATGCGATATCTGCGCGAACCGGAGATGGCGATCTGCGAGGTCGCTTACCTGCTCGGCTTCTCAGAATCCAGCTCGTTCCACCGTGCTTTCAAACGCTGGACGGGCGTCACACCGAAGGATTTCAGAGAACACAAATGAACGAGAATTTGTAGTCGAGGCGACTTTAAGCAACTCGACTGCATCTTAGGGTCCAGCTTTACCAAGAGATCACGCCTCGGTCTCGATTCGAACAAAAGTGTGGATTGATTTGTGCGGCGACGTGAGCCGCATTGTCTTGAAGTGTGCCTGCCAACGAGCACACGAAATTGCAAAGGAGATTTTTCCCATGAACGAATTGCGTTTGCCGGCGTCCCGCATGACGCTCGCGCTCATTCTGCTCGTCGCTGCCAGTGTTTCCGGTTTCGCACAAACCGGAACGGGCGCCGCCGACGGGTGGGTCGTGCTCCCCGTGAGTGAATACATGGCTTTGAAGCGCTCTGTTGAGCCGCCTGAACTCGAGCCTCCGGCGCCGCCTGTCGAAGCGACCCTGAGTCGCATCGACTACAACTTGAAAGTCGACGGCGATCTCGCAACCGGCGAAGCACGACTCACAGTCGACGTCATCAAGAATGGCTGGGTTCGCATCGCGATGCCCGACGGTCTGATCGTCCGCGATGCAAAACTCGACGGCCGTCCCGTCAATCTCGCGATGAATACGACTGACAAAGGCCCCGGTCGCGCTGATCTGCTGCTTTCAAAAACCGGGCGTTCGGTGTTGACGATGCAAATCGTTGCTCCCGTAACCACGGTCGCAGGCACTGACATCCTGCATCTGCCGGTCAGCAATTCGGCCGTTTCACACGCGATTGTCGAACTCGTGCGACAAGGTGTCGACGTGCGCATCACGGGCGGGTTGCTGCTGCAACATGAAGAGAATGCAACCGGCAGTCGCTGGGTCGCAAACGGACGCGGTGGCGAACCACTCACCTTTGCGTGGCGACGAAAAGTCGACGATGTGCGCGCGAACCAACCGCTGCGAATGCGCGGGTCGATCATGCAATTCGTTGGATTGGGCGAAGACGCAACCCAGGTAAACGCTGAAGTTCAGGTCGAAGTTGTCCAGGGACTCGCCAACGAAGTTCGTGTGCAACTGCCCGAACAGTTGACTGTTAATCAGGTGTCGGGCGCGATGGTCGCCGATTGGGACGTTGCGAACCACGAGCTCAAAGTGTTGTTCATCGAGCCGGTGCAAAACACAGCGCGTTTCACTTTGAGCGGCGAAGTGCGTTTGCCGCGCTCCGGAAAAGTTGACGTGCCATTGCTTCGGCTGCCGGGTGCAGAACGTGAAACGGGCGGCGTCGGGGTTGAAGTGGTCGGCGCGGGAGAAATAAAAGGACGGCAACCAAGCGGACTTGACGATGCCGAAGCCACCGAACTGGGCCAGATTATCGCGAATCGCCAATCGCCCTCGTTGATGGCGTTTCGATTCCAGCCTGCTGATGGAAAGTCGCCGCGAGCACTCTCGCTCGACGTTGCACGTTACACGCCGCAGGCAGTGCTGACGGCAAACATTGAAGAGGCGGAATACAACACGCTCATCGCGGCTGACGGAAAAATTCTGGTCCAGTCGCGCTTCGCAGTGCGAAATAATCAGCGCAACTTTTTGAAACTCACGTTGCCTGCGACAGCGGTGCTTTGGAGTGCATCGGTAGGAGGCCGTCCGATTCGTCCGGGAAAGACGCCCGACGGTTCGTTCTTACTGCCGCTCGAAAAGACTCGCTCCGGTGAAGAGTCGCCTGCTTTCGTGGTCGAAATCTCTTACCTCGATCGCGCCGCTTCTTGGGCCGATCGTGGACGAACGCGAGTTGCGCTAGTCGCAGTTGACCTGCCGATTTCGAAGTCGCATCTGACGCTTCATCATCCACCGCTGTTTCGCGTGACACCAGCGCCGGGAAGTTTCCGTGTCGCCCCTTATGTCGCGCCCGAATCAGCCGCGTTGCGTTCATCCAACACCAGTTACTCAACCGAAGCGCAGCGCGCCGAAGGTGAAATACCCGCCGATCAGGCCGAAGCCAAACAACTCGTTGCCAAACTCCGCGACAACCAGAAGGGTGCAAGGCCCGCACGCAATCTTTCGTTGCGTGTGTTGTTTCCACACTTTGGTCCATCGCTGTTCCTCGTTTCGGAACTGACCGCGGAGAACCAAACACCGGCAATTGAGGTTGACTTCCAACGTGAGAGAAAGAAAGGTGCGCAATGAGAGTACTGATATTGATTTTATTGCTGACAACTGTCGCGGTGGGCCAACAGCGAAACACCGTCGTCTATACACCATTACCGGCCCCGGGCTCTCCCGGCACCGTGACGCTTTCGCTGGCCGAGTATAACCGCCTGGTCGAGCTCTCAACGCGTAAAGCCAAAACTCCTGATGAAGTTCCGCTTCCTTATGTGTTGTCACATGCTGTGTTCAAGCTGCGCGTCGAGAATCAAACACTGCTCGGCACGGTCGACATCGACGGATCACTACTTCAAAAAGGGGCGGTGAAAACTCCGCTCACCACGGCGCTGACCGTTCTCGAAGCAAAGCAGTCGAACAATCCGCTGCCGTTGTTGCAGGAAGGTGCAAATCACGCGGCGATACTTACCGGTCCGGGACCGTTTGCGGTATCGCTCGGCGTCGCCGCTCCCCTCGCGATCGAAGCGGGTCGTGCGTCATTCCTGTTGCCGGTACCGCTTGCCAGCAGTTCGACACTCACGCTCGAACTGCCCGGTAATCACGCCAACGTACGGATCGAACCGGGCCTCGTAACCAGCCGCCAGACTGTTAACGGCAACACGTTGATCGAAGCCGCACTCGAACCGGGCAAACCAGCGCGCATCTGGTGGACCACGCGCGAGATTGCGGCGCCAGTGGCGCAACGCGAGATCCGTTTTCTTTCTGATATCAAGCAGGTCGTCTCGGTTGGTGATTCGCAGTTGCAACTCACCGCTCTTTGTGATGTCAACGTGATTCAGGGTGAAGCAGCGGAATTCAAGATGAGCCTACCGGCGGGTTTTGAATTGACGACGGCTTCCGGTAACTCACTCGAATCGAGTGAAGTCTCCGGCAACGTATTGACTTTGCGAGTTCACGATCCGGCACGTCGTAACCATCAGTTTCTGATCGCCATTGAACGAGGCAATCGCGAAACAAAAGTCGATGCACCGATGCTCGCGTTTGAGGGCGCACAACGTGAAACTGGCGAAGTGCTGGTTGAAGGCGTAGGCGCGATGGAACTGGAAGCGAAAGAAGCGGGCGGGCTGCGGCGGATGGATGTGCGTGAAGCCGGAGCGATCACGCGCTCGCTGTCGCATTTCCCGCTGCAGGCAGCATTTCGCTACAACCGTCGCGGCGGCGATGAGCCGAAGTTGCAGCTCGAGTGGACGCAGTTTCTCGATGCAGACGTTCTCTCAGCAGTTGCGGAACGGGCGACCGTAACGACGCTCACAACCGTGGAAGGACGATCGTTGACCGAGATCTCGCTGCGCGTGCGCAATCACGCGAAACCGTACATGAAAGTCGGATTACCTGCGGGCGCACAACTGCTCTCTGCGGAAGTTGACGGAGAGAGAGTTAAGCCGGTCGAAGGTGTTGATGGAACGCGCGTACCGTTGCTGCGTCAGGGACTTGATTCCTCGAAGGCTTATGAGGTGTCGTTTGTTTATATCAGTTCGGGCGCACGCTTCGGCAAGAGCGGCGCTTACGACATGGGTCTCGCTAAGCTCGATCTTCCCGTCAATGTTCTGACGTGGGAAATCTCGCTGCCTGATCGATTGATTGTGAAGCAATTCGGCGGCAACGCACTTTCCGCCGATCAGGTTCCGGATTCAGTCGCGCAAAATCTCATCGTCGATGGTGAAAGCAACGAGTTGTCTGCCAACTCTTCGACGCCGGAGCTCCGAACGCTTGGACCGGGACAGGTTGGAGGCGTCATCGTCGATCCGGCGGGCGCAGTCGTACCAGGCGCAGACGTGACAGTTACTAATACGCAGACCGGGGCCAGCTTGACTACGAAGGCTGACGACAGCGGCCGCTGGTCGATTGGCGGTATGCAAACTGGTCCAGTGAGCGTGGTTGTGACTTCACCTGGCTTCAAGAACTGGCGCTCGGATCTAAACCTGCAAGCGTCGCAGCCTGCACAAATGAGCACCACGCTCGATGTGGGTGCTGTTAGCGAGACGGTTCAAGTCACAGCTTCGGATTCGGCGATTAATTCTCGGCAGATCCGAGAGCTGCCGATTAATGGGCGGGCTATGCAGAACTTGTATACGATTTCGCCAAACGTAACCAACCTGCAACGTCGCGTCGCAGGCATCCTTCCGGTCGCGATCGAAGTCCCGAAGAGTGGCAAGGCCTATCGCTTCGTCCGTCCGCTTGTGTTGGAAGAAGAAACGCGAGTCACATTCCAATACAAATCACGCTAAATTAAATGGGCGCTACCTTCCGAGTAGCGCCCATTTTTGTGTTTTTTGTGCCTTATGGTGGCTACGATCCGTACCACAAGACGGCGAAGAAGTGGCACGTCGTGCCGGCGATTACAAACAGATGCCAGATGAAGTGGTTATAGCGAATGCGTTCTAAAGCAAAAAACGCGAGACCACCCGTGTACGCGATGCCCCCCGCAAAGATCAGCAGAAGGCCCGGAGGCGGTATCAACATCACCATCGGTTTAACCGCCACGATCGCGAGCCATCCCATGATCACGTACAACACGATCGTGATCCGCGAATGACGCGTTCGCTTTCTGATCTTGAGAGTGATACCCACAATCGCCAGCGTCCAAATCACCGCCAGCAACGACCAACCCCATGGACCACGCAACACACCGAGACTAAACGGCGTGTAAGTGCCGGCAATCAACAGGAAGATCGCAGTGTGATCGAACACACGGCAAAACGCCTTGGCAGCTTCATGTGTGAGCGAGTGGTAGAGGGTCGAAGCGAGGTAGAGCAAAACCATCGTGCCGCCAAAAACACTGACGCCGACAACGAAGTGCATGTTGCCGCCACGTAATGCCGTCGCCACGAGGATCGGAACCGCCACAATTGCCAGCACCAGACCCAGTCCATGACTGATGCTATTGGCGATCTCTTCACGAAGGCTCAGGTTCTCCATACCCGTCGCATCATTGTACACGCAGATCAGGGTTTTATCCGCGAAAATCTGGGGGTTGATTACCCTCTTATGATATTGTTCGCGCCGCATGGAGCAACTCCTGGGCCTGGTCCTTTTCCTGTTCGTGCTTGCAGCGATCGTCATTATGATCGCGTTGCCCATTGTCGCACTAGTTATTTCTTCAGGTACCCGGAAACAACTCTCAGCACTTCAGTCACGCATCGATCGCATTGAGAAGACTCTTGCGGCCCACTCGATATTCCCCGGCGCCGCCAGACCCGAACCCGAAGCCCGTCCGGCCGCTGCTCCGGAACCCGAACCTGTCACGCCGCCGCCACCGCCATCTTTTCAACCAATACCACCAACTCCGTCACTCAGCGCTTATCAGCTTGAATCGATAATCGGACGTCGCTGGGTGGGTTGGATCGCAGTGTTGCTGATCCTCTTCGGCACGGCTTTCTTTCTGAAATACGCGTTTGATAACCGCTGGATCGGAGAGCTCGGACGGGTTTCCATCGGTATCGCGTTCGGTATCGCGATGTCTCTCGGCGGCTACCGTTATCAACGGCAAGGCTGGCGAGTCTTTTCGCAGATTCTGACCGCCGGCGGCGTCGTCCTACTGTATCTCTCAACCTACAGTGCTTTCGGCTACTACCATCTCGTCGGTCAAAAGACGGCGTTTGCTTACATGATTCTGTTGATCGCCGAGGCAGCCGCGCTGTCCCTCGTCTACAACGCGCCCGCGATCGCGATCATGGCTTTGATCGGCGGCTTGCTCACTCCGGCGTTGCTTCACTCCGATCGAAATCAGTATCGAACGTTCTTCATGTATCTTTTCGTGCTGGACGCCGGAGCCCTCGCACTCCTCAAACACTGGCGTTCACTCAGCTCCATCGCGTACTTCGGCACGCAATTGCTTTTCTGGCTCTGGTACAACGAACACTATCATCACCAACTCCGCACACCGGTTCTCATTTTTCAAACCGCGATCTTTCTGCTTTTCCTGTTGGCCCATCTGGTGCGGGAACTGATCCGCCGCGAGACAGCCACGCTCGAAGACGCACTGCTTTTGCTCGTCAACCCGTTTTCGTTTTTCGCCACCACTTACCATTTGCTCAATCCGACGCATCACGATTGGATGGGCGTGTTTGCGATCGGCATGGCACTCGTTTACGCAAGTGCTGCGAAGCTTTTGCTGTCGCGCTCGATGCAAAGCCGACGCGAGATTCTGTTGCTCATCGCCGTGGCGCTCACGTTCGTGACGATTGCGATCCCCATTCAACTACAATCGAACTGGATCACGATTGCGTGGGCTGTTGAAGGACTGGCAATTCTCTGGGCCGCACTCGAGATTCGCTCCACCCGTTTGCGCGTTCACGCGTTCGCGCTGTTTGGTCTCGCCTTCATCAAGTTTCTTTTCTGGGACACGCCTTACGGTTATCGACCGGCGTTTACTCCGGTTTTCAATCGCTACTTTCTTTCGTCACTCGTGATGATCGCGTGTTTTCTCGACGCGGTTTATCTGTATCACCGCGGCTACCAACGAAAACTGATTGACGGCCGCGTGACGAAGATCGTTATCGGCTTGTGCGCCGCCGTTGCCTTCTGGCTTTTGATTTCGATCGAGACGCATACGTTTTTTGTCGCGCGTGCGCTAGCTGAGAAAACGGCGGCAGACGCGGACCACCAACGCTGGCTGGGACAAATGGCGCTCTCGGTTTTGTGGTCCGGATACGCGGCCGCACTCGCCGCGCTCGGTTTCGTGCGGCGCATCGCATCCGTTCGTTGGGCCGCGCTCGCGCTTTTTGCTTTAACAGTTATCAAGGCGATGCTCGTCGATATCGCACAGCTACAACAGATCTATCGCATCATCGTCTTCTTCGTGCTCGGCATTCTGCTATTGCTGGTGGCGTGGGGTTATCACCGGGCATTTCATTCGCGGGAGTCAACAACATGAAACGAGTTGGCTTATTACTTCTCTTGCTCGTCGGAGCAACGGCGCTGGTTTTTACAGTTTCCGCGCAGACTTCGCTGTCGCTCTGGCCTAATTACGTTTCGGTAACGCCGGAAAGAAATGAGAATGGCGTTTTCGATGTCGTCGTGCCGCTTCCGGTGATGGACAAAGCTCGTCCCGATCTTGCCGACCTGCGACTCTTTGACTCCAACAACCGCGAGGTTCCTTACGGTATTCGCATCCGTCGTGAAGTCGATGAAAAACGCGAGATTCCGGTGCGACTATTTAATGCGGGATTTGCTGGTCAAAGCACCAGCGAAGTCTCTGTCGACCTCGGTGAGAGTCCGGGTGAACACAACGAAATCGAGATCGAAACACGAGGCACAAACTTCAGACGCCAGGTTGTGGTTGAAGGCAGCGATTCTGGCAGAGAGTGGCGCACACTCAACGGCAATGCGGTCATCTTTTCGTTCACCTCGCAGAACACAGTCGCAGAGTCACAACGAGTGTCGTACCCGACCAGCCGTTACCGGTATTTGCGTGTGAAAGTTTCCGCCGATCAACTTACCGACGACGAAACGCCGACGGTTGCAAACGTCAAGGTGTTGATGGCCGTGCGGGAAAAAGGTTCGCTCTCGACGTGGAACGTTTACGTGCCTCCGTATCAATTACTGCGCAACCAGGGTGCGCATGCGTCTGCCTGGATTCTCGACCTTGGCGGGCGTGTGCCGTGCGACCGGCTCACCCTCGAGATTGGAGACGAATCGTTCTCGCGTCCATTCCAGGTTGAGGCAGTCGACGACGATCAGAATGTGCGGCGGGTCGCGAGTGGTGACTTAACACGTCATGCTGGTGACGAACAGAAACCGCTCGTGATTGTTTTCGATCAGGAAGAGAGTGTCCGCAAGCTGAGACTACAAATCACCGACTATAGCAACCCGACGTTGACGATTCAGAACATCGAAGCCAGCGCTCCCGCGCGACAGCTTGTGTTTGAGTTGAAGGAACCACCGACGCAACCGCTGCGGCTTTTCTTTGGAAACGCAAACGTCACGGCGCCACATTACGATTTCGAGAAAGAACTCTCGGCGCGTCTGGCGAAGGAGCCGATTCACGCCAACCTTGGTGAGGTGCTTCCGAATCGCGAATACAAACCCGAGCCGCTACCATTCACGGAACGCGTCCCATGGCTGATCTACGTGGTGCTCGCGGCCTCAAGCCTTGCGCTCGGCTTCATCCTCTTCAGCCTCGCCCGCACCGCCACAAAACTAAATCCGACTTAGCCACAAAAAGGCACAATCTTGTGCCTCTTTGTGGCTAATCGTTATGGCATTGGAGTGAAGCCTTTTAGTGGGTTGCCGTAGAAGGCGTCGGTTTGCCAGGCTGTTTTGTTCCAGAGACCGTCCTGGTCGCCGATGATCGTTACGGGATAGATTACGCGGTCGCTGCCGAGTTGGTTTGAGGTGGCGATACCGTTGTCGAACTTACCGCCGGGTTGAACGGTGAACTTGATCGAGCGCGCCAGCTTGTTGTTCCAGAGCAGCTTGAATTCGTATTCGCCGGGATTGGCTGCGAGCGTAAAGATATTTTTGGTCGTGTCGTCGTTGGTTGTGTTGCTGCCCTTGATATTGGGAAAGTCGCATTCAACCCGCGCCCATTTTGCTTTTTGCGGCACATCGTCCTGAACGTAATGAGTCGTGTTGATCTCGACTTCCGCCTCACAACCGGCTTTTCCGATCTCCATGCCATCCATGAAGGTCTTCCCGACTTCCTTCCCATTGTAAAAGAGGTGCGGGTCGAATTTGTAAGCATCGCCGCGGACCCAAAACGCTACGTGAAAGTCCGGAAACTTCCAGCCGTAAACGTCCGTCGCCGTCAGATAAACGTAACCAATCGGCATGTTGAAATCATGGTCCACCCAGTAGACAAACTTTTGCGCTGCCTTGGGACCTGCCTCGTTGGATTTGTACTTCCCGACTTTCATCTTGCCGGTGAAGAGCGTTGAGTCAGTGCCCTGAAGTTCGTTACGCATCTTGATGACGAACGAAACGGGGCCGGTATAAAGACTGCCCTGCGCCTCTTCGATCTGCCGGCCACCGCACTCAGTTTTCCACCAGTAGCCCTTTTCGATGTTGCCGGTTTCGCAGTCAAACTTCACCCACGCGCCGGTGGGCAGCGAGTATTGAACGTAAAGCTGGCTGCCGCTCGCGATGGGACCATTGATGCGAAACTTCATCTCCGGCACCCAACTCCAAACGTCATAATTACCCTTGTAGACGTTGAAGGTGAATGCTCGGATCTGAATCGAATCCTTGGCGATGGTGGGCTGATCCTGAGTTGCTGAAGTCGTAAAAACCGGAGCTATTCCAATAACCAGAAAGGTGACGATGAGGGCATAGATAATTCGCAATTTATTTCGCACGGGGAACCTCCTGGAAGTTCGATCGAATCTGGGCAAAGCGTCGGCAAGTTTACAACAGGACCTACAGGATGTGGATAGCCACAAACCCTTTTGCGGAAATCGCGCTAACTCACTGATGAACGGAACGTATTCGGCTACTCGTTGAACCGCGATACTGCGCCTCACCGCTCGATCACGGTGACACAACATGCGCTCCGCCCTCCTTTTAAGACTGCCTACGTCACGAATGGCTTGCTTGGCCTATGCGAGCGTGATTCTGATTTCCGTTTTGCTTGTTTCCATTTTCCACGCCAAACCACGCGTTTGGGACGTGAATGAAGTACCAATTGCTTTCTGGGCCTGGCGTACCGAATCGCCCAGCAGTTCCGACATTCGCACCGTCGTCGAAAAGACCCGCACCGAAGTTCTCTTCCTGCGCGCGGGCCAGATAGATGTTCAAAACGGTACCCTGCGTCGCATTCGTCCGCTTGCGGGATCGCTTCCGAGAGACATCAAACTGCATCTCGTCTACAACACGACACGCGCCCTTCTCGAGCAACTGGAGGCTATTGATTCACAGAGCCTGGCGACTGAGATCGCTCGTGACTATCGCCAAGACTCAGAGCGGGCGCGGCGCGATGGCGCGAATTTGCGCGGACTACAACTCGATATCGATTTTCCCACCAGACTGCTCCCGCGCTACGAACAAACACTCATTACGCTTCGCAAAATTCTTCCATCAGGGACCGAACTGTCGATCACAGGATTGCCGACCTGGATGGACGCGCCTGCGCTGAACGGCGTTCTCGCAAACGTCGACTTCTGGGTGCCGCAGTTTTACGGCGGCGAAATCCCCACCCAAGTGAACCAAGTAGTTCCGATCTCTTCTCCGGAGAGTGTTACTTACTTTGTTAACAAAGCTCGCCAGCTCGATAAGCCTTTCTACGCCGGTCTCGCGGCTTATAGTGTTGCCCTGCTCTACAACGCTTCCGGCTCACTCATCAGCCTGCGCGGCGACATGGATCCCGCGCTCATCGCTTCGGATCCGAACCTGGAGTTGACCGATCAACGATCGATGGGTTCAGCCGAACGTCGTTATGCGTTTCGTGCCAGGGCGGACGGCGTTACCCAAGGTCTCAACCTGCGCGCCGGCGACGTGCTCGTGATTGATTTACCGAGCACGGAGTCTTTGCGCAGCGCCGCTCAAATCACGCGCACGCTTGCCGGCAAGAGACTACTCGGCATCTGTGTTTTCCGTCTGCCGGCCTCCGACGATCCCGCCACGCTCAATCTTGATCAGGTAACTGATGCACTCAACGATCGTGATTCCCACACTGCGATCGACGTGCGACTGAAACAAGATCTCAAGCACGCTTTGGTTCTTGAGTGTAAGAACCGCGGCGCCGCCAGTCCGATCATCGGAACGTTGAAGGTCGATGTAACAGTGCCGGCCGGGAGCTTCGAGGCGATACGTCCGCAACCCGGTATTTCGATTCAACCGCTGTGCAGTGCTGTCAGTGGTCCAAAACCGTGTAGCGAGCGACGCGCGGATTTGCTGCGAGTAACCGCCGGCTTCCTTGCTCCCGGTCAAACTCTTACCACCGTCCTTTTGCTAAACCGCGATCTGCCGGCAACGACAAACGTTTCTGTCGCGATGCAAACCGAAACTGAAAAGTCATATTCAGCCCAATCCGAAATCCGGATCGAAGCCGGAGCGAATTAAAATGAGTAGCCCTAACTTTCGCCATCTTACGCATGTGGTCTTATTCGTAGCGGCGCTCGCCGCAACCGCACTCGGCTGCGTCTGGATCGGAACATCCGACTCCGTTCGTTTCAACGATCATCTTGACTACGACGAGATGGAACGTCTGCCACCGTTGCCGGCCGGCGACACAGACACGCAGGAAGACTCCGCTGAGAATGAACAAACTAAAGTAAAACCCAATCCGCTCCTTGAGTCTTTGAAACGCCGTGGCTTCGCGGTCGACGGGTGGGTCAATCCGAAGGAACTCACGAGCAACACTTCGATCGACCAACTCGATGCCCTCACAGCGCTGAATCAAGGTTCGCCACTCTCACACGTGGAAGCGTATCTGATTGCGCGCGGGTATCATGATCTGGGCAAACCGAAAGAAGAAGTTGAGCAGGCACTCAGCCCTGCCGCATCCGACGCCAATCTCAAAGACAATGTCGCGTACCTGCGAGCGGCCGGAATGTACCGCGATGAAGAGTTTGAAGACGCCGCACTCGCTTTCAACGCACTCGCGCGCAAGTATCCGCACAGTGAAAAGCGTGAAGCGGCGCTCTTCATGGCGGCAGTTGCGACGATGAAAACCAGCCTCGCTTACACGCCGACCAGTGGCGATGAAGCACATCTGAACGAAGGCAATGACGAACCTCGTCCCGAAGTATTGATTGATGACGAATGGCACGCTGCACTTGCCGGTTTCAAACGCGTCATGGCCGCGTACCCGCACGGCCGTTATTTCAATGATGCACGAGGCTGGATTGCGTACCTCATGCTGCGCAAAGGCGATCGCGCCGCGGCCCTGGTTGAGTATTACCGCATGCTCAGCGATCGGAATGATAAGAATGCGCAGGCCGAAGCTGTTCGCTCGCTCGACATGGTGCGCCATCACGCCACCGACGACGAACTCACACGCGTCGAATCACAACTCACCAGTGAACCACAAGTCGCCCTGACTTACGCGTATCACACCATTTACAACTATTCGATCGATCCGGCCGGCGATCCTTATCCCGACTTTGAAGAGATAGAAGATGCCGAGGGTACTTACGATGCCAAGGCGTCAAGCAGTCTGAACAACAAGAACGTTCAGGCGTGGCAGAAGAACCGCACCGCCACCGGACATAAGGTAGTGGAACGCGTGCTCACCTTCAGCCGACGTTTGCTGGACCGCTATCCAAAGCTGTCAGTTGGCGGCGCTTTCGCGTTGCGAGTCGCGGAAGCAAACCTTGAACTGGGCGATAATGAAGACGCAGTGCGTTTTGCAAAACGCGCCTTGCAAAGCGGTGTGCAAAACAACGAACGAGCACAAGCACTATGGACCATCGGCGTCGCCGAACATCGTCTCAAACATCTCGCTTCAGCGCGCCAGAATCTGGAAACACTGGTTCGAGATTTTCCAGATCATGAATTGAACACCGGCGCCCGGCGGTTGCTGGCGATGGTGGCGGAAGACTCGGGCGACATCGACGCCGCGCTCGAACAATACATTGAACTGAATTACACGGTTGATATTGCTTACTTCGTCGACACGTTGATGACGATCGACCAACTCGCTCAGTTCATCGACCGCCATCCTCACATAGACGAGAAGAACGTTCTCACTTATTCACTCGGACTTCGCTACCTGCGTGCAAACCGCTGGAATGATGCGCGGGCGACGTTTGCCAAAGTCAATGCGGTTGCGAATCCCGATTCCAGTGCCTTCAATTATTCGGACGGAGCTGAAACCGCCACGGATCCAAAAGAACCTCACACCGATTACGACAATCATCCCCTGCTCACACACCAACTGCTGATGCTTGATATTCAGACCGCGAACGATCTCGAACGGCTGGAGCGAAACGTAGCTCGCGCTACGGATAGTGAAGCAACGGCAGAAGCAATGTATCAACTCGCCAGCTATCAATACGAAGCGAGCAGTTTGCTCTTCTACAATCCGATTCTGTGGAACGGCGATCGTTACTGGGATCTTTCCAATTTCGCGCTCGATGGCAGGTATCGCGCACCAAACGAATCGGAAAATCTTTTTGCGTACATGCAGGAGCACGAAACACTCGCTCGCGCGTTGAAGATATATCTCGAGATTGTCGAACGATACCCGCGCACGTATGCCGCGCGCGACGCCCTTTACACGGCAGCGGTCTGTCACGAGCGCCTGTCAAACTACAATTCATACTGGCGCGACATCTACGACTCCGGTCTTCATGCCGGCCAAAGGATGGTGACTTACACCGACGTCAAAGCCGCTTATCCTAATTATCAATTGCCGCGTGGAACATATGGCTGGGAGCCATCAAGACGCACCGTCCACGGTGGACCAGGATGGGCGCAGTCGCCG
Organism: Pyrinomonadaceae bacterium; assembly: GCA_035694465.1. Lineage (GTDB taxonomy): Bacteria > Acidobacteriota > Blastocatellia > Pyrinomonadales > Pyrinomonadaceae > PSRF01. The sequence goes on along the minus strand of DASSFI010000078.1, from coordinate 161,359 downwards.
AAACGTTTGCCGCGGCCTTCGCGTCTCGCCCGCATCAGAATGGCCATCGAACGACTTTTCGATCGCGGATTGGTGTACTACGAGAAACTACGTCGCTTCATCACGTTTATCTTTCTGGTCTTTTCAGTCGTATTCACTGCTCGTATTGCGAAACAGAATCGCAAACTGCTGCGGCCAAAGATTGTGCGTGTCCGCCTGGCAGCGCCGAATCGAGCGGTCGAACCACCGTGGACGGGGTTGTTCTGGGAGCATAGCGTGAATCTCGGACTTCGCGAGAAGTTACAAAAGTTTCTGAGCGAACTAGGTTTTGAATTTTGGGAACTGGCTCGCGATCGAGGAAGCCGTCCCATTTTGTTGCGAAGCATTGTGTCGCACTCGTTTCTGGCAGTTCTCGTGATCAGCCTGTTCTGGTTTCTCCATTTCGGTTAGAGCTATCCACAGATTACACAAATTCTCGCTTTGCCAGCTTGCTTTTTAGCCGGGCCTTCAGTATCAGAATGATCGCAATGCGAACACCGCGTAATTGCTTTCAACTCCTCATCGTTCTGGCTTTATGTGCGTTCGCACTCATTCGCGTCGCGGCACAAGAACCGTCACGCACGTCACGACCTACAGATCAAAAACCTGGCGGTGCGTCTGTCATCCGCGGCCGCGTGATCTATGCGGATACCGGTCGACCGCTGCGTCGTGCGGAAGTCACCTTGGTTGACCAGGTCAGTGAATCCTGGGCTGGAGACGCAGTCACTGATCGAAACGGCGATTTCGCTCTTTACCAAATAAGCGCCGGTAGATATTTCGTGTTCGTCAGAGCACCCGACATCATAAGTACCGCTCAGCGATCCAGAAGAGACTCAATAAGCCGGATGATTGTATTGGGCCAGATCGAAGATGGTTTTAGTGAAGTCACGGTAGACGGACGCAACTCAGTCAAGACAGAAATACGTGCAAGTCGTGGAGGCGTAATTACCGGTCGCGTATTAACTGAATCCGATGAACCAATCGCCAATGCTCAGATAAAGCTTTTTCAAGTTGAGAAGAACGGAAAACTTCGACTCGCAATCACGCCGGAAGCATGGTCTGAAGAAGAAAAGTGGATGTTCGAAACAGATTCTCGCGGCGTGTATCGAATTGCGGGGCTTCGTTCGGGAGAATACATCGTACGCGCATCCGAGAGTAACGAAGGTGGGAACCCGGACGATGCTGAGGAAGGCAGCTATACGAATGGTTCGATGATGGTAGCGTTCCATCCCAGGGCGTTGCGGGTTCAGGATGCAACGAGTGTAAGAGTCGTTCAGGGATCGGAGACGAAGGACGTCGATATTCGTTTTACTGAGCGCCTTGCTCACCGCGTGTCCGGCACTGTTCTCTTAAAAGGAAAGCCTGTAATCGGGGTTGAGATACGACTGACTCGCGACGAACCTGACGACGATCCGGCTCGCATAGACTTTGAGGCGTCACGTACCGATAGCAAGGGACAGTGGGAGATACGTTCGGTTCCGGACGGCAAATATAAGCTGTCGATTTCAGGCGGATACATTGGATATGTTCGGGTTGACGACCAATATGTGAGTGTGGCGCCGCTGCAACGTGAGGTCGTCGTAGATGGAGGCGACTTAACAGATCTCAAGTTTGACCTTGTAGAAGGAGCTCAGGTACACGGGACGATAGCCATCGAAGGTGGCGGTCAATTGCCGATTCTGTTACGCGTCATGCTGGTGACGCGTGAGGGGGAATCATCTGAAAAGATAGCTGAATATAGTTTCGCGGAAAAGGGCACTTTTCAGTTTTCATCGCTTCCTGCCGGCTCGTTTGCGTTTCGCGTTTCCGGACTGGGAAACGGTCATTACGTAAAGTCGATCACGGCAAACGGAAAAGATTTACTTCGCAATCCCACCAGCGCTGAGCCGGGAAATATTCTTGACAACGTCCGCATTCTGCTCGCCACAGACTTTGTTTCTTTGTCGGGCCACGCGATTGATAAAGACGATAAGAGTAAGTCGTTAGTTGACGCCGTCGTTCTATTATTTCCGGTCGAGATAGAGCGGAGACGTCTCAGCGAAGGACCAATAGCGGCACGCACTGACAAAGACGGACGATTTGTCGTCAAGGCGCCGCCGGGCGAATACTTTGTCGTTGTGTTGGACCACCAGCGAAAGGATGGCCCGGTGACCCTACCGGCTGAGGCAAACTTGATTAAGAATTCATCCTCACTGCAAAAAATCATTGTGCAACGCGCCGATGAAAAGAAAATCGTCGAAGTAACTGGTCCATCGCAACCGTAGCTCATGTTCAAACACTCGATTACAACTGTCGTATTACGGCGCTCGCTGGTGAGGCTCTGTTGTTGTATCGCTTTCGGCATGTTGGCGCTGACGTCAACATTCGCCCAGGACGAGCAAACGCCCGACAGCAAAACCGGACGGTCAGTGGTGCGCGGCCGCGTGCTCTTCGCCGATTCAGAACAACCAGTGAGAAGAGCCACACTTCGTTTGCGGAAAGAACTCAATCGCGATTTTTTGAAACGAACGATCAGCGGTAGGCGTGGTGAGTTTCACTTTGACGATGTTCCGGCCGGAACCTACTACATTGAAGTGAATGCCAGCGGAGTTCTGTCATCAAACAACGGCAGAAGTTTCAGCGACTTCGGTTTTAGTGTGGAAGACACAAACCCCACGCTGGTGACGGTTGACGGCGCCAACGAAGTCAAGATCGATGTCAAAGCAATTCGCGGCGGCACAATCACGGGTCGCATTTCTTACGCTGACGGAGAACCGGCAACCCGTGCCCTAGTCGTGCTCTATCAGCAAAAGGGCGAAAACCCTGTCCTATTTTTTCCCGAGCACCCGATTTTCACTGACGATCGCGGGATTTATCGAATTGAAGGCTTGCCGGCCGGGCAGTACATCGTCGGTGGCACCGAGAATAATTCCGGCGGTGCAAATACTTTGCCAAGAGAAAGCGCCGGTTTAGTAACCGCTTACCATCCCGCCGCGTCAACCGCGAGCAGCGCCACTTCGATCAATGTTCAACTGGGCGGTGAAACTCGGGACGTGAACATTAAGTTCGGCGAGGAACCACGCCAGATCTCCGGAACGGTAAAATGGAAACAGACGAATGCTCCAGTGAAGAACGCAACCGTTTTTCTGCGGCGCGTGGGTGAGCCGCGGATGAATTTGGATTATCAGCAATTCCAGAAAATGGTAACGCCAAGCTTTGTTGACAAAGACGATCTGCTATTCCGCGACATAGCGTTCGTGACCCTGTTGAGTACTAACGCTCCGTATATTGAAGCTGATCCTGAGGGCAACTGGACGTTTTTCGATATCACGCCAGGCACATATATTGTCTCGGTTGAAGCACCGCTTCCCGTTGATGAAAAGCCGAAGCCGAAACAAGAGATCCCCGAGGAACCAATTCTTGACTTTCCTGATCTACCGGACTTCAGTAGTGGCACTCTCAGCGGCAGTGCTGAGGTGACGATCAAAGACAAAAACGTCGACAAGGTTTTGATCGAACTAACGGCAGGCGGAAGCGTCGCCGGTTCGATCGTGATCGACGGAGATTTTGTCAGCCCCGTCTCTGTCACAGCAAAGGCGAACTCTAATAGTCCAATTTCTATTTTGGATTTTCCTGTGTTTGTTGAGAAGGATCGAACGTTTGTTGTTCACTCGGTTAAGGCTGGCACTGTATGGCTGGATATTTCAGAACGAGCAGAGCCTAACTACTACATTCGCTCAATTACCGCGAGGGGAGTGGATCTAATTAAGGAGCCGCTCACGATTGCTGATGGAGAGCGCGTCACCGGTGTTCAGATTGTTCTCGGGACGGATTTAGGCAAGATCGAAGGACGCGCGGTTGCCGGAACGGGAAGTGTCGCCGGCGCAAGCGTCGTGATATTTCCGGTTGACGAGCGCAGACGAAACCTTCGCTCGCTTTGGGGACTCGCACGTACGGATGCCGATGGAAAGTTTTCGTTGCGTCTGGCGCCGGGTGAATATTTTGTGCTCGCGTGGTCGCCGGCTAACGAGCCGAATGTTGCAGTCGAGTCGTATGTGCGAACGCGCGCGTCAACTGCACGGCGACTGACGATACGGCCAAACGAAATCAAGAGTCTTGAAGTGCAAACCACGCCTTAGATAACCCAAATGATTCCAGGCAAGCTGAAAAGCTTCGTGCAGAGTGTGTTGACTCCGCGGAAGTACATGCAGTCGACGTTCGCGCCGTTTTATAGTGAGAATCGTTGGGGCGATTCCGAATCAAAATCAGGACCGGGCTCGAATCTGACGCGGACCGCCAAGCTCCGAAACGAGTTGCCAGCCTTGCTCCACGAGATCGGAGCGCAAACGTTAATCGACGCGCCGTGTGGTGATTTCAACTGGATGAAAGATACGCCGCTTGGCTTGGCGCAATACATTGGCGTCGACATCATTCCCGAGCTCATCACTCGGAATCAGACTCTCTATGGAAACGAGCAGACGCGATTCGTTTTGCTCGACGTGACGCGCGATAAATTGCCACGCGCCGATGTGATTCTCTCTCGCGATTGTTTTATACACTTTTCGTACCGGCATATTGCTGCGGCAATCAGGAACTTCAAACGCAGCGAATCTACTTACCTGCTGACAAACACGTATCCGGAGTGGCGGCAGAACGAAGACATTCGCACCGGCGACTTCCGTCACCTCAACCTCCTCTTGCCTCCGTTTAACTTCCCCGCGCCGGTCAGGCAGATAGATGAAAAGCTTCCGGAAGAGCAAGCGCAGTTCTTCGGCAAAACACTCGCACTCTGGCAACTCGCCGATTTGTGAGTTAAGACGCTGTACTTGGAGCTACAGCTTGCGGACGAGCGAGCGTAGGAGTGCGCCGGCGAGGGGTAGGTTGAGCAAGCGCTGGCGCAATCGGAATGTTTGCGAGTGCAAGAGAACGTTGCGTTGGGTTTCGAGATGGATGGCCAGTTGTTGTAAATACGTCGCCTCCGCGCGAGCTTCGGCATCAAGATCACGACTGGTCGTTTCAAACTCACGAACTACCTCATGATACAACGCGACGATGTGGTCGATAGCCTGCTCGCGCCCGGCACTTTCACGGATGCGTCGCGACACTTCGGTCGCGTCTTGCGGATCGTACCGCGCGATCTCTCTTTCCAGCACATCCGCATTCACGTCTCCACGCAACGCACGCACGCCGAAATTCAAACGCCTGAGCTGGTCCATCTCACCGGTCGTCACCATCGGACCGACGCCAACCTTGTCGCAAAGCACAACTGCGGAACCAACCGCCAGCGCTTCGAGCGCACAACGCGCCTTGGCAAACACAATATCGTACTGGCCCAGCACATCCTGAGGTCGCAGCGCGACGTTTCCCGAATCGGCGCCGATCACATCGAGCGTGAGCCTCGTTCGCAAACAGGCTTCACGCACGGCGCCTATGTGAGTCGATTCACTCGCGCCATTGCTAAAGACAAGCGCTCGCGCCGGCTTTGTCGGAAGCGGCGAGCGGGGCAGAAACTCCTCGGTTGCAACTGAGTTGAGTATTACTGAGATGCGTGCTTCAGGCACGGCATGTTCCCACAGCAGCCGATCGCGACAGGTATCGTCGATGGCGACGTAATGCAGGATTCGCGGATGCTTTGGCGGCGTCTCTTCCCACGGCAACCAGCCATGACAGAAGAAAACCGCCGGCGTGTTTGGATACCGCAGCAACGCTGCCATCGTTTCGACGTGATGCTGTCCGTGAATCAGATCGGGCGCGGACGCAATCGCATCGAGATTATCGACCACGGGCACGGTCGTCTCTCGCAGCTCCAGAGCTGTTGGTCCAAGTTGTGGGCTGTAGACAATTGGCGTGTATCCGCGCTGCAGCAGGTTCGTGGCCAACTCACAGACGTAAAGCTCTGAACCGGTGCGACCGCGCAGGAAGTGGTTCGTGATTAAGACGCGAAGCGCGCGCAAAATTCTTCTCTTTCGGTTTTTGCCCGAATCGCGCGGGCGAGAGGAAGCATGTGCTCGCGGTAGCGAATTACTCTGTCGTAACGACCGGCGGCCACCAGCTTCTCACCGTAGAGTTCGTAAAATAGTGGCTCGCCTGTGGTCCAGGTGGTCCCGGATTCGTTGCTGACCGGCCGCAGACATTCAACACGGAACGCGTCCAACGGCACACCCTCGATGATGTCACTGAGTTTCGCCTTGAGTTGGGGATGTGGTTCGAGTGCTCCCAGCAGGGCCTTGCTTACCTCGACATCAACTTCACCAGCAAGCTGCGGCTCGGAAAACCGGCGCACACCCTGAAATGGCGCGCCCTCAAGCGCTGCCTCGACGTCTTTAGCGAGCTTCGGAGTGTAAGCGAGAGCGGCCTTTATTTTTCTCGTGAAGGCGTCGTGGTCGAGGTGTAAGGTGATTGCTTCGTCACTCGCAGATTGCTCGGGCCGTCCCACAACCAGAAAGTCGAAGTTCTTTATGGTGTGATCATGCTTGAGTTCAGCGAGATCGACGGCAGCGCCGATGATCGTGCGACAAATGTCGTGAGCTACACTGTAACCTTCAGCAGCATCGCCGACGACATACTCGATCTGCTCTGACACAAACGCGTCGCACAACTCTTCTACGAGTCCTGCGAATAATTCCGAGTCACCATTTAGTATGGCAGAGTAAACTTCGAGGTCACTGAGACGCCCGTAAATCACACCTGGCCGTGCACCGGCGCGATTGAGAACTTCAGTTGTCCGTGAAAGTCGTGGTTCGCCGGAACGACCGCCGCCGTCCGTCAGGATGCAAACATATGGTTGAGATTGTTCCAACCATCCATGAATGCGCAATTCGTGGCTTGGATGCGCCACGACTAAGGCAGCTCGACCAGAGGGCGTTGGGAGTTGCATTTTTCCTATTTCGACTACTGAGATGTTGGAGCGTTCTTAGCATAATAGAAATTAGGTAAATCAGAAAAGAAATTTAGAAAGTAAAATAATCTGTGTAATCTGTGGATAAACGCCTATGCCCCCTTTTGAGATCAGGCAGCTATTTCTATTTGTCATCATCTTGTTGACAGCACAGGTCTCATTTGCGCAGAGCACATTCAAAGTCACGATTAAAGACGAGACGACCAAAGAACCAATCGCCGGGGCGACTGTTTCGGTCAAAGATTCAACCATCTCAGGAACGACAGACGCTCAAGGCGTCGCTCAGTTAACTGACGTTCCCAACGGTGAACAGATCATCACAATCTTTTCTCCCGGTTACGAAGCCAAAGAACTGAAGCTCACTTTTCCCCACGCCGAACAGGTCGTGATCTTTATCAGAGTCGACAATGAAGTTGGCGAAGTGACCATCACGTCTACGCGCACGGGCCGCGAGATTGATGATGTTCCAACGCGAGTGGAAGCAATTGACGAGGAAGAAGTTGACGAGAAAACCAACATGCGACCGGCAAACGTGTCGATGGTTCTCAACGAAAGCACCGGGATCAAGGTGCAACAAACTTCGGCCACTTCAAACACGCAGAGCGTTCGCATCCAGGGACTCGACGGTAGATATACACAAATTCTCAAAGACGGTTTTTCAGCCTTTGGCGGATTCTCCGGCAGCATCAGCCTGCTCGACATTCTTCCGCTCGATCTCAAACAGGTGGAAATCATCAAAGGGCCGTCAGCGACTTTTTATGGTGGCGGTGCGATTGCCGGCGTCGTGAACTTCGTCAGTAAAGAACCGGAAGATAAACCTGTCACCGCAATGATCTTCAATCAGACCACCGCTCTCGGCACGGACGTAGCTCTCTTCAATTCACGAAAGTTTGCGCGCTTTGGTTATACATTCTTAGGTTCGTTCAACTATCAAAACGAATACGATGTCGACGATGACGATTTTACCGAACTGCCGAAGACAACTTCCTTCAATCTAAGTCCGCGATTTTTCTTCTCGCTCTCAGAGAAAACCCGCTTGATAGTCGGCAATTCGACTTCTTATCAGAATCGCAAAGGTGGCGATGTCTTTGTAATTCGCGGTCACGCCGACGGCTTTCACCAATATTTTGAGAACAACAATTCGCTTCGCAACATCACGACGGTGCAGTTTGAGAAAGAGTTGACGGATGGCAGTCGTTTGGTTGCCAAGCAGAGTCTGGCTTTTTTCAAACGAGAACTCGAGATTCCGAACTATCTTTTCGAAGGCCGGCAGTTTGACTCTTACACGGACGTCTCCTACTTCAAAACCGTCAACACTCATGCCCTCGTCTTCGGTCTTAACGCCGTGTATGACCAATTCAGAGAGAGCCGCAGTTTGTTGCCGCGCGACGAAACGCGAACCACTTTTGGCGGTTACGCGCAGGACAGTTTCAACCTCACCAACAAGCTCCTTCTGGAAGCAGGTTTCAGACTCGATCACCTCAAAGACTACGGAACGTTTCCGCTGCCGCGCGTGTCGGCTCTCTATCGATTTACGAATAATTTGAGCAGCCGTCTCAGCCTCGGTCTCGGGTACAAAGCGCCGAGCATTTTCACGGAAGAGGCTGAGACTTTGCTCTTTCGAAACGTGTTGCCGATCGGAAACAGTTTGAAAGCTGAGCGCAGTCGCGGCGGGACGCTGGATGTGAATTACAGAAACGGTGTCGGCGAAAAGTTTTCTTACACAGTGAATCAGATGTTCTTCTACACGGAGATCAAAGATCCGCTCGTGTTGCTGGAAGAACCTGGTCCGGTGTTTCGTTTTGTGAATGCTGCGCAGCCGGTGACGAGCCGCGGATTCGAAACAAACGTGCGCGTCTCGTACGACATCGTGAAACTGTTTGCGGGGTACACTTTTACTGACGCGAAAGCGAAATACTTGTCAGGCAATCAAACCTTACCGCTCACACCGAAGAGCCGGATCAATTCCGCCTTGCTTTTCGAACGCGAGGCAAGTTTCAAGACCGGTCTCGAGGCTTACTACACGAGCAGCCAGTTTCTAACCGATCGTTTCCGCACCAAACCTTACTGGGTGTTGGGCATCTTCGGCGAAAAGATGTTTGGCAAGTTCAGTCTCTTCATCAACTTCGAAAATATCACCGACACTCGCCAGGGCCGCCTGAGTCAAGTCGTCTTCCCACCGCATCAGTCGCCGTCGTTCAGCGAGATCTACGCACCGACTGAGGGAAGAGTAATCAACGGCGGTATCAAGATCCGGCTCTAGACTGTTAATCCTTCGCCGTCTTTTGCGTTTATGTTTTGCGGCAAGGTGAATAATGATGGGTTTACGTTCTGCACAACTTCGACTATCGCCATACGACTCACGATGGAAAACACTCTTTCGTGAAGAGAGAGATTGTCTACAAGCGCAGATCGGTCAATACGTTCTCGATATTCAGCACATAGGCAGCACGTCTATCCCGGGTTTGCCGGCAAAACCGATTCTTGATATCGGGATCGCGGTTGCAAACTTTGAAGAGGCGGTTCGATGTGTTACCCCATTGGAGAAACTGGAATTCATGTACAAAGGTGAAAATGGCATTCCACGTCGCCATTATTTTGTCAAAGGCAATCCTCGAACACATCACCTGCACATGCTCGAGATTGAAAGCGGAGCGTGGCGGAATCACCTGCTTTTCCGTGATTTTTTGATCAGAAATCCGGAGACCGCGTCGCACTATGCGCAATTGAAAGAAGAATTAGTGAAGCAGTTTTCGAACGACAGAGAAGCGTATCAAGCTGGCAAGGACAGCTTCATAAAAGCCGTATTGCAAAGAGCAGGAAGCACATGGATTTGATCGTACCATCCGGAGCACGAGCGGCAGCGCGTGTACTTCTGCTGAGCGACAGAAATCGACTGTTACTGCTTCACGCCCGTGATGGGCCAGGCGGTCACCAATGGTGGATGGCGCCTGGTGGCGGACTCGAAACAGGCGAGACTTTCGAAACAGCAGCGCAGCGCGAATTGTACGAGGAGACAGGACTGCTACTCCCGATTGAGCGCTGCGTTTGGTTTCGTCGCCACATTTATACCTGGGAAGGTCGCGAACACGATCAATACGAGCGTTATTTCCTCGCCCACTCAAAAGAACTCACCGTCAGGCCTCGGAAACCCGACACCTACGTGACGGGCCATCGCTGGTGGTCCCTCGACGAGTTGGTTAATTCAAAAGAAGACTTCGCCCCGCGTCGTCTAGCTCAACTCTTGCCCTCCATCCTCGCCGGTGAATTTCCGGAACGTGCGATCGATTGTGGGGTTTGAATGGTTGAACTTCCCTGCAAAAGGGACATCAACTCCAACGATAACTTGCGCCGAATTAATTCAATCCGCTGAGTATTTAATAATCTGTGTGATGGAATGAGGAATTAGGCCACTACCACCGGAAGCAAGAAATTCTTAGCACCGGGAGTATGGTATGGCAACTACAACTATTAAGCGTTTCGAAAATCATTCATCCAATCCTATCTCACTCTTAAACCTTGAATGGCCCATCAGTCGCGGGCACGGCGTGGTGATTCCTCCGGGTGGACGCATTGCCGTCGACATGGCAGTTCCCTGGGCGACTCAGGGAAACTTCGGGACAAAACATCTGGAAATAAAAGTTAACGGCGCCACCCGTTTTTGGATCTGGCAAGCGAACAACAACGACGGCGACTTCATTCGCTTTTCGACCGACGGCCAATGGCACGACCTGGGTGACCATGTGCACGGTTATGCCGGTACGGCCAATAATATCTTCGAGGCAGTCGGCGGGTTATTTACCCATAGCGACGACCCGCTGGCTCAACTGCTTCTTGGAGAGCGCGCCATAGTGGTGTTGGACAGCCACTTTGAGTGCATCCCGATCTCACCTAAACCACCGCTACCGTTTACCTTTATCAAACAAATCGAAAACAAGAGCAGTGGCACAGTTAAGTTGCGCAATACGCGCTGGAACCTCGAGGTGGTCGTGCCACCGGGCGAAACGAAGTCGCTCGCGCTCGGTATGTCCGTGCCCTGGGCGCCAAGCCAGCAGGCATTCGACGCCGAACGCCTTGACCTTCAAATCAACGGTCAACCACGGTTTTCAATCTGGCAGCATGATGATTTCTCGGACGGTGATTTAGTCCGCTTCTCAGTTAACGGAAGCTGGAGCGCGACCGCAACCCGCGTGAATGGCATTGCCGAGACCGGTATTTCACCGGCGGACCTTGTGTTTACCGGGGATCGCACGCTCGTGGTCGAGAACAGCAAGATCGAGCTTTGGCCCAATCCACTCCTACTTGATGGTCTGATGGATTTCGTGCAGGGCTTTCTACGTGTTGCCCAGAAGACCGGGCAGACGCAAATGGCTCCGATGCCTTCGTCACCGAAGAAGTCGGCGGTGGCTTTCAGTATCCCGGGTCCGTCATCCGACGCATTTAAGGCCCACCAGCCTAATGCCCGGTTCCTCTACAACGACTCAGGCAAACGCTACGAATTCAAAATCGATCCCACCGGCAAAGTAATCGCCACTCATCCCGATGGCACAACCAGGATGCTGGATACGACTCGCTCTTACACCGAGAAGCGCGCTGGTCAGGACGTAGCGACGCCTGCATTCGATCTGATTGCAGCGAATGGCGGCCGTGTCTTCGCGAAGGCCGTCGGTTCAGATGATTTCTATTGGGCCCTGATGGACCACCACTTTATTCACCTGCCTCCAGGCGCAACCGATGAGATCGACATTCCAAGCTTCTACTTTAAGCTTGATCCCGAATTCACTACGGCGAACGGTGACGGGTTGCTGACCACAACTGACGGCATTGACACGACTCACATAGCTTCTGAACGACTCCCGATCTTTCGTCACGTACTCAAACATCACCTTAACGACATGATGATCGCGCGTGCGGATCTGAGAGTCTGGCAAAAACTCGACTTCCGGCCGCCGCAAAACATCGTCTTCATGGCTCTGCGGGATGTGATCGTACAGTTAATGCCAATCGTAATTGCCGTGGTTGGCCTCGCCTCCGGACAGGGGCTGTTTATGATACTTGCTGAGGCTGCTTATCTCGCTTTCTTTAAGCAACTTCTCAGTCAGGCACTCACGCAGCAATTCTCATCTGACCCGCCGTGGTGGGTCGAGAAACATTCACCCGTAACCTATCGCAGGGATACCGGCGAAGAGATCAAGCCGTTGGTCGTCAAATACGACAAGGTGCTGGACATCGGCGTCGGGCACGTACACCTGCATCAGCAATACATGCATATCGTCGGTGGCGAGATGCAGGCGCAGTTTATTGAATGGCTCACTTATGTGTACCGCTTCTTTAACGGCGGCGTCTGGGATGGCGACGGTTACGTTGACGGAACCAGTAACTATTATGCGCTCGTCAAGTACACGCCAAAACCGAATCCAAAACCGGACGATCCTTTTCGACCGCGTTTCGGAATACTCTTCCAGGATGAGCAAGCCTATTTTTCGCAACGCTGGCGTATAGTTGGACCTGACGACAAAAACGGAGCAACGTTCTCGATTGCGTCGGACCTCTCACGACCGGAATACGCGTTTGACAGGGACAGATTCTGGGATCCGTTCTGGGCCGATCTCATTGACGACAACAGTCGTATGGCGGTGTCAGCGCAAGTGCTACTCGTCACGGGAAAGGCCCCGAACTCGAATTCGTGGCGGATCTACAGTATCAACTCCAGTTGGGGAACGATGGACCGCAGTTGGCGGTGGCGTGACTTTCCGCCCGGCACTACCGTCGGTGAAACCGATAAGCTGGTAACTGACGAAAACATCCCGGCGAGTGGTAGTAATTGCGTGTACCCGCAAACCATCAGGTTGCGAGACGACATGACGCTCCACGTCAAGGGTTACGGGATGGTTGGTGACAATCAGGTGTTGGGCCACTGGTACCAGCGTTATCTTCCGGCGGACAATAAGCCATTCCCGGTGGCGTTGCCGCAAAACCAGATACCGCCAGTGGGTTATCCCCACAAGTGGAAGTTTCTTTCAAAGGACGTTTTCCGTCTCGCGGATAACTTCAGTCACTTTGGCGTCTACGATCAGGTCGATTCTCGTCTTCGTTATTACAACGTGACGCCGGTCAGCCAGGCGGATGCAAACACTCTTGCCGAGGCGACTGGACCAGAGCCCTGGTTCGACGACGCCCACCAGCTCTACATCTCGCAGTGGAAGTTTCGCTGGGACGACCCGCGTAACCCAGGCGCTGAACCGATCAAAACGCCGTCGCTATTCAACGCCGATACTCGTCTAAAGATCGTGAAACGCGGCGATCGCTGGATCGCGATGATGTGGGATAAGCGCGACGACGATCTCGTCGAGTTCGAGCGCTTGCCGAGAACCGTTACCCTCAAGAGGGTTAAAGACGGTGTGACCAAGCAAGTGCAAGTCACACTTTCCGGACACCACCGGCTCCTCGATCCGCCGATGGTCCGTAATGCTTATTTCTGGTGGGAGCCCGACGGCAAGGCGGGTATTGCTTTCGATACCACGTCCGATGCGGCTGGCTTCATGAACGAGAATGTCGCAAGAGTTCGCATCGCGGTGATTGAGCCGGTCCAGGGTAATCCGACTCAAGTCACTAAGATCCTGGACAAGACTACTGAGGGAGTGTTCTCGAGTCCGGGCCGCAAGGTTTATGAGTTTCGTTGGACTCCAACCGAAGCAGAAAAGACTCTGTTAAGGACTTACTGTACCGAGGATAAAGAGCGGCGGCTGGGCGTCAGTATGTGGTTTGAGAACATCGTCGGTAACGTGGCCCCGCCGGAGCAGATCCGTTGGATGCGCTCGCCCATGATTACAGCGACCGCAACGCCTTCCAACATTCCATTGGGCGTTCCGACGCAGGTTACCGTTCGCATTAAAGACGCGCGCACCGGCACAACGCCTTCTGTTGCCGGCACGGTCAAAATCGACGGCCAGGTGGTCGGCACCACCGACACGCCTTTCACGTTTACGTTCAACAGCCATGTTGAGCAGGTGTGGGATGCGGAACTGCACCAGTTTGTTCCGGGAGACACGATTTTTCCGGCGATGACTGTTTCCGTTCCGGAGTATCTCGAAGCCGATGTTCCACTGACGTTCTATTCACCGCAACTGACTGTCAGTATGCAGCCGAACATTGTGGCGAATGGTCCAACGTCTGTCGTGACGGTTCATGCTGAAGACTCGATCAGTCATGCGCCGGTTGCAGGGCGTGTGATACTCGCCGGAGTGGATGTGGCAGCGACTGATGTGCCGTTCTCGTATGCTTTTGGCGTGGGCAAAACCGGTCTCGTGACCGCCACTGGATATCCGAACAAGAACATTCCGTTCGGACTATACATTCCACAGATGGTGGTTTCGGTTCTGACGTCTCCAATTGCCACGGGCCGGCCGGTTTCGGTGACGGTTCGCGCAATTGATTCGAGAACCGGGGCGCCGGTGAATGGTCGCGTAAAACTAAATGGCGTGGACGTTGGTGCCACGAACACTCCGTTCACCTTTACGTTTGGTCTGACGCCGCCGAGCGGAGTCGTCAGCGCGCAGTTCTACGCTGACGTCCCGATCGGGTGGCCACCGTTGAGCGTTTCAACTCTGTCGACCAGTATCACTCCGTTCCCGGTTCCGCTTAATAAGTCGGTCCAGGCAACGGTGCGAGCCGTCGATTCGCAAACGGGTGCGCTGATAGCGGGGCGAGTGAGGATTAACAACATCGATGCAGCCGCAACGAACACCCCCTTCACCACCACGTTTCGCACGCGCAAAACGGCGGAGGGTGAAATCGTCGTCCCGTGGGTGTCGGTAACGGCGTTCGGCTACAACGAGACTGAAGTGAACATTGGGGTGGGGTAACAGGTTCTTCAGTTGGTCCGCTAAGGAGTCTCCGCCTTAGCGGACCAACATCCTTCGACTCTAAGCTTCGAGAAGAACTTCAGGATGTTTCCTCACTTGAGTCTTCGGCGGATTGTACAAGGTCTTGAGCTGATATTGTCTTCGGTGATCGCAGGACCCGTATTCGAGTTATCTTTAAATCCCGCCGGTCACCGCGTTCAAAAGCAAGTGCATCTTCCATTGCCTCCCTAAGATCAGCAAACGCTTCGTCGCTCATATTATTTGCTGTGCGAACGTAACTCATAAAGTTTTCCGGCGAGCCACGCAATCGGCAATGAAATTGCCACGAGTGTCCAAGGGTACCATGATGGTCCCAGGTTCATGTTTGCAGTGACAATCGCGCCTATCGCGCTCAATACCACGCCCACAATTCCAAGCACAAGGGCGTGTTTCATTGGATTCTTCGGAGCGAGCAGCGCCGTGATGTAACACCCGATCAAACTTAAAACAGCGCGGTAGCCAATCACAACGAGGATTAGTCCCGTCCCGACATGCAGATTACCCTTCGGTAATACTCCAATATTTTCCAGGATGGCATCCGTTCCGGTATGGGTAACACCAATGAAGATAAGTCCAGCCAGTACCGCGCCAACACTTCTTAAGATGTCTCTCATAGTTTTGGTCTCGACTGATGTAGCCTGATCGAATGAGGTGCGTTAAGCCGTTGAAAGCGATTGGCGGAGGGGACAGGACTCGAACCTGCATAGCCTTTCGGCCGGCGGTTTTAAAGACGCAAAGTGGCCTTGAACCTAGTCTGACCTTCACGGATTTACCAATATAAATCAGTGTGCAGCCATCAAAGTGATTGAGGTACCGGGTAGGTCCATTTCCATCGGTGCGCCATCTCAGCGCCAATTTTTGAAATCTTCCACAATGCGAGTTACTTCCATTGTTTAGAAGTGACGTAAATCAATAAGTCAAGGCTCTATTCAGGCTTCAGCCAACTCCTCTTCTGGCACCGGTAAACCTTTATCGAGCTTCACGTCGAGCCAGCGCAGCATTCCAAGATTGCGAATGGCTGACGCAACAGTCGGAGTATCCAGTGGTGGTTTTCGCCGCTGTTTCCATTGTAGAACGGATTCCAGAACTTCCGTTTCTGACGGTGTGGCATTCCGGTGCCGCTTAAGAGCATCAGCAGCGAAGATTACTGTCGCCACAACCTCGGCTTGATCTGTGTTCATTCTTAGAAATAGGTCGGTCGTCTTTTCGATAACTGGTTTCCATTGATCTAGGAATCTTTTGTAATCCTTGCGCACTCGCTCGAAGTTTGGTCCGACTTTCACCATGAACCACTGGCCCCTTCGTTCTTCCTGAATCAAGTTGCTGTTGACTAGCTTCGTCTCAGCAGGCTTTAGATCAGCACTAAACGGACCAAAACTACTTTTGTCGTAAACGAAACCAGTTGGTAGGCCCTCTCTCGTGGCGATGTATGCAATTTTTTGGAAAATGGTTCGTCCAACCGGCCAGTGATAAGGCTGTTCCTCAATCCGACTGAGTATTTCGACAAGTGCAATCCAAGCAGGATTGAGTGTCGATCGTGCCACAGTTTCGTCATATGGCAGGAACCCGTTCGAACTCTGGGATAGGAAACTGACAGTTAATTCCTTTGGTGGCGTGCGGTACGGAGCATACAACTCAACGGGAATGTCCATCTTGCTCGCATAACGGTAGATCAATGGACCCACAGCTCTCCATTCCAATTGGCCGTTGCCGCAACCTAACGGAGGGATCGCTAATGAGGTTACGCCCCAATTCTTGTGATGATCTAATAAGTACTGTAAGCCGCGTTCGATGTCATCAATATGCGAAACTGATTTCCAATGATCTTTTGTCGGAAAATTTATGATGTTCGGCGGCGTCCATCGTTCGAACAAATAAGGTACCCCGAGCTTGACTTCCTTTCGTTCGCAACGTTCGACATAGTCCTTGAACATGTCCGGAAATCGCGTCTTGAACTCTAGAGCGATGCCTTTCCCCATGATACCTACACAGTTCACTGTGTTGATCAAGGTCTGAGCTTTAGATTTCAAGATGTCCCCAACTAGAATTTTCATATCGTGTTAGAAAAATATTCCGCGAATTTCGACCCGCAAACAGGTATTCAAAGCCTGGAATGAAGCAAGCGCAACTTGATTCGCCACGTAGGCTCCGACAATCGCCTCTGAATCAATCCTATCAGGCACGAGAACCTCAGCACACTTTTCCGCTTTATGACGAGCTTGATCATATAGATCATCTGCATGCGTCCAGTATCGCGCGAATAGCCGTGCCGAGTCTAGATGTTCCAGTCCTTCAACCATAGGACGAAACCGTACGAGATCTGTTGCCGCATTACGGTCAGTAACGATCACACCGGGGAAATCAAGAACAGTTGGATTTAGACGAAGTACGCAAATTTCATCATTACGGTTGCGGCACTTGCTGAGCATCGGGTTGTGAGCGTCAAAATAAACATTCGCATAGTCATGCAGCATCCTTGCTCCTGGTATTTGCTTGTTTCGGCGTATTTCCTGGATTTCAGGCATCGCGACTGAACGATGGGGAAGCTGATCAGCAAGAGTATGTGACAGAATGCCGTGTTGCATTATCGAGGAAACCGTCTCGATTAATGTGATGTAATGCAACTCTGTGACATCAGTGCGATTCATTTAGTTATAACTCGGGCTTAAAAACGAGTGCATCAGATCATCTCATCTAAATACCGCGAAAGATTCCAACGAGCAAGCCCGCCTTGGGGACTCAAATCGCCAAAACAGGATGCATTACCTGAAACGTGTTTGATTTTTACCGGCTATAATTTACCGGCTATAAGTGGACATCCAGGTATTGTTGGGACACATCACGTTACCAATGACATCTCGCGACACTTCACACGACGCTGAGAATCTAGCACGGCAGTCAGATCGCTTAACATCGACAAACCGGGGCCACAGAGGTCCGCGCTAGAGATACGACATCTCGACAAAGTAGGCCGCATAAAAGGAGCGGCAAAATCGCGCTTGAGCTGAGAGACTCGGACTACAGGGTGGACTAATGGTGGAGGTTCATTGATGAAAAAGAAGAAGAAGGGAGTGGTGGTGTGTGACTTGAACCAATTCTTTGTCGCGACTGGAAGCAATTACTTGCCGCAAAATCAATCAAAACCCCTAGAGATTGCGCACCCCAACCTTGTCTGCCATTCGAGTTTTGGAACCATTAAATTGCCGAAAGTGGACATTGGAACCTACGCCTTGCCGGAAGTGCATTGATTTTATGGAGGTTTCCACTGTGGGGAAATGGACACGACCACCAGTCGAAATCGTTCAAGAGTACGAAGCTCGTCGCAGTGGACGCGGTGACATCGGTTCGCTCATTGTATGGGCAACATGGGCAGTTGAAGGAATAGACTATTTAAATGACATTCACGACCGTAGGAACCGAGGACAGGTATCAACAGATGGGCATTCTCCAGAAATCGTCGATATCTCCTATGTGCGTTGGGCAACGAGTTCGTCAATTACGGCCATAGACCTTTGTGCCGCAGCACTCGCACGCGAGTGTTGTGGATGGAGCGGTCGCAACGAACGTGATCTTCGCGATTTCGATCTTTCTGGTGACCCGAAAAAGTCTCAACGGTGGCGAAACGCACTTCCAGCCCCAGCTCTCTCGTGGGTAGATACAGTACTGGCCGACCAAAGATATAAAGAAATCCAAGGCGCACGTAATCCTCTTACCCATTCGCGACTGCTCCGGCGGTTGTATAGCACCGGATCGGAATACACAGAGTTCGTGATCACTTCGACTGGCAGCGCGCTGACTAACCCGTGAACTAATGCATCAAGCGCGAAGCTTGGCAACCGAGACCGTCGCAGAGTTTCTCCAAATTATAGAAACGATGCCGTAATCCAACCATCATTAAATTGCCGGAGACTATTGGAACCATTAAGTTGCCGGAGTGGCAATTAATGGTTCAAGTTTACTCGAACATGGTGGTGCGTTAGCCGTTGAAAGCGATTGGCGGAGGGGACAGGACTCGAACCTGCATAGCCTTTCGGCCGGCGGTTTTCAAGACCGCTGCACTACCATTATGCGACCCCTCCGCGAGGGTGGCCAAAAGAATATAGCGCACCCGGTTTTTAATTCAAACTCCCCAGAATTGCTTTGCGGATGAGGATGGTGCACGATCTCCGGTGATGCGCGTCACCATCGGCCAAATCAACTCCACCAACGGCGATTTCGAAGGCAATACCGCCCGGATCATTCGCGGCATCGAACAGGCCAAACGAGAGAACTCGAACCTCGTCGTCTTCCCCGAAACCTGTGTCCAGGGTTACACCTCGCTCGACTGGTTTCTCGATCGCGACGTGCAACGCTGTGCACTCGAGCCACTGCAAAAGATTGTCGATGCAACCCAGGGCATCACCGCCATCGTCGGCACCGTCAGACCGTCGAACCTCGCGACCGGACGACGTCTCTACAACTCCGCCGCGATCATTCGCGATCAAAAACTGCTCGGCTTCTCAGACAAAACTCTGTTGCCCGAGTATGACGTCTTCGACGATCCGCGCTACTTTCAACCCGGTGCAGAACGTCACCTGTTCGATCTAAAGGAAGAAAAACTCGGCGTCGCTGTCTGCGAAGACTTCTGGAACGACAAAACGTTCTGGCGTGAACGTCTCTACGCAAACGATCCGGCGGACGAACTCATCGAACTGGGCGCCGAAGTGCTCGTCTCCATCAACGCGTCGCCATTCAACAAAGGCAAGATGGGCCAACGATGCGCGATGGTCTCGCACCGGGCGATGGCGGCAAAGATCCCGATCGTGTTTGTGAATCTCGTCGGCGGTAACGACGGCGTGATCTTCGACGGCGCGAGTATCGTCGCCGACGCAAGAGGCAAAATCATTCTCCAGGCGCCGCCGTTCGAAGAATTTATCGGCACGGTTGATCTCGATTGCGATCTGGCAGATCAACGCTGCCTGCCGGGCGAAGACGTTGAGACGATCCACGATGCCATCGTGCTCGGCATTCGCGACTACGCACAGAAGAACGGTTTCAAACGCGTCGTGCTGGGACTATCAGGCGGGATCGACTCGGCCGTGGTCGCAACGCTCGCGTGCAAAGCGATCGGCGCGGAGAATGTGCTGAGCGTGATGATGCCGTCGCCTTACTCGTCGCGTTCGAGCATTGACGATTCGGTTGACCTTGGACGTCGTCTCGGAATGCCCGTGATCGAACACTCGATTAGCGACGCCTACGAAGTGCTGCTCAAACAGTTGAAGCTATCCGCGCCTTCAACCGACAGCGGTTCCATTGCGGCTCAGAATCTCCAATCGCGTCTGCGCGGAAATATCCTGATGTCGATCTCCAACTCGGAAGGTCGCTTGTTACTCTCGACCGGTAACAAATCGGAACTCGCACTCGGCTATTGCACCTTATACGGCGACACGAATGGCGGCCTCGCGGTGATCGGCGACGTTTTGAAAACCGAAGTCTATGCGCTCGCGAATTATCTCAACATCGGCGAAGAGTTGATTCCCAGAGCGATCATCGACAAACGTCCCTCGGCCGAACTCGCGCCGGGACAGTTTGACGATCAGTCGCTGCCGCCTTACGACCAGCTCGATCGTGTGTTGCGTTTGTATTTCGAGCAGAAGGCCACTCCAAGTGAAATCGTCGCCACGGGGTTCGAGCCGAGTTTCGTGCTGGACATTCTGAACCGGGTTGAGTCGCCGGCGAACGAATTCAAACGCCGGCAATTGCCGCCCACACTCATCATCTCGCGGAATGCGATTGGAATCGGGCGTCGTCGTCCGGTAACGCATCGCTACAAACGAGAACGTTTAAATTGTTAGACGATGAACTCGCGCCACCACATACTTCAGGCTTGCTGCGTGATTGTGGTTCTGAGCGCGACGATCGTTGCGCAATCTTTAAACGAAGCTGACGCACTCAAGGCGATCACACTCGCAACTAACCCGACCACAAAACTCACCGCTGCTGAAGACTTCATCGCTAAGTTTCCAAACAGCACCGCACGATTGAGTGTTGCCGAAACGATCGCAACCGAATTGCGCAAAATAAAAAACGGAACTGTCGCACTCGCCCTCCTGGAACGCGCACAAGCGATCTTCAAGCAGGACAACGAACGTGAGATCTTCAAACCGGTTGCACTTGAGATTTACACAATCGGCAACCGGCCCGACGACGCATTTGCTTTAGCCGCCGACCTGCTCGCGAAGAATCCAGACGATGTTCACGTGCTCATGCTCATTACTTTGGTAGGAACGGAAGAAGCGCGAAAGAGGAATCGCAAGTACAGCGACATCTCATTGCAGTATGGTCTGAAAGCAATCGCACTGCTCGAAGCGAATCAGAAACCACCGGACGTCGCGGATCATATCTGGGCGTTGCAGCGCGGAAATCTGGACAAGCTCTATCAGCAAACGGCCATTCTCTATCTCGCCGCCGGCAACACGCAGGAGGCGACGGTACGTTTGACCAAAGCGTCGAGATTATCGCCGAGAGATCCTTCAAATTTCGCGCTGCTGGCCAGAATTATTAACGCGGATTATCTCGTGCAGAACGAGGCGTATGAGGCAATGACAGACGGAAAGTCTAAAGAAGAAACCCGCAAAAAACTCGACACTCTGCTGGATTCAATCATCGATGCCTACGCCCGCGCTGCTGGCCTGGCGACCGGTCGGGTGGAGTATCAAGCCCTGCTGCAACAAGTTATTCCTGACCTGACGGCGTACTACAAATACCGAAATCAATCGACCAAGGGCTTGAAACAACTCATCGATCGTTACCGGCTGGCGCCCTAAACTTTGTAGAATCAGGCCACGGATTTAGCAGGGCAATTTCACTGCTTGACTAACGCGATGATTAGCCCAATAATCTCGCGTCAACCCGCTGGGTCATTGGCCCGAAAGCGCTCGCGCTCACTTTACCAACCCAATTACGAGGTATTTGATGAAATACACAAAAAGACTCTCCCTTCTTTTGGTGGCCACTGTTCTTGTAGTGCCCTTCCTCATTGCTTATGCCGCCGGCGGACGCATTGAGGGAAAGATTTCTGACCCGAAAGGGGCAGCAATTTCAGGAGCAACCGTCACTGTAACCAATCAAGTTACAAAGCAGGACTTCACCGCAGTCACCGACAACCAGGGAAAATATAAAGTCGAAGGCTTGCCTGCCGGCATCTACACCGTCCGCGTGAATTCGAAAGGATTCAGCGAGGGACAACGGGCAGAAGTGAAGGTCGAGGACAACGCGGCCGCAACCGTCGACGTGCGTCTGGAAATCGCCTCGGTTGAAGCGCAGGTCAAAGTCTCCGAAGGCGGCTCAAAGGCCAATGCCGATCCGGTTTATCAATCACTGCGACAACTCGGCAAGGGTGACGATTTCTCCGGCAACTACGCCGTCGTTAACAATCTTAAACTCAAGCGCGATGCGGCGAACTTCACTTTGAAGTCGGGAGAGTTGTACTTCATCACACCGATTGAGGGACGAGTGACAGCGGCAGTGTTTATCGGCGATGGCGAGATGTCGCTGGTTCCACCGACCGAAGTCGAGAAGAACAGTATCAAGATCTTCACCGGCGAGGGCGCTATCACCGAACAGTTTAGTCGTCTCGTGCTGCGCTTCAGCGACAAAACATTCGATGAGATCAAAGCATCTCCGAACGCGACCATGAAGACGGGTGGATCAGGCGCCAGCCAGGCGCGTTCGTCCTTCCGCGACAATCAGGAGTTGCTGCGGAAGCGTCTCCGCGATAATCGCGAGTTGCGCACGCTGTTCGATGTTTACAACCCGGCCCGTGAAGGATTCTTTACGGCGTTCATCGACGGCAAGCGTTTCAACAAGCTGGTTTACATAATCGAGCCGCTCGGCGTGCCTGGCGCCACACCGGAAGAGGTCGCTCTGTTGAGCTATGGTGAAACCGATGGCGGCATGTGGCTCGCTTTTCATCGTGAAGAGGAATACAAGAAAGGCACCGCCTCGAGCTCTGAAGACAATCGCCTCATCGACATCACCCATCACGAGATCGACGCGGCCATCAAAGGAACAAAACTCGCCGCCACCGATAAACTTACTTTCAAGAGTCTGCAACCCGGAACTCGCGTGGTGCCATTCGATCTTTATGGACCGTTGCGTGTTAGCCGAGTGCAGGATTCGGATGGAAACGACCTGAACTTTGTTCAGGAATCAAAAGACGAAGACTCGGATTTCGGCGTCATCATGTCGAAACCGCTCGATGCCGGACAAAACTACACGATCTCAGTGCAGTATGAAGGTAACGACGCCGTGCGCGATTCTGGCGGTGGAAATTTCATCCTGATTCCGCGTTCGACGTGGTATCCCGGCAACGCAAATGTCCTTTACGCCGAAGACCGTGCAATCTTCGATATGACTTTCCGTTACCCGAAGAACTACACGTTCATCGGCACCGGCTCACCAGCGGGCCCCGATGTCAAAGAAGGCGACATTGCCGTGGCGAAGTGGTCCAGCGGACAAACGGAACTGGCCGTCGCCGGTTTCAACTATGGCAAGTTCAAAAAGAAAGCCATCACCGACAAAGATAGCGGCTACGAAGTCGAGTCGTATGCCAATATCGAAGTGCCGGATGAATTGAAAGACATCCAGACGCAGATCGATCGGCTTGAATCGCAGGGTTACAAGACCATGACGACCCTCGGCTCAATCACGACCACGTCGATGGCTGAATCAGCACTTGCTGATGCCCAAAATGCGAGCCGTATTTACAACAGCTACTTTGGCAAACTGCCCTACGGTCGCATCGCGATAACGCAACAGCCGGCCGGGTTTTTTGGACAGGCATGGCCCACACTGGTTTACATGCCTTACCTCGCGTTTATCGATCCAACACAGCGTACGCAGTTACTCGGCACGCGCGGCGGCACGGATACTTTCTGGCGCTACGTCGCTCCGCACGAAATTGCGCACCAGTGGTGGGGACACATCATCGGCTGGGACAGTTATCACGATCAGTGGATGAGCGAGGGCTTTGCGGAGTTCTCAGCTTCACTTTACGTTCAGTTCATTCGTGGCAACGACAAGTTTGTCGATTTCTGGGAAGACCTGAGGAAACAAGTTGTTGAGGCTACGCCGCAGACAAAAGATCGTAAGCCGTACACGATTGGACCAGTCACGCAGGGTTATCGCCTCAACAATGGGAAGACGGGCGGCGCTGCGCGCTTCCTGATTTATCCGAAAGGCGCGTATATCCTTCACATGCTGCGCATGATGATGTACGCGCAGAATAAAGGCGGCGATGCGCGCTTCCAGGAAATGATGAAAGACTTCGTCCAAACACATTTCAACAAGGATGTGTCGACTGAAGATTTCAAGGCCATCGTTGAGAAACACATGACGCCGGAGATGAATCTCGACAACAACGGCAAGATGGATTGGTTTTTCAATCAGTGGGTTTACGGGACGCAGGTTCCGGCTTACAAGCTCGAGTACACTGTGTCGGGTGACGGCTTGTTGAACGGTAAACTTACGCAGTCGGGAGTGACGGACGATTTCCGGATGCTCGTGCCGCTTTATGTCGACATGGGCAAGGGTTGGGCGAGGCTCGGCGCGGCTCGCATTACCGGGAATAATTCGATCGAGATCAAGAATATCAAACTGCCGGCAGCGCCGAAGCGTGTGGCGGTTTGTGCGATGAACGACGTGCTCGCGACGAGCATCGACAACAGCAAGTAAACAAGAGCTACTCTTGGACGTACTGTAGGGGCGACCCTCCGTGGCCGCCCCCGCGTTTTAAACCTATCCGATTTCATACAGGGGGCGGCCACGGAGGGCCTCCCCTACAGTACGTTCCGAATTTTTGAATTCTTTAGGCGTAACTCGCGTAGACGGATTTGACCTTCTCGATGAACTCACGGCGATCGACGATGTAATAGAGTTTTAACTGCCCTGAACCCGCGACTTCGTCCAACAGCTTCTCGAAAATCTCAAACTGATCCGCGCCTTCGATCTTGTGCGACGCAAGATATCCACCCTTGCGCATGCGCCGGATCAACTCCATCAACGTCAATCGCCCTTCAAGCGTCCGGCCACCATGCTCATGAGACCGGCTCACCAGGTACTGGACCAACAAACTCTCGTTATACAACGGCGGGGCGAGAAATAGTCGCGCACCCGCGCGCTCCCAGCCCTCCTCAAGTCGAGACGAAGGACGCACGGTTCGTATCCCCTCAAACACCTCGGCCCACTTTTCTTTGGAAATCTTTCTTTCGAGATAAGCTCGGGTCGCCTCAAACAACCACGTGGCCTCGTTCAGATCAAGCGTGATGCGCAGCGTGTCGAGCCAGTCGAAAAAGGCATTGCGCCGATTCGACTTCAGTTCAAGAACAGCAAACTGATCTTTTTTCTTTTCGACAGCTTTGACGAGCTTACGACGCGGCGCGTCGGTCGTCTTTCCACCTTCAATACAATGCGTGTCGAGACGTGCGTGCCAGCGCTTGGCGGCATTGCAGTACGGACAGCGCGGATGTTTCTCGTCGCTATCGAAGAATGGACGCACTGCATTTCGCGACGTTAGTTCTGCAACCGTGGGACTGTAACGTTTAATTTCCGTGTAAGCCGAACGTGGCGCCAGACCGATCTGTTTGGTGAAGATGTCGAAGATACAAGCCAGACAAACGAGCGTGGTGTATTCAGTAACGGTTCCGGGCGGGAAGCCACTAAAATCTAAATCTTTCATAGCCACAAAAAGGCACAGAAAATCACAAGTGAGGTTGGAGCGTTACGAGGGCCGGTCTTAAATCGTTGTCTGTGTGGCCCACCGCGAGATCCAATTCGTCTTCGATGTTTCCGGTGCCGGAGCTGAGCGATTTGAAGTCGAAGAGCTCGTGGTCGAGGAGATGTGAGGGGACGGTGTTGCCGACGGCATTTAACATTGATGCCCGGATGTTTGGGATCTCTTTTTCAAGTTCGGAGATCAGCGTCTTGATGCGGACGCGTTTTAGATTACTTTGCGATCCGCAGAGGTCGCACGGAATTATCGGAAAGGCGCGCTCCTCGGCATATGCAGCAATGTCGACCTCGGAGCAGTAAGCCAGCGGCCTAATCACGGTGTTGCGGCCGTCGTTCGAACGCAACTTCGGCGGCATGGCTTTCAGGGAGCCGATGTAAAAGAGGTTCAGCAGCAGAGTCGTGATGACGTCGTCGGCGTGATGGCCGAGCGCGATCTTGTTGCAGCCTTCCTCGACGGCGACGTTGTAAAGAATGCCGCGTCGCAGTCGCGAACAAACCGAACAATACGTTTTTCCCTCCGGAACGAGCCGTTTCACGATGGAATACGTATCCTGCTCCTCAATGCGAAACGGGACGTCGAGTTCGCGAAGATACGCGGGCAACACGTCAGCCGGAAATCCCGGCTGTTTCTGATCAAGATTCACTGCCAGCAACTCAAACCTCACTGGCGCACGACGCCGGATGTCGAGCAAAAGGTCGAGGAGCGTGTGACTGTCTTTTCCGCCCGATACACAGACCATCACCCGGTCGCCGTCTTCAATCATTCCGAAGTCGGCGATGGCTTCGCCCATCCGGCGCAGCAGTTTTATTTGAGTCTTACTTTCGGTAACCATTTCCGCAACTCAGAATGCCATGCGTGGCCGCCGTTTTCAATCCACCGATTACGCAGATTCAATGAATTCATCTGTGTAATCTGTAGACGAGTCGCGTTTAACGAATTGCAATTTTGTTACAAAGCTAGACACCGGGAGCGGAGTTTGTCTATGATGTGGAGCCCGCTTCTGTGCGGCGAATCATCGTTACTAGCGATCAAAGCTAGGAATCCACCAAAAAAGGAAAGCGCGTCGTTTCGTTGCTTCAAGGTTCCGACGGCCGGTGACAAACTTCCGCGCCCCCATATTTACGGAGGTAACAAATGCTCAGGATAGGAAAGAATAAAGATCAGGAAGAAAACGATCACTCCAGCCAAAAACCGGAGGTTCCTGATTACGCAGCCAAGTCGTACCAATCGTACCAGGCAACGAGTGAAGCAAAACCGGCAGTTGAGGTTCCCGCAACCCGTGGCGCCATGACTGAAAGCGAAACGCTGGCCAGAGATATCAAAGAAGGCACGCTAAGTGGTTTCGTAGGTGGTGGCACCGTCGTCACGGGCGAAGCTAATTTCAAGGCCATGATGAGAGTTGATGGTCATCTCTCCGGCCGTGTTAGCTCGTCGAGTGGTACGCTCATCGTCGGCGCAAACGGAAAAGTTGACGCGAATATCGAAGTCGCCGTGGCCGTAATCCATGGAACCATTAACGGCGACATCATTGCCACGCAACGATTGGAACTGGGCCGCGCCGCCAAGGTGAACGGCAACATTCAAACGCCGTCACTCATTATCGAGCAGGGCGCAATTTTTGAAGGAAGCTGCAAGATGGTGCAGATGACCCAGGCAGCCGACAAGGCAAAGAGCGCAAGCGTCAGGAAAGAAGAGCCGCTCGACACCTCCCGAATGAAGCCAATTCCAGCCGATGCACCGGCGAAACCCGCCGACATTCCGGCTGTTTCGAACGTCGTCAGCTAACTAATTCCGCAACGAAGCTTGAACCGGGGTGGTCCATTGGGCCACCCCTTATTTTTACAATCGTGTAAATCTTGTTAATCCTGAAATCCTGTCTAATGTATTATTCGTCACCTATGCTCAACAAGATCATATGCGCGCTTCTGTTTTGCATTGCCTTAACGTCGACCACCTTCGCTCAGCATCGCCCAATCCCTGCGCCCACGCTTCTCCTCATCACTAAGGCCGAGGACGAAAGACGCTGGGACGACGATCTGCGCAAACTGTTCTCTAGCCCGAACGCGTCAATTCGATCACGAGCCGCGCTCGCCGCGGGACGAATCGGAAACGAAGACTCCCTCAGCGCCCTCGTCGACCTGCTCGAAAAAGATCGTGAAGTGTTTGTTCGGGCAATGGCGGCTTTTGCCATCGGTGAAGTCGAGTCAGAAAAAGGCGCGAACGCACTCGTGGCTGTGCTCAAAAACACAAAGAGCCCGGTTGACGTCAAATCCAGAGCCGTTGAAGCCTTAGGCAAGATCGCCGCAGCGTTGCCGAGAGAGCAGGAAGCGCGCCGGCTCGAACTCGGCGCCGTGATTCTCGAAACATTGAAAGCTGCGCCCGCCATACGTTCGAGTGCCGACTACTCACTGGTCCTCTTTGGTTTGACTGCCGCACTGCGCGCGCGTCCCACCAATGCAGGTCCGACAATCGCCAGGTTTCTTGACTTCCCTAACCCTCGCGCACGTGAGGATGCGTCGAACGCACTCGCACGCCTGCGTTTGAAAGATGCGAACCCGCAATTGCGCAAGCTGCTGGCGTCAGACACTGACGTCATCGTGCGCGCCAATGCAGCACGCATCCTCGGCATTACCGAGGATAAGGAGTCGTACGACGCATTGCTGAAGCACTCCATGACTGATGAGGACACCCGCGTCAGGGTGAGCGCGATTCGCGCCCTCGCGGCTCTCAAAGACCCACGAGCCGCACAGCCGCTACTGAAACGCGGTCAGGAACTCGCACAAAAGGATGTCGGTTTAAGACCGGCCGAGCTCAACGAAATACTCGAGATCGCGACCACGCTCGGTCGCCTGCTGGCACAGAAAGAAGACCAGGCCGCAGTCGCATGGCTGCGCAAGATGAGCGTGGCGCTAAATCATAACGCGCCGGAAATCGAGATCGCGTTACTGCGCATCGCTCCGGCCACGTATTTAGCGGGATTCGGATCCGGCGACGAGGCGCGAAAAAAAGTTCAGGAGACGATTCTTCTTAACTGGAACGCCGCGTCAGGAGTCGCCGCCGGCCTTGGTGAAGTCGCAGCACTTCCTAACTCAGTCCCAAACAAATCCGAACTGGCTGCGACGGCCCAGACATTACTGCGCGCGATGTTGGATTATCGTAATTCTGGTTTGACGATAAACACGCTCGTCGCCGTTCACTCCGAATACGCGATTCCCG
The DNA here is from genome assembly GCA_035694465.1 of Pyrinomonadaceae bacterium. Classification (GTDB taxonomy): domain Bacteria; phylum Acidobacteriota; class Blastocatellia; order Pyrinomonadales; family Pyrinomonadaceae; genus PSRF01. The sequence goes on along the minus strand of DASSFI010000078.1, from coordinate 132,573 downwards.
ACGTGCTGCGCGCGCTCGCAGCATTCAAACCGGCGGATCTGGGAACAGTTGCGCAAGCACAACTCAAAGAGAGCGACGTTATCGTTCGTGGCACCGCCGCAGACTTGTTAGGCGACCTGCCGCCCTCAGAAGAAATCACGCACGCACTCGCAGCCGCGTGGCCGCAAACTGCAAACGATTCACTCAACGATGCGGCACTCTCAATTCTCGACTCGCTCGGCAAACAAAAGTCGTCCGCTGCCAACGAAGTTCTCAAAGAAGCATTGAAATCCGACGATCTGCTCATCCGTCGGCGCGCCGCAACTCTTCTGAAAGCAAACGGCGCCGGTGATTTTTCCTCACAGATCGGAACCGTCAAATCTCGCAATACTGACGCCGACTACAAACGCGCCCTCGCCCGGATCGGAAAAAGTGTCCAGGCAGTCGTGACTACGAGCAAGGGTTCGTTTACTATTGACCTGCTCCCCGATGCGGCCCCCCTTACCGTAGACAACTTCGTTCAGCTTGCCCAGCGAGACTACTATCGAAACGTCACGATTCACCGCGTAGTCCCAAATTTTGTGATTCAGGACGGTGATCCGAGGGGCGATGGTAACGGCGGGCCCGGGTATCAGATCCGCTGCGAAATCAATCAACTGCTCTACGAGCGGGCCGCAGTCGGAATGGCACTTTCGGGCAAGGATACCGGCGGCTCGCAGTGGTTCGTAACACATTCACCACAGCCACATCTCGACGGCGGCTACACGGTGTTTGGACGGGTCGTTACCGGAATGGGCGTGGTCGATCAAATCGTGCGCGGTGACGTGATTCAGTCGATCACTATCAAGCAGGGACCACGAAAAAGAGGTTAAGCCACCAAGATGTACAGAAGACACATAAACAGTACGCCCGGCGATTTATTGATGCTTTGCGTTCTGGTGAGTGTCTGTATCGCGGCCTCTTATCAGGAAATCAACGGCCAAACGTCGCCGCTAGATAAGCATTCCTACAAGATCGAGCTGAAGATTGATTTCGATAAACTCACGTACACAGGCGTCGAGAGAGTTCGCTGGGTCAATCGCGGTGAGAAACCGAGCTCCATCGTCTACTTTCATCTCTATCCCAACCTGCGCACGGTCGAGCAGCCGTCGCCAGGCGCGGGCGCAACACCAGACGCAGACGAGCCACGCATCGACATTCTCGAGGTTCGTTCCGGCGTTGATGATTCTGCGCTCTTCTCGTCACTCGATGATCAGGGCACCACGCTGCGTGTCAACCTGCGCGAACAAGTGGCTCCCGAAGATTCCGCTGAAATCGTCATCAAATTCAAAGGCTCGGTGCCGGAGATCGATCGCGATGAAACGAGTTTGACGACTCACGTCGTAAAACAAGTGAGCGCCGCGCTACGCAGTGAGCGCGAAATGCGTCGCGCGCGCGACATCAATTTCAGTTGCCGCGGTGTGATGCTGCTCGGTTCTGCGTATCCCGTGTTGGCAGTGCACGATGGTGACGACTGGCGACGAAAGCTCGAAGCTTCTGTGGGAGACTTTGTTTTCAACGAAGCAGCCGATTACGAAGTAACTGTCGCGACGAATCAGGGCGTCGACGTTTTTACTTCCGGTGTCGAAACTGGTCCCAGGAACGATAAAACCGGACAGACATTCACCGGCAGCACCCTGCGCGATTTTGCGATCCTCGTCGGACGCGGGCTGAAGAGTGAACATACGGAAGTCAACGGCGTGAACATCCGCTCGATCTATCAGGCAGATCACGAGCGCGTCGGGAAACGCGCTCTCGTCGTTGCCGCTAACTCACTCCGAGTGTTTACCTCGCTGTTTGGACCACTTCCCTTCAAGCAGATCACAATCGCCGAAGCGCCACTCGTCGCCGGTCTCGGCAGTTGCGAGTTTTCCGCGTTCAATATCATCGCGAGTGCTTTCTATGTCGACTTCGACTCGCCTGCCGTGCGCAATCTGCCGGAGATTATTCGCGAGCAGAGACCGTCGGTAGAGGAGAGTCTGGAATGGGCTGTCGCTCATCTGGTAGCGCATCAGTGGTGGGGTGCTGCCGTGGGCAACGATCCGGCGCGCGAGCCGCTGTTGGATGAGGCGCTGTCGTGCTGGTCGGCGCTCGTTTACTACAAAAAGACTTACGGTGAGGAGCGCGCTGCCGCTGTCCTCAACGACCAGGTGCGCGGTGTTTATCGTCTTTACCGCACCTTTGGCGGCGACGACATGGACGCCAATCGTCCGTCACGAGACTATCGCAACACCTTCCAGTACGCTGCCATCGTCAGTGCCAAGGGCGCGCTGATGTTTGTAGATCTGGAAAAAACGCTTGGGGAAGACAAGATCTTCGCGGCGCTCCGGAATTACTACCAGGCCAACCTTTACGAGATTGCACAACTCGAAGACCTGCGCATTGCCCTCGTCGCCGAAGCTCCGGTTGAACAAAGGCGAATGATTGGACGTACATTTACCCGCTGGCTGACGGCGAAGCGTGGTGACGAAGATATTGCGTCTCCTGATTCGGAGCTAGCCGCAACCCTGGGTATCACCACTAAACAAACTCCCCAAAAGTCCGGTGATAAGAATGCATTCAACGCACTTGCTAAAGTGGGAGGATTTTTTTGGCGACAAGTAACCCGCATTCGTTGAAGATGAACAGGTTTAAGTTCGATGAGATCGCTCTCGAACGAAACTCTGAAAGCCACGTAGACAAGAGTCTGGAACGTCTGAGCTGGCTGATGGACGATTTGTTCCGTGTGCCGGTGATTGGCTGGCGCTTTGGGCTCGACGCTCTGGTAGGTCTGATTCCCGGTTTTGGCGATACTGCCACTTCGCTCGTCTCGTTTTACATCCTCGTTTCCGCAGTCCGTTATCGTGTTCCCAAGATCACGTTGTTGCGGATGGCTTTCAATATCGCCATCGACTACGTTGTCGGGTCGCTTCCGGTCGTCGGCGATCTTGCTGACGCGTGGTGGAAGTCGAATCACATGAACGTGGACCTGCTGCGCAAGCGTGCGACTGTCTCAGCGGCAGAAGCGCGTTCAGCGCGAATGGGTGATTGGATTTTTGTTGGTGGAATTATTGTTGGCTTGACGGCGCTGGCGATCGCGAGTGCCGCAGTGAGTATTTATTTAGGGGTCAAGCTGTTACAAGGAATAACAGGATGAACACGAAAGGTTCGTGTTCATCCTCGCAATCCTGTTCAGCCTACTTGTCCCAGTTGGCCGGTGACCCGATCCAACGCTGTCTTGACGATATCCAATCCGCGTTCGCCCGCGGCGAAAATTCTCAATTTCCCCTGAGCGTCAAACAAATAGTACGCGGGCACAAACCCTTGATCGTTCTGAAATGCGTCTTTTAATTTGTGTTCGTTGTCGACTGCCACCGGCTCGCTGATTCCATACTTACTAATCAACTCACGCACCGCTTCGACGTCTGTATCAGTCTCGTAGCGCGGCATGTGAATGCCGATCACGCGCAGTCCCTGGTCTTTTCTTTCATCACGCCATTGCCCAACACGCGGCAGGTTGTCTTTGCAGATCCCGCAGCTCGCCGACCAGAAATGAACGAGCGTCGGATGGCCCGCGACCTCTGACTCAACATGAGCCTGAGTGCCGCCAAACCATTCCGTTGCGCCTTCAAACCCGGGCAACTGTGTTCCAATTTTCATCGCCATTTTTATTTTCCCGTTAAAACCTATCCACAGATTACGCAGAATTTAATCTGTGTAATCTGTGGATACTTGAATTAGCTGTTGAGTGTCTTCTGGCCGGGCTTCCATTCAGCCTGGCACAAACCGCCGGTCTGCAATGCCTGAATCACGCGCAGCGTTTCTTCAGCCGAACGACCAACGTTTAGATCGTGTACGACTTTGTAACGAAGAATGCCTTCCGGATCGATCACAAACAGACCACGCAGTGCGATACCGCGGTTCTCGATCAAAACGCCGTAGTCTCTCGCAACTTCTTTAGTGGCATCCGCTGCCAGCGGGTATTTCAAACCTTCCACTCCGCCCTTGTCGCGCGATGTGTTTATCCAGGCGCGGTGCGAATAAACGGAGTCAGTAGAAATACCGATGATGTCGGCGCCGATGTCAACAAAATCCTGGTAACGATCGCTGAACGTCGTCAATTCGGTCGGGCAAACAAAGGTGAAATCCAACGGATAGAAAACCATCACCAGCCACTTACCGCGATAATCGGCAAGCTTTACCGGCTCGTTGAGCTTCTCCATATTCTTCGTTGAGGCCATTTCGAAATCCGGCGCCGGCTGGCCGACCATCGCCTTCTCTGCTGCTACTGCTGTTGCTGACATGTATCCTCCAAGTAATTTGAAATTGCTTTATCTTGTTAATCTGTCTAATGACTATTTCGGCTTCACGTATTCCGAGCTGCCTGCACAACAATCCGGACAACGTCCTCGCAACGTTAAGTGAACCGAATCCGCCTTGAACCGTGATTTCCGCGCCGCTGCCTGCATGAGTTTCGCCGCGTCAGGCAGATCGAAGTCGACCAGCTTCCCGCAGTCGTTACAGATCGCATGATCGTGGCGATCGGTTTCCCGATCGTAGCGGCTGGCGCTGTCTCCAAAATTTATCTCGTAAACCAAACCGGCATCTTTCAGGTACCGCAACGAGTTATAAACCGTTGCGTAGCTGATACCGGGCAGCCGTTGCCGCGCCGCCTCAAAAATATCACCGGCAGTCGGGTGGTCATCGCGCTCCTGGATGACCTGATAAACCGCCTCTCGCTGCGGCGTCAGCTTTGGTTTTTGCTTGGCTGTCTTCAAGATAGACTTAGACTAATTCTAAATTAGAGATTTGTCAACCGCGGATAAACGCGGGTTTACGCGGATCTGCGTTTATCTGCGTTCATCCGCGGCTAATAATCGGGTGTCGCCTCGTGAAGTCGATGATGCGGTCGACGTAGCTTTCAAAAGGTGGACAGCGAATGCCGTGAGTAGCAAGTAATTCCTGAGCCTGTGTGGTGTCATAGAGTTGTCGCACAAAGAAGTAAGGCACAGCGTGATGTGGCAGACCCGTGATCCGCGGTGACGGCGGTAGCATCAGAAAGAACCGAACCCACTTCGCCGGAGCAGTAATCTTTGATCTGTGACCGTCGATTGAGCCGGCGATTGAATTGAACAACTGATTCGTCGACAGTGGCGCCGGATCAGCCAGTTGCAACGTCTTACCAATCGCGCGCTCATCAAAAGCGAGCGCCGCCATCGCATCAACCACGAAATTGACCGGAACCAGATTCAGACTGACTTTATGATTGCCGATATTGATCAGCGAAAGCATGCTCGGCCACTTCAGCAGATAATGGATCAGATAATAGACTCCGTCGTACTTCCCCGTTTCTCCCGTTTGCGAATCACCACAAACAACCGAAGGCCGATGAATCGTAACCGGCAGCTCCCCTTTCGCTGAGTCAACCTCCACCTCCGCGAGATATTTCGACTCCTCGTAAAAGTTCCGATAACCCGCCTCGTGACGCAGCTCCGTTTCGAGAATCGCACCTTCGCGTTTCCCGGCGACGTAACAAGTCGAGACGTGATGAAACTGTTTCAGGTGCGGCAACGAACGCGCCAGTTCAACCACATTGCGCGTGCCGCCGACGTTCACACGCATGGCGACATCTTCGGGAACGGCGAGATCGTAAACTGCGGCGAGATGAAAGACGCGGGTTGTTTGTTGTCGGATCAGTTCCAACTCCGGCCCGCTCAAAGCAAGCTGCGGCTCGGCGATGTCGCCTTCCACGATTTGAAAGTCGGCAATACTTCGTCCCGCGAGCGACGCAATGCGATCGATCTCTTCGTACGCACGCGCGGCCAGCGACGGCTGAGCCAGCAGAATAAAATCGCAATCCTTCCGCGCCAGACGCTCCAGCAATCGGTTCGCTATAAACCCGGGAAAACCCGTTATGAAAAATGTCTCTCTATCCGGCATCGACTACCCCGAGTATAATTCACCCTCAAACTCATATTCGAGGAGAGCAACATGAACCCCCATCTGATGTCTCCGCGCCGCTCGGCGCTGGCTTTGGTCCTCTTCATCATGGGGATCTTTTCCATTGCCGCACAGGAAAAGCCCCAGTGCAACATCAAAGTCACTTTGCTCCAGGTCAACGACGTCTACCAGTTTGCTCCGGTCGACGGGGGAAAGAGCGGCGGACTGGGGCGCGTGCTGACGCTGACAAAATCGATTCGCGAGAAAAATCCGAACACGTTGTTCATGATGGCCGGCGACACGATTTCGCCTTCAGTTGAGTCGATCACTTACAAGGGCGCACAGATGATCGAGGCCTGGAACGCGATTGGACTCGATTACGCGACTTATGGAAATCACGAGTTCGACTTTGGACCAGACGTGTTGCAGGAAAGAGTCAAAGAGTCGAAGTTTTCGTGGATTGCGGCAAATGTTATCGACACCCGCACAAATGAGCCTTTCGGTGGCGCGAAGCGTTTTGTGGTGCGTGAGTTTGGCGGTGTTAAAGTCGGACTCTTCGGCCTCGTCTTGCCGGAAACAAAGATTACGTCGAAGCCGGGTCCGAACATTGAGTTTCGTAATCCATGTGACACTGCCAAAGAAGTCGTGTCGGAACTGCACGGCCAGGGCGTGAAAGTCGTGATCGCGTTGACGCATTTGTCGATGCGAGAAGACAAGGAAGTCGCGCGTTGTTCGGGTGTCAACGTTATCATCGGCGGTCACGAACACACGCTGCTCGAGTCGCATGCCGGCGTGGCGCCGATTTTCAAGATGACTTCCGATGCGCGTGAGCTGGGCCAGATCGATCTGAACATTTTGCCTTCCGGAGAACTCGACAGCATCGATTGGAAGGTTATTCCAGTCGACAGCAAGACAAAGGAAGCTCCTGAGTTCGCGGCAATTTACAAAAAATACGCCGGAGTCCTGACTGAACTTGCAAAGCCAATCGGAACAACGAAAGTGGCGCTCGATGCCCGCAGTGCGGAGAATCGCACGAAGGAAACGAATGTCGGCAACTTCATTACCGACGCTTTTCGTAAAGCCACTGCCGCCGATATTGGATTCATGAACGGAGGCTCGATTCGCGCTGACGGCATTCTCGGCCCGGGCCGGCTCACACAAAGAGATCTGCTATCGATCATGCCATTCAAAAATAAACTCGTTAAGCTGGAAGTGACGGGCGCAACGTTGCGCGCGGCGCTCGAACACGGCGTGAGTCGTAGTGCTGAAGATTCGCAACCGGGAGGTTTCCCGCAAGTTTCCGGTATCAAGTTTTCTTTCGACGCGAGTCGTCCCTCTGGATCGAGGCTGGTCGATGTCACGGTAAACAATCTGCCACTCGACGATGCGAAGAAGTACACGTTGACGACGACGACATTTATCGGACTCGATGGCGGTGATGGGTATTCAATGTTCAAGGGCGCAACTGTCGTCATTCCACCCGAACGCGCGCCGACCGATGTCGACACAGTGAAAAAGGCCATCGGCCGCGTGCCCATTGCGCCGAAAGTTGAAGGACGCATCAAACGTCTGGACGTAGTGCAGAAGTCAGGCACACAATGTAACTAGTCACGTTGGTTTAAGATGGAATTTTACGACGACGTAGCAGAAGCGAAACGTTTCGAAGCTAATCAGCTTTTTCATGAGGCTTACGAGGCGCAGCTTGCAAACGAGTACGAGCGTGCGATCGAGCTTTATCAACGTTCGATCGAGACCTATCCGACTGCCGAAGCGCACACATTTCTAGGTTGGGTTTACAGTTTTCAAAAACGTTACGACGAGGCGATTGAAGAGTGTCTGGAAGCGATTCGTGTTGACGAAACGCTCGGCAATCCTTACAACGACATTGGGAGTTACTTGCTCGCGAAGGGCGATCCTTACGGCTCGGTGCGTTGGTTCAAACGCGCGCTCTTAGCGCCGCGCTATGAGTCGTACGCATTTCCGCATTTCAATCTGGGTCGTGTTTATGAGACGCGCCGGCGCTTTCTCGAAGCCGCGCGGCATTATGGATTAGCGCTTGAACAGAAACCGGACTTTACTGAGGCAGCAGTGGCGCTAAGACGCATGCAAGCAAGATTGAATTAGCCACAAAAAAGCACAAAAGGCACTTAATGAGAAACCCTTCCTTCTTGTGCTTTTTGTGCCTTTTTGTGGCTAAACGTGGATCGGCATTTTGTCGCCGTGTTCGTCGACAGCAACGTAGATCACCTCAGCTTCAGTCACACGCACGCGTTCTTTCTTCCCCAATCGTTCCACTTCCACGATCACACGAACAGTTATTGAGGTTTTGCCAACCCGCACCGTCTCGCAGTAGAAACTCACCAGATCACCGACGAACACTGGTTTGTGAAAGATAACTTCCTTCATCGCCACCGTCACGAAGCGTTCCATCTGCGTGTGACGATGGGCTTCGATCGCTCCTGCCGTGTCGATGTAGCTCAGAATAACGCCGCCAAAAATCGTTCCGCGTGAATTAGTGTCGCGCGGCAAGAGAGTGATGCGAATCGCCGGGTCGGTGTAGTCGTTCATGCAGCTATCCTAACGAGGAACAAACAATCGGACAACGGTGTCTAACCTCGCACTCCCCATCGAGACGAACTTGCAGAAAGGTCGTGAGACGATGATTCTCTTTCCACTATTTATCAACGTGTTGTTCGTGATCAGCTTCCTTCAGGAAACAAACGCAAACTTTGACGATCTCGGAAAGTTATTATTCGGTGGAGTTGCTGCCGCGATTGTCTTTGCAGTTGGATTCACATTCGTAAGGTTTCGGCTCAGAGATAAGAAACCGTCCGGATCGGGATTTATCAGTATCAGTTCCGACAAAGATTAGCCGCGGATCTACGCGGATTTGAAGACGCGGATCTTATTCGTACTGTTCTGTGGTCCAGTCTGTAATCGCGCGCTTGAGTTCGTCGAGGCCATCGTCGAGAAAATGTCCGGCTCCGGGAATTACAACCAGGCTCACGGGCGTGTTCTTTTCGAGATCCGTGACGACTTTGCGTAATTGATCCACATCGCCGTACTCGTCCTTTTCACCGTGGACCAGAAGCAGAGGTTTTCGACAACGCTCCAGAAAACTGAAGTCGTACATCCGAAGCGGCGTACCGATGCCGATCAGGAACGACACGCGCGGGTCGTGAATTCCGACTTCCAGACCGACCCGCGAGCCGAAGGAAAAACCGCACAATGTTATCCGTTGATCGGGGTAATACTGTGAAAGGTAGTCGAGACCGGCGCGAGCGTCGTCCTGTTCTCCGCGTCCCTCGTCGTGGACACCGGTGCTCTGTCCCACTCCGCGAAAGTTGATCCTCAGAACGGTGAGCCCAGCATCGTTCAAAGCAGCAGCGGCACGAAACACAACCTTATTGTGTATCGTGCCGCCGCCGAGTGGATGGGGATGTAAAACCAGCGCCACACCTTTGGGAGAACCTTGGCGAGGCTCTTTCAGAATTGCTTCCAACTGGCCGTGCGCTACAGGGATAAAAAGATTGCCGGCTGGATACATCAAGCAAAATCCAATAATCCGTCGTTCTTGCTAGCTACCCTCTTCGCTCGCAGCGTCTGATTCGATACCAGCGCCTTCTTCTCCGGATGCTCCGCCGGACAGCATGTTATCCGGCACGTCCGACTGCGCCGCTTCAGGCGACGGTGGAGCTACTGCTGCTGATTTTTTGGATGTTTTCTTTGTACTCTTTTTGGCGGCTTTCTTCGTCGTCTTCTTGGCCGCTTTCTTTGTGGACTTGGTCGACTTCTTCGCTGCTTTCTTCGTGCTCTTGCTAGCTTTCTTTGCCGCCTTCTTCGTCGACTTCTTTACCGCCTTCACTGCTTTCTTTGCGCCACCTTTGGACTTTGATTTTGACGCGCTCTTCTTGGTCCCCTTGCCGGCTCCTTTGCGCGCGCCTCTGGACTTCTTGGTTCCTTTTTTGGCTGCCATCGCGTTCGCTCCTTTTAAATTTTTGAGTTTGGCTCAACGTAACAAAATAATTTGAGACTGTCCACGATGTTTTTCTTATCCACAGATTCCGCAGATTGATCAATCACATCTGTGTAATCTGTGGACACCATTCGCTGTTTCGGCTACAGTAAACTTGCTCTCCACACCACACGCGGTCTGGCTTAAAACTGCGGAAAGGCTGCCTCGATGCGAGATTATTACTCATCGCGCGTTTGTGCCGATTTTCAGCCCTCGCTCCACTATATCCTCAGTCAGTTTTTGCCAAACCAATCGAATCATTCAAACGAATTGGCGCCGGATGCGGATGTGCTACGACGCGAACCTCGCGAACGTCGCACGGCTCTCGTTGTTGACGACGTGGCGGATGTTACCGAGATGCTTGCGGTGGTGTTGACTCACGCCGGTTATTCAGTAATCACTGCTGCTTCAGCTCCGGCAGCTCTCAAAGCAGCCCGTGAACGCCAGTTTGATGTGATAATTTCCGATATAGGCATGCCCGAGATGAACGGTTACCAATTGGCCCGAGAAGTGAGGATGCTGCCTGGTTACGAGACTGTTCCGATGGTGGCCGTCACTGGCTATTCCATGTTCGACGACAAGGAACGCTCAGCCAAAGCAGGTTTCAATGCTCACATGACCAAGCCGATCGATCCGCGAGCCTTACTCGATCTGATCGAACAACTGTGAGCTTACCCAAAAGAACCAGTTGAACGATTGATGACGACCCCCTCCGGCATACTTTCCCGACTACAGTCAGAGCAGTTCATCAGAATCTTCCAACTTTTACTCGGCGCCATCGCTATTGGCCTGATCTTCTGGCAGCTTCAGTGGTCGACGTCCGCGATCTGCTGCGGCGACTTCGATGGCTATTACCACATCAAGTGGACCCGAACGCTTTGGGAGGGGATGAAGAGTGGTCATTTTCCACCGGCATTTCCGTGGCTTCCACTCACGACGCTGAATCCGAAAGACTATGTAGACCATCATCTGTTGTTTCACATTTTTCAGATTCCGTTTGCGGAGTTTTCAGATCCACGACTGGGAGCTAAGATTGCTTCGGCACTTTTCGGCGGCCTCGCGGTCTTCTCGTGTTACTGGCTGTTGATTCGTTACCGCGTCCGCTACGCCCTCGTGTGGCTAATCGCGCTGCTCTCCTGTTCGGCGCCGTTTCTGTTTCGCATGAACATGGCCAAGGCGCCCCCTTTCGCGATCATTTTCCTCGTCATCGCGATCCACCTGTTTTTCAAACGAAAATACTGGCCGCTCCTGATCGTTGCGCTAGTCTTCACGTGGACGTACGACCTGTTTCTGCTCCTGGTTATGGCCACGGTGTTCTGGGTAATCGCCATCGTGATAACTGAGCATCGGTTTGAATGGCGTCCGTTGGTTTACGTGCTGATTGGATGTGCCGCGGGCCTAGTTATCAATCCCTATTTTCCACACAACCTGCAACTGCTCTTCGAACACCTTCAGATCAAGTTGACCGCGTCCGACTTCGACACGAAAGTTGGTTCGGAGTGGTACCCGTACGACTCGTGGGAATTCTTAGGGAATTCCGCGGTCGCATGTATCGCGATGCTGGTCGGTTACATTGCGTTTGAACCTACCGAACGCCGTCGCGCTCAGCACCCAATCTTCTTCCTGCTCTTTTCCACTGCGTTGATGATCATGACCGCGCGTTGGAAGCGAATTGCGGAGTATTGGCCGCCGTTTGCGATTCTGTTCGCGGGCTTCTCATTACAGCCCTGGCTCGCAGGATTTCGTCCGTATCTAACGCGATTGCCGGCCGATATTCTCGAGGAGTTGAAACCGTTTCTTGACCGCGAGGGTGTGCCCGCGGAGGTAGCACCCGAAAGCGACCGCCGTGATGTGGTTCGCGCGATCATTGCTTGCGCAATTGCGGCCGCGTTGAGTGTGATTCTCTTTTTCAACCTGCAAGCGACGATCAAGGAAATCGGACAGAGCGAAGCTCACACTCATTACCGTAACGGCGCCGACTGGATGCGAACGAATGTGCCGGCCGGTCAAGTTGTCTTCAACACGGATTGGGACGACTTTCCACGATTATTTTATTTCGACTCCACGCATTACTACGTTTCGGGTCTCGATCCGAGCTATCTATACGACAAGGATCCGGAGCTATCGCGTCTTTACGATCGCATCACACTCGGCAAAGAAGAGGATCCTGGACCACTGATTCGCGAACGATTTGGCGCTCGTTACGTCTTTTCAGATAATACTCATCACGACTTTTTTGAACTGGCTCGGGCCAGCGGATGGTTTGATATCGTTTACGAAGACACTCAATGTACGATCATGTACATTAGAGATGAAAAGATTGATGACAACTCTTTAGGAGTGCCATGAAAATCGTTGTATTGCTGATACTTGTTTTGCTGATCGCGTCGTGCGCCGGGAGCCTTCCGGCGAATACCAATACGAACACATCCGTCTCCCCAACCTCAACGGCAACACCACTGTCTGGCTTTGAAAAAGATCTCCAATACATTCGCAACGGTCAATATACTTACGTTTGGGTCTTCTCGAGAAAAGACGGCAAACCACTTCAGCCCGACGACAGCGTTTATCTCAGGACCAACGCACCGCAAGTGGTTGATTGGGTGACGACTGATGAAGGGAAAAAAGTAATCGCCGGGACGAACTTCAATCTCGAAGAGGGAAATCTGGATATGCTGAAGAAAAGATTTGTAACGGAGGATTATTCGAACAAATAGGACGCGGATTTTACGGATGTAAAACGACTTTTCCGAACTGACCCCGGTTTTCCATCAACTCATGCGCTTGCCGTGCCTCATTCAGAGGAAAAACCCGATCCACAATTCCACGAATCTTTCCCTGGGCCACAAACTTCATCGCTTCGAGCAATTCAGCTTTTGAACCCATAAACGATCCGAGCAGAGTCAAATGACGAAAGAAAACCTGGCGCAGATCTGTGCGCGCATCGAAACCACTCGTGGCTCCGCAAGTCACGAGGCGACCGTTATTCTTAAGTGAGCTGATCGAGCCTGGCCAGGTTGCAGCGCCGGTGTGTTCCACCACGACGTCAACGCCGCGGCGTCCGGTCAGTCGCTTGACTTCCTTCGGCCAGTCGTCGCGAGAGTAGTTGATCGTTTCGTCAGCTCCGAGCTCGCGTGCTTTTGCGAGCTTCTCGTCGGAACTCGCAGTCGTGATCACACGCGCGCCACGCAGTTTCGCAATCTGAATCGCGATTGAACCAACCCCGCTGCCCGCCGCGTGGACCAACACGTCTTCACCCGGTTGCACGTCGGCACGCGTCACGAGCATGTGCCAGGCCGTCACCGTCACAAGCGGCAGTGCCGCCGCTTCTTCCCAACTCAACTCCGCCGGCTTGGGAATGATGTTTACTCCCGGAACGGCAACCAATTCGGCATAACCGCCGTTGCGTCTGTATCCGATCATGTCGTACTCGCGACAGAGATTGTCCTGGCCGCTGAGACACGCTTCGCAGTGCCCGCACGAGACACCCGGGCTGACCATCACTTCATCGCCCGGTTTGACCCAGCTAACCAACTCGCCAACCTCGCGCACGACACCGGAAACGTCGTCACCGAGAATGTGCGGCAACGGTATCTCAATTCCCGGTAATCCGTTGCGGACAAAAATGTCGAGATGGTTCAACGCACAAGCTTTGACTTCGACCAGCACTTCATTTGCACGAATCACGGGGTCAGGGACGTCCGTGTACTCGAGCACTTCCGGTCCGCCGTGCTGTTTGAAAATGGTAGCTTTCATTTCGCGGCTTGTTCGCGGGCGTGATAGGAGGAACGCGTGAGCGGACTCGATTCGACGTGATGAAAGCCGAGTGACATTCCGATCTCACGCCACTTCGCAAACTCGTCCGGAGTGACATAACGCTCAACCGGCAGGCGACGCGCATGTGGCTGGAGATACTGACCGATGGTCATGATGTCACATGAAACCGAACGCAGGTCGCGCATGAGTTCCACCACTTCATCGAATGTTTCACCGAGGCCAACCATGATGCCGCTCTTGGTCAACATGCCGCGGTTTTCGCGATCGCGACGAGCGGCGGCACGCTGAAGGAGCGTCAATGACTGCTGGTAAACCGCGTCCGGTCTGACGCGTCGATAAAGACGCGCGATCGTTTCGGTATTGTGATTGAGCACGTCGGGTTGGGCGTCGAGGACTGTGTTGAGTGCGGCTTCGTCGCCGTTGAAATCAGGAATCAAGACTTCGATCTTGCATTCAGAATTGCGGGCCCGGACTTGTCGAATCGTCTCGGCCCAGTGAGCGGCGCCGCCGTCCGGCAGATCGTCGCGGTTTACTGACGTGATCACGGCGTGAGCGAGATTCAGATGGCCGACTGCTTCTGCCACGTGCCGCGGCTCTTCCGGGTCAAGACTGCCCGGCTGGCCTTTGCCGACCGCGCAAAATCCGCAATGACGAGTGCAGATATCGCCGCCAAGCATGAAAGTCGCCGTGCGATCCGACCAGCACTCAAAAATGTTGGGACAGCGCGCTTCCTGACAGACGGTGTGCAGGTTCAGACCTTCGATCAGTTCCAGGACCTGGTTTTGATTGGCCGGGTCGCCGAGACGGATGCGCAGCCATTCTGGCTTTGGTTGACGGACTTTCTGATTGTTGCTGATTACACGGAGTTCGCGGGCCAATTGATTACCTCTGGAGGGATTTTACGTCGTTTGGCGCGCAGAGTGAAACGGGCCACAGATAAACGCGGAAAAGACGGATGAATTTCTTGTTTGGCCGGAGTCAAAGGTATAAGCTGAGCGGCGCTCGAAGCCGTTGAAAAGGAGAATCCTGTGAAAGTCCTTCTATTTGCCAGTTGCTTCGTTCTCTTCAGTGCCGTCCTCGTCAATGCCGACCTGAGGCCTCCGGTTAAACCCGCAAATCAGAACGCCGCTCAGCCGGCGCCGACGCCCAATTACATTTTGCATACGGGCCTTGAAATCACGACCGATCCCAAAGCCTATGAGGCACGGTTGCAGATTCCACAATCGCAATTGCAAAACTTCCGCGCGTCGCTCGAGGGACATCCCGGAATTACGACCGTCGCCGGGGGGATCGCGCTGAGTGGGCCACGAACGATCATCGCCGGGTTGCTAATGTTTCTTGGCGTTTCGATGGCGGGAGTTTTTCTGGCTCGTTCCTCGTCGTTTGGCCGAACTCAAAAAGTTCTCGGCGCCATCGTGCTGGTCGCAGTCGTACTCGGCGCAGCCGCAATCATCACCCGCGGTAACGCCGGACCGCCGGGATCGTATCGTTGGCGAAACCTGCCGCAAGCGCTGTTAAAGGGCGAGCCGACTGTCGGCGGCGTTGACGTCGAGGTCGTTCCCGACGACCAGCTCTCCGGACGAATGCGTCTCATCATTCCGCTGAAGAAACAGAACAATTCAGGCGACGAATAAGTGCAAAGCGCAGTTGAGCTAAGTAGCTGGACCAGTACGAAGACCGTGCCGGGCGCGAAAGTGTTCGTCGCGATGGTCGTGCTGTGCACGATCGCCGCGGCGGCGTTTGCGAGCTGGCTGCCGCTAACGGTGTCGATCGTCACGCTCTTTCTGTTTGCTGGTCCACACAACTGGTTCGAGTTGCGTTACTTCCTGATGCGACTGCCGGTTCGTTTTGGAAGATCTCGCAACTTCTTTATCACTGCGTTTGCGGGCCTGGGTGTTTTGACCGCGGTTTATATCGCTCTGCCTATTGTTTACAACGCGGGGGTGTGGAACGAAGACGCAGGGGCCATCGTGATTGCGAGTTGGAACACAGCCCTGCTCGTTTGGATTGGAGCGCTGGTCTGGTTGCGTCGCAAACAGAAGACGCGGGCCAACTGGGCGTGGTTGATGCCATTGGGACTGGTGCTCTGTTCGTTGAACTGGCTTGGTCCTGATCTGTTCAGTCTAGCGATCGTCTACGTTCATCCACTCATTGCGCTTTGGTTTTTGGATCGACATCTTCGTCGCACGCGGCCGGAATGGTCGAGTGCGTATCGGCGTTGTCTTTGTCTACTGCCATTCCTGTTAGCCGGTATGATCTGGCAGTTGTCGCAAACCTCTTCGTTGTCAGATAACAACGGCCTCTTCTGGCGTATCACACAGCATTCCGGCGCGGAGCTGTTGCCACAGGTTTCGAGTCACATGCTGGTTTCAGTGCACTTGTTTTTGGAGATTTTGCACTACGCCGTTTGGATTGTGGCCCTGCCGTTGATTGGATCGACGTCAAGATTTTGGGACGTGAAGACTGTTCCTGTCGCCCGGCATCCGAAAGGTTTTCCGCGATTGATAGCTGCTGTTTTTGTGGTTGGCTTGCTCGTGGTTGCAGCTCTCTGGTTTGGTTTTTCAATCGACTACGCCACCACGCGCGATGTCTACTTCACCGTCGCGATCGCGCATGTGCTGGCCGAAGCGCCGTTCCTGTTGAGGATGGTCTAGGTGAGTCCGCTAGAACTCTGGCGCTTCCTGCCGCTTGGATATCTGCTCACGATTGCGATCGAAACTCCGATCCTCCTGCTTGGTCTCTCAGCACATCATCCCGTTAAGCGCCGTCTGTTGAGTGGAATCTGGCTGACGGCTTGTACGTACCCGATTGTCGTCCTGGTCCTGCCGCTGCTGTTCGTGAATCAACCGCGGGCAGTGTTTATTGGCGTCGCAGAAGTGTTCGCGCCGGTGGCGGAATGCTTGTTGTTTTGGGGTGCCTTTGGGAAGGAAACGAAGTGGCGCGACTGGGGTGTGATCGTCGTCGCAAACCTCGCTTCGTTTCTGGTGGGGGAGATTATTTGGCGGCTGATGTTTACGGATTGATGATGGATTGCAACAGATCCGGGTCGATGTTGCCGCCGGAAAGGACAACGCCGACGCGCTTCACATCCGCCGGAAGTTTTTTGAACATTACGGCAGCGGCCGCAGTCGCACCGGATGTTTCGACGAGGATCTTCATACGAAAAAGCATGAAGCGAAGTGTCTCGATGATTTCTTCGTCAGAGACTGTCAGGACGTCGTCCGCGAGCTGCTGCACGATCGGAAATGTGATTCGACCTGGTATTTGAACGCGCAAACCATCGGCGATAGTCGGAGGCGGTGGAATGGAAACGCGTTCTCCTTTCAGAAACGATTGTCGCGTGTCGTCAGCAGTGTCAGGCTCGACCGGATAACAGCGGATCTTCGAATTCAAACCCTTCGCTGCAATCGCGACTCCCGCGAACAATCCGCCCCCACTGCACGGCGCTAACACAGCATCGAGTTCAGGTACTTCTTCCACCAACTCCAAACCACACGTGCCCTGTCCCGCCAGAATGAAGGGATCGTCGTATGGTGGGACCATGATCAATCGCTCGCGTTCGGCGAGATCGAGGGCGAACGCTTCGCGGTCTTGCTTGTGTCGATCGTAAAAAACTACTTCCGCACCGTAGCCGCGCGTGCCGGCGACTTTTGCCGCGGGTGCATCTTCAGGCATGGCGACGAGCACACGTACGCCCGCTTCGCGTCCTGCAAGGGCAACGGCTTGCGCGTGATTGCCGGATGAAAAAGCGACGATGCCCTGTTGCTTTTCTGCAGGCGTGAGCGACTGAATTTTGTTCGTCGCGCCACGAATCTTGAATGCGCCGGCGCGTTGAAAATTTTCACACTTGAAGAAAACTTCCTTGCCCGCGACCTCATTGAACTGTTGTGAAGTTAGCACTGGGGTGCGATGAATTCGCGAGTTGATTCGTTCGCGGGCTTCGTAAATTTGATCGATGTTCAGCATGTTTAGGCCACGGATAGACACGGATGACACTGATAAGAAAACACGTCAGCAAAATTGGCAATGATGTGAGCTTCGACGACGCTCAGATCGGTTTCTGTTCCCAGCAACTCTTCCATTGAAGTTACCGGTTCACCTTCGCAGGCGATTATCAAGTTGAAATAACTGAGATCGGTATTTACGTTGAGTGCGAAGCCGTGCGTCGTGACCCAGCGCGCGATGTGCACGCCGATCGCGGCGACTTTTCCGCGACGCGTATGTACTCCGGTCAACCCCTCGATACGAAACGCTTCGATATCGAAATCTGACATGGTCCTAATCAACACTTCTTCGAGATCGCGTACGTAACGATGAACGTCTTCGCGGTCAGGGCTGAGATTGATGATCGGATAACCAACCACCTGGCCCAGGCCGTGATAGGTCACTTTCCCGCCCCGGTTAGTCTCGAAAACTGTTACGTGGCGCGATTTAAGCTCTTCTTCGTTGAGCAACACCGATGAGCTGTCGCCACGACGTCCAATCGTCAAAGTGTGCGGGTGTTCGAGCAGGAGCAGCGTATCGGGCTGAACGCCTGTTTTGACCGCTAATTCGGTTTCTTTCTGTTTTGCGAGGGCTGATTGATAGTCGATACGCCCAAGCTGTTGGACCAAAAGCCTTCTTACGTTCATAAAATCAGCCTGATGCAACCCGATGGCGGTCTTCGTGCGTCATTCTAACAGCCGCGTCGGTCTCTGGTACAATCACCCTCCACCCCAGAAAAGCGGTTTGAATCGAGAACAGCAGCAGAGGAGAAAACTACGTTGAAACGCATCGCAACCACTTTGTTGACACTTCCACTTCTGGCACTGTTACTTCTATCTCCCTCTACAGCCTTCTCCCAAACGCGCAATCGCTCGACCAGCAGGCAAAAGCCAACGTCGACGGCGGCAGCAACACAGCGAGTAGCGCAGGTCCGAACTCAGGGTGCCACTCGTGTCGCGGACCAGATCAAGTTTCTGACCAGATTTATTTATCTGCTGGGAGGCGTGTCGAGTGGTATTGCGGCCGTCGATGAAGCGGCGCGCCGCAACGAGGCATCGCCTACCCTCGTCCAACAAAACCAACAGAGCAAAACGCAGGTGAGAAATAGTATTCAGGGCTTTCGCGAGACACTCGACAAACTCGAGATCGATTTCCGCGCCACCCCTGAACTCCAGCCCTACTACATCAAGCTCGCCGGGGTCGCAGCCGGAGCAGCCACTGCTGAGGAGCAAGCCGCAAGAAATCAGTTCGATCCGGCCGGCCGCTCGCTGCTAAATGTAATCAATAAATTGACGGACGTGTTGCTGTTGATGCGAACAAGTGATTAGGGCCACAAAAGGCACAAAAAACAAAAGGCACAAATAGGCGCACTCCTTTTTGTGCCTTTTGTGCGTTATGTGCTTTTTGTGGCTAATCTTTTTTGGGATAGTAGCCCTGGCGGGCGCGAACGCGAACGTCAGCGCGTGCGGGTACGGAGACCTGGATTTTTCTAAACTGATTCGCCGGCGCTTCGGAGTTGCCATAGTATTGAAGCAAATATTGCCCGCGTAACTCAGCCGCAACCTGGCGGAAAACTCTCTCGAGATCCTTATCAGAATCCGGAACGAAGGCGGTTCCGCCGGTAGTCTCAGCAATCGCTTCCATGCCTCGCTCGGCTCGCATCGCTATCAGATTCAACTTGATCGATGGACCACCCGGATTCACCGCGTAGAAGATCACGTCTGCCTGCTGAACAGATTTTTGAACCGACGCAACCGCTCGCTGGTGCGCGTTCAGTAGACCAGCTCGCGATCCAAGCGCTGATTGTTGTCCACCCGTGGTAGCCCGATAGTCTGCCAACGATTGGTCTCGAATCTGATCGCTGAAATTGTCGTCGCCGTCAGACAGCACGACGATCACGCGTCGAAAATTACTCGGCGCATTCTTTGTCAGGTAACTTGCCGCGGCATTAACAGTGTCGTAGAACGCTGTCGGCACACTCGTCGTCGCCGCTGGAATCGATAACATCGTCGCCGACGACTTCTCAGCCGAAGCGAGCGGTTGGACCATCGTTGGCTTGCCCGTGATCGTAAAAATCGCCGCCCGGTCAGTAGGCTTCATCACCAGCCTCAAAAATGTCGCGGCTGCATTTTGCTGAGAAGCGAAAAATCCTTTTTGACTGGTGCTGCTGGAAATATCAAACAACAACGCAATCGCCAGTGGCACCTGCTCCGGATCGCCGATACCGGTAATCTCCTGTTGCTTCCCTTCCTCATCCAAACGAAAGTCAGTGACCTTCAATCCTTGAACAGCCTGCCCGGTTGGATCGGTTACCGACACCGGCACCATCACCAGGTTTGAACTGGTCTTGATTACATCAGACGAGTCGATCACTTCCGGAACAGTTGGTTTCGGCGTCGGAGTTGGTTTTGGTTTCCAGACTGGCGGAGGCGGCGGCAGGTCTTTCGTACTCTGCGCCTGCGCGGTTGGTACAGACAGAAAAATGGCCAGCACTCCCATCAGGAATACCGGCCATAAAGTTTTTTCAGCCCCCAAAGTCATCATTGACACCCTCGAGTCAGGCAGTGAATATCGCCATGCCGCCAGATTGCTGGCCTTGCGTTACCTATCCTACCGCTTTTCTGACGGCATGATCCACGACTCTTTGGTGCCACGTTAGAGGCGCGGAGTTGCACTTCAAAGTGAACTCCGCGCAACCTACATTAATTTTCGGAGCCCGAGGTGCCCGGGTTCATTGTCGGCGCTGGAGCGGTCAAGCCTTTGTTCACGAGCAGCTTGATCTCGACGCGACGATTCTGAGCACGTCCATCCTTCGTATCGTTTTCCGCAACCGGATTCAACTCGCCGTAACCGTACGGAGTGATGATGCGACGGAGCGGAATGTTGTGATTTTCAACCAGGTAACGAATCACTGCATCAGCGCGACGCTGGCTGAGTGCACGATTAAGAGCAATGCTGCCTCGTGAATCGGCATAACCGGAAACTTCAAGCACATAGCCCTTGGCATTCAGCGCCTTGCTGGCGATGTCGTCCAACGCTGTCTTCCCGTCGGGTAAAAGCACGGCGCTGCCGGTCTTGAAGTTCACAGCAGCAGTCTGCTGCGGCTGATAGTCATCGAGAGACGAGATGCGATCGTTGGTCGCGTTCACGCCTGAAATGGCTGCATCAGCAGTTGCCTGTGCGGCCTTCGCACCGCCGCGGGCTGCGTTTGAAACAGCCGCGAGCTCTTCCAACTGGCCTGACAGACGTTGCGCATTCGCTTCCACTTGGGTCAGTTTGTTTTCGGTGTCAGTGGCTCTCTCTTCGAGTGGCGCAGCGCGTGATTCAACTGCACGTGCGACGCGCATGTCAGCTTCGTTAAAGCGGATCTTCTCGGCAAGCAGTTCACCTGAACCATTACCGCGTCCCTCGATTTCGAGGTTCAATCCACGCAGGATACCGGTCTGTGCATAGTTGGTGCCGCCTCGCAGGAACCCACCCTTGGTCTTCACGCTGGTCCTGTCGTCCAAACGAACAACCGTGTCCATGCCATTCAGGTCACGCACCGTGAACGTATCAGCATCACGCCGAGTTACAACGCCTTTGATTTTCATCTTCTGGCCGCTGGCGACGGTGCGCGAGCCGGCTGCACTGGTTGTATCCTGGGCCAAGATAGGGGAGGCTGAGAAGACTAATAGGCAAGTGGCAAGCACTGCCGGGGTAAACAATCTCTGTTTAGTGAATACCATCGATTTATCTCCTTAAACTGGTAACTAGTTAACGCGCTTCTTGAACGCGCGTCTTTCTCAAGCTATTAATGGCGAGTCCTCGCTCCTCGCCTCCCGCTGTTAAATTTTGCGGATGACATCATTTAGAACTTCGCCAAGTTTAAGTCAATAGGCTTTCGTTTTCTTCATCGAATCACCACTGTATCGCAATAAGAATGGACACAGATCTGCTCAGATCTGTTACAGATCCGTCAAATCTGTGCCTAAATTAAAGCGAAAAGTCGCCGGATTCAAGCTGTTCTTTAACAAAGGCGAGGAAGCGTTCGGCGTCAGCTCCATCGATGACACGATGGTCGAAACTCAGGGCGAAATAGGCCATCCAGCGGATGCCAATGAAGTCGTCGCCGTCAGGAGAGGTCAGCACTTTTGCCCGTTTCTCGATCTTTCCGACACCGAGAATTGCGAGCTGTGGCTGATTGATGATGGGTGTTCCGAACAAGCCGCCAAAGACACCGGGATTGGTAATAGTGAAGGTGCCGCCGGTCACTTCGTCCGGCTTCAACTGCTTCGTGCGGGCACGATCGGCAAGGTCATTTGCAATACGCGCGAGACCCGAAATACTCAAGTCGTCCGCACGTTTGATTACGGGCACAATCAATCCCCAATCGAGCGCGACCGCCATCCCGAGATTGATGTCCTGCTTGTAAATGATCTGCTCGCCGTTTACCTGTGCGTTGAAGATGGGAAACTTTCGCAAGCCCTTATTCACGGCCTCGAAAATAAAAGGCATGAAGGTGAGCTTGGTTCCGGTACGTTGATAGAAAGCGTCGCGATGCTGATCACGCAAACGAGCGATGCGCGTCATATCGATTTCATAAACAGTGGTGACGTGTGCGGAAGTACGCCGTGATAGGACCATGTGCTCGGCGATCTTCTTGCGCATCACACTCATCTGCTCGACACGATCACCAACTTGCGGTTTCGGCGGCGGCGGTGCGACGGGTTCATACGCCGGCGCCGGTGTTTGAGCCGGTGCAGTAGCCGGCGCTGCGGCGCGTTGCGTTGGTGCGGCGGCGGCTGTTCCCGTGCCTGATTCGATAAAGCTAAGGATGTCGTTTTTGGTTACTCGACCACTTAGACCAGTGCCTTCGAGTTTTGAAATATCGACGCCATGCTCCTGCGCGATCTTGCGTACGAGTGGACTCGACTTAGTCCGGCGCAGCTCTTCAGCCGTGGCAGCATCGCCGTCTCTCCTCGTTTCAGTAACAACGATAGGCGTTGGCGGTCGCGGAGGTGCTGGTGGTGGTGGCGGCGCTGCTTGTTGCGGTGGTGGTGGCGCCGGTGCAGGAGGTGGAGCCGGTGCGGGTGCAGGTGGCTCTACTTTCTCAGTTGGTTCTTCGGCAGGCTTCGCTGCCGCCGGTTCCGCTGCCGCTGCCTGATCACCATCAAGCACGGCGACAACCGTGTTGACTTCAACCGTGTCGCCTTCTTTGAACCTGACTTCGGTTAATGTTCCCGCCGCGGGCGAAGGAATCTCTGCATCGACTTTGTCCGTGGAGATCTCAAACAACGGCTCGTCGCGCTCGACGCGTTCTCCAACCTTCTTCATCCACTTTGTAATCGTTCCTTCCGCAATGGACTCACCCATTTGCGGCATCACCACTTCAGTGCTCATCTCTTCTCCGTGTTCATCTCAATATGCCGCCAGCTTGCGCGCTGCGTCGACCACGTCTTTAATTTGCGGCAAATAATAATCTTCCAGGGGCGGCGAATACGGTACCGGCGTATCAAGTGACGCCACGCGAATCACCGGCGCGTCGAGCCATTCGAAAGCCTCCTCAGCAATGATCGCCGTGATCTCACCGCCGATGCCTCCAGTACGTGAAGCCTCGTGCAACACGATCGCCTTGCTGGTTTTCTTTACACTCGCCAGGATCGTTTGCTTGTCGAGTGGCGCGAGTGTTCTCAGATCGATGATTTCAACGTCCAGTCCTTCTTTCTCGAGTTCATCCGCGGCATCGAGCGCGGTCAGGACCATGGCGCCGAAAGTGATGATCGTCAGATCGCGTCCGGGGCGGGCGATGCGTGCTTTACCGATTTCGACAATGTAGTCGTCTGAGGGAAGTTCTTCACGCAGACGCGGCAGGCGATAGAGTTTTTTGTGTTCGAAATAAAGCACCGGATCGGGATCGCGAATCGCTGCTTTGATCAGACCCTTGGCGTCGTAAGCAGTTGATGGTTCGACGATCTTCAAACCGGCAGTGTTGAGAAAGAACGCTTCGGCGTTGAGTGAATGGAATGGGCCAGACCGCACGCCGGAGCCACATGGACCACGAAACACTGTCGGCAGTCCTGCGCCCCAACGATAGCGACACTTCGCCGCGTAGTTAGTCAACAGATCGAAACCGGCGGAAATGAAATCGATAAACTGAAACTCCGCCACGGGTCGCATGCCCATCAACGCCGCACCACATGCGGCGCCGACGATGGCGCCTTCCGAAATCGGCGTGTCGACCACCCGTTCTTTGCCAAACTGGTCGAGCAATCCGTCAGTGACTTTGAACGCGCCGCCATAAGCGCCGACGTCTTCACCGATCACAAACACAGTTGGATCGCGTTCCATCTCTTCCCAGATACCCTGGCGAATCGCTTCAACCATGGTGGCCGGTCCGCCACGTTCCGGGCGTGCTGATTTGTGTTCTTTTTTGACGGCTGTTGACATCGTTAATTACGCTACTCGTTTGATCTTTGCGTTTGTGGTTTCTGGAGGGTTAACTAACAGTCGTTCTCGCAACGGATCGATGATGACATCAAGACCCTCTAATGGAATGGCACCCAGCAAGACCTCTTCTGTATCGGGTAAGATAAGTGCTCGCACAGTCGTAGCTCGAGTTTCAAAGCGAACCTCAACCGGCCCAACAATTTCTACTTCTAAGATTGATTCATCCGCCAATTTAATAAGCCGTGTGCCTAATACCGGCAATTGAAGGCGCTCCTGGGTCTCCTGGTTGATGATGAGATCGTGGGCGGCGCTATCTACAAGTGCTTTGGTTGTGACGCGACGTATTTCATTTTCAGCCGCCCATCCGCGTCGATGGAACGCTAAATCATCTTCGTTTGTGAGTTGGATCTCCGCATACACATATCCCATTCTTTTTTCTCCGGTAAGTGAGGTACCGTTGGTACGTCGTCGATAACTGTGATTGGCTGGTTTAACTGTCATTCAACCCTCCAGTACTTTCGGTCTGAACGCCGGCGGGACGACGCTGTTATCAAACACTCCGTACGCCGCCTGCTCGGCCTCGGGCATTGGTGAAGACTCTGCCCAGGCGCAATCCTCGTCAATCTCGCGGACCACGTCCGCCGTGATCTCTTCGAGCTTCTCTTTCGTCGCGTGGTTACACTCCAGCAGATAGTGTTCATAACGATCGACCGGATCGTTATTCTTCTCCCACCACTCAATCTCTCCTTCCGCAACGTAACGCTGATCGTCGTGCTCAGCGTGGCCTTTGCGACGATACGTCTTCGCTTCAATCAAAACTGCGCCGCCGCCTCGCCGCGCGTAATCTGCCGCGTGCTTCATCACTTCGTAACAGGCGATCACGTCGTTGCCGTCAACAATGTGCGCAGGAATGCCGTAGCCTGCCGCTTTCTCGGCGAGATCTTTTACGGCGGTTTGCAAGCTGGTCGGCGTCGAGTAAGCGTAGCGATTGTGTTCTGCGACAACAATCAAAGGCAGTTTCTGTACGGCTGCGAAATTCAGTCCCTCATGAAACGCGCCTGTGCTCATGCCGCCGTCGCCGATGTAAGCCACACCGACAAAGTTCCTGTCTCGCATTCGCCCGCCCAACAATATTCCCGTCATCACCGGAATCATGTCGCCGAGGTGCGAGATTGGACCAATAAACCCCTTGTCCATGTCGCCGAAGTGAATGTTGAGATCTCTGCCGCCGGATGGTCCCCACGCCTTCGCCATGTACTGAGCAAAGATGTCGCGCGGACGGATGCCTTTGACGAGCACGGCGCCAAGATCGCGGATTAAGGGTGTGATGAAGTCGTGTGGCTCCAGCGCGTATGCGGTTCCCACAGCCGTGGCTTCCTGGCCCAGGGAACGAAATACGCCACCAACAACCTTTGTCTGCCGGTAGAGATTCACCAAACGCTCTTCCACCAGACGCGTGAGCTTGAGATAACGATAAAGCTCGAGATGCTGCTCGGGGCTGAGAGTGGTTTCAGTAACGCAACTCAGCGGTTTGCCGTCGACAGCTTTGCGCGGCGCATGCTTGGTGCTGATGCGCATTTGATGACGCGAATGCGCTGCTCGTCGGCGTCGCCGCTTATCGCGGTCGCCGTTGTTTTCAGGTTTGTTTTCCGGTTGGTCCATCTGTGTAATCTGCGGATTGCCTTAAATATGTATCGCGAGATCGTGAACACCCTCGGCAGCTTCCATCACTGCTTCGGAAATCGTCGGGTGCGCGTGCATCGTGCGGCCTAATTCGTCGGCAGTTGACTCAAGCTGCATCGCTACACAGGCTTCAGCGATCAGCTCCGTCGCGTGTGGTCCAATAATGTGCACGCCCAGGATCTCGTCGTACTTCTTCTCACTGACGATCTTTACGAAGCCCTCTTCCTCGCCGATGATGCGCGCCTTACCTGAAGCCGAGAATGGAAATCTTCCGACCTTGACGTCATAACCCTGCTCTTTTGCTTTCGCTTCGGTCAGGCCAACCGACGCAACTTCCGGATCGCAGTAAGTGCAGTTCGGCACGAGCCGCAGATTGATCGGCCGCACATCTTTTTTCCCGGCCAGATGCTCGACCGCAACGATGCCTTCCTTCGACGCCAGGTGGGCCAGCAATGGCGTGGGCACTACGTCGCCAATCGCGTAAACACCTTTCTCCGCTGTCTGCTGATACTCGTCGACGAGAATAAATCCCTTTTCAACTTTGATCTTTGTGCCTTCGAGTCCGAGACCCTGCGTGTAAGGCATGCGTCCCACCGCGACCAGCAACATCTCCGCTTCGAGCGTGACCGGATCGCCCTTGGAAGTTTTACCTGTGACACGGACGCCGGTTTCAGTCTTTTCGAGTTTCTCGAGCTTCGTGTCCACCTGCGACTTGATCCCGCGTTTGCGGAAACTGCGTTCGAGTTCCTTCGAAACTTCTTCGTCTTCCAACGGCACGATCCGCGGCATTAGCTCGACAATCGTCGTGTCAGCCCCAAACCGTGAATAGACGGACGCGAATTCAACCCCAACCGCGCCGCAGCCCATCACGATCAGCGACTTCGGAACGTCTTTCAATTCGAGAATGTGATCGCTGTTTACAACGTGCTGGCCGTCTGTCTCAAAACCCGGAATCGGCCGCACCACAGAACCAGTGGCGATGATGATGTTCTTCGTCTCAATGGTCTGTTTATTTCCTTCGGCGTCGGTGATTTCAACTTTGCCGGGAAGCGCGAGTTTGCCGGTGCCCTTGAACACAGTCACCTTGTTCTTCTTCATCAAATACTCGATGCCCTTCGAGTTTTTGAGCACGACTTTGTCTTTTCTTTTCTGGACGTCGGCAAAAGCCAACTGAATCCCGGAAGCCTGAACACCAAAGTCAGCCGCGTGCTGCATCTGCTCGTAAATGTGAGCCGACTGCAACATCTGCTTCGTCGGGATACAACCGCGCAGGGTACAAGTGCCGCCGAGACGGTTATCCTTTTCAACAATCGCCGCCTTTAATCCCAACTGACCGGCGCGAATGGCTGCCACATAGCCGCCGGGCCCGCTGCCGATAATCGTTACGTCAAACTGTTCGTTCGCCAATTTTTTATGTTTCCCCTCGTCAGAGCGGTAATGAAAACGGTAAAAGACCGGGCATTATAACGTTTGGCACTGCCTTGACCAAACCGGCATACTTGGCTGGTCCGAGTGCCAAAACAAGGATCATACTCATGAAACATTCAGAAGGATTTCTAAAGTTAGTGGACGACGCGAAGAGCCGGATTCGAGAGGTTTCGGTCGCCGAAACTCAGGCCCGCCTGAAAGAGAACAGGGGCGCTAAATTAATAGACGTTCGCGAAGACAATGAATTTGCAGCCGCACACGCCAAAGGGTCGACACACCTCGGTAAAGGCATTATCGAGCGGGACATTGAGACCGGCGTGCCCGAGAAAGATACGGAACTGATTCTCTATTGCGGCGGCGGCTATCGCTCGGCGCTCGCAACTGATGTATTGCAGAAAATGGGATACACGAACGTCTGGTCGATGGCGGGCGGCTGGCGAGCCTGGCAGGAAGCCGGTGGAGAGATTGAATAAAACAAATCCACGGATCACACAGAGTCGATCTGTGTAATCCGTGGAATCTGTGGTTGCTCTCTTCTTAGAACTCGAAGCGAGCCGCGAACTGGATCTGACGTTCACGGAACAACGTGCTGTCAGCGCCGGTAATACCCAGGAACGGCGTGTTAGCGTTGTCGTTGAACAGCAAGCACTGGGTCAATCCATTCGGACAGGCCGGAGTGGTTGTGTTCGACGCGTAGTTGTAGAACGTGCTCGTCACGGTCGTAAACTGCGTGCGGTTGAAGAGGTTGAACGCCTCACCGAGAATCTCGAGTCTCGTACCTTCAGTAATCTTGAAGCGACGCGAGAGACGAAGATCGACGTACCAAATCTTCGGTTGCTTGAACGCATTACGTGGTAGTCCGGCGAAACGAGTGCTGCCGCCCGATCCGTTCGCGCCACCACCTGGGGTGGTGCAGGAAGGGGTCGCGGCCGGGTTTCCACCCGCACCACACAGCGCCGTAATTTGAGCGGCGTTTCCTGTGAAGCCAAACGCTGCCGGGTTGATCGTGCCACTGATTGACTGGGTAACGCGTGCACCTGAAAACGCGTTCAGGATTGGCGCAATCGTCCAACCGTTGAAGATCGCCCTTCCGAAGCCATTATCCTTGAACATCTGGAAGTCAGTGTTGTAGACAAGGCTCGCGACGAACTTGTGGCGACGGTCAAAGGCCGACAATCCATCTTCAGCACCCTGATCGAAAGCATTGAAGGGAAGATTGTTGCTCGTAAACGTGACTGAACTTTGTCCGTTATCCTGCGCGCGAGAGAGCGTGTAGTTTGTCTGGAACTGCAAGTTATTCGTCAAGCGACGATTCGCCTGCAGCACGAGCGCGTGGTATTTCGAAAACACGTCGCTGCGAATCTCGGTGATCTGCGCGAAGTTCGGATTCGGTCGCGGAGTTGTAAGCGAGTTCGCCTGAGTGCGACCGACGAAGATCGGGGTCAGGTAGTTGGAACCGCCGAACGGTCCACCAAACACCGGAACAGACACGTTGGCGGCCGGTGCCGGCAGGTTCGTGTCGACGAAGTTTGGCAGTGAATTCGCGAAGCTCATCAAATACGACGCGGAGACTACCGTATTACGGGAAATCTCACGCTCGACAATTATGTCTGCCTGATGAATCTGCGGCAGTTGGAAATTGCTCGAGAAGTACTGGACTGCGCCCGGCACGAGTGCGCCGGCGCCTAACAGGTTTGGATAAATCGGAGCGTCAGACGCGGTTGCCTGAAGGGTAACCTGTCGTTGCGCCCGATCGACACCAACGCCAGTGTTAATGAGCGCGTTGTAAACGGTCGAGTTGATCACGCGACCGTAGTACAGACCCCAACCACCACGAAGACTGGTTTTGCCATCGCCGGTGAGATCGTACGCGAAGCCGATTCGCGGTCCGAAGTTGTTGCGATCGTCGACCTTGTTGTTTGTTTGCGGCAACGCCGAGTTGACGTTAATCGGATCCGGATTGAGCTGGTATTCGTAACGCAGACCGAGGTTCAGCGTGAATCGCGGCGTTACGCGCCAGTCGTCCTGGATGAAGTAGTTAAGGTCGGTGGTCTTCATTGTCAGACCCAGCACACCCAAACCCTGATTGAAGTTACCGGCATAGCACTGACCGGCACGGCGGGTTGAGGTGAAACAGCGTCCGAGCGGATTAGTCGTCGGCGTTGCAGCACTCAGAGCACGCAACGAACCGTTCAATCTCCAGTTCTGATAGTCGACGATGAAATCGCCAAGTCCATTTACGCCGGCGCCGGTGTAGTTGAACTCACCACCACTGAAACGCAGGTTGTTGATGTCGTCTTTGACGAAGTTGATGTCGCCGCCAAACTTCAAGGTGTGATTACCGTGCGTCATCGTGACCGTGTCAGCAAACTGCCAACGACGCTCATCCGGAAACGCAACGCGTTCGAGGAATTCCGGAATGCCGAAGGTCAGACCGTTCTGAATGAACGTTTGCGGTGAACGGCCGCCGACGGAGTTGGTTGGTTCGCCTGCCTGCGGTGGCTGGCTGAACTGCGTCTCTTTATCACGACCCCACTGCATTCGGAATTCGTTAAGCAGAGTCGGCGAAAACGTGGAGTTAAGGCGGACTGTCAGCCAGTCGATGTCTACGAAGTCGTCGCCGAAATTATCACGCGCGCGCGTGTTGGTCGCTTGCGTCTGGATGCCGTTCGGCGAGTCCCAACGCAGGCGATTGTAGGTCACCGTCAGCGTGTTCTTGTCGTTGATGTTCCAGTCGACCTTCGGCAGGAAGAGCAACTGATCACCGCGGCGTGTAACCTCGCCGGTAACGCTCCTCAGGAAGCTGGTTGTTTCGTTAATCTGAGTGTCGGTGAGACCGCGCGCGATAAGTGTGTTTCTGTTCGCCGTGGTTAAGTTCAGGAACGTCGGGCTGCTGAATCTTGCCAACCCTGGGAAGTCGCGTCTCTGCTGATCGTATGAGAAGAAGAAGAACGCCTTGTCTCTAACGATTGGGCCACCGATGGTGCCGCCAAACTGGTGACGCACGTCCTTCGGCTTGATACCGACTGGCCCAAAAATGCCCGGCGCTACTTCCGCAGTGTTGGTGGCGAGCGGATTGCGCGCGCCCCACTTGTTATTTCTCTGGAAGTAGAAACCGTTGCCGTGAAAGTCGTTCGTACCACTCTTGGTGACCGCATTCACTACGCCGCCGGCTGAACGTCCGTACTCTGCTGAGTAGCTCGACGTGTTGACCTGAAACTCGCGGATGGCGGCCTGGCTGATCGAATAGCTGATGCGGGTTCGGCCACGCTCTTCAGCGAAGAACGCCTGGTTGTTGTCGCCACCATCGATGGTGTTGTTATTCAACAAACCCGAGATGCCGCGGAAGCTGATCAATCCAAACGTTCCATCGGGCACTGCACCCGGCGTCAACAACGCGAAGTTGGACCAACGACGGCCATTGATTGGCAGTTCGTTGATTGACGTCTGGTTGATGTTGCTCGAGAAGTCCTGCTGAGAGGTGTTGATTGCCGGTGCTTCAGCACTGACGTCTACTGTGCCAGTCACGGGTCCAACCGAGAGGGCCACCTCAAGGCCCGTTTCTCGTCCGATTTCGACCGTGACGTTTTCGACGGTCATCGGACTGAAACCTGATGAGTTCACGGTCACCGAGTAACTACCCGGTTGCAGGTTGGCCACTTTGAAGCGTCCGGTGTCATCGGTCGTCGCCGAGTCTTCCTTATTAGTGCCAAGATTCTTGACGGAAACGGCGGCGCCTGGCACCACCTCTTTAGCGGGGTTTGTTACCACACCGCCAATGGAGCCGGTAGTAGTCGACTGCGCAAAAGTCACTGCGCTGAATGCGACCACCAGCAAGCTCACTAACAACAGCTTTACTGTTTGCAACATACTGGGGAACTCCTTACGAAAAATGAGTTAACGGTTGAATGCCTCAGCCGCGCGGCCCGGGCCTAGTGTTTTTCATTTAGCCAGAAAACACCCAAATCAATAAGTAGGATTATTGCGATTAGTTTGCGAGAATCGCTCTTCTATCACGCCCCGCTCGCATTAGCAAGGATTTAGGTTAACAGCCAGTAATTAAATCTTTGTGACTAATTTCGAATCTTGAACTCGGCCGGAACAACCAAACGCAAGACGCGACTTCTACCACGCCTAGCTTGCTTGCACAAGTCTAAGTCGATACCGAATCGATTAAATCTTTTTGACGCATTTTGAGACGAATGAAGCCACGCCATGAAGGCTTTTAGCGTTCGGCAGAAAGTCGCAAAACCTGTGCCGAATAAAGACTTGAATCACTTCGTGAGACCAAAGTGATTCATGCCAATACTTAAGCGAAAATAGCAGTGACGCCTCCGCACCGGAGGCGCACAAGAATTTGGATTTGATCTGAATTTCAGGATAGGTCTGACCAGTTTTTTGCGACCCGTTTTTCCTGTTTCAGACGCGCTCGACAATCATCGCGATTCCCTGACCACCACCGATACATGCAGTCGCCAATCCGTAACGTCCGCCCCGTCTGTGAAGCTCGTGCAAGACGGTCAAAACCAGACGTGTTCCGGTTGCGCCTAACGGATGTCCGAGGGCGATGGCGCCGCCGTTGACGTTCGTGCGCGAGCGATCGAGTCCCAACTCTTTCTCGACTGCGAGATACTGCGCCGCGAACGCTTCATTCACCTCGATGAGGTCCATATCGTTCAATGACAATCCCGCTTTCTCGAGCGCGAGTCGTGTTGCCGGCACGGGACCGATTCCCATGATCTCAGGTTCGACCCCCATGTAGGCCCAACTCACGATCCGGCCCATTGGTTTGAGATCTTTTTGTTTCACGAATTCTTCGCCCGCAATCACGAGTGCGGCGGCGCCGTCGACAATTCCCGAGGCGTTTCCTGCGGTAACAAATCCATCTTTCGCAAATGCGGGTCTCAATTTCGCGAGACCTTCAAGCGTGGTTTCGGGTCGCAGATGATCGTCATCGCTGACCTGGACCGATCCTTTACGCGACTTAACTTCCACCGGAACGATCTCTTCGGCAAACACACCAGCGTCTTTCGCGCGCTTTGCTTCCTGTTGCGATCGCAGTGCGTACTTGTCCTGCTCTTCGCGTGAGATCTCAAACTTACGCGCGAGATTTTCCGCAGTGCCGGCCATGGGCGTGTTGCAATAAGTGTCCAGCAACGCAACCATCAAACTGTCTTCGAGTTTCCCCTGTCCGAGTGCAAAACCGGAGCGCGCGCCACGAATGACGTGCGGTGCTTGCGACATCGATTCCATGCCGCCGACCAGACAAGTTTGCGCTTCGCCGAGTTGAATCATTTGTGCGCCGGACACGATCGACTGAATGCCGCTGCCACAAAGTCGGTTGACAGTTAACGCCGGACGCTCGAAGGGAACGCCGGCTTTTAGTGCGACGTGTCGCGCACCGTAGATTGCATCGCCCGATGTTTGCAGCGCATTGCCGATTACACAGTGATCGATTTCATCAGCCTGGACGCCAGTCGCTTCCAGTGCGCCTCGCGCCGCCACTGCGCCGAGATCGATAGCCGATACGTCCTTCAGCACACCGACGTATTCACCCATCGGAGTACGTTTACCACCCAGTATGAAAACATCCTTACTCATCGTTACATCCTCTGTTAAGAAATTCCGTCTCAATCGAAACCTTGAAGGTTAGCAAAGACTCGACCGCCTAAGCAAACTACGACCCTTATCCACAGATTACGCAGATTTCATAAAAAGAATCTGCGTAATCTGTGGATACTGACCTATGAAGTGAATCGATGTTCCTGGAGATAGCGGTGCAGCAATTCTTCGAGGAAACCTTCGTAGGTAAATGAGTTGATATCGTAGCCGGGTCGCAATTTGTAAAGAATCGGCATCGAAACTCGCCACGCCATCCACTGGCGGGGAAAGTCCGGAAGTTCCCAGCGACGACGTAGAAAAGTTTCCACTACCTCGATTTCCGACTCAGTCAAACTACTCAAACTGGCAGTGAAATCGACTGGCTTGAAAGATCGACGCAGCGCCGGATCGCTAACCGGCGAGGTGAAGAGATGCGAGAACGCCGGCGCTTCCGCCTCACGTTCGCGAACGACAACTGTGCCGGCCACCATGTCGCCAATGCGCTGGTCGCGGTTAGACGAAAAAACAGAGATCAATCCGACTGAGTAGAACCCCACCGGAAACATGTCAAACGTGCGCAGCAGGTTTCGCACTGAAGCTTCCCAGAACGTGATCGGACGACCGTCTTCACGAATCACTCTTAACTTCATCCAACGTTTGCCGGGCGTTTGTCCGCTCCAAAGCCATTCGAAGAAGGCAAAGTAACCGGAGAGAACGAGGAATAAGAGGATCGTCGCGAGTGCGTAAACCCACTTCGGCGCGCTCGACAGCGCTTGTTCGAAAAATGAAAAGCTGGCGAGGATGGCTGACGTGAGAAAAATCAGCCCACCCACGAGAAGTTGGATCGCATGATCGATCGCCACTGCCAGAAATCGATTACCAATCGACGCCAGCGCGAAGTGCAGCGGCACCCGCTCAGGCGTTTCGATTACCAGGATCTCTTCATTTGTTAACGTGGCTGCCATCTTTATCCGTAATCAATCCGCGTTTATCCGCGTCCTGATTTTTAGCTTCCGCTCACACGAACAAAACGTCTCTTCCCAACTTGAACCAACAACGCTCTCTCTCCCAAATTCACCTCAGTATCAGTTTGCGAGCGTCGTTCTCCATCAACCGAAACGCCACCCTGCTCGATCAGCCGGCGCGCTTCAGCCATCGAAGGCGCCAGTTGCAGTTCAACCAGAAGCCGCGGCAGCTTCCAACTTCCCGTCGCAACGGCACGCTCTTCCATATCTTCCGGCGCCTGCTTGTCACGAAATCGCGCGTTGAAATCATCTTCCGCCTTCTGCGCCTCGGCGTCCGAATAAAAGTCAGCCACGATTCGTTTCGCGAGGTCAACCTTTACGTCACGCGGATTACGCTGACCGGCATTTGTGTTTTCACGCAGCGTCGCAATCTCCGGCACCGAGAGATCCGTGCAGAGTTCGTAGTAACGCCACATCATCTCGTCAGAGATCGACATCACCTTGCCGAAGATCTCCTGTGGTGGTTCATTGATGCCGATGTAGTTACCTAAACTCTTCGACATCTTCTGCACGCCGTCAGTTCCTTCGAGTAACGGCGTGATCATCGCCACCTGAGAATCCTGACCATACTCTCTTTGCAGGTTACGACCCATCAACAAATTAAACTTCTGGTCCGTTCCGCCGAGCTCGACATCCGCTTCGAGGGCAACGGAATCGTAAGCCATCACCAGCGGATACATCACTTCGTGCAGCGCCAGCGGTCGATTAGCTTCGAGACGCTGTTGAAAGTCGTCGCGTTCGAGAATCTGTCTGACCGTTACATGCGACGAGAGTCGCAGAAACCCAGCCGAGCCGAGCGTGTCCATCCAGCGTGAGTTGAAATCGATCTCAGTCTTTTCGGGATCGAGCAACTTGAAGATCTGTTGTTTATAAGTTTCGGCGTTGGCGTTGATCTCTTCGCGGGTGAGCTGTGGCCGCGTGGCATTCTTCCCGGAAGGATCGCCGATCATGCCGGTGAAGTCGCCGATGAGAAAAATCGCAGTATGGCCCAACTCCTGGAAAGCGCGCAGTTTGCGGATCACGACCGTGTGGCCGAGGTGAATGTCCGGTGCGGTCGGATCGGCGCCGAGTTTTACGCGCAACGGCTTGCCGGTAGCCGCAGATTTCTCGAGCTTCGCACGCAGTTCAGTTTCGCGAATGATCTCAACTGTGCCCTTCCCGAGAAATGAAAGTTGTTCGTCAATGGTCATCGAACGATAGAGTAGCTCAACTGTCAGAGGGTGCGCTATCCTCAGTTTTATGGCTGATACAAATTCGTTGAGCAATTGCCGTTTGGCATTTATTGGTTGTGGTGTGATGGCCGAGGCGATCATTGCCGGGCTGTTACGGAAAAAGCTGGTTGGTCCGGAACAGATTAGCGGCAGTCATCCGCGCCAGGCGCGTCGCGAAGAGATGCACGTGAAATACGGCATCGAGATGTTTGAACACAACCGCGACGCAGTGACTGACAGCTCAATCGTTGTTCTCGCGGTGAAACCGCAACGGCTGCATCGCGTCCTCGAGGAGTTGAAAGGATCACTCGTCAAGGAGCAACTCATTGTTTCGATTGTGGCAGGTGCAAAGATCGAGACGATTGCCGAGGCGCTGTTGCACGCGTCGGTAGTACGCACGATGCCAAACACGCCTGCACAGATCGGTGAAGGTGTCACTGCGTGGACTGCAAGCCCCGAAGTAAACGAGACGCAGGAGAATCAGGTTTGCGCGATGCTTGAAGCTCTCGGCAAGGCGGTGCGAGTCGAGAACGAACGGCAGATCGACATGGCCACAGCGTTAAGCGCCACCGGACCGACGTATATCTTCCTGGTGATGGAAGCGTTGATTGATGCCGGAGTGCACATGGGCTTTTCAAGACACGTAGCGGAGGAACTGGTCCATCAAACGATGCTCGGATCCGTTTTGTTTGCGAGAGAGTCGCACAAGCATCCCGCGGAGCTGCGGAACATGGTGACCTCACCGGGCGGCACGTCAGCAGAAGCGATCTATCAAATGGAGAAAGGTAGTTTGCGTACCGTAATGTCGAAGGCCGTGTGGTCTGCTTTTCAAAAGGCCGAATCATTGGGCCGCCGCTAAAACTCTCGCTACGGCTTCGGGGTAGAGTTGGTGTTCCTGTTCGAGAATGCGCGCCGATAAACTCTCGACCGTATCCCCCTCAATCACCGGCACAGTGCGCTGCATGATGATTGGACCACCATCAAGCGTTTCATCAACAAGGTGGACCGTGCAGCCACTAACCTTCACCCCGTGATCGAGAGCCTGCTGTTGAGCATCGAGGCCGGGGAATGAGGGCAGCAGACTCGGGTGAATGTTCAGTATCTTTCCTCTGAATGCCGCTACAAAACTCGGCGACAAAAGACGCATAAAACCCGCGAGACAAACCAGCTCGACTTCGCGCTCGCGTAGCACCGAGATGATCTCCTGCTCGTGCTCTTCGCGCGTGCGGCCGCGACGTTCGACAGCTCGAGTCTCAATTCCCCGCTCGGCCGCGAGTTCCAGACCACGAGCGCTCGCTTTATCGCTGATAACGATCGCGATTTCAGCTTCGGGAATCGTCCCCGCGCGAATCGCATCACTCAGCGCAAGCATGTTCGATCCACGACCCGAGATCAGAATCGCGATTTTCTTTTTGCCGGAACCGGTCAGATGAACACCTCGCGATTACCGCTCACGACATTCCCGATCGCGTAGTACTCAGCGGCATGCTCACGCAGATGCGTCCCAATATTCTGAGCCTCAGTCGACGAGCAAACGATCACCATCCCAACCCCACAGTTGAACGTGCGATACATTTCGCTATCCGAGACGTTTCCAAGGCGACGTAATAACTCAAACAACGGGGGAACAGGCCATGAATCACGATCGATCTGCACTGCTGTGCCTTCCGGAAGGATGCGCGGAATGTTGTCGGTCAATCCGCCACCGGTGATGTGGGCCAGCCCCTTGATAATTCCCTTGTCCAAAAGCCCGTCGAGTGGTTGCAGGTAACTGACGTGCGGGAGCAACAACGCTTCGCCTGCGGTCATTCCGAGTTCGGGAAGTTGGGTGTCCGGTTGATAACCAGCGACTTCGAAAAAGAGTTTGCGAGCGAGGGAATAGCCGTTGGTGTGTAGTCCGGCTGAAGGCAGTGCGAGCAAAACATCTCCGGGCGCGATTGTCTTGCCATCGATAATCTTCGCACGGTCAACTACACCGACAATAAAACCCGCAATGTCGTATTCGCCGTCCTGGTAGAAACCCGGCATCTCAGCAGTCTCGCCGCCCAACAACACGCAACCATTTTCACGACAACCATTCGTCACGCCTTCGACGATGCTGGCTACAACTTCAGGCGACAACTTCCCGGTCGCGATGTAGTCCAAAAAGAAAAGCGGGCGGGCGCCCTGGACTAGAATATCGTTCACACAATGATTGACGAGATCACGTCCGACGGTGTTGTGGACGCCGGTCGCAAACGCGATCTTGAGTTTCGTTCCGACGCCGTCGGCCGAAGCGACGAGCACCGGTTGCGCGAGACCGGGAAAGGCGCCGTCAAACATGCCGCCGAAGCTTCCGATTTCGGAAAGCGTGCGCTGGTTGAAAGTGCGACGGGCGAGTTCTTTGATCTTGTCAGTGGCGCGCGTGGCGGCATCGATGTCAACACCCGCGTCGCTGTAGGAGATTGAGTTCGGCATTTTTATAACGCAGATTTTCGCGGATTACGCAGATTCATTTCCCCGCATCTGCGGCTTTCTTCGGTGGTTTTGGTGGTGGACCGAAATCGCCATAAGCGATGAAGCCGGAGCGTGACGAGTCGTCTTTCTGCGCTTGCCGGCCGGTCCACATGTCGTCGGTTGTTTCTTTTGCTGTCTTGATCGCGAGATCGCTGTCTTTGCCACGCGTCGTGATCGTGATTTCGCCTTGCAGATCGGTGCGATAGAGTTTCACGTTTGGATTTGCAGCCTTCAAGCGATCGAGCACTGCCTGCGACGGATGACCGTAACGATTCCACGCGCCACACGAAATGATTGCCACTTCCGGTTTGACGCGGTTCAGAAAATCTGCGGAGGTGGCGTACTTCGATCCGTGGTGCGCAATCTTGATCACCTTGCTCTTCAGATCCGGATCTTTCGTGAGCAAACGATGTTCGGTCTGATCTTCAGCGTCGCCGGCCAGCAGCATTGAAAACGATCCGTAATCCAAACGCGCCATGATCGAGTTTGCGTTTGCCTCGTTACCACCGGTTGTCATTTTGTCTTTTGTAAAGAACGGCTCCGACGGCGCAAGTATCAGTAACAACGCTCCGCCACCAAGATCGTATTTGGTTCCCGGTCGCGCGGTTTCATACTTCGCGCCGCTGGCTGTCACTGCTGCTTTGTAGTCGTCGTAAAACTTTGTCAGCGGATTCGCTTTCGCCGGTTTTGTGTTTGCCGGTTTCTTTCCGCCGCTCGACTTCTGAGGCGCGGCAGCGACGGCTTGCGCAGGCACACTCGGGGGCTGTCCGTTGTCGATCACGTTCAAGACTTTTACTGCCTTGAACACTTCAGCAGCGCCGCCAATGTGATCGGGATGTGGATGCGTGGCGATGAAATAGTCGAGCTGTTGGATGTTGTTACGTTTTAGCGCTTCGACAACAGCTTTGCCTTTGGTGGTGTCGCCGGCGTCGATGAGAACAGTTTTACCTGTTGGCGAGGAAATCAGAATCGCGTCGCCGTTGATTGGACCAACGTCGAGAATGCGAATCGTCAGCTCAGCACCTGAAGCCGGTGGCGGTTGCGTGCGCCACCATGGCAAGACGTACTTCCAGCCAACAAACGCGCCGGCTCCAGCGACGACTAAGAGAACAGCAATTGCGCATCCACAACCTCGCGTCGCTCGTCCCAATCAATATTCCTCGTTTCGTTGCAGACGATAAATCACACGCGGAGCAACTGGCGCATCGACCTGGTTCACCATTCGCATCACGGCCGGCGTCACCGAATAATCTCCGCGAGCGTACGCTTCGAGCGCGTCTTTTGCTTTCACTACTTCCCAGATCCACTCGGGAGAGACGACTTGTTCCACCATCAGGATCAAGCGCTCGCCGTCTCTTGGTTTGAGTCTGACCGGTGTTTTGAAAGTCAACGTTTTGGACGCGTAAGCCGGTATCGAGAGACCTTCGGTTCTGTTGACCCGAACTTGCGCCTGATCTTTCGCGTCGATCGAGACGAGGGAGTAGCGAAGGCCAACCAGCTTCACCTCGGAACTGTTTCCGACTACGAGTTTCACGAGCAAACCACCGCGTTCGGACTTCACCAGCGCAGCTTCGTGAATGGTCAACGGCAGATCGAGAACCTGAAAAACTTCGAGCGATAGCGCGCTCTGGCCGTAGGCCTGATGCGACGGACATACTCCAGCCACGAAGACTAAACATGCCAGCAATGTAAATCGCAACAACATCTCAGCTCTCGGCTATCACTGACTCATGCTCGCGTTCCCACATCGTCTCCGCTTCTCGCGTGATCTGCGTCGGATACTTCCCGTTCCAACACGCTACACACGACGCATCCGCGCTCAACCCGGTTGCAGCAATCATTCCCTCGAGCGATAGATACCCGAGCGAATCGGCCTCGATGAACTTCCGGATCTCTTCAACACTCATCTGCGCCGCGATCAGCTCCGATTTGTTCGGCGTATCGACGCCGTAGTAACACGGACTAATCGTCGGCGGACAACTAATGCGCATGTGAATCTCTTTCGCGCCGGCCTCGCGCACCATGCGCACGATCTTCTTCGACGTCGTGCCGCGTACGATCGAATCGTCGATCAGCACGACACGTTTGCCGTTGATCAGATCGCGAATCGGATTCAGTTTGATGCGTACTCCGAACGAGCGGATCGACTGTCGCGGTTCGATGAAGGTGCGGCCGATGTAATGATTGCGCACCAGACCGAATCGAAAACTGAGACCACTCTCAGCCGCGTAACCGATAGACGCTGCCACCCCAGAATCAGGCACCGGAACCACGATGTCAGCATCGGCCGGTTGCTCGACTGCGAGCCTGCGTCCCATCTTGTGTCGCGACTCGTTGATCGATCGGCCATAGATCAACGAATCCGGACGCGCGAAATAAACATGCTCAAATAGACACATCGAATGCTGCTGCGGCGGGAGCGGATGCGACGATCGCAAACCGTCCTGATCGATCACGATCATCTCGCCCGGCTCGACGTCGCGCACATACTGCGCGTCGATCAAATCAAATGCACACGTTTCCGACGCCACCACCCACGCATCGCCGAGTCGACCGAGCGCGAGCGGACGAAATCCACGACTGTCGCGAATCGCGATCAACTCAGTCGGCGTTAGAAAGAGCATCGAAAACGCGCCTTCGGTCTCGCTCAAAACCTGCGGAATCGCCTCGCGCACCGTCAAACGCGATCGCGCCACGCCGTGCAGCACGACTTCCGTGTCTGACGTTGACGAAAAGATCGCGCCTTCACGTTCGAGTCGCTGACGCTCTTCGCGCGCAAACGGAAGATTGCCGTTGTGACAGACGGCGATCTGGCCGTGCTGGCAAGTAACGCAGAAAGGCTGTGCTTCGAGGATCGAGACGTCGCCGGTGGTTGAATACCGAACGTGCCCGATCGCGCTCGCGCCCCGCAAACGATCGAGATGTGTTTGATTGAATGCTTCGGAGACGTGACCCATGGCGCGTTCGATACGGAGTTCAGCACCGTCGGAAGCCACGATGCCGCACGACTCCTGGCCGCGATGCTGAAGCGCGTACAAACCCAGGTAAGTCAGACGCGCCGCTTCGGGATGTCCGTAGATTCCGAAAACGCCACACTCTTCACGCAGCTTAGTGATCTCGATTTCAGTCAATTGAGTTGTCCTGATTTGCAGGTTACGGGGATTACCGCGTAATGATAACTCATTTCTTTATTTGGAGTCTTTATGTGTGCGTAGGTATCATGACTCGCGATGCGGATCTATTCTCTACTGCTTGTGATGATGGTTTGCTTGCCCGTGTTTTCGTCGGCGTTCCCCGCTCAGGATCGCTCGACATTGCAGCTTTATCGGCGCTATTGCGTCTCGTGTCACGGTTCTGACGGGAAGGCGACTACATCAAAAGGACGGTTCAGCCACGCGCGTAATTTTACGGACGCGCAATGGCAAGCCGACGTCAGCGACGAACGCCTCTTCAATTCGATCATGAACGGGCGGAACGTGCGTGGCAACATGCCGACCTTTTCCGACAAGCTCAATGAAAAACAGGTCAACTCGCTGGTAACTTTTGTTCGTGCGTTCAAAGGACAACAGTAATATGCGTTTCAGCACAGTTCGCGGCCTGACGATACTTGCTTTGCAAGCGGCACTCGTTGCTGTGCTCGTCGGCTCGGGCTGGTTGATTTACCGCCGTCTGCCTGAAAGCACCGAACAGTCTGATACGACCGCGCGAACAAACGTCCAGATCTTCATCAAGCAAACTCCTGAAGGCGCTGGTCCGTCGCTGGAGATGGCGGTCAGTCTTTATCCGGTCGACATCATCGCCGTACGACACGAGTTCTTTACGGAAACACGGCCGGGCAAGCGCTTCGAAGACTTTCTCAAGGAGCGAATGAAAGGTCGTGCGCCGGTTAATGCACGGCTTGATAAGCAAGGTTATGGATCGGTGATGCTCGCGCCCGGCAGTTGGTGGTTGCACGCAACGCTGTCGGGAGATGAGCAGCTCGAATGGCGTTTGCCGGTAACCGTGACCGGAACGAAGCAGGTTATCGAACTCACGCCACAGAACGCGTATACACGAAGTAAGACTTTTTAGCCACAAAAAGGCACAAAAAGCACAAAATGAATGCTTGCCCTCCGCGTTAGTAAGAAACATTTAGCAGTTAAGGATGTTGAGAAGCCTGATCAGATTGATGAGGCACTCGTGCGTGTGTTGTTGTCGGGAGTTTGTAATACCGATCTGGAAATTGCGCGTGGGTATGCCGGGTTCAATGGAACGATTGGACATGAGTTTGTTGGCGTTGTCGAAGAGAGCAGTGATCGCGCGCTCGTCGGCAGTCGTGTTGTGGGGGAGATAAATGCGGGTTGCGGTAACTGCGATCTGTGTCGTGCCGGTGACTCCAGACATTGCCTTAATCGTACTGTGCTCGGTATTCATGGACGCGACGGCGCCCATGCAGAGTTTCTACAACTGCCAACCGTAAACCTGCTCCGCGTCCCTGAAAACATTCCCGACGAACACGCAGTTTTTACTGAACCACTCGCAGCCGCCTGCGGCGTGCTCGAACGCGTTGACATTAACAACTCAACACGCGTCGCCGTCATCGGCGACGGCAAACTCGGTTTACTCTGCGCTCAAGTGCTTGCACTGACCGGAGTACCGGTACTCCTCATCGGCAAACACTCCGCCAAACTCCGCATCGCCGAACGACGTGGTGTCGAAATCGCAAACCCAAAACTCGCCGCTAAACGCAAGCAACAGTTTGACGTCGTCGTGGAAGCATCCGGTGCTGCAAGTGGATTTGGTCTCGCGCTCGATCTGCTTCGGCCCAAAGGTCAACTGGTCCTGAAGTCGACATTTCATGGAAAAACGGAACTGGACGCCGCCAGAATCGTGGTTGACGAGATCTCGATTGTCGGTTCGAGGTGTGGGCGATTCAGTCCTGCGCTCGATCTGTTGAAAAAGGCCGCGATCGACGTCGACAGTTTGATTAGCGAGGAGTATCCGCTGGCGAATGGAGTTCATGCGATGCGCCGCGCCGGGACCAAAGGTGTCATGAAAGTCCTGCTGCGACCGTGATCTACGCCCTTCCATAGCAAATAAAAACCCCTTTCGCTATACTCTAGCCCTTTCGCTGGGCCTCGATTTTCGAGAAGGTGGTGTGAATTATGTTTGAGAGTTCCAAGAACACAACAACCGACCAGGAACGGACGATTCTGAGAAAACTACGAGTCTGGATCGCCGCGCTTGCAGTGGCTTGTTTACTGGCCGGAATCGGCATCGGCGCGATGTTGTCCGGTCGGCCGACGTCCGCACAGCCCGACTTGCAGATTGCGCGTGCGCCTGAAGCTCTCTCGGCCTCGTTTGCCGAGATTGCGCGGCGCGTCGAACCTGCCGTCGTCAACATCGAAACCACCCAGGCTCAGACCGAAATCAGCGAAAAAGACGAAGATAAGGAAGATCAGTCGACCAATAATCCGCTGCTCGACATGTTTCGTCGCCCGCGACGTCCCACTCGGGGCGTGGGAAGTGGATTTATCGTCAGTCCCAAGGGCTATATTCTGACCAACAACCACGTTATCGAAGACGCAACCCGCATCACCGTCGGACTACAGTCGGGTGAGAAGTATCGTGGCACCGTGGTTGGTGTCGATCCGGAAACAGACGTCGCGGTAATCAAGATTGAGTCTGCAAAGGATCTGCCGACCGTAACGCTCGGCGATTCGAATGCCGCACAGGTGGGCGACTGGGTGCTGGCCATGGGTTCGCCGTTCGGACTCGATCAAACCGTGACCGCCGGCATCATTTCGAAGAAGGAACGCGAAACTCCTTACTTCAACGTCTTCCAGCGTTTTCTGCAAACTGACGCCGCCATCAATCGCGGCAACAGCGGTGGCCCACTCGTCAACATGCGTGGCGAAGTGATCGGTATGAACTCGCAAATCGCGACTTCAACCGGCGACTACAATGGCATCGGCTTCGCGCTTCCCGCCAACGAAACGAATTTCGTCTACAAACAGCTAATTGCTCAAGGCAAAGTCAAACGCGGTTATCTGGGCATCACGCTCGACTCGGTGCACGACGAGTTCGCGAAAGTTTACGGTCTCTCAGAAGCGAAGGGCGCGATCGTCACGACTGTTTCGCCAACCGAGAATGGTCAGCCGACTCCGGCCGCTAAAGTTGGGCTGCAACCACAAGACATCATCGTCGATTTCGAGAACACTCCGGTTATCAATGCGCAGGATCTTATTCAGCGTGTGGCCAGCACCCCCGTGGGCCAGCAGGTTTCACTGACTTTCCTGCGCGACACGAATGGCAAGTTCGAAAAGAAAACCGTGCAGGTTGTACTTGGCGAGCGTCCGTCGCAGGCGGCAGCTCGTGAGTGGAATGATCCAACCGCGACCAGTTCGAAGAGTCCCGATCCGCGCGGCAACGCGCTGCATCTCGGCATCACGCTGGCAGAGCTGACGCCGCAACTGCTCGCCGATCGACATCTGACCGGTGTTCAGGGTCTCTATGTTAAAGAAGTCGATCCGAACGGACTGATTGCTGAACTGCGAACCAACGGTGGCAATCAGGCACTCGTCGAAGGCGACGTTATCAATCGCATCAACCGCGTTCCGGTGACTTCGCTGGCAGATTTTCAACGTGTGTTGAGTGCTCTCAAGGCGGGCGATCCAATCGTTTTGAACGTGACCAGGATCCAGCGCGATCCGAAAGGCGATCGACAATTTCCAGTGATCGTCCAGTTTACTTATCAATAGGTTCTTATCCACAGATTACGCCGATTCCTATTAATCAATCTGTGTAATCTGTGGATAACAGAGTAGATTCTTATGGCTCAGGCAAAAAAGGCAATTTCAAAAACCAGCGGGAAACTCGCGGCGGGAAAAGCCGCACGCGCCGCAGTCAAAACTTATCAGAATTACATCGACGGCAAGTGGGTAGCGAGCCAGTCAGGCGAGATGTTTGAGAACATCAACCCGGCTGACAATCGCGACATCGTCGGACGCTTTCCACTTTCCACCAGCGAAGACATAAACGACGCCGTCAACGCCGCTCAGGGCGCGTTCGATCGCTGGCGCAATACGCCCGCCCCCAAACGCGCTGAGATCCTGTTTCGCCTCGGCGAGATACTTATTCGCGACAAGGATCAGTACACCACCGACATGACGCGCGAGATGGGCAAGGTTTTGAAAGAAGCCGGCGGCGACGTTCAGGAAGCAATCGATTGCACGTA
The DNA here is from genome assembly GCA_035694465.1 of Pyrinomonadaceae bacterium. Lineage (GTDB taxonomy): Bacteria > Acidobacteriota > Blastocatellia > Pyrinomonadales > Pyrinomonadaceae > PSRF01. The sequence continues at coordinate 87,771 of DASSFI010000078.1, read as the reverse complement.
CTACACCGCGGGCGAGGGACGCCGTCTACACGGGTTCACCACGCCGGCCGAAATGCGCGACAAGTTTGCGATGTGCGTGCGACAGCCGGTTGGTCTTTGCGGTTTGATCACGCCGTGGAATTTTCCGATGGCGATCCCGTCGTGGAAGTTGATTCCGGCTTTGGTTTGCGGCAACACAGTCGTTATCAAACCGGCCGAAGACACGCCGCTTTCAACCTACAACCTGGTGAAAGCCTGTGAGGAAGCCGGAATACCGCCCGGTGTCGTAAATCTCGTTACCGGATTTGGTGAGACTGTCGGCGCCGCGATGACGAATCATCCCGCGCTGCGTCTGATTTCATTTACCGGTTCAACAGACACTGGTCGCATCGTCGCTTCATCGTGTGCCGAACGAAATGCCATTTGCTCGCTCGAGATGGGTGGCAAGAACGCCATCATCGTGATGGACGATGCCGACATCGATCTAGCTGTTGAAGGCGCCATCTGGGGCGCCTTTGGTACGTCGGGACAACGCTGCACCGCGTCGTCGCGGCTGATCGTTCACAAGAGAGTTTACAAACAGTTCGTCTCGAAGCTGGTCGAACACGCAAAGGCTTTGCGCGTCGGCAACGGCGCCGATCCGAAGACTGACGTTGGTCCGGTTATCAACAACGACGCCGTCGAGAAGATCATGAGTTACATCCGCATTGGACGTAACGACGACGGTGCGACGCTCGCTTGTGGTGGTCGTCGTCTTTCAAAAGGCGATTACGCCAACGGTCATTTCATCGAGCCGACTGTATTCACCGACGCGACGCCGGACATGCGCATCGCGCAGGAAGAGATTTTTGGACCAGTAACGACTGTTATTCCCATCAGCTCACTCGAAGACGCGATTCAAACCGCAAACGGTGTTCGTTATGGACTCTCAGCCGCGATCTACACTCAGAATGTCAATCGCGCTTTCAGAGCAATGAACGACATGTACACCGGCATTTTCTACGTGAACGCCTCAACGATCGGCGCGGAAGTACATCTGCCGTTCGGCGGCACGAAAGCTACCGGCAACGGTCATCGCGAAGCAGGCACTCAGGTGCTCGACATTTTCTCTGAGTGGAAGTCGGTCTACGTCGACTTCAGCGGCAAGCTGCAACGCGCCCAAATCGATCCGGTTGAGTCGCCACAATGATTATTGGCCTGCCTAAAGAAATAAAAGACAACGAATACCGGGTCGGATTAACTCCCGCCGGCGTTCGTGCGCTCAAAGATGCCGGTCACGAAATCAGGGTCGAGTTCAACGCCGGCGCTGGTTCGGGTTTTGAAGATGCACTTTACGAACGTGCCGGCGCGACGATTGTCCAAACGGCCGACGAAGTTTGGAGCAGCGCCGATATGATCGTGAAAGTGAAGGAGCCAATCGCGCCGGAGTATCCGCGCATGCGCGAAGGCCAGTTGCTGTTCACGTACCTGCATCTGGCGCCCGATCACGAACTCACCGCTGAGTTGCTCAAACGCAAAGTTACGGGGATTGCTTACGAAACGATTACCGATCGACGCGGTACGTTGCCGTTGCTAACGCCGATGTCGGAAGTAGCGGGACGGATGTCGATTCAGGTGGGCGCACACTATCTCGAGAAGATGAGTGGTGGACGCGGAATTTTGTTGGGTGGCGTTCCCGGTGTGCCTGCGGCGCGTGTCGTGATCATCGGCGGCGGCGTGGTTGGCACAAACGCCGCGAAGATGGCAGTAGGTATGAACGCGCACGTCACGATCATCGATAACAATCTCGATCGACTGCGTGAGCTCGACGACATCTTTCTTTCCAAAATCTCGACACTCGCTTCGAGCGCCTACATGATTCACGACGCGATCTCGCAAGCTGATCTGATCGTCGGCGCGGTGCTCGTGCCGGGTGCGGCAGCTCCGAAACTCATCACTCGAGCGATGCTGAAGGATGTTCCAAACGGCGCTGTCATCGTCGACGTTGCTGTCGATCAGGGTGGCTGCATCGAGACCACTCATCCGACCACGCACTCGAATCCGACTTTCTACGTCGAAGGCGTGCTGCACTACTGCGTCGCAAACATGCCCGGCGCCGTGCCACGAACTTCAACCTTCGCCCTGACCAACGCCACCCTTCCGTACGCACTGAAGCTGGCCAACAAAGGTTTCCTCAAAGCAATTTCAAGCGATGCGGGTCTCAAAGAAGGCGTCAACACCTACGCGGGCCACTGCACCTACGAAGCTGTCGCCACAGCGCAAAACATTCCCTTCACCTCCCTCGACACACTAATCTAGCCACAAAGAAGCACACAAAACACAAGACAGATGTTTTCTGTTATGTGGTTTTGTGCCTTTTTGTGGCTAAACAAGCCAGGAGATCTTCTGGGGAGACGGGTTTGGAGAGAAAGGCGTCGACTTGTTCGGATTCGTCGGTAGTATTTCGGGGGTCGAGGGCGCTCAGTAAGATTATCGGCAGGTGGGCCAGGTCAGGGCTATTTCTGACGAAGCGACACAGTTGGTAACCATCAAGATTTGGCATCAGGGCGTCCGTCACTATCACATCAACTCGCACCGACATCAGACACTTCATCGCCTCCAAACCATCGCCGGCCGACGACACCACATAGCCATTTCGCTCGAGCACCACTTCCAGGTAACGCCGCAACGCCGGATCATCCTCGGCGAGCAGGACACATTGACGCTCCCCGTGCTGATGCGCCGAGTGCAGTCCATTACCTGTCGACATTTCTGCTTTATCCAGTTCGATCATCGCTGTGGGCTTAGACTTTCGAGGCCGTGAGGGCTCTTGAAGGTCGCTGAGTCAGGGGTTGACTCGCCATGTGCAGATTAGACTGCCAGACTGGTGCTTGTCAATGTTTTCCATTGTTGACCAGTATTGCCGCACATGAGGCAAATTGCCCAAAATCAGTCGATAAACGCGCGATGCCAGAGCTCCAAACCAAGTAATTGAAAGACTTGGAGGTTGTAGTCCTCGCGGCCCGAAAAGTTGGCATCGAGCACTCGTTTCACCTGGTTGGGGCGGAAGATCCCCCGCCTCTTAACCGTCTCCTCAGACAACAGGTCTGCGATTAATGGTCGCAGCGGTCCGCGCAGCCACGACCGGATCGGCGCTCCAAAACCCGCCTTCTTCCGCCAAACGACATCTTTCGCCAGCACACCCTCGAGCGCGCGTTTCAAAACATACTTCCGTTTCAGGCCGCGAAGTTTCAGACGCGGTGGCATGCGTGCGGCCATTTCGATCATCTCCCGATTCAGAAACGGCACTCGCACTTCCAGATTTGCCGCCATCGACGTCTTATCGGTCGTCATTAAGTTGAGACACGGCAGGAACGTTTTGAGATCGACATAGAGAAGCTGGTTCAGTGGTGCACTGCCTGCCGCGCGCTCGAAGTACCTGCGATGCATTGCATATGGATCGTGTTCACGGGTGAGCGCGCGCCACTCATCACTGTAGAGACGCTGCTTCATCTCGTTTGTGAAGTAAGTGCCGTAACCGAGATAACGATCTTCGAAATCGAGTGCGGCGCTGCGGGCAAACTTCTTCGCGTTACGCAATGGCGCGGTCAGTTTTCCCGGCAACCCACCGGGCAAGGCGTTGGCGACAGTTTTCATGAGCGGCCGTCGCAACATGTTCGGCACCGGATCAAACGCCGACGCGATCTTCATCGCCATCTGTCGCGGATAACCCGCAAACACCTCGTCGCCACCCATGCCGGAAAGCATCACTGTCAGCGTTTCACGCGCGGCGCTCGACACCAGGTAACTCGGAATCGCCATGTCGATCGGCGGCTCTTCCATGTGATGGACCAACTTCGGCAGGAGATCGGCCACAGCGGGCTTCAACATGATCTCGTGATAGTCAGTCTGCAACTGCTCGTTGACACGTCGTGCCCAACGTACGTCATCCGGAATGATGTCGTAGCGCAGATCCTCGCTTTCGATGCCGACTGTGTAAGTGCTGATCGGGCGGCCGTCGCTGTGTCGCTTCATCATCGCGACGATGCCGGATGAGTCGATGCCGCCTGAAAGAAAAGATCCGAGCGGCACATCCGCGACCATTTCCATCTTCACCACGCGGTCGAGCGTATCGAGCACGCGCTCCCGCCACCATTCTTCGTTTTTACCTTCTTCGATCTGGTCGAATGAGACGTCCCACCACTCGGTGAGTTTTATTTCCTCGTTACTAAAGTGAAGCAGATGACCAGGTGGAACTGTTTTGATGTTTGCAAAAAGAGTGTTTGGATCCGGTGACCAGAGAAACGTCAGAAACTGGTGTAAGGCTGCGCTGTCGAGTTCTGCTTTAATCAACTCAGAGGCAAGAATCGCTTTGATCTCGGAGCCGAAGAGAAACGTTGCGGGCGCATCGGCGCGGGCCGGAATCAAAGTGTAATAGAGCGGCTTGATGCCGACGTGATCGCGAGCGAGCGTCAACGTGCGTTCTTTGTTGTCCCAGACCGCAAACGCAAACATCCCGTTGAGACGTGTCATCGCATCCCAACTCCACTCTGAGATGGCAGCCAACAAAACCTCTGCGTCGCTATCAGTCTTGAACTGATGTCCGAGCGATCGCAGTTGTTCTCTTAGTTCCCTGTAGTTGTAAATTTCGCCGTTGAAGGTAAGGACGTAGCGGCCGTCGTGTGAGAACATCGGCTCGTGGCCGCCAGGAGACGTATCAATGATCGCCAGTCTGCGATGGCCCAGGCACGCGCGTCGCCCGGACGAATCGATCGGCTCCGAAACCCACGTCCCTGAATCATCTCGCCCGCGATGCTCAATACTCGCGAGCATCCTGGCGATCAGTCGCTCAGGTTCAAGCCCAACAATTCCGACGATTCCGCACATAAGAACCTATCCACAGATTACACAGAAACTTTTCTGTGTAATCTGTGGATTGCTTCAGATCTCAAAAGCTTGGCGTTCTCGGAGGGAATCGAGCACGCGAAATGTAGTGCGACTGGTTGCCGCCAACTCATCGAGACTGATCGGCGCTGGTCCACCTGCCAACACACTCGCACAAATCTGTCGCACTTGTGCCTGCTGACCTTTATCCTGCGCCTTCAAGGTGACTTGCTCTTCACGTCCATCTTTGTAGAGCGTCGCGCGTCGATAATCATCGAGCACAAAAACCCTTCCGGCCCCAAAGACCTCGACACGCTCCTTCGCCAGCCCTTTGTCGCCTTCGCTGAGATAAGCGATGCTGCCATTCGATCCGTCGGCAAATCGCAAAGTAATAAAGACAGAATCAGCGTCAACTATTTTGGCCGACTTCGCACTGATCGACTCGGCAAAAACAGAAACCGGTAATGCACCCGTCAGATACTGCATCAGCTCGATGAAGTGACAAACTTCGCCAACAATCCGCCCGCCACCTTCCTGCGCATTCTGCGTCCAGTGTTCTTTCGGAATGCGACCGGCGTTCACTCGGTAAACAATCGAAAGCGGCGTCTCGCGACCGCTGAAGAACTCTTTGGCGCGTTCGGCAAGCGGCGAGAAACGTCGATTGAAGCCAACCATCAATTTCGCCGATGAACCCGCGGCCACTTCCAACACCGACTCGAGTTGCTCGTCGTTCAATGCCAACGGTTTCTCGACAAAGACGTGCTTGTTTCGCTCGAGCGCGGCGCGTGCAAGCTCAGCATGCGTGTCATGCCGTGTCCCGATGACGACGAGATTAATATTCGGTTCGTCGAGCACCTCCTCGGCGCTTGAAACTGCGTACGCAAAACCAAATCTCTTGCCGACGTCATGCGCCGAGATCCCCGAAGCCGTATTGATTGCCCGAAACTCAACTCCCTCGTTCTTGAAATGCGGCAACAACATCGCCGGCACGTATCCACCCGCGCCGATCACACCCATCACGATCGACTTCTCCGACTTTCGCATCGGCACTCCGAGCGACACCTTGCGTTCGATCGGCGCCTCGGGATCGTAGTTGAGCACCACGCCGAGATTCGGCTCCTGGAGCTCTCCGGAAATGAGTTGATAGGCGCGATCCGCTTCAGCGATCGGAAACCGGTGCGTAGTCAGTCGCTCGACGTTGATGCGCTGCTCGCCAATGAGTTCGAGAAAGCTTTCGATGTTTCGTTTCTCAGTCCAGCGCACATACGGCAGCGGATAATCCTGGCCGCGCTCTTCGTACTCCGGATCGTAACGACCTGGCCCATACGACATGGAAATGATCAGCTTGAGCTCGCGACTGAAAAACGGCGCACGCGGGATATTCATGCCGGTCATGCCGACGACAATCACGCGTCCTTTCAAACGCGAAACACGCGCCGCCAGCTCAACCGGTTGATTGGAGTCAGTGGCAGCAGTGATCAGGACCGCATCCGCGCCGTAACCGCGCGTCCACGTTTCGATCTCTTTTGCCGCTTCTTCATTAGAGACGATCGCTTTGTCAGCGCCGAGCTCAATCGCTAAAGCGACGCGCGACTGATCGAGATCGAGTCCGAACACACGACACCCATTCGCCTTCAGTAGTTGCACCGTGAGTTGGCCCACTAATCCCAATCCAATCACAACCACTGACTCGCCGAGTGTTGGCTCAGCCAGACGCACACCCTGCAACGCAATGGCGCCGAGTGTGCCGTAAGCACCGGATTCAAAACTCACACCTTCGGGAAGATGGACACAAAGATTCTTCGGCACCGACAACATTTCCGCGTGCGATGCAAAGCCGACACCGGCACAGGCTACCCGATCGCCGACCTGAAACTCGGTCACATCTTCCGCAACCGCAGCAACGATGCCCGCCGCGCTATACCCGAGCGCTTGCGACGCCGCCATCTTGTCGCGCACGGATGCAAACGTGTTCAGCAGCCCTTCATTCTTAACCTTCGCGACGACGGCTTTAACAAGATCCGGTCGTTGCCGGGCCTCCTGGACCAACCCCTTGCTCACAAGCTCCACCGCCGCCCGCTCAGTTCCCGCGCTAATCAGCGACGCCACCGTCCGCACCAACACACGCCCACGCTGCAACGCCGGCACCGGCACCTCACCAACAAACGGCCTACCCGTCTTTCTGTTCTGGAGGACTTGCTTCATTACTCAGATCCGCGTTCGTCCGCGTTCATCCGCGGCTTAATATCTTTCTCCAATAAAACTTTCTCAATCAGATCACCAACCCACTCGGCGCGCGCGTCCCACGTGCCTGACGCTACTGCCGCCTGTCGCGCCGCGGCGGCCGTGGGATCGTTGTCGTGCAACGCTTCCTCAACTAACCGAAAGAAATCATCGCGCGTCCGCGCAATCCTCAACACATCGCGCATCGGTTCGTATTCCGGCAACGGCGAGATCACGACCGGCTTACCCGTCGCTAAATACTCGCGCACCTTAATCGCGGAACCATAACTCGTAAAAGACTGCTCAGTTTCCCACGGCAGCACGCAAACGTCGAATCCGGCCGCGTACGACGGCAGCTCCGCATAAGCAACCGGCGGCAGAAAATGCGTGTTCGGCAAGTCTTCAATCTCCAACCCGCGCGACTTGTTCCCGATAAACACCCATTGCCACTCAGGTCGTTCACGCGCCGCGCGTTTGATCAATTCCTGATCGACCAACCACGGCTCGATCGCGCCAAAGTATCCCAACCGCGGCTGGGGAATCTTCGCGATCTCCGGCGCGACTGCGATCGAACCATCGCCAACGTGCCGCCAGTGATCGTAATCAACTCCCTGCTCCAGCAGATGCGAACGCTCCCATCCACGCGACGCCTCAACAAAAAGTTTTCGACCTGAATAAAAGACTAGATCCGCGGCGTCAATGGCGCGTTCATGAAGCCTGCGGATCAACGCCGGATCCGTGGCGTGGTCCATCGTGTTCGCATCATACTTGTCTGACACTTGATAGACCACCATTGACTCATCCAGCGTGCCGATCATGTCGGCCGCAGTGGGAATCGCAATCCAAAGAATCGGTTTTGTGAGGCCACGATTTCGCGCCAGACGTTTGATCTGCGCACCGATCAAACGACGATTGATCGAGCGCGCGGCGGCGGTGCCGAAAAAAGGCAAACTCGCGGGCGAGATCACAGTAATACCTTCTTCGGTTTGACGTGCGAGTTTCGAGTAACTTCCCAGTTTGCGTTTGATACGCGGCAGGAGATCTTTGTGACCAAGGCTGGGCAGCCCCATCGAGATCGAATTGACGAAGATAACTTTGTTCCCGGCCCGTGCAAACTTGCGCATCAGGTGAGCTTTGGAGTGCGGGTGGTGGTACCACCAGTCCTCACCACCAAAGCAAATGATCGAACGGTTAACCAACATCGTGTCTAACGTTTCACTCGCGCGACACACAACCCTGACACGCCAAACGGCAAGTTCATCCGCTTCAAGATCCAACTCTCAGCGCCGAATACACGACCTAAAACTCCATTTAATGCGGAGACAGTAATCGTATTCTCGGATTCGGTTTTGATTCCCGTCAGTCGCATCAGTTTTCGTACCACCAGGATCGGCAAAAAGAATGTGATGTTCGCGTAAGTTGCGCGTTCGATCTCAAAACCCGCTTTATCGAGCACACGCCGCAGCTCAGGCAAACGATAGCGACGGCGGTGATTACTCACGTCGTCCTGTAAGCCCCAGAGAAACATAAACGTCGGCACAAACAACAGCACTCGTCCACCGGGTCGCAACACACGTCGCATTTCACACAAGCCCGCAAGATCGTCGTCCATATGCTCAACTACATCCAACCCGGTTACGAGATCGAAAGTGCTATCCGCGTACGGCAGCTCTTCACCGTTGCCGAGTCGGACTTTGTCAAGTCCGCGCTCACGGCAAAACGCGAGCGCATCCTCCGAAATATCAACTCCCTCCGCGTCGCCGAACTCAGAAAGCATCAGCAGGTTTGCGCCCGTACCACAACCGACGTCGAGAATTTTTGGACGTCGATCGGTGACTTGTCGACAAATCTCATCCACGAATCTGGCCAGGATCTTGCGGCGCCCGGTGTACCACCAGTGCGACTGCTCAACGCGGAACATGATTGGATAAGTGTGTTCCTTCATCCTTTAGCCACGGATAACACGGATTAGATTATCGATGCCCGCGGATGCAAAAACGATTAACAAGCCGTGCATCGGTAAGACATAACGTATCTCGGTGTGGGCGCTTGTGCCCGGAACCAGATAGTAGAGTATCGTCACCAGCATCAGAAAAGTCACCCGCCAATCGAGTCGCGCGGCGGCGTAAATACCAAGCGCAGCGAGCGGCAGAAAAAGATAACGCACGAGGCTTTGAATCATTCCCAGCACGTTTACGCCGAACGCAAGCAGACCGTTTTGCCAACGTTCCGGTAAACACTTGCTGCTGGTTACGTTGATGCCGCTGATGCCTGTGTACGGCACCGGATCGCCCGCTACTTTCAACATACCCCACATGCGCCCAAGCATCACGCTCCCGTACCAGATTGGATGTTGGCGAATAAACGCAAGCGACTCACGCGTCCGTTCTTTGTCGCGTCGAATGCCGTCCGGAAATTGAATCTCAACCTGCGTATCGCCGGGGCGACCCATGCGGGTTCGTTCAACTGCAAGCATCTTATCGTCGCCAAACAGAAATCCGTTTTGGCGGCCCAGTTCAGTCTCACCGAGACCTTCCCAAAGATTGACTCCGATCGTGCCGCCCGTCGGGGTGAAGTCGGGATAGACGAGATAATTGCGGATCACGATTGGGGCAATCACTACAAGCGTACCAACCAGCGCCGCGGCGCCGATCTTCAGTTTCACGGACCACGTGTCTTTCACCAGCAGGATTAAGGCGATGGCCCATCCCACGCATAAATACAGCGGATTAACACGCAGCCAGCAGGCGATTCCCAGTGCGACTCCGGCCGCAACGGCAAGTCCAATGTGTTTGCGTTGCAACGCCAGTAACAACAACAAGTTCCCGGCGAGTACAAACCACGTCGCTGGTACATCTGCCGATGGATATGCGGCGTAGAGCGCAAAGAGCGACGACAGTCCCACCAGAAAACCGCTCGCAATTGCTGCACGCCATCCGAAAGCAGTGAACGCAATACCGCCAATCAGCAATGACGACAGGATCAAATCCAGAAACCAGAGCACGAGTTGTACTGAATATGCAGAACTCTCACCCGTAACTTTGTAGATCAATGCGACGAGAGCGGGGAACCCCGGCGGGTATTGTGCGAGATCGGTGCGCGCCGGATCGTCAATCCAGAAAAGTCGTTGGCGGCCATCGAGAATATCGCGCGCTTGTCGATCGAACTTTGTGTAAGACCCTGATTGAAACCATCCCGGGTCACTCAGATGCGCGCGCATGAACTGAAGCGTGAGGACACGCACGCTCACCGTGATTAGCAGCAACGCAAAAAGTATGAGCAGTTGTCTTCGGTTAATCGGCAACCCAATCTTGTTAATCCTGATAATCTTGTAAATCCTGTCTACTTAACTGCCGTGACAATCACGTTCCACCCGATTTTCTTTCGCAACGCACTGAACTTTTCCTCCGATACCGTCCGCGAAAAAAATCTCAACTCAGATCGCAGCAACTGCTCCACCTCAACTCTCACATCCTTGAACATGCCGAACAACTCACGCGCCTGCTTGCGACTGTAAACTTTCACCAACGGCCGCGCATCGTGATCGCTGAACTCGATCACTCGACTCATTATTTCTTCCGCCGATCGTCCGCGCAGAAACTCCAAACCCAGCACGCCACGTCGCAAGACGATCTCGACCCAGTAGTTCAACGAGTTGCGATGGTAAAGCATCACTTTCGCCGTTCCGCCCGGACGCAACACGCGATGAACTTCACGTATCGCTCCGGCGGTGTCGGGCGTGTGATGCAGGACGCCGTTGGAATAAACCACGTCAAAACTCTCACTCTGAAACGGCAAGCGCTCGCCGTCGGAGAGCATGAAGTCTCCCTGCGCTCCGTAAAGTCCGAAACGATGACGTGTTATCTCAACTGATCGCGGCGTGAGATCGATCCCGGTACAACGTGCGCCGCCACGCGCAAACTGAAGCAGATCGGTGCCCATGCCACAACCAATTTCGAGCAACCGCGCGCCGCGAAATTTTTCAAATTCCATCAACTGCGGCATCCACGGCGCATACTCTTCGTAACGATATCGCTCGACGGAATCGAAAAACTCGCGCGTGCCCAGCTCGTGTTCGCGGTCGTACTCCGCGCCGCAGGGATCCTGTCCCCACTGCTCTCGCGCCCGCAGCTTCTCTTCTGCCAATCCAGCCAATCTTGTTAATCCTATAATCCTGTTAACGACTTGTACGCATCGAGCACGCGCTGAGCATTCCTGGTCCACGTATGCTCTCGCTCAGCCACCTCACGCGCCTTCGCTCCCAACCTCTTCCGCAACTCTTCAGACTCAACTAATTTTAGAATCGCCTTCGAAAGCTCACCGGCGTCTCCCGGTTCAACGAGCAACGCCGTCTCACCGTCAACGAGTACTTCGCCAATCTGTCCTAATCGACTCGCAACAATCCCTTTCCCCATCGCCATGTACTCAAAGATCTTCGTCGGCGATCCAAAAAACTCGCTACCATCGGCGAGCGGAACATGAGGCGCAACCAACACGTCACACGCATCAAGTAACTTCGCGACGCGGTCGTGAGTCACGGCGCCCGTAAAGATCACTCTTCCGGCGCGCTTCTCGTCCTCGAGTTGCTTCTCAACCTCAGCATGCAAGCTTCCACTTCCCACGAACAGAAACCGCGCCCGCACGCCCGAGTCAATCGCCTTGATCGCCTCAGCCAGTTTCTCGACCCCGTGCCATGGACCAAAGGTTCCGACAAACCCGGCGACTACTTCGTCATCTGCGATCTGAAGTTCGTGCCGAACCTCCGCGCCGCCAATCTCGGGCCGAAAGCGCTCGACGTCAACTCCATTCGGGTTAACGACAATCTTCTCAGAGCGCACGCCGCGAGCCTCCAGATTACGACGCTCCACATCCGAAACAACAAAAATACGCGCCGCAGCGTCAAGGTTCAAACGCTCATAACGCTCCAGCAGATCGAGATTGCCGACGCGGTCCCAATGCTTGCCCACCCAAACTTCCGAACCGTTGTATTCCAGCAAGAGCGGTCGTTTGAGACGATTCGCAGCCGCCACCCCGGCCCAGCTAAACCGCGCATACCGCTGGTAAATAAAGTCAGGACGCAGGCGTTCAATCAGCGGCACCGCGCCACGCGTGAACACCAGATTGTTGTGCATGTCGAAAAGTGCTCGCGAACCTCCACCCGGTTGTGGCGGAATCACTTCGAAACGATCTTCTGCCGCGTTCAGGCCTGCGATCTCGTCGTTGCTGATGATTCGAACGTCAACACCGAGCGACTCCAGCCCTTCCACCACACCTTTGATGTGACTTGCCGCACCACCTGCCTGCGTTCCCGGACCAGGAGTCGAGCGCAAATAGACTGCACGCAAGCGTGAGCCGGAAGTTTTCTTATGCGGTAGATCACTAAATCTCAGCGTTTCTTCTTCAAGCCGTTGCAGTTGACGACGCGACTGCGCGACGTCGCTCGCGCCCGTTATCGTCTCACGACTCAGTCGTACCGGCGCGCCCAGCAGAACATTTGAACGCGACTTCTTAACGAGACCGCCATGCGCGTCGATCATCAATACCTCGCCGGCGCCGGCAAGCGCGCCGAAGAGCATGAAGAGATTTTGCCCGCGTTGCCAGGGAAGCCGTTCGGTTGCGATCGCGAGTACGTCTGGTTGCAACGCGCGCAGCGTTTTCAGCCGTTTGAGATGACTGCCGGTTTCGAATTCAGTGCGCGAGATGAACTCGATCGAAGCGCCGGGATAAAGCTCCGTGATCTTTTCCTGCCAGCGAGACAAATCGCCGCTGAGCGAGAGCAGTACAACCTTCATCCCCGCAGACTCCCGAGCACGAATACTTCGGTGAACGATCGCCCAGTGCTGCTATGAAAGTGAAGCGTCACGAGTCCGAAGATGGCAGCGTAACTGATCGTTGAAGCGATGGCTGCGCCCTGCGCGCCAAAACGCGGCACGAGCGCAAATACGAGGACGAGGTTGAGAGCTAAGGTCACCACCCAGTAGATCGGAATTGCCTTCGGCAGACCAAGCGCATTGAAGTGTTGGACCAACACCGATTCGAGGCCCATCAGGAACACACCCGGCAGCAAGATCCAGAGCAGCCCTGTTGCATCATAAAACTGGTCACCATAAACCAAAGGCAACAGCAAACTAAAAGGTACCGCGGCAATGCAACAGATGAACATGATGAACGTCGTGTACCGCGTGACGAGGCAAGTGGTCTCACCACGCGCATCCTGTTCGGTCGTCACACGCGGAAAAAGCAGCGTCGCGATCACGCCCGGAAGCAACATCAGCAGGAGTGCAAACTGCGATGCCACGCTGTAAACGCCGGCTTCGGCGGCGCTTCGAAAATGGTTCACAACGAGTAAATCGGCGCGAATAATGATCGTACCTGCGAGAATGGAAATGTGGAATTTGAGACCGTAAGTGATCATGCGGCGCAGCAGTGCGATGTCTGCGCGCCACTTTGATTGCATCAGGCTTCTGGCTGAGATCACCAGCAACGCCGCGATCACGAGACTGACCACGACATTCGTGGTTGTGTTCCACCAAACAAGCGTCTCGAGATTTCCCCTGACCACGAGCCATACGCAGACTGCATTGATCAATACAAACGACTGGCTAAGGAGATCGAGAAGATTGAATTCACGTACCCTGCCCACAGCCAACAGGATGTTCAGACCAATGAGCGTAATCATTTGAAACGGGATCGAAACGGCGGCGATGTGGATCAATTCCGATGAGCTGAGACCAAACCATCCCGGGCGCTTCGTCGCGACGAAGCTGAGCACAAGCGCCAGAATCAAGCCGGCGCCGAGCGCAAACATCAGCGAGTTGAGCGCAGCCGCGCGGAAGCGTGCCTGGTCCTGGGCGATGAAGTAAGTGTTTGACGACGGCAGACCAAAGCTTCCGAGTTGGACGATGGTTGCGACCGTGACATTGATCACCGCTAGCTGTCCGACACCGTCTGCTCCCAACCAATGCGCAACGATGATCCCCGCGGCGAGGCTGTTGAAGATCATCACCACGCGCGTCGCGAACGTCCAGGCAACTTGAGAGGAGAACTTCATAAATCCGCGTTCATCTGCGTAAATCCGCGGCTCACTAATCGATCCATCGCTCGTACCACAAGCTCAAATTCAACAACGCCCAGAGATGGAAGCCCCAGTCTTTCGTCTTCCGTCGATGCTCATCCAGCATGCGGCTCACAAACGAATAGTCCAGCAAATCACGCCGCCGCATCGTCGAGTTCATCAAATGGTCGTCAAACCAACTACCTAGTCCCTCTCGGAACCACTCACGCACTGGGGCGCCAAAACCTCGCTTACGTTCGTAAAGCAAATCACGCGGCAAAATCTCTTCGAGCGAGCGTTTCAGGATGTGCTTGCCACTCGCGCCTTCAACTTTCAGTGAGCGCGGCAATGAAAGCGCATACTCAACCAAATGATGATCGAGAAACGGCACGCGCGCTTCGACACTCGTCGCCATCGTGATCTTGTCCACGCGCATCAACAGCAACTCCGGCAACCGCAGCTTCAACTCGAGATACGTCATCCGCGCCAGAAAATCTGCACCGGGCCGCTCCTGCTCGATGTGCTTCAAATACTTCTCAACCACTCGCAAAGACGAGAGACCGTTCAAACGATCGCGCATCTGCTTCGAGAGCACGCGCGGTTTGAACGTCTCGTCATACACAACTACACCGCCCCAGAACAACGGTTCATCAGCGCCAAGCCGCCGGATCAACTCAATCGCAGCGCGTTTTCTTCCGGTAGCTTCGAGCGCAGGACGCGAAATATTCGAGATGGCACGTCGCAACGGAAGCGGCAGCGTTTCAGCATGACGCCAGAAGTTTTCGTAAATGCGCAGGTGTCGCACGTAGTTGTCGTAACCGCTGAAGATCTCGTCGGAGCCTTCTCCGACCTGGACCACGATCGTTCCCGAGTCACGCGCGAGCTTCGAAACGTAGTAAAGCGGCACGCAAACCGGATCGGCGATCGGCTCGTCCTGGTGAAAAACCATGCTCGGGAGAAAGTCGTGCATCTCTTTCTCGGAGATGATCACTTCGTGATGGTTGGTCCCAAACTGTCGTGAGATGCGACGCGCCGGTTCGAGCTCGTTCAAATACTCGGCGTCGCTGAAACCAACGGTGAACGTCTCGACCGGGCGCGTCATTTGCTCCGACATGAGAGCGACATTCGCCGACGAATCCACACCGCCCGAGAGAAACACGCCGAACGGTACGTCTGACATCATTCGCTTGCGAATCGACTCACGCAGCAGACGCAGGATCTCGGCACGATGCTCGTCTTCAGTGCCGGTGACTCGTTGTTTGGGTGGAAGCGCATCCCAGTACTGCTGAATGTTGATCGTTCCATTGCGCGTTAATGTCAGGATGTGACCCGCGGGCAGTTTATGAATGTCGCGAAACAACGTCGTAGGCGCGGGCGTGGTGAGAAACGTCAGATAGTGATAGAGCGCTTGTTCGTCAATGTCCGGCGTGACTGCGGGATGTTGCAGGATTGCCTTGATCTCCGAGGCAAAGATGAAGCGACCGTCTTTGTGATAGAAGTAGAGCGGCTTCACGCCGATACGATCGCGCACGAGGACGAGTCGTTCTTTGTTTGCATCCCAGAGTGCGATCGCGTAATCGCCTTCGATCTCGTGAATGAAGTCGAGACCGCGCTCCTCGTAAAGGTGCAGGATCGTTTCGGAGTCCGTGCGTGATCTGTATTTGTGACCGCGATGTTCGAGATTCGCGCGGATGAGTGCGTGGTTGTAGATCTCGCCGTTAAAGACGAGCCACGTGCGGTCGTCACAGCCGTGCATCGGCTGATGACCAGCCGCCGAGAGATCAATAATTGATAGCCGTCGAAAGCCGAAGCCACCGCGACGTTCGTCGAAGATCAGCTCGCCCGCGTCGTCCGGACCACGGTGAGTCATCTCGTCGCGCATGCGCGTCAGCAGCGAGGATTCGATCGATCCTTCACTAGCGCCGTATTCCCAAACTCCGCAGATGCCACACATCGTTTTTTGCCACGGATTACACGGATTTTATTTGCCAGCTAAGCTTGCCGGGCCGGCCTGAGATGCGCCAGCATGCGGATATCGCGTCGCTCAACTGTCCATAGTCGTGTGAAACCGGTTTGTTCTCCAACACTGGTTGAGTTTGCAGGTTCAATAACGAAACCACCAGGTGTGAATCGCCTGCGTGCGCCTCGATTGCCGCTCCGTTCACCTGCACCTCGACGTCCGCTGCGAAATGGAATCTCGCCTCGTAAACATGTTCGCCGTCGCCGAGGAATTCGTCGTCAATTAGCCAATAACGTTCGCGCTTATCAAAAATAACAGTGCGACGATGCGTTAATGGCGCGTAGCCGTAATGTTCCGCGACTACCTTGTCAAAATCGGCGCTCGTCGTCCACTCCAGTACTTTCGGGTTCGCTTCGTTGCCGATTACGAACGGTGTGTGCATTTCGATCGTGTTCTGCTCGCGACCGTCGATCTGCACGGTTGAATGATATGCCGTCGAACGAAACTCATGACGTTTGGCGAGATCCGCGGAGTAAACGTACGTGCCTGGATCGACGATAAATGCATGACCGCCGGCCGAAACCTCAATGCTCAACGCATCGTTGTGCCCGTGCGAACCGCGTCCGTTGATGCCCGCACCACTCGCGTTAAAGCAGAGATAGAGATCGCCGTCGCGCATGATGTAAGTCCCGGCTTGTGGAAACGCCTGCGAAGCTACGTGCTGAGTTTCAGCGAGCGTTGGATCATCAAAGACAATAGCGCCAAGTTCCAGCAGATATGCGTGATCATCAGCGCGGCGGTGGATAAAAGGTAAAACTTGTCCGCCGTCTGTATCGCCAATCAGCGGCGCGAATCCGTCAGGCCGCAGATATGCTCGCGTATAGAGCAACATCTGCTTGAGTTTGGTCCAATACTTCCCTTCAATCTTGACGCTGTTTGTGCGACATAACCAAAACGTAAAAAGGAAGAGTTCCGTTACGAACCGGTGATAGCCGGTTGAAGCTTCGAAATCGGCTCCATCAGCTAACACCTGCTTTTCCATCTCGCGGAGCATTTCCGCACGGCCAAACTCAAACCATTCTTTTGCGTCAAGAAGTTCCGGAAGCATCAATCCGAGCCACGTTAGTCCGACTACATCTGACAGGTAGTGATTGCTGGTGGCAATGTAAGAAAATTCGAGATTGCGCTGAATGTAATTGGCGTGTTGTTGCAGCAGTTGCAGAAACGAGCGCAAAAACGGTGCATCCAAATTGGGCGAATGACGAAAGGCTTCAAACGCAGCCAACAGATTCATGGTACGGAGCGCCACTTCCATCGCACAACTCCAGTTTGGACCACGTCCGTAAGGATTCTGTTCGGTCCAACTCTTTAACTGGGCGAAGAACTCAGCCGCATAGCGCTCGTCGTTCGTTGTCGAGTAAGCACTTGCAAGCGGCAGGAAATGGCCTACGCGGTTCAATTCCCAAAGCACGCGCACATCCGAGCCGTCTGAGCGCATCAACTTGATGTCGCGATGATAATCGAGCGGCCAGACATAGTTTGAGAGCGGATCTCGCGTCCACTGAATTGGATTGCCGAGACTGGCCGCAGCGATTGATTCGTCTGGAGCAGACGGAAAGCGCTCGGGAAAGTTTACGTCTCGCGAACCCTGAAAGTGAGCTAGCAATTCCGCGTCACTCATGTGGGCAAAGTGAGGCTGGAGCGCCAGTGGCTCATTGTCGAACGCGCCTGCGCGTTCCTTGCGTTCATTCACGGAAGCTTTCGTGCGCCGCAACACTTCGCGCGCGACGGTCGTCAACTTCACTTCTCCACGCACTGCACGCCTGATTTTTTTGAGAACAGCCATCAGTGGGAACTTGGCGCTCGCGCAAACTCCTCGAGCGCATCGAGAATACGCTCGGAAGTGTGTCCATCCCAAAGTGGAGGCTGGCGGACTACTGTTTTTGCAGAACCGTTCAAAGCTCCAGTCGCAGCGGAAATGATCTTTGTTGTGTCGGTGCCGACGACGATGTTGGTGCCCATTTCGACCGTGATGGGCCGTTCGGTGTTTTCGCGCAATGTCAGGCAGGGAATGCCGAGTGCCGTTGTCTCTTCCTGAATCCCGCCGGAGTCAGTCAACACGAGGCGCGCGCCACTCGAGAGATTGAGAAAGTCGAGATAGCCAAGCGGGTCGATCACCCGCAACTCTTTCATCGACTCAACGCGTTCGCTCAAACCGAGTTCAGCAATCGTCTTTCTTGTGCGCGGATGAACCGGAAAAACGATCGGCAACCGCGCTGAGATCGCTTCAAGCGCCTCCAGGATGCGCTCAAACGAATCGCGCATATCGACATTTGACGGGCGATGCAGAGTCAGCAGCGCATAATCGACTCCGCTCAATCCGAGTTGCTGCCTCGTTGGCAAGGCCCGCGCAACAGTCAGATTCTTTTGCAGCGAATCGATCATGACGTTCCCGACAAAACGAATTCGTGCGCGCGGAATGCCTTCGGCAACGAGATTCTCGTCGGCATCAGGTGACGGGGTAAACAATAAGTCTGCGATCTGATCGGTCAATAACCGGTTGATCTCTTCGGGCATCGTACGATCGCGGCTGCGCAGTCCGGCCTCGACGTGGGCCACCTTCACCCCAAGCTTCACACACACGAGCGCGCACGCGATGGTCGAATTGACATCGCCGACGACGAGCACCCAATCTGGCTTTTCGTTAAGGACGACCGGCTCAAACCGCTCCATCACCGCAGCGGTTTGCATTGCATGTGAGCCTGAACCAACCCCGAGATGAACATCCGGTTGCGGAAGTTCGAGATCGTGGAAAAACGAGTCGGACATCGCCGCGTCATAATGTTGTCCGGTGTGCACGACCAGCGGCTGAAAGGCGTGTGGACGCCTCTTCATCGCGGCCACGATCGGCGCCACCTTCATGAAGTTGGGCCGCGCCCCGACGACATTTATGACTTTCAGCATTACAAACGAATGATGCGGGCTTTGCTCTCGCGTCGCATGTCGCCGTTGAGCGCGTTGCGTGTGTCGACAATCAGCGAGCTCGCCGAGCAAACGCGCTTGTAGTCGATGTCACTATGATCGGTGACGATGATCACGCAATCGGCGGATTGCAGCTCTTCATCCGTCAGTGAAACAGACGAGAGCGGTTCGCCGACCGAATCAGTGTGAGCGTCGTCGAAATGAACGTCCGCAACGAATGGATCGTGATACTTGACGTTGGCGCCTTTTGCGCGCAGCCGATCGATGATCGAAAGCGCCGGACTCTCGCGCACGTCGTTCACATCTTTCTTGTAAGCCACGCCGAGCAGCAAAACGTTCGACCCGTTCATTGCTTTGCGTTCGTCGTTGAGTCCATCGGCAACCAGTTGGACCACATGCTCCGGCATCCGTGAATTGACTTCCTCCGCCAGTCCGATGAACCGCGAATCAAATCCGTGTTGGCGCGCTTTCCACGACAGGTAATGCGGATCGAGTGGAATGCAATGGCCGCCGATTCCCGGTCCGGGATAGAACGCCATGAATCCGAACGGCTTCGTCGCTGCGGCGCGAATCACTTCCCACGTGTCGATGTTGAGCGCATAGCAAAGCCGCGCCATCTCGTTCGCCATGCCGATGTTCACCGCGCGAAACGTGTTCTCCAATAGTTTCGCGGCTTCGGCAACACGCGCCGAGCTCACGGCGTGCACGTCGTTCACAATCTGCGAATAAAGATGTGCGGCCACCTCGGTTGAATCATCAGTGACGCCCCCAACGACCTTCGGAATGTTGTGTGTCAGAAACTGCGGATTGCCCGGATCGACACGTTCAGGCGAGAACGCAAGCAGGAAATCCTCGTCGAGCTTCATCCCCATTTCTTCAAACATCGGGAGCAGCACTTCGTCAGTCGTGCCCGGATAAGTGGTCGACTCGAGAATGATCAGATGACCACGTCGTAAATTTTTCTGGATCTGTTCGGCGGCCGCGAGGATGTAAGAGACATCCGGCTCTTTCGTCTTCCGCAGCGGCGTCGGAACACAGATGATGATTGCGTCGCACTCGCGCAGGTGACTGAAGTCCGTGGTGGCGCGCAGAAGCTTCGCATCGACCACTTCCTTCAGTCGTTCCGAAGGCACGTCGCCGATGTATGAACTACCGGCGTTAATCTGTTCCGCCTTCGATTCATCAACCTCGAAACCCGTGCCCTGAAAACCCCTGGACGCAAATTCGACGAGTAGTGGGAGACCGACGTATCCGAGACCGATAACCCCAACGTGCGCTTTTTTGTTTGTGATTGAATTGATTAGGTCGTTTTTCATCCTGTGGCAAACTCCAAACCGAAAAGACTAGGTGAGCCCGTCGATTAGTGTCAAGCAGGGGTTTCATCCACAGATTACACAGATTTTTCATAAAAAACATTCTGTGTAATCTGCGGATAGATCTATGGCACTATAGCCGCTCGCGCGAATGAGCAAAGCCGCTCCCCCAAATCTGCTGCGTGGTCTAAGCCTGCTCGATGCAACCATGATCGTGGTGGGCTCGATGATCGGTTCCGGAATTTTCATCACTTCAGCCGAATCGTCTCGTCTCGTCGGATCGCCGGGCTGGTTGCTGGCCGCCTGGGCGCTCGCAGGTGTGCTCACCATCACCGGCGCGCTCTGCTGCGCGGAGCTGGCGGCGATGTGGCCGCGGGCCGGCGGGCAATACGTATTTCTGCGCGAAGCGTATGGACCCTCGATTGGATTTCTCTTTGGCTGGGGTTTGTTTCTGATCATTCAAACGGGAACGATCGCGGCGGTGGCCGTGGCATTCGCCAACTTCACCGGTGTGCTCACGAGCAGCGTCTCAGGCGATCACTATCTCATCGCGCCGATCGCCTTGTTGAAGCCATTCGCGATTGGCGGGCTTTCGTTCAATGGTTACGCGTTGAGCTTGTCGAGCCAGCAGCTTGTCGCAGTGGTCATGATCCTCTTTCTTACGTTTATCAACACGCGTGGACTGCAAACCGGCAAAGTCATTCAAAACTCTTTCACGTTCACAAAGACTGCTGCGTTGCTTGGATTGATCGTGATCGGATTGTTGATCGGATGGAATCGTAACAGCGCGGCTTACACGTCGTCGTGGTGGCAACCATGGCAAAATGGTTGGCAGCCATCTGCATCGCAGGTCTGGTTTGAGCCAGCAGGACAGGGATTGCTCGTGCTTGCACTGCTGATGCTTGTCGGTCGAGCGATGGTTGGACCACTCTTCGCGCAATCTGCCTGGAACAACGTAACGTTCACGGCTGGTGAGGTCCACGATCCGGGGAAGAACTTGCCACGAGCGTTGTTATTAGGTTGTGGCATCGTCGTCACGTTGTACCTGCTGGCGAATCTTGCTTATGTGGTGACCTTGCCGCTATCGGCAATCCAGAACGCGCCGCAGAATCGCGTCGCAACGGCAGTGATGCAGGCGGTGTTGGGCAACAGCGGCACAATCATCATGGCGCTCGCTATCATGATCTCAACGTTTGGCTGTAACAATGGATTGATCCTCGCCGGTGCGCGTGTTTACTACGCGATGGCGCGCGATGGGCTGTTTTTCAAACGAGTCGACAGTGTCAACAAGCATCATGTGCCGGCAGTCGCGTTGATTACGCAGGGCTTGTGGGCCTCGTTCCTCGTTCTGCCTCGAACTGTCACCGTTAATCAGCAGACTGGCGCCTACTCGTTCGGAAACGTCTACACGCAACTGCTCGAATACATTGTTTCAGCAGATTTGATCTTTTACGTGTTGATGGTGGGCGCGGTGATCGTGATGCGGCGGAAGGCGCCGGAGATTGAACGACCGTATCGAACGTTTGGCTACCCCATAGTGCCGCTGATTTACATCGTGTTGGCGGGATTGTTCATCATCGACCTCGCGATTCTCGCACCGTCGACGTCAGGCATCGGCTATTTACTCGTCTTCACCGGCCTCCCCATTTATTTCATTTGGAGACGCGGATAAACGCAGATCCGCGCGGATCTATTTAATCCATTCATCCGCGATTTCGGTTTCGACTTTAACCGGGACGGTCTTCAGATACTCCTGGCCCGCGGCGCACATTACGCGTTCGACTTTTTCGGCAACATCCTGCGCTTCGTCCGTGTCAGCCTCGACGACGATCTCGTCGTGAATGATGTTTACGACTTTCGCATTCGTGTCACTCAACTCTTCCTTCAACAACTTGAGCGCGCGTTTCAGAATGTCGGCACTGGTGCCCTGTATCGGCGTGTTCTTGCCGTTGCGCTGCGTCATTGAGATCTGTTGTCGATCGTTTTCGTCATACCGGAAACGCACGAGTCGGCCTGATGCAGTGCGTGACTGTCGCTCGCTGACGGCCCGGTTCGCCGCATCGCGCAGGTACGAATCGAGCTGTCGATACGTGCCAAAGTAGCGGCGCAAAACATTCTCTGCGTCGGAAACACTCAATCCCGTCATCAACGCAAAACGTTGCGCCCCGATTCCGTAAACCACACCGAAGTTTAATCGCTTCGCAAAGTCGCGCTGCTCTTTCGTGACCTGGTCCAACGAGGCGTTGAAGACTTGCGCCGCCGTGACGCGATGCAGATCCGCGCCGGAATTGAACGCCTGAATAAACCCGCTATCACCAGAAAACTCCGCCAGTATCCGCAACTCAATCTGCGAATAGTCGGCGATGATCAACTTTCTTCCTTCGGGATAACCACTGAAACAACGCCGGTACTCGATCGCATGCGGCACCTGTTGAATGTTCGGATTGGTGCACGCGAACCTTCCGGTCGGCGCGCCAATCTGCCTGAAATCCGCATGCAGACGCTTCGTCGTCGGATTGATCAACTCGATCATGTTTTCGCCGTAACTCGTCAGCGCCTTTTGCACGGTGCGATACTCGAGCAACGTGCCGATGATTGGGTATTGAGCCGCGAGCGGCTGGAGTTTCCAGTTCCGCGTCGATTCAGGAACCGGGATACCGAGACGGTTGAGCGCTTTGGTGAGTTGCTGCTGCGAATCGAGATTGATGTCGTCTCGCTGCGGGCCGCCGAAGAGCGAACCCTGCGACGACTCCTCTGCGAGAACCTGCTGCAACTGCTCGGCCAGTTCTACACGTTTCTTTTCAACGATTCCTAGCTGATCGAGCCAGCGATCCTTGTGCATGTAAAAGCCAGCCAGCTCGATATCGACTACGGGCATCACGCATTCAAACTCGAGCTGCGCACACTTTACCAGCGACTCTGACTTCAATCTCTCGATCAGTTTTTCACGCAACGGCAACAGGACCGCCGCATCACGCGCGGCGTACTCGAGCTGCGCTTCTGATAACTCGAAATTCCAGTTTGACAGGCGTTCCGATTTATCAACCGCTTCGTTCAGATAACGACTGGCGACCGTCTCGAGCCCGTGACGCTCTTCAATATCGCCCGCGCCGACAAGCTGGCTCGCCAGTAGCGTGTCAAACAATCCACCGAGATCCACACCGAGATTGTGCTTGATAAACTTCGCGTCAAACTTCGCGTTGTGTGCGATCTTGATCGGACGCGGCGCGGCCAGCAGACGGCGAAGCGGACCGAGTGCTTCGCTCCTGGTTGTGTCGCCGTCAGCGAAATGATCGAAATCTATGATGAAGACGCGGTCGGAAGTCGCGAGTTGAATCAATCGCAGGCGCGAAGTGTACGGATCGAGATTGGTAGTCTCCGTGTCGAGACCAACCACAGGTTGCGTTGCGAGGGTTTCGATTGCTTTCCGAAGTTCATCGGCGTTCTTGATTAGCTGATAGTTCATTAAAAGATATAAGTCCCGTGAGACCTATATTGCCATGAGTCGCTTGAGCATAAAAATCTGCCCTTTGTGTTGGGCTTCGTGATCGATCAGGTGATGCAGGATATAGCGCAGATTGTACTCGGTCGTTTGGCCTCGTCGTTCGAAAGCGATGATGCGCTCGAGATCCTTGTCGCTGAAGGAGAAAAGCACGTCGCGGGTTAGATTGCGAATCTTTTCGATCTCGCTCAGGCAAAACTCAGCCGTGTAACCATTTCGCGCCACTCTTTCGAGATCGTCGAGGACGTCCCAGTAACAGGTGTTGCTGTCCTCTTCGGTAAGTTTGTGTCCGCTTACGACCATCTTCATCCAGAACCACTCCGCTTCACCGATGTGCAACACCAGTCCGCCGATGGAATGAGCGCCGAGAAACGCCGGCTTGCCGATCAGATCGTCGGGAATTGTTTTTACCGCCGCATTGAGTTGGCTGCGAACTTCCTCCATGCCGCTGAGGTAATAACCGATGCCGGTCGACAATCCCGGCTGTGAAGTTAAGAGTCTCTGTCTCATTTCAAGCAATCCTTTCGTCGGGGTGTGGCCTGACAAAGATTAAGAGTAACGCAGCCGCTGTTGCTCCCATAATCGCGTTGACAAGAAAAGCTGTTGCGGGCCCTTTCCAATCCCAGATCATACCCATCAGGAGCGACGCGGGAAATACTGTGATGCCGAAAGCGAGATTGTACAAGCCGTACGCCGTTCCGCGTTGTTCCGGACGCACGAGATCGGCGACGAGCGCCTTTTCTGCTCCTTCGACGAGGCCGAAGTAGATGCCGTAGATCAGAAACAGTATCCAGAGTGACGCTTTGTTAGTGGCAAAAGCAAACCCGGCATAAACTGCCGCATACAACACCCAGCCGGAAACAATCAATCGCTTGCGACCTAAACGGTCTGAAAGATCGCCACCCAACAGCGAACTCAAGACCTTCATGCCGTGATGTGCCGCCCAGAGCAACGGCACCATCGCTATTGATACGCCCGAATCCATCGCCCGCAGAATAAGAAAACTGTCCGACGAGTTTGAAAGCGTGAACAGCGCCAGCACGACGAGAAAACGCTTGAAATTACGGTCGAATCCGCGTAGCGAGAGCTTGACGACTTCCGTTCCACGCGGCGCTTTCACCGGCGACTCACGCATAAACACGACTGCGACAATCACCGCCAGCAATGCGGGGACCGAAGCCGCTATGAAGATCTTCGAAAACTCTGCGGTCGTGGGAGATCTCGAATTCGCGACGAAGAACACTACCAGCAAATAACCGATGATCGGACCAATCACCGCGCCACCATGGTCCATCGCCCGGTGAAATCCAAACGCGAGACCACGCTGCTCGGTGCGAACCGTGTCGGCAATCATCGCGTCGCGCGGCGCCGTCCTGATTCCTTTGCCCACGCGATCGGTAAGACGGATCGCGAGCACTTGTGTCCACGTCTGTGCGAACGCCAGCAGCGGTCTCGCCACTGATGCGAGTGTGTAACCCGCCACCACGAGCGACTTTCTTTTCGCGAGTCGATCGCTGAGATAACCCGCGAACAGTTTCAACAAACTCGAAATCGATTCGGCGAGTCCTTCAATCGTCCCGATCGCCTTGGCCGAAGCGCCTAAACTCGTGGCCAGAAAAACCGGCAGGAGGGGATAAATGATCTCACTCGAAGCATCGTTCAGCAGACTCACCAAGCCAATCGCAAACACGTTCCGCGGCAACCCGCGATACCGCTGCCATAAGCCCTTGATGTGTCCGTTATTCTCAGAACTAAGGTTTGGCGTAGCTGGCCCTCACGATGGTCTTGATGTTGCCGCGCACGTGGAAGTCGCCTTCGATTTCGACACGCAAAGGATCGCAGGCGGCGACGAAGTCTTCGAGGATGATGTTGATTACGTGTTCGTGAAAGATCTTGATGTTGCGGAAGGAATTTATGTAGAACTTCAAACTCTTCAGTTCAATACAACGCTCATTTGGAACGTATTCGAGACGGATAGTGGCGAAGTCCGGAAAATCCGAGAACGGGCAGATCGCGGTGAACTCCGTGATCTCGAAGTTGATCTTGATCTCGCTGCCGGGAAACTCGTACGGAAACGTATCGAGGGGAACCAGACTCATCTCCGCACGTGGCGTCGATTGAATATCAAGGCATTGCTGATTTGGTGGCGGCACAGTAACCATGCGGTCGATCTTAACAAAAATCCGTTAAATCCGCGGCTAATACCCTGCCGATGGTACCTCGCGATTGCCGCCTCGATCGAAGAACTTTATTAGCAGGAGACCAGCAATAAAGCCGCCGATGTGAGCGGCATAAGCAACGCCACCCTGCTGTGATCCATTACCGAGCATGCCCAATCCGCTAATCAACTGGAACGCGAACCAGATTCCGATCGCAACGTACGCGGGAACATCCGTCAAAAAACGGAAAAGGATTACAGTCACACGTCGCTTCGGATGCAGCAGAATGTAACCACCCAACACGCCCGAAATCGCACCCGAAGCCCCGAGACTCGGAACCAGCAGACTTCTTTCGTCAGTCGCAAAGACGCCGGTCGCAAACACGTGTGACAATGAAGCGATGATTCCGCACAGCATATAGAAAATGAAATACTTCACGTGTCCGAGACGATCTTCAATGTTGTCGCCAAAGATCCACAGAAACAGCATGTTGCCCGCGATGTGCGCGATGCCGCCGTGCATGAACATCGAGGTGATGAGTGTGAAGTAAACGGAACCCGGTGTTACCCCCAGACCCGGAATCAGCAACGTCTGCCGTGTTACCGGATCCATTACCTGCCGCGCAGGCGTAACGATGTCCGTGCCGTGCAGAATCTCCGCGGGAACGGTCGAGAATGAATAGGTGAATTGATCGTTGCTTCCGAGTTGCTGCAGAACCACAAAGACAAAAATGTTAAGCGCGATAATCGCGTAGTTAACAAACGGCGTTATCTGCCTGTCGCTATTGTCGTCGTACAGCGGAAAAACCATGATCCGTCACCTCACGTCGGAAATGAGGAAGTCTATGCAAACATCATGCGCACGATCAATCTATGCCGCGGTCGCCAACCGGCACGCCCGCATGAACGATAGCCGGCTCGTGCGGCTTTAGTAGTTCATAACCTTCAGAGCGCGCCACAAAAGTCGCGGCGGTGATGTCACCAGTGACGTTAAGTGTAGTGCGACACATGTCGAGAATGCGATCAACGCCGAGGATAATCGCGATTAGCGCAGGATTTACATTAATCGTAACCAGCACGCCGATGATGAACGGGATCGAGCCCGACGGAACGCCTGCCGTTCCAATACCGCCAAGTATCGCCAGGTAGACCACCATCAACTGTTGGGCCAGCGAAAGTTCGACGCCGGCAAGCTGGGCCAGGAACAACACCGTCACACCTTCATACAGTGCAGTGCCGTTTTGATTCGCAGTCGCGCCGACCGTCAGCACAAAACTATTGATTTCCTGCGGGACACCAAGATTCTGCTCCGTCACTCGCAGCGCGGTCGGCAAAGTCGCATTCGACGACGAGGTCGAGAATGCCGTCAGGATCACAGTCTTGATACGACGGAAAAACTCGATCGGCGAGATACGCGACAGGAAGTAAATCGAAAGTGAGTAAACGCCGAACATGTGCAACGACAGACCGAGCAGGACCGTGAGCACAAACCACGCGAGCGCTTGCAACAAGTCGAGACCAAACCGCGCGGTGTTGTTGAAGAGCAGACACGCTACGGCGTACGGCGCAAACTTCATGATCATCTCGATGATCTTCGCCGTGATCTCATAAACGCCTTCAAGCACGCGCAGCACGGGTTCAGTCACTGAAACCGGCAGGAGCGTGATCGCAATCCCGATGATGAGGGCAAAGAACATCAGGTGCAGCATGTTCGGATCTTCTTTGCCGGAGATCGCGTAAAAAGGATTCTTCGGAACGATCGTTTCCACCACCGCCATCATCGGCTTCGGCGTCGCGCTGCTGGCCTGCTTCGCGGCTTCGACACTCTTCGTCGCATCGTTTGCGTATCGTTGCTGTAATGCTGCTGAAGTATTTGGATCGATGCGCTTACCGGGTTTGATCGTGTTTGCGAGCGTGATGCCGATCGCGACCGAGATCGCGGAGATCACGAGGCAGTATCCAAACGATTTGAGACCAACGCGCCCGAGTTTGCGAATGTCGCCGATGCCCGCGACGCCGACAACGAGCGAAGCAAAGACGAGCGGAACGACAATCATCAGCAGCAGGCGCAGAAACAGTTGGCCCACCGGCTGAGTAATATTGTCGACTACCCACACAACTTTCGCATGGTCGCCGCCGAAGAGCTTGTTGACGGTGACACCGGCGATCACGCCGAGCGCGAGTCCGATGAGGATCTTGTTGTGCAGCGCCATGCCTTTCGGCTTGTCTGGCGTTTCCTCATCGAGATCGGTGTTTATCTCGCGCTCAAACGCATCTCGATCGACTAAATTTTGGTCTCTTTTGTCAGGCATTTTTTTGAGTGGACTACCGACCCCAGCGCAGTTTGTCGCGCAGAACGTCGAAGTAGTTTCTGTTCATTGGCTGAATGAGATTAAAAGTCGTGCGACTCTTTCGAATCACGACGCGGTCCGCAACCTTCAGAGGAAAACCGACTTGCCCGTCGAGTGTCAATGCCACTTCTTCCTGGTCCGTCTTCAACAACAGCTCGATCTCCGCATCGTCAGGCACGACGATGGGGCGATTCGAGAGTGTAAAGGGACAAATTGGCGTGATCACCACCGCGTTCATTGATGGAAAGATTACTGGTCCACCGGCTGAAAGATTGTAGGCGGTGGAACCGGTCGGCGTGGAAACGATCAGACCATCGGCCCGGAATGAATTGACGAACTGGCGGTTCAGAAACGCTTCAATTTCTATAATACGCGCGAGCGCCGATTTATTAATTACTACATCGTTCAGGACGCGGCTCGTTTTCGGTGACTCGCCGTCACGATGCAATTCAACCGCCAGCATCACGCGGCGATCGAGACGGTAGTTTCCGGCCAGGATCGACTCGAGCGCGCTGTAAAGTTCTTCAATACGAAACTCAGCGAGATAACCCAGGCCGCCGTAGTTAACGCCGAGCACAGGAACTTCCTGATCGCCGATCATGCGCGCAGTAGCGATCATGGTCCCGTCGCCGCCGAGCACCAGGATCAAGTCAACATCTTCCGCGAGCCGTTCGCTTTCACTCTGATCGACCGGACATCCGGTCTCGTGTTCGATCTGCTCGCGCTCGATCTCCGGGCCGCCGATGAGCTTGATATCGCGCTCGGCCAGCCACACCACCAGCTCGCAGATGGTTTTCAGGGCTTCGGGTTGATGCGGTTTAAGGACGATTCCTACCCGCTTGATTGACGACATGATTTGAGCGGGAAGCGTAAAGCATGTCCCGCAAAGGCGCAACGGTGAATACTGGCCACGGATGACACGGACAAATATCCGGATTTGTAATCCGTGTTATCTGTGGCACTCTAAGGTTGAACCTTATATAGCGCCAGGAACTCCACGTTACCTTCGGCGCCGGTGATTGGCGATTCGATCACTTGGGTAACATCTAGACCGAGACCGCGCACAAAAGCATTCACTTCCTCAACTACGCGCAATCGCTTCGACTCATCACGCACGACGCCGCCGCCACCAACCTCGCCGCGGCCGACTTCGAACTGCGGCTTAATGAGCGTAACGATCGAACCACCAGCCACGAGCAACGGAACAATCGCCGGCAAGACTTTAGTCACCGAAATAAACGAGACATCCATCACGACGAGATCGAATTGGCGCGGAAAATCTTGTGGTGTGAGGTAGCGCGCGTTCACTCCTTCGCGAACCTCGACACGCGGATCGTTGCGCAGCCGCCAGTCGATCTGGTTGTGCCCCACGTCAACCGCAAAAACCTTCGCCGCGCCGTTTTGCAACAGGCAGTCAGTAAACCCGCCCGTCGAGGCACCGACGTCGAGACAAGTTAACCCCGCGACGTCGATCTGAAACTCGCGCAGCGCTGCTTCGAGTTTCAGACCACCACGACCGACGTAACGAGTAGTTGGATCGTCGCCGCCTTTAATACGAATTGAAGAGTTGGTATCGAACTGTTGGGAGGGTTTTTCTATTCTTTGCTCGCCGACAAGCACGATGCCGGCCATCACCATTGCCTGAGCTTTTGTACGCGAGTCTGCGAGACCTCGCTCGACCAGCAGCTTGTCGATCCGTTCGCGCTTCACGCCACCAGATTAACAAGAAACTCCTGTATCAAGCGCGCCGTGTCATCGCGCGCGGTGTTTCAGATAGTCGCAGCTCGGTCGCGCAGTTATCGCACAGCCAGACGAGAATGTGTGGCGCATCAGCCCAGAAGAACGACGTAACTTTACTCGCCATCTGCACGGCATCGTTTACGCGGAGTCGCTGCAAGGCCTGAATGTAAAACACGCCATTGTAGAAATCACCATCAGCACCTTCTTCGCGGTGAATACACTCCCGCTCGCGATACAACTGTCTAGTCATGATGATCACCATATCCCCGCGCCCGCAAGACGCGAAAAACAGATCCTTTAATCAAATGTCGGGGATTGCTATGAAATAGTGTGAGTTGAAAAATCAGGGCGAACTAACGTAGTGAGTGAGATGATGCCACTCGATCACGGTTACGTCAATACATGTATTTTTTGCACTATGGATTAGGTCGTCTGCGACCTTCGAAGAGCTCGTCAAAGTTTGAAAGATCGCGATGGTTGTAACGTTCCGCACGGCGTCGCTCACGTCTCCAAACACGTCGCGCACGTCGTTCCTGCCATTCATCGACAAGCACTGTATCGCGAATCTGATGCAATGCGTCCTCTTCACTCATTTGGCGTGTATCGCTCGGCTCGTTAATTGAGTCGTTAGGCCTGGCAGCAGCGACCGCGGTGCGTCGCTTCACTGGCGCTTCCTTCTTCGGCGTGCTCTCCTCAGGAATCAATTCTTCTTCTGGCTCCTCGACCGCAGCAACAGGTGTCTCGGCCGTTGGAGTTTCAGTCACAGTTACAGGCGCTTCAGGCGTCTCAGGCACGTCAACGTGCGTGATCGCAACGGGCGCGCTTTGCTCATGCCGCATCTTCAGATACGACGCCAGTAATGCTGATGCCGCTCCGAGCATCATCGCCACCGCGAACGCACCGCCGAGAAACCATTGTTTGCGGTGTCGCGCTTTGGCGTTGATTTTCTCCAGCGGTACCACTGGCTGCGCTGCCAACAATGTACGCTCATCATCAAAATGCGGCTCGAATCTATCTTTCATAGCTTGTTCGAATTTCTTTGCAATCACGAGGCCAGACGGATCAGGGCTATTTTTTAGGAGAGATTTACGGGGAGAGGAACGGAAATGGTGCACTATATGCCACAAAAGGGCACAAAAGGCACATAAAGGTGGCTTTTGTGCTTTTTGTGGCTAAGAAATTGTTCGGCGCGCTTTGGTGCGTCGATCGTCGAGCACGTCGATGCTTTCTTTCACACGGTTGTAGATACCGTCAGCGTCGAGCCCGTATTTCGCCAGCAATAGTTTTGCGTCACCATGAGTGATGAGGCGGTCTGGAATTCCCATGCGCACTACGTGAACTTTGTCCTGGAGTCCATTCTCTTCGAGCAACTCCATCACTGCCGATCCGAAGCCACCGGCCAGATATGCTTCCTCGACGGTAACAATCACGCGTTTGGTGCGCGCGAGCGCGAGTAATAACGGCGTATCGAGCGGCTTAACGAATCTCGCGTTTACGACCGTGGTCTCGATGCGATCCTTTGCCAGCCGGTCCGCAGCCGCGAGCGACGGATGGACCATCGCGCCGTACGCGACGATCGCTATCTCTCCGCCGTCTCGTAGTATTTCGCCTTTGCCAATCTCGAGTAGTTCCGGTTCCCGATCGATTGAAACGCCGACGCCGTTGCCACGCGGATAACGCATCGCCACCGGGCCCGTATGCTCCAGCATCGTGAACATCATGTCGCGCATCTCGCCTTCGTCTTTCGGCGCCATCACGACGATGTTTGGAATCGGTCGCAGATACGCGATGTCGAGCAGGCCGTGATGCGTTTGTCCGTCGCCACCGGCAACACCGCCGCGATCGAGACAAAACTTCACGTTGAGATCCTGAATGCAGACGTCGTGTACCAACTGATCGAAACCACGCTGCAGGAACGTCGAATAGATCGCACAGACGGGCTTCAATCCCTCGCACGACATACCCGCTGCAAAAGTGACGCAGTGTTGCTCGGCGATGCCGACGTCAAAAGATCTTTCGGGAAACTTTTCGAGTGGAGTGCAGATGCCCGTGCCGTCCGGCATTGCTGCCGTCAACGCGACGACCTTCGGATCCTTCTCCATCAGGTAGGCCAGCGTGTCGCCAAAAACTTTCGTGTAGGTCGGCGTCTTTGAAGTGCTCGGTTGCGGTTTTCCGGTTTTTAGGTCAAACGGTCCGGTAGCGTGCCAGCGATAGTAGTCGGGTTCGGTTTGTGGGAAGCCTTTTCCTTTCGTAGTCAAAGCATGAACGATAACCGGTCCATCTTTGATCTGTTTGGCTTCCTCGAGAGCGGCGACGAGAGCGCGCGGATTGTGACCATCGACGTAGCCGATGTATTTGAAACCAAGTTCGGATACCAGTGCGCCGGGTAAGACTGCGGCTGCGATCACGTCTTTCATCGTCTTCGCGGCTTGATGCAGTCGTTCGCCGACTGAAGGAATCGCGCGCAGTTTCTCTTCAACTTCATCTTTGAAGCGGTGATAGCCGTGCGCGCCGCGAATGCGATTGAGATAACCCGTCAACGCTCCGACCGCAGGCGCGATCGACATTTCGTTGTCGTTCAACAAAACAATGAGGCGACTCTTCAGATGTCCGGCCTGGTTGATTGCTTCCATCGCCATGCCGCCCGCGAGCGAAGCATCGCCAATCAATGCGACGACGTGGTGATCCTCGCCTTTGCGATCGCGTGCGATGGCCATTCCGAGCGCTGCCGAAAGAGATGTCGAAGCGTGTCCAGCGCCGAAGGTGTCGTATTCCGACTCGTCGCGCCGGAGAAAGCCGCTGATACCGCCGTATTGCTTGATTGTTGGCAGCAGATCGCGTCTGCCGGTCAGGATCTTGTGTGCGTAAGCCTGGTGGCCGACGTCCCAGACCAGCCGATCGCGCGGTGTATCGAACGCGTAATGCAACGCGACTGCGAGTTCCACAGCGCCGAGTGAAGCGCCCGTATGGCCGCCCACGCGCGACATCGTTTCCAGGATGTAAGCGCGAATCTCGTCGGCGACAGTTCGAAGTTGTTCGGGTGGAAGCGTGCGCAGGTCTGCGGGTGAGTTAATACTCTCGAGAAGCGTCATCTTGGCCGCATTGTACTCCAATCGTTGGCTTTTGCTATCTCGCACATAGCAGCTACTTCATGATGTAAAGTACTCTGCTATCTTCTGATTGTCAATGGGATTTTCAATCCGGGGGCGGCCACGGAGGGCCGCCCCTACAGTACGTTCGACAGAGCCTGTAGTGACTAGACTAATCAGGCAATGCAGTACGTGCTGTAGGGGCGGCCCTCCGTGGCCGCCCCCTGCTGGGAACCACCTTCGCGCGAAGATCGTAATTTCCGGCAATGGAGTTAGAACAGCTATTCAAAGCGCTCGCTGATAAGACTCGCCTGCGTCTCATCCATCTGCTGGGTGACGACGAGTTGTGTGTCTGTTCGTGCGTCGAGGTTTTGAAGACGAACCAACCAAAGATTTCCCGCCACCTCGCTTACCTGCGCCGAGCCGGACTCGTCGCCGCGCGACGCGACGGCAAATGGACTCACTATCGATTAACACGACCATCCGACACCCACATCGCTAAAATCCTCAGTGAACTCCGCGCCAGACTGGAGCATGATCCGCAAATGCAAAGTGACAAAGCTCGACTCGAGCGGGTCACATCGATGCACGCCGTAAACGCAGCACAGCAATCTCCGGACGCACGCCAAATCGCAACGGCAAACCAATAACGCCCGTTCCGGCTGATACATAAAGCTGCGTCTCGCCACGACGAAACAACCCGCGCGCATACTTCAGATCGGACGTCGCAAAACGTGCCGGAGCGCCGAACAACGGGAAATTCAATTGTCCACCGTGTGTGTGTCCGCTAACGATCAACGACACGTCTTTTGTCTGTTCAAAATCGAGTACGGTTGGTTGATGCGACAGCAGGATCGTCGGCGTTTTAGTCTTCAAACCCGAAAATGCACGCGCCCAATCGGTTGCATTCCAGGTCCAATCGTCGATTCCGGACAATTGAATGGCATCTGAGCCACGCTGAAGCGTCGTGTGCGCGTTGTTGAGCACCGCGATGTGTTGGCGTTGCAACGCGCGCGTGGTCAACTCAGGATCCGTGTAGTGATCGTGATTCCCGAGCACGGCCCAAACGCCTTCCGGCGCACTCAGCGCCGCGAGAGCTTCGGCACACGGTTCGATGTAACGGCGATAAGTGGTGCTGTAGTCGCCGGTGAGCACAAACATGTCGGGCCGTGTTTGCTGCGCCAGACTCACCACCCGTCGCACCACCTCGACACCCAGAATACGGCTGTGATGTACGTCGGTCAGTTGCGTGATGCGAAAGTTTTCGAAGGCGGCTGGCAGATCGCGAATGAGGATGTCTGTTTCAGAAACCAGATAATTGTACGGCTCGATCAAACGCGCGTAAGCCGCAGTTGCCGCAACTCCGACGAGCGGCGCCGCAACCAGACCCTTGAGAAACTGTCGACGTGTCGAGGACCCATCAGACATGAACGCGATTCTACCGGATCTGTGGCTTGACAATCCGCGTCTCACGACTAGAATTGGTCTTCGCCTGATTGCGGGCACGGAGATGTGGCCGAGTGGCTGAAGGCGGCGGTTTGCTAAACCGTTAAGGGTCAAAAGCCCTTCACAGGTTCGAATCCTGTCATCTCCGCCAGATTTTAAGCCACAAAGAAGCACAAGAGCTTTGTGCTTTTTTGTGGCTTCCAACTTTATGACTGTTCGCGTTCGCTTCGCACCATCCCCGACTGGCTACCTACACATTGGCGCCGCCCGCTCCGCTCTCTTTAACTGGCTCTACGCGCGGAAGACCGGCGGCAAGTTTTTACTGCGCATCGAAGACACCGATCTCCAGCGTTCAACTGACGAATCGACACGCTCGATAATCGAAGGACTCGAGTGGCTCGGTCTCGACTACGACGAAGACCTCGTTTTCCAGTCGGCGAACGCGCCCGCACATCGCACTGCCGCCAACCGTCTGCTCGACGAGGGTAAGGCGTATCGCGATTTCACGCCCAAAGAACAGCGCAGCGACAACAATGTCAAAGAAGACATCGCCGAGCGCGCACGCACGCAGGGTCTCGAAGGAGTGGACCAGCGCAGTAATCCGTTTCGCGACTTGTCGAAGGAAGAATCCGATCGGCGTGCCGCAGCCGGTGAGCCGTTCGCGATACGTTTGAAAGTTCCGCACGAAGGTCAAACCAGGTTTGAGGACATCGTTTACGGCACACAGGAACGCAGCTATTCCGAGATTGAAGATCTCGTGCTGCTTCGTTCTGACGGTCATCCGCTTTACAACCTCTCGGTCGTGATCGACGACATTTCGATGGGTATCACGCATGTGATTCGCGGTCAGGACCATCTTACGAACACACACAAGCAGATCCTCTTGTACCAGGCGCTGGGAGCACAGGTGCCGCGGTTCGCGCATCTCCCGCTGATACTAGCGCCGAACAAAGGCAAGCTCTCCAAACGCAAACACGGCGAGGTCGTTTCGTTAACGACTTATCGCGATCGTGGTTTCGTGCCGGCGGCATTTCGCAACTTCCTCGCGCTCCTTGGGTGGGCGCCACCGGAAGGCAAGGAAGTGCTGAGTAAGGAAGAGTTGGTCGAATACTTTTCTCTCGAAGGTATCGGTCGCGCCAATGCGATCTTTAATTTCACGGAGAACGATCCACGACGCTGGACCGACGACAAAGCGCTGTGGATGAATGCCGAGTACATTCGCACGATGCCACTCGACGAGTTGTTGCCGATGATCAAAACTGAGTTGCGTGCAAACAAACTCTGGCGCGAGGAGTATGACGATGACGATCGTGAGTGGCTGCTCAAGACGGTGGATTTGATCCGGCAGCGCTATTTTACGTTGAAGGACTTCTCCGGACAGGGACGCGCGTATTTCTCTGACGACTTTGATTTTGACGAGGCGGCAGTCAACAAGAATTTGCGTAAGGAGCCGCGTTTGCGAGAGTTGCTTGCCGGACTCGCAGACAAGCTGGACACTGTTGAGCCGTTCAATATGGAAACTTCCGAAGCAGCGTTGCGTGAGTTTGCCGACGAGGCTGGCGTGAAAGCGGGATTGCTGATCAACGGTTCGCGTACGATGCTGACCGGACAGGCGGTTGGTCCATCAATGTTTGAGATTTTTGATTTGCTGGGGCGGGAGCGATCTGTGGTGCGACTGCGAAGCGGGGTGCCGTGGTAGATCTAGCCACAGATTACACAGATTTTTCAGAGGAGTTTACTTATGGTAAGAGCAATGAGTTTTGTTTTCGTGTTGACGTTAACGAGCGGAGTGGTTGCGGCGCAGAATTCAAACTCCTCGACTACTACCGAGCGACCACGCACGGCCAATACGAATCGGGCGAAGCCGGCACCGCCGCCGCAAACGGAGAAAGCCCCAGCCCCAAAAACGCCGGCGACAACGTCCGCTGAGTCAGCGGGCTCTGAAGGCGTGCTCGCCGCATTCAACGGTTTGCTCGATGGGATCCGTCACGCGAGCGTCAATGAAGTGACCGGCGTCTATTGGAACAATCCGCGTCTGAGTCTTTTCAACTACAACGGCTCAGTCACAAAAGGCTGGGAGCAGGTCAAGAAAAACCGCGAGAGCTCATATCCGGAAATCAAAGACGTGAAACTGGACGTGCGCGATGTTTCAGTAACGATGCTTTCGACAACGGGGGCTCTTGTGACTTGCCAGTGGTCGCAATCGCAGACTTACAAAGGCGCTCCCGAAACTGCATCAGGCCGAATGACACTCGTGTTCAAGCGGATCGGCACGGCGTGGAAAGCGATTCATCTGCACTCGTCGCCTGACAGTCCGAATCCGGCAGCTATTCCGCCGTCTGAGCAGCGTCCGACGGCGTCGCCATCGCCGACGCCTTAAACGCTGCGAGCCCTGCACCGGCGAGAACGATCAGAAACGGAAAGAGTTCGACCGTGTAACGCGGCTCGGGATTCTCGAGCGTCGCGAAAAAGCCGAGACGCAAAAAGATCAGGAGCGCAGCCAGTAGCAACCATCTTCGTGCGTTCGGAGCACGCGAACGCCAGAGCAACCATCCTCCGATCAACCCCAACAGCGTGTAGATCCAGGTCAACGCGGTGAACAGCGGCAACCAGTATTGCTGGTGAATGTCGTAATCGAGATCTTCGAGCGGAAGTAGTTCGCCGTTGAATGGGTAATACTGCGAATGCGTGTCGAACCAGAGCGTTGCCGCGCGTTTGATCGGTAACACGACGTAGTAACGCAGACGTGAGTGCTCAACTCGTTCCTGACCGATTTGAACGAAGCCCGCGTCGATCTCGGGCGTCATCTCGACGTTGATCTCTTCCGGTTGTTCGGGTTGGGCCGGCGGCTCTGCTTCGTTCGAGTTCGAATCTTCTTCGTCGTCCTGGTTCTCATCGTCAGCGGAAGCTTGTTCGTCTTCGTCGTCAGGATGGTTGTACTTATTGAGCAACGCGGCCACACGCTCGCGTTCTTCGTCTGAGTCGAAAGCGCTGTCGGGAAAATCCCCGGTTTTTATCTGTTTCATGTCCAACGCCCAGAGCGCTGGAGCAACATAACGCTCGTCGTCGAGCCACGTGCGCACCCAGAGTAAATAGCCGCGCGGCACAAACTCGCCGGGCATCTCGGCATGGGCAGGGGCAAGAGGCTGAAAGACGTGGAACACGCGTCGATTCCGAATCGTCCAGGGCACGAGCACGAGACAAAAAGCCAACGAAAAGATTGCAGCGTAAAGAACAGCTTCACGAAAACGGCGCCACGTTGAAAACGCTGTAAGAATCAAAGTGCTGCCGATCGCCGCCGCAAAGAGTCCGGAGTCCGGCCGAAATAAAACCGACAGTCCGGCAAGGAAACCAGCCGCGATCCACCAAACCAAAGCTCGCTTACGCACCGTTGCTTTAAACGCAAACGTCGTCGCGAGCACCATCGCGACTGCCAGAAAATTCGTCATCACTTCGGTGAGGATCGTCGCGACATAGATCGCCGTGAACGGACACACAGCGGCCAGCCCAAGCGCGATCAGCGCCGCGCGATGACGGCGCTCCTCCGCGACGGCCCACTCAAACGCCACCAATGCAATCAGGACACAAGTCGCCGTGTCGATCACGGCATGGACCACACGCACAGCGGTGTTGTTACCAACGCCAAAGATTTTATAAATGCCGATGAGGAAAAACGGATAACCCGGAAGACGAATCAACGAAGACGCATACGGCGCCTGTGTATCATGCGAATAGACGTGCTGCTCGATTACATTGCGCGCGATCTGTGAATAGACCCGACCGTCGTCAGGTTCATCATTCGGAATCCGAAGCGCGACAAAGAGCCGAAACCCCAGCGCAAGAATTATGAGGACCGAATACGCAACGCAGATCCGCGCAAATCCGCGTTTATCCGCGGCTAAAATCATGGCCCAGCCTCAGCAGTCGCTTTGCGTTCGAGTTTGCCCCAACCCACAACCGGCCCACGAATCGCCATCGCTACCGACTTGATCATCACGTAGTACATCACCTGCCGGTAACAGAATCTCTGCAGGAACAGCCACCACAACAAACTCCAGCGCTCGCGTCGCTCGAGTAAAAACGCAAAGCACGCCGTGGCCCAATCGATCGCAAGAAACAGCGCGTAATAGAGCAGCACCTGCTGTAGGTTTGTCGAAGAATAACCGGTCGGTTGCTGCCACCAGTCAAACGCACTCGAAACCAGCACGTAGATCAACATCAGATCCATTACCGGTGAGATCAACGGAAACAGAATCTGAAAGATCCAAACATTCGGCATCGCAACAAATCCGAGCGTCCCGAAACGCGGACGAAACAACCCATCGCGGTGTTTCCACATGCATTGCAGCGTGCCGTACGCCCAACGGAATCGTTGTTTCGCGAGTGAGCGTAAATCGTGTGGCGCTTCAGTCCACGCGATCGCCGTCTCTTCGTATCCAATCGTGTAACCCAGCCGCCTGATCCGTAACGTCAGGTCCTGATCTTCAGCGAGCGTGTCAGACGGAAAACCTCCGACTTTCACGAGCAGATCCTTGCGCCACGCGCCCACCGCACCCGGCACCACCGTGATGCAATTGAGACTTGCGAACGCGCGCCGGTCCATGTTCTGCGAGGTGATGTATTCGAGTGCCTGCCAGCGTGTGACCAGATTCACACGATTGCCGACCTTCGCATTGCCCGCAATCGCTCCCAGTTGCGGATCGTAGAACCGGTGTGCGAGTGCGCCGACTGTTTGCGGATCAAAAAGGGTGTCCGCATCGAGTGCGACGATGATTTCGCCGCGCGCGTGTCGCAAACCGGAATTCAGTGCCGCCGCCTTTCCTGCATTTGAGACGGTGAAAAGCCTGACTCGCTCGTTGCCCGCAAATTGTTCGGTCACTACTTTACTCGTCGCGTCCTGTGAGCCGTCGTCAACCACGATGATCTCGTAAGCCGGATAATCTGAATTGAGCAGACTGAGGATCGTATTCCCAATCACAAGCTGTTCGTTGTAAGCCGGAACGATGATCGAAACGAACGGCGTGTAATCGCTGCCCGCGTGTGTGCGTTGCCGGCGTTGCGATCGCAACCACTGGCTACGCGCGAGTGAACCGATAAATAATAGCCGTAACACACCGAGCAGGATTCCGATCAGAAACGTCCACTGCAAAATCCAGCCGCCCGTTGACAGAAAGAAAAATGCGACCGCGTCCGCACGTGTAAAGACGCGTTGATTCGGAGGAATAACCGGCATCGCCTGATCTCGCGAAATACCCGCCAGATCCGAAACCGCGACAAACTTAAATCCGCGTGCTTTGAGTTCGTCAATCAACCGCGGCAGCGCTTCAATCGTGGCGGAACGATCGCCGCCCGAGTCGTGTAAGAGCACGACCTGGCCACGCGTTTCCGGGTTCGTGTCGGAGGCACGATCGAGCGTGCGTTGAATGATTTGATCCGCGGTAACCGGTAGTTGCCAATCGTCAGGATCGATGCGCACACCGACCATGATGTATCCGAGACGCTGCGCTACGAGTGCGGGTTCGACTTCCTGCGGTTTGTCGGCTTCGGCGTCGCCGAAATATGGTGGACGAAATAGCACCGTCGAGCGTCCGACTTCCGATTCGATCAGCCGTTGAGTTGCGTTCAGTTCGAGCTCCGTCAACGACAACGGAATTTCACCGAGGTTCGGATGCGTGAATGAATGATTGCCGATTTCGTGACCTTCGTTGACTATGCGACGCACGAGATCGGGATAGGCCTGGCCGTTCTTGCCGATGATGAAGAAAGTTGCCGGAACGTTCTCGCGTTTCAGAATCTCGAGAATCTGGGGAGTCCATTTTGGATCCGGCCCATCGTCAAACGTCAGCGCGATCAAACCGGGACGATCGCCGGTTCGTTGCACCACGTACGACGACGGCAACGCCGTAAACTGTTCCGACTTGATGAAACCACTCGCCGAGTCGACTGCAAGATCGCGCGCGCCACTTTGCGGTCGCGACATTACTTTCAACAGCTCGCCATTGCCTTCGAAGTCGACTTCGTAACCGTAATCGATGCTTCGCAGCGATTCAGGCGAACTGTTTTGCGTGCCGAGTATGGACCAGACTGACGGGTCTTCAGATCCGAGACGCCAGATGCCGTAGCCCGCGGGCTTGAATCCACTCGCCGCACGCATCTCGTTGAATGCAGTTACGGCGTCGAGAAACCACACTTTGTGATGCGACTGATCTTCTTCATCGTATTCGAAGTAGGGATTCCGCGACGTCTGATCGAAAGCCGGAGCCGTGCTCGATTCGCGCGCGCTGATCAATGCTTCCTGGAATGTAACTTCGTCGGCGGTGTTGCTTGCATCGCTCCAGTTGTAGCCGTAGTTGCCGAGCGCGATGATCGTCTTGTTCGCATCCAGCTCGTGCATGCGCTTGATGAGGTTTTGTTCGAACCAATCCTGCGCGGCGACGGGTCCGGCGTCGCTGCCGGTCCAGTGCTGGTCGTAGGCCATGACGATCAGATAGTCGTTCGCGGCGGCATAGGCTTTGTAGTTCCAGTCCGGATTGTCAAAAGGAACGGCTTGAGCGACGAGCAAACCTTTCGCCGCGAAAGCTGAATGCAGCTCCTGCATAAATGTCAGCAGGTTTGCTTGCGCGGACGCCGGCGGCTCTTCGAAATCAACACAAATACCGGCGAACTTGTTGTCCTGCACAAACGACGTTAACGCGTTGATGAGATTTTGCCGGTGCGGCTCGTCGATAATCGTACGCGCGAGTAAATCGCCCTGCCATTTTTCGTCGATGACGTTTTGGACCATGGGAATGATCCGAACTTCCGGACGGGTAACACGAATCCAGTTCAAGGCGGGAATGTGAACGTCGGTTACGAGTGGATTTGATCCATCGGGCACGCTTTGCAGGTGCGACCACTCCGCCACCACCCAATCGAGATGATTCAAATTTCGTTTAAGTGACTCGTAGCTCGACTCGTCCCAGTTGATAAAGAAACCGACCGAGAGCGGACGCGTTGCCGGTACCACTGGCGCCGGAACCGTCGGCGGAGCCGGAACTACGGCGAGATGCGAACGTCGCTTGCCGGGAACGAGATATCGCGTCGTGGCGAGAGCTTTTTGTAGTTCAGCCTGAGCTTTTTTTGCCTTCCGTTCGGTTGGATTCGCGGGGAGATTCGGCGGTTTTGGCTTGAGATCCGCAGAATGTGGCAGGCTGGGAATCTGCCTCAGGTTGAAAGTCGGCAGCACCGGATTCGCGAGGACGCTCGCGATAAAAACAACCGCCAGCCCGCTTGCCACAATCGACAGGCCTAACCATATACGGCGAACGCGCCGCCAGCGCCGGCCATGGGGATCGTGAAAAACGGGGGATTCGGAGGTTGACAAGTCGGACCTCTCGGGAGGAGCTTGCCACAAAAGTTCGTGAGCCACAAAGTGAGGAGACCACAGGTGGCGGGATTAATCTTTTATCTTTTTGCGCTTCGTGTGGCTTTTTGTCCCCGAAGTGAAAAGCCGTCCACGACGTACGCCGTGGACGGCTTCGGTGAACTGTTGGGATTGGCCTAAGGCTGACTGTGTGCAGCTTCCAGAAAGGAGGAGCACTTTGCAGTAAGACTACCGAACCAGAATCCTAACGAGTTAGCTGGTTCAGAGGTCAGGCCGCAGCCACCTCACTGTGATAAGAACTCATATACTTTTGAATCACCTCCTTTCCAGTGTTGTCGCGATAATAAGACACTAGAGAGTGACCGTCAACCGCTATTTTCATCCGTGTTATCCGTGGCTAATTCACCTCGGACGTATACGCCAAACGGGTGCTGAATACCGAAAAAATAAGCGAGCTCGCGGTAGTCGTCACAATCGTGAATTACAAAGTCAGCAATCTTGCCGCGCTCTAGTGAACCGATCTTTGTGCCACGATTCAAACTGTACGCAGCGTTGATTGTTGTCGATGAGATCGCTTCCGCCGGTGTCATCTTCATGTGTGTCGCAGCGAGCGAAAGAATCATTCGCATTGAAGGCGTTGGCGAGGAACCGGGATTGAAATCAGTCGCCAGCACTACCGCGAGTCCCGCG
This sequence comes from Pyrinomonadaceae bacterium, assembly GCA_035694465.1. Lineage (GTDB taxonomy): Bacteria > Acidobacteriota > Blastocatellia > Pyrinomonadales > Pyrinomonadaceae > PSRF01. The sequence goes on along the minus strand of DASSFI010000078.1, from coordinate 45,058 downwards.
TCGATCATCTCGCGCGCGGCCGGATAACGCGTCGATCCGAGCGCATACACCGAACCCGGTAACAGCACCGGTTGCACGCCTGCTTCTTTGAGCGCCGCAATCCCGGCCGCGTCCGTGTGTTCTAAATGATCGGCAGTGACTGTTCCCAACTCCGCCGCGAGTTTGGCGCCGCCGGAAAGTGAGAGCTGATCGGCATGCATCCGCAACCCGAGACCATGACAACGCGCAGCCGTGAGGATTTTCCACGATTCGTCAGTGGTAAAGACTTTTTCCTCGCAGAATACGTCGCAGTATTCAGCCAACTTCTGCTGCGCCACTTGCGGCAGCATCTCGTCGATCAGGAGTGAAACATACTCCTCGCGCCGTGCTCGATATTCCGGCGGCACACTGTGCGCACCGAGAAATGTGGGCACATAACGAAGCGACGTTTCTTCGTCGAGTTTCCTGATCGCACGCAGGATCTTGATTTCGTCTTCGAGTGATAATCCGTAGCCTGATTTCGCTTCGACCGTCGTCGTGCCGCCACGTAGAAACCAGTGCGCGTAACGCCGGCCCGTCACCACTAGCTCAGAGACACTCGCCGCACGCGTTCGATTTACAGTCGACTGAATTCCACCACCACGCGCCGCAATCTCCTGGTACGTCGCACCCTTACTGCGCTCTTCGAATTCATCCACGCGTGTGCCCGCAAAAACCGGATGCGTATGCGCGTCAACAAACCCCGGCAACACGACACGTCCACCAGCATCGACCACTTCAGTACCGGCATCGATGAGCACGCCGATCTCAGCCTCGGTCCCAACGCGCTCAATCAATCCATCACGAACGAACAATACGCCACGCTTTACAATGCCAAGCTCGCGCAACTCAGCTCCGACCCGCGGGCGCGCTGGTCCGGCGAGTGTCACGACCTGCGAACAGTTAATGACAGCGAGAGTCTTACTTACGTTTCCTGATGACATAAATTCCCAGGCCGACGGCGTTCGCAATCACGACCGTAGCGATGATCTTCAGCGCAAACGCTTTGAGATCTTCAACCTCCGTAATCGGAGCGATCGCGAAACGAATGTAAATCAAGGTGACAATAAATCCCGATGCACAAGCGATCTTCAGCCACCACGGCGCTTTGACGCCCAGCGCCTTCATTCCAAATAACGGGATCGCAAACAAGACGAGATAGGTTAGCGCATAGAAAATGCCGCCCGCATTGTCGATCAACTGAAACGCTTCGTGCGCGTGTACGCCGGTCAAACTCGCCACTCCGATCACGAGCGTCACCAGACCGACAAACAGAATCGAGTTGATCGGAGTTTTGTACTTTGGATGCAGACGACTAAACCATCCCGGCAACAGTCGATCCCAACCTGCGACCATCGGCAGACGCGTGTTGCCGACAAAGTAAAGACTCATGAGGGCGATGGTCCGAACGGCAATGCCGAGAATCGCAACGGAGCCGATGGCGCCAACCCATCCCAACGAACCAAACCCGATCGAAAGCACCTGGGGAATCGGTCCGATCACGTCAACGCGATCGCGCGGGATAAATGCAACGACGGAACTTGTGCCGAGAATGAACATTGCCGCGATGATGGGCGCTGAGATCACTACTGAACGGCCGATGTTGCGCGCCGGTGAACGCGTTTCGCCGGCCGCGATGGCGATGTATTCAAAACCGGTGAGGGCGCCGAGCGCGAGCTTGCTCGCAACGTTGACGTTGTACTCGTTGAAGGTCGGAAACCTGATCGCAAACGGTTCGTAACCCGCTCCCATCGCGCGTGAAAGAGCAAAGAGCGGCAACAGGATCAACGCGGCGAACGTGATCATATGCACGATACCGCCGACATTGTGAACCCATTTACCAAGCGCAAGACCGCGCGTCGCGGCAATAATCATGGCGCTGACGAGTAGAAAGCTGATGACCATGATCATCACGCGACTGTCTCTAATCCACGAGGCTGCTGGTCCAATCGCGTAGGAAAGATTTGTCGTCACTACGAGGCCCGTGCCGGCCAGAATCGTGATCGCAAACACCCAGAGATTCCAGCCCACCATGAAGGCGACAAAATCGTTGAAGGCCAGCTTGGACCACTGATACAAACCGCCCTCGTACGGCATCAGTCGATTGAGAAAGATCACGGCCACCGCGAGCGGCACGTAGAACGTGGCGATCGCCAGGAGCCAGAACACGTTCTGCTCGTGACCTAACTTCGCCGCCCAACCAACCCAGAACGTGCCCACGACAAACACGACCTGCGTCAACACCAGATCAAAAAGACCGAGCTCCTTTTTGAAAACAGCACTACGCGCCTCAACGTCACGCTCTACTTCGGCGACGGTTGGCGGCGGTTCGTTGTGTTCAGTGTTCATCGGCGGTTTGAGTCAGCCATTGGACCACATCGGGCCGCATTTCGGGAACAAAATCGTGCGCTGCGTTATAGCTCTTGAACTTAACGGATCGCGCCCGTGTCTGGAGTTGGCGTTCGTAATCGTGCACGCGTTCCGGTGAATAGAATTCGTCGCGTGTGCCGGCAAGATGAAACACGTCAAGCTGTGTTTGACGATAAGCCGGACTCGTTTCCCAGTCGCCGGGAATCCCGCCGCAGATTCCCACCACACCGCGCAGACGCTCGGGATGCGTGAAGGCAAAACGATAATTGAGCGCGCATGATTGTGAAAAGCCCAGCAGGAAAATTCGCGACGGATCGGCGACGCCTTCGCCGGTCAAAATTTCGATCAGATCGAGCATAGCGCGATGATGAAGCGCGACTGATTCGTCGCTCTTGAAGTTTGTTAACCAACCAAACCCGAATCGCAATGGACCACCAGCTTCGCGCGGGTCGCGAATGTGCTGATGAAATCCCTGCACCGCTGCGATTGCGAATTGTTCGGGCGCCATCAGTTGCGCCTCGCGCATCATCTGGCGTTTGTTTGCGCCGTAGCCGTGCAGCGCGATCAACAACGGCGCCGGTGAGATCGTACCGGGTCGTAAATCGTAATAGAGGTTGATGCGCGCCTCAAGAGAGCGGTCGATTTGAGTTTCCAAGATTCAGGCAGATTACACCGATTTCTGGAATCTGTGTATCGATGCTACGATGGCTCAAACTCTTCGCAGCGAGGTGTAATGATGAAATTTCCGGGCGGATTCAACATTCAACAGATGATGAAGCAGGCGCAGGTGATGCAGGAAAAAATGCAGAAAGAGATGGAAGAACTGCGCGTCGAAGCTTCAGCCGGTGGCGGCGTTGTGAGCGTGGAGATGAAGGGCAATCACGAAATCGTGGCGCTCAAGATCGATCCCGAAGCGGTGAAGGACGGCGACGTCGAAATGCTGCAGGACATGATTCTCGCCGCGGCGAACGAAGCTAATCGGAAAGTTGATGAAGCGATGAAGGGCAAGCTGGGTGGTATGTTGCCGCCGGGTTTGGGTGGCTTGTTTGGTTAACTAATTAGCGATGCTTGAGTACGCCGAACCAGTCACCAAATTAATCGACGAGTTGAAACGACTACCGAGTATCGGGCACAAGTCGGCGCAACGGCTCGCGTTTCACATCATGCGCGCGCCGGAAACCGATCTCGAGCGGTTGATCGCGGCACTCCGGGAAGTTAAGCAAAGAATCGTCCTCTGTTCCGTCTGCAATAACCTCACTGAAGTTGATCCCTGCCGGTTCTGTGCTTCACCGACGCGAGATCATTCGGTGATCTGTGTGGTCGAAGAGCCGCACAGCCTCGTGGCGGTCGAGAAAACACGCAGCTTCAAAGGCGTTTACCACGTGCTGCACGGCAGTCTCTCGCCGATTCGTCACATTGGACCAAGCGAACTGCAACTGGCGAATCTGTTGCCGCGGTTGAAACCGGAAAACAATGATGGCGTAGCGGTGACGGAAGTGATACTCGCCACCAATCCAACCACGGAAGGCGAAGCCACCGCGAATTACATCAGCCGTCTATTGAAACCGCTGGGATTGCGAGTAACGAGAATCGCGATGGGAATGCCGGTGGGAAGCGACCTCGAGTATGTTGATGAGGTCACGATGGACAAAGCACTCGCAAATCGACACGAGATCTAATCCACAGATTACACAGATTATCTGCGTAATCTGTGGATAAACACCCTAGAACCGGACGTGCTCGGGAGCGACGCCTTTCTTACATTCCGGACAATCCGCGTCGTCATACATCTTCACATCGAAGTCGATCAAAGACTTCACCGGCACACCCTCAACCTCGTCAGGCGCCAGATCGAAACACACAATCGCACCGCAGCCGATGATCCTTGCGCCGAGTGATTGCACCAGATCGACCGTCTCCGTGATCGCGTGTCCACTGCGAATGATGTCGTCCACGATGATGCAGGGATTGACTTCGCCCTGGTTCACATACTGCCGAAACATGCGTTGGCCATGTTCCTGTTCGGCCCAATAAATCTGTTCGGCGCTGAGCGCATCGCGGACGCCGAAAGCGACCGGAATTCCGCCTGAACTCGGACTGATAACTGCGATCTTCGGCAGTTGGCTGGAGATATCTTTTTCGATCCGAAACTTTCGGCTCAGTGCCACTGCGAGCACGCGCGCCGTGTCGTAATAACGAAATGCCAGCGGCATTTGAAAGTAGTGTGGCGAGTGCTTTCCGTTCGGATAAACAAAGTGACCTTCACGAAACGCTCCGGTGCGCGTCAAAATCTGCATTACTGCATCTTGGGAAGGAATAAGCTCGACCATGCGTTTCTCCTGATTTTTTGGTGCGCAGCATACATCAAATCACTCCGTTTGCGCAGCACGCTCGACATAACTTCGCTGATCGCGCGGTAAACCTTCCGGTAACGAGTCGATTGCGAACCACTCTGCGCGCTCAACTTCCATCGAGAGCGACTTTACGTTCGCATTCGCGCGAGCGCGAAACAACACCTCGACCTGCTTCGGTTTTGAGAACGATCGCGCCGCGAATATTTCTACGTCTTCGAGTTCCAATCCGATCTCTTCGCGCAACTCCCGTCGCAGCGCGTCGATCGGTTGTTCACCTGATTCAAGAAAGCCGCCCGGCAATCCCCAGCCGCTCCCGGCACGAAAGCGGTGTTTCAGAAGCAAAACCTGTTTCCGATCGTTGAAAATTACGGCTCCGGCAGTCACCGTGAAACGGGTGTGCGTGAGTCGCATGCTCCAGCGCCGCATCCGCGCCGGGAGTGAGCGCCAGATTTTACTGATGAGATTTTGAAAACCCGCCACAGGTAAACACTAATAACACGGATCGTGTACAATGCGCCGCACCATGTCAGCCACTGAAACCATCGCCGTTCCCAAACGAATTACAAATGCGCAGACGGTTTGTAACGAGAAGAACGAAAAGGGGAAACCCTGTTGGGGTCATTTGAAGCAGTTGCGAACTGCAGGCGAACCGGCAGAGATTCATCTGCGTGGTGACGACGTGCTTTACAAGTGCCAGACCTGCGGCACGCTGTACATGGGTCCGCCGCTGGGACACGTTCGCGATCCTTATAAACAGAACCGGTTTGTCGAAGCAGAGTTGCAGGCGTTACTGCAGGCAGCGGGCGGCACCTTGCCGGTTATCAAGAAAGACGACCGCGGCGTTTTTGTGATGGTGGAAACTGTAGTGGGCGATCACGGTCATGCCGCAAAGCCTGCGCCGGCCAAAGCGCCAGCGGCGGCGCCAAAAGCCGCAGCACCGGCAGCTCCAAAACCTGCGGCCCCGAAACCGGCCGCTGGACACAAACTCGGCGAAAACCCGAATCGACAATTATTCCGTCGTTCCACATACGCGGGAGTTACGGACACTGGACCAGTCGCGGGTGAAACATTCGAACAGAAAGTTGCGCGACTGAAAGCCGTTTCGGCCGGAGCGAAACAACGTGCTGAAGAAGGTGGCGTCGAAGAGCCTGCCGCTGTTATTGCCGCAACTCCAGAAACAGCGGAAACGCCCACAGCCGCACCAGCGCCTGCGCCTGTTGCATCGTCAGCACCGGCACATAAGCCAACCGGAAACGCCGACCGCACACTCTTCAAGCGATCAACCTACTGCGGCGTAGTCGACACCGGCCCTGTTCCCGGCGAAACATTCCAACAAAAAGTCGCGCGCCTGGCCGCGGTCTCAGCCGCTGCCAAGCAACGCTCCGAAGGCGGTTAGAGGCAAAATCACAAAAGGCACATAAAAGACTCTTTCTGAAACACAGTCGTCTTCGTGAAGAATTCTTTTATGTGCTTTTTGTGCCTTTTGTGGCTAAACTTCGACTAGGCTTAAATACTTTTCGAGGACACGTTCGAGTTCGCCGCTCTTGACTGGCTTGGAAATGTAATCGTCCATTCCTGCGTTAAGACACTTATCTCGATCGCCTGCCAGTGCGTGAGCCGTCATGGCAACGATTGGCGTGTGACGAATCACACCTTCACGACGTCGAATCTCTCCGGTCGCTTCGTAACCATCCATCTCCGGCATCTGACAATCCATCAGCACCAGGTCGTAAGGAATGCGCACTAACGCTTCGAGCACTTCACGCCCGTTGGCAACCGCGTCTGCATGAACGCCAAGTTTCGCCAATTGTCGAATCGCTACTTTCTGATTCACCATGTTGTCTTCAGCCAGCAGAATTCGTTTGTTTTGCAGAACAGGAGCACGCGTGATTGGCTCTTTCACTGGTTCCACGGAGCACGGCTGCGATTTTTGTTTTTCAAAAACAGCCGTGAACCAGAACGTTGATCCTTCCCCGGGAACACTATCCACACCGATTTTGCCACCCATCAGTCCCACGAGTTGTCGCGAGATACAAAGACCCAATCCGGTGCCGCCATACTTCCGCGTCGTTGAACCATCAGCTTGCGTGAAAGCCTGAAACAAATTCTTCTGCGCGTCAGGATGAATACCAATCCCCGTGTCTTTTACAGAAAAGCGCAAGGTGATCGACTCGTCTGTTTCTGACTCTTTCTCAGTCCGCACAACGACTTCGCCACGTTCCGTAAACTTGACGGCGTTTCCAATCAGATTCGTCATCACCTGGCGCAGTCGACCTTGATCACCGCGCAGGGCAGTTGGAAAGTTACCGTTGATGTGGGCCGCCAGTTTGATGTGCTTCGATGCCGCGCTCTCAGCGAGCAGTTCGACTGAGTCGTCGATAGCAGTGCGCACATCGAAATCAAGAATTTCGAACGAAAGTTTGCCTGCCTCGATCTTCGAGAAATCAAGGATGTCGTTAATGATTGTTAGCAGCAAATCAGCACTCGACCGGATCGTCTCCGCAAAGTCGCGCTGTTCGGACGTAAGCGGTGTGTCGAGCAAGAGACCGGTCATGCCGATCACACCGTTCATCGGCGTCCGAATCTCATGGCTCATGTTTGCGAGGAATTCTGATTTCAGCCTGGTGGCAATTTTGAGATCGCGCGTAACTCTTCCCAGCCTGAAAATGATTAAACCAAGAACGGCGACTGACAACAGATAAAGAATGAAGCGGAAGAAATTCGACGACTGGACCGTAGCTTCGTAGTGCAACGCATACAGACCGTTAAGCCTAGCTGCATGCGGCGCTGTCGGCACATTGATCAACTCGGTCACGAGGCGATCGACAATTCGCTGGCGTTCGAGAATAGTTTTACCGTGATTCAGAATTGTCAGCAGCTCGACGTTATCTGCCGACTTGCGCGAATTGGCGATCTCGGTAAGTGCGTCAAGCTGACTCCGAGTCTGCTGGCCCAGGTCGCTGCTGGGCGCGAGACTGTAACGCAAAACATCGCTCGTAAACTGGTCCAGGCGCGATGAAAGATCACTCTCTCTGCCGGGTTGACGAAGCTGCTTCGTGAAGCTTCGTGTCGCCAGCGGAAAATATCTGAGCGAATTGTTAAGAACTGCGTCCTGTGACTTGAACTCCTGTATCAACTGGCTTTCGTGTGCAAGCTCTTTTCCAAACAGTTCCCACTCCGTACGCATTTCGACTCGAGCTTCCTGATCGATGTAACTCGGAGGATTCTCGACATTTACGTGGAGTTGGCGGATCCGGGCCAACTCAACATTTAAGGGATCGTAGGAAGCGATGAGATGTTGACGCGTGCGGAGAACTGCCTGATCCATGCTGGCGTCCGACTCTTTGAGCTGAAGCAGATCGGTTTGGTAACGATTATGCTCCTCGCTATCGAGCGACTGTGCCTTCACGATCAGAAACACGAAGAGTCCGAGAAACGCAGCGACCGATAAGACTTTTGCAATTCCCGCTCTCCTCATAAAGCCTGCCCTTTGTACTCTCCTGACAGACTCCTTAGAAATCTGACGATTGAGTCGGTTTCATCCGGCGTCAGCGTACGACCAAGCTGGTAGAGACTCATGATGCGGACAGCCTCTTCCAAACTGGCGGCAGAACCATCGTGAAAATACGGTCCCGTCAACGCGACGTTCCGCAGGCTGGGAACTTTGAACACATATTTGTCGGCTTCATTTTTCGTGACGTTGAAGCGTCCGAAATCGGTTTTAGTGATGTTTCCGCGTTGCGCGAAGTAGTCGTTCATCACGCCAAACTTTTCAAACAAATTGCCACCCACGCCGGCGCCCTGATGACAACTGGCGCAGCCGTAGTCTTTGAATAAACGATACCCTTCCAGCGCTTCGGAAGTGAGCGCATTTTGCTCACCACGCAGATATCGATCGAAGCGAGAATTTGGTGTGATCAGCGACCGTTCGAACGTCGCAATCGCGTCGCGCACGTTTGCGGTTTGGATGCCATCGTTATAGATCGCGGCGAAACCGTCGACGTAGAACGCGGACGACTGCAGCTTCTGTAGAGCCTCCGGCCAACTCGAACCCATCTCGCTCGGATTACCCATGGGACCATCGATCTGCTCTTCGAGAGTCGCAGCGCGTCCGTCCCAAAATTGCACGAAGTTCAAACCGGCATTGAAGACGGTGGGCGCGTTGATGTCACCTTGCTTGCCGTCAATGCCAATAGAGTGGACCAGTTGATCGGTGCCGGCGCCGCTGGTCAACGAATGACAAGAGGCACACGAGATTTTGTTGTTGTGCGAAAGAACTGGATCGTGGAAAAGCTGTTCGCCTAAAGCCACTTTGGCGGGGTCAAGTTTGAGATCGAGCGGAAGCGGTGTGATTGGTTCATCACTAGCGGACTGAGCGACAACCTGTTGGGACGCGATCGTTGGTGAATGGGAATTATGTTGCCACCACCCAATCGCAATAATGACCGGGACGGCAACAAGTATAAGTTGTAACGATTGTTTCATTGTGGGGCCGGAACTAAGGAAAAATGGGACAGATGGGAATAACGGGGAGGATTAAAGTCACATCCCCGTGGCAGAGGCGCACATCCAGGGGAGCACTGGCATTACCCGTGCCGTAACCACGGACGACACGGATCCATGAACGGATAAGAACTGATCCGTTCCAATATCCGTGTAGATCTGTGGCTAACTAATCGTAAGTTTCGGTAACGGTGAGGCCTTCGCGGGCGAGTTTCCAGTCGAGAACTTCGGCGCCTTCCTCCGCAGCGAGTGCTGATTCAACGTCAGCGCGGCGTCCCGAAGCGCAGAGAAACGCGATACAACCGCCGCCGCCCGCGCCGCAAACTTTCGCGGCTTCGGCCCCGTTGGCGAGGGCTTTTTCAACCAGCATATCCATTTGTGGCGTGGTGATGGTGGGAGCAAGCCGCTTGCGATTCGGATAGGCATTTTTCATCGTCGCGGCAACTTTATCCCAATCATCCGCGATCAGTGCTTCACGCATACTTCGTGCGGAATCACGAATACCGTCGAACAGTTCAAACAACTCCGGATCGCCATCGATGTGACGTTTGTAAATCTCCCAGTTGTTGATTCCGGAGAGTCGCGGTTCGCCCGTGTAGCAGATCGCGATACGCTTTTCGAGCTCTTCGATGTTTACGTCGAGCGCTTCACGTTCGATTCCATCCGGACGGAAGTGCACACACGAAACAGATCCGAAAAGCGGCGGATAGTAATCCTGAAAACCAGCCGGCACCTTGATCACGGTCGATTCAACATTCGCGGCAATGGTTACAAACTTCTTTTCGTCGTAACGATTTCCGACTAATCGATTCAACGCACCGATACACGCAATGGCCAGGCATGATGAACCTCCGAGTCCAGCGCCTGCCGGCACACTGCTTTCGGCAACAAGATGAAAACCTGTGGTCGGCTTGAAGAAATGGACCAGCTTTGAAACCAGCTCGAGACGCTCTTCCTGCAACAAATCCTCAATCGCAGACAGATGCGTTTCAAACGAAACTTTTCGATCGCGTGATTCAAGAATAATACGACCATCGTCGCGCGTCTCGATCCGGCAACGGGCATAAAGTGAAAGAGCAAAATTGACAGTAGTTGCGCCTGGATGAAAAAGATAAAGCGGCCAGATGTCGATGGTGCCGCCAGCCAGGTCGACACGCGGAGGTGCGGTTGATTCAATTATCATTGTCGCGAAATTAACAATTTCGAATCAAGAATTGCAAATCCGTCTTTCATCCGCGTTCATCGGTGGCTGATTCGCCCTCTTTTTTCTTAGGCTCGACGCGACGAGGATGTTTGAACGGGATGTGCTCCTGAAATTCCTGTCGTAGATCCTGAAACTTTTCAGTGGCGGCGTGTTCGAGTTCCTGAAGTCGCTCCGGATCTGCCTTTTCAACTTTAGGCGAGAGCCAGAATCTCTCGATCCAGTAAAAGGCGACGATTCCGAGCAGTACGATAATGAGCAACACTTTGCCGAGTCGCTGGAAGTCGCCGATCAATCCCATCACCGCGCCGCTGAAAAAATAACCCGCGCCTGCGAGTATAAAAACCCACATGAAACAACTCGCAAACGAAAGCACCAGGAACCGCAAATACGGCATGCGCCCGACGCCATAAAACACGCACGACGCCCAACGCAGTCCGTAAATATATTTGGAGAGGAATATGGAGAGGGGACCAAACTTGTTCGTCAGTCGTTGCAGCCGGGGTTGGGCCGCACGGTAAGCCCGAAATTCTTTCACACCTTCACAGAACCCGCGTCCTGCGAAATACGCGAGGTTATCGCTCAGGCAGCCCCCAATCGTTCCCCACAACAACACGCGCGCAAAGCTGTAATCGCCAAAAAACGCGCTGTGAGCAAGCACGCCCGCCAGAAGGAGTGTGATGTCTCCTTCCAACATGACGAGAATGAAAACCGCGTAAAGCCCGTACTGAAAGAGTAAATCGTTGACGAAGTCGAGGTGCATGAATAAACCAGGGCTTACTTATCCACAGATTACACCGATTCTTATAATCGATCTGTGTAATCTGTGGATAAAAAAGTCTTTTAGGTCACTACTGTTTCTTCTTGGGGAGGCTTAACTACCAACACCGGACACGAAGCATGTCGCACCACTGATTCGGCGGTGGAACCAAAGAGGATCCGTCCCAAACCCGTCCGCCCGTGCGATGCAATCACGATCAAATCCACGTCGCGTTCCTTCGCCACCCGCACAATCTCGGAGGCTGCCTCGCCGTGAACGACTAGTTCTTCCACGTCGATTCCCGCACACTCTTCACATTCAGCCAGCTTTGGCAATTCACGTTCGGCTGAATCTTCGAGCTGTTCGGTAATGTCTGCGATGGGTAGTGGCTCGGTCATTCCCGAGTAACCGACGGTCGGCACGATCGGCTCGATTACGTTGACGCAGATGATCGAGGCTTTAAACTTTCGCGCCAGCGAGGCGGCGTAAGAGAGAGCATAGTTGCCGCATTCGCTGAAATCGGTGGGTAGAAGTATCGAGCGAATTTGCATACAGGGCCTATTGGTTCACATCGGACGTATTGGATTCTACTCCCTGAACGGTCTGTTTGACAGCCCCTGAACCCTCGACTATCCTTCGTCCACGCAGCTTCTTCCGCCCAGTTCAGACTGATTGCCATGACCACTCCGCTACCAAATTTCATCGGGATTAACATCTCCGGCACTCAAGCGAGAGCTGCGCTCGTGGATGGAAACGGAAACCTGATCGAAGGCAGATCTGGTGAGATTGCCCCGAATGACCTCGTAAAACAGCTAGTCGGGATGATCGACGGGCTTCGTTCTCGCGACGTGGCAATCAGCGCGATCGGCGTCGCGATTCCGGGCCTGGTTAACCGAAAAACAGATCGTGTTATCGCTCCGAGAGATCTTCCTTCGCCGATTGTTGAAGATCTACACGGTCAGTTGATGCGAGCCACGGGCTTGCGTGTTGAGCTCGAAAACGACGCCAATGCTGCCGCCTACGGCGAATTTCAAGTCGGCGCCGGCCGCGGCGCAAGCAATATGTTCTACATGATGATCGGCAACGGAATTGGCGGCGCGATCATTCTTGACGGAAAACTTTGGACCGGCGCTTCAGGCTTTGCCGGTGAAGTTGGTCACATCACGATCGACACCGAAGGACTTGAATGTGTTTGTGGTAACACCGGCTGTTTGGAAACGGTCGCGTCGGCGCCCAGCATCGTCAGGCGCGCGCGTGAGCGTCTGTTTCGCGATTCGACTTCATCGCTATCGCGACTCGCACTCAACAAGTCGTTTACCGCGGATGACGTCGCTCATCAGGCCAACGAAGGCGACGATTTCGCCCTCATGATGATTGAGCGCACCGGAAAATACATCGGCACGGGCGTCGCGAGTGTTATCAATCTATTGAATATCGAACTCGTCGTACTCGGTGGTGGAGTAATGGACGCCGGCTCACTAATCCTCAATCCGATTATTCAGGAAGTAAAACGGCGCGCATTTCAACCCTGTTTCGAAGCCACCGAAATCGTCGCCGCCAAACTCGGCCTCGACGCTGCTCCCATCGGCGCTGCCTTACTCGCCCGCGACGCAGCCACAGATCAATAGCCACAAAAAGCACAAAACAGAAAAGAAATCATTTTGTGCTTTTTGTGCCTTTTTGTGGCTGTATTTGAATTTCCCCCTCCATTTGGTAAAGTACGACGTTATTCGCAATACAACATTGATCGAAAGGTTAGTGGGCAGACGAGCGCCCCGACTCGCTTTAACCTGCGGCGATGCCACAGATTTTCCATCACAGCACCAACGCGCTGGCGAAAATCACTATTTATGGCGCCGTATTTATTGCTGTCGCCTTAATGTGGGTTGCGGTTGAACTGAATCGTTCTTCGTGGAATACCGGCCAGTGGGTTGAAAAACAACAACCCGTCCAATTCAGTCATAAACATCACGTTGGTGACGACGGCGTCGATTGTCGTTACTGTCATACGTCAGTCGAAACAGCAGCCTCTGCGGGAATGCCTTCGACAACGACGTGCATGAACTGTCACAAGCAGATCTGGTCTGACAGTCCTTATCTCGAGCCAGTCCGCGCAAGCTTCCGCGACAACAAGCCAATCGAGTGGATTCGCGTTCACGATCTGCCCGATTACGCCTATTTCAATCACAGCATTCACGTCAAAAAAGGCGTCGGTTGTTCGACCTGTCACGGCCGTATCGACGAAATGCCTATCTTATATCAGGCAAAGACTTTACAGATGGAATGGTGTCTTGAGTGCCACCGCGCTCCGGAGCGGTTTGTGCGGCCTCACGACGAGATTTTCAACATGAACTGGCGGCCCGAAAACAAGAACGTAAAGGAATTGGAAGAGGGCGTCGATCTGAAGAAGAAGTACAAGATTCAAGGCAAGGAAATTCTGACCAGTTGTTCAACTTGCCACCGTTAGAAGACGTTTTGAAATGAGCGATAGCGACCGTCACATAAATTTCCAGCTGATGCGCGATCACATTCTTGCTTTGCAGGATGTTGAGACCGCGCGCGGCCAGAAGAAATACTGGCGCAGTCTTGAAGAACTCGCCGATACGCCGCTGTTTCGTGAGTTTGTCGAGCGCGAGTTTCCGCAACAGGCCGAAGAGTGGCACGACCCAATTGAGCGTCGCACGTTTATCAAGTTGATGGGCGCTTCGCTGGCCCTCGCCGGTTTGAGTGGTTGTGTTTTCCAACCGCCGGAGAAAATCGTTCCGAACGTCAAACAGCCGGAAGATCAAGTTCCGGGTAAAGCGCTTTATTTCGCGACGGCGGCGCCGTTGTTTGGTGCGGCGACGCCCGTGCTCGTCCGCAGCAATGAAGGCAGACCGACCAAGATCGAGGGTAATCCCGATCATCCCAACAATCGGCCCACTGATTTTCCACCCGAGGATCCGATTCGCGATCCGCGTGGCTCGAGCGCGACAGACATTTTTACGCAGGCATCGATTCTGAGTCTTTACGATCCTGATCGCTCGCCAACGCTGACGTTTCGTGAAGATATCCAAACGTGGACCGCGTTTGTCGGTCAAATGCGTTCGCTACTCGACGAGCAACGGCCGAAACAGGGCGCCGGAATTCGTTTTCTGACCGAGTCGATCATCTCGCCGACGTTTGGCGCGCTGATGAAGGAGCTACAGACGGCGCTACCGCAGTCGAAGTGGCATCAGTATGAGCCGGCCAATCGCGACAACGCACTCGCAGGCGCAAGGTTGGCCTTCGGATCACCGGTAAACACAACTTATCGATTCGATTTGGCCCAGCGTGTTCTTTCGCTTGACTGCGATTTTCTCGCGCCGACTTTTCCGGGTTATTTGCGTTATTCGCGCGATTTCATGGCGCGCCGCCGCATCACCGAAACCAACAAAGAGATGAATCGTCTCTACGTGGTCGAGACGACGCCGTCAACTACAGGTGCGACCGCCGATCATGCGTGGGAAGTAAAGCCAAGCGAGTTTGAAGCAATTGTGCAACTGATTGCGCTTTCAGCGGATGTTAACGCCACCGGTCGACCATTGCTCGGCAACGAAGGGCCATTTGCGCCGGGCAGTTCGCCGGGAACGTTCAGTTCAGGACCGGCATGGCTAGAGGCTCTCGCGCGCGATTTGCAGCAACACAAAGGCGCGAGCATCGTGCTGGCCGGCGATAATCAGCCACCGCTGATCCACGCAATAGCGCATGCGATGAACAACGCGCTGGGAAATGTTGGCAAGACTGTTTTCTACACCGATCCGCTCGAAGTTAATCCCGTAAATCACAGAGAATCGCTTCAGGATCTAATCAACGACATCGATGCCGGACGGGTTGAGTTGCTGGTGATCATCGGCGGCAATCCGGTGCACAACACGCCTGCCGATATAAAGCTAAGTCCGGACCGGTTGCAAAAGATCGCAAAGGATAAGGACACAAACCGTATCGTCCATTTGAGCGAATACAGGGACGAAACCTCTGAGTGGTCTCACTGGCATGTGCCCGCAGCTCACTATCTTGAATCGTGGGGTGATACGCGCTCTTACGACGGGACCGTCAGCTTTATTCAACCGCTGATCCTACCGCTTTATGACGGCAAGACTGCTTACGAACTGTTAGCCGTATTCACCGACCAGTACGATCGCAAGCCGTACGACATGGTGAGGAGTTTCTGGCAAGCGCAACGCAGTGGTCAGGGACAAACGACAGCAGCAAGTAGTCAAAGCGCGCGACCAACTACAACTCCAGCGGCCGAAGCGACCCCAGCACCTGTTCCGACTCCGGCACAGGACTTCGAGAGCTGGTGGCGACAAGCGATTCACGACGGCTTCGTTGCAAATTCAGCGTTTCAAACTAAAACTGTATCTCTCAATCCGGGCAGGTTTTCGAGTCTAAATAAGATTCCGGAAAAACAACCCGCACCAGGCACGTTTGAACTCGTATTTCGAACCGATCCGTCAGTCTATGATGGACGCTTCGCAAACAACGGCTGGCTCCAGGAACTTCCCAAGGCGCTAACGAAAGTCACCTGGGACAACGTCGCGATTGTTAGTCCGAATTCAGCTCAACAAATCGCAAATGCGACGAACAATGGCGGCGCCGTCAAAGGCCGCGAACACTACGTTCCCTTAGTTGAGATCACCAATCAGCAGGGGCAAAAAATCACCGCGCCGCTTTGGATCATGCCGGGCCAGCCTGATGGTGTTGTTACCCTCCATCTCGGTTACGGCCGTCGTCTGGCAGGAAAAGTCGGAAGTGGCGATAAGGGCGAGCTCGTAGGTTTCGACGCTTACCCGATTCGAACGTCTTTCGCACCGTGGTTCACGACCGGCGCAACGGTGACGAACACGGGTCGCGATTATCAGCTCGCCACGACGCAGCTACATTTCAATCTCGAAGATCCAAAGTTCAGCACGGAAGAGCGCGACATTGTCCGTTCGCAAACTCTCGAAGAGTTTCTCCACGGCACCGGCGAGCACGCCGAGGAAGAAAAACACGGCCACCCAACGCTTTATCCCGGCTACAACTACAAAGACCAGGCCGAGAACGCGCCCAACTACGCCTGGGGCATGGCGATCGATCTCAACAACTGCATCGGCTGCAACGCGTGCACTGTCGCCTGCCAGTCGGAAAACAACATTCCGGTTGTCGGCAAGCATGAGGTCGTGCGCAGTCGCGAGATGCACTGGATTCGCATCGACACTTATTTCAGAGGCTTCGATCCGAATCATCCTGAGGGCGTCAACTTCATGCCGGTGCCCTGCATGCATTGCGAAAACGCACCGTGCGAACCTGTTTGTCCCGTTCACGCCACCGTGCATAGCGCCGAAGGTCTGAACGACATGGTTTACAACCGCTGTGTCGGTACGAAGTATTGTTCGAACAACTGCCCGTACAAAGTGCGCCGCTTCAATTTCTTCCTTTATCAGAACTGGGATCAGCCGACATATCAGTTGATGCGCAATCCTGAAGTTTCAGTGCGCAGCCGCGGTGTGATGGAAAAGTGCACTTACTGCGTGCAGCGTATTCAGAACGCGAAGATTCAGTCGGAACTCGAGGATCGGAAAGTTCGTGACGGCGAGATCGTTACTGCGTGTCAGGCTGTTTGTCCGACAGAAGCGATCGTGTTTGGAGACGTGAATGATCCAAACAGCCGCGTGTCGAAGTTGAAACAAAGCGAGCGTAATTATTCGTTGCTCGACGAACTGAATACGAAGCCGCGGACGACGTATTTGAGTCAATTGAAGAATCCGAATCCGGAGATCAAAGCCTAACCACAGATTACACAGATTTTTCAGATGCAGGACGAGCCGAAAAAACCATATATCGAAGGTCCAATGCATTCGACGTCGCCCGTGATCGATCCGGGACTGACGTTTGCCTCAGTGACCGACAAGATCAGCTCGATCGTCTTGAAACGCAAGACGTCGCTGGCGTGGTTCTTCGGTTTTGCGATCTCGTTTGCGCTGTTTCAGTTAATGCTGCTGGCGATGACGAACTTGTTGTTCGTCGGTATCGGTTTGTGGGGCGTCAACGTGCCCGTCGCATGGGGCATCGACATTCTCAACTTCGTCTGGTGGATCGGAATCGGTCACGCCGGCACGCTCATCTCCGCGATCCTGCTGCTGCTGCGTCAACGCTGGCGTACGTCGATCAACCGCTTCGCCGAAGCGATGACGCTTTTCGCCGTGGCCCAGGCCGGCATGTATCCGATCTTCCACCTCGGCCGGCCGTGGTTGATGTATTGGCTGTTTCCTTATCCCAACACGATGGGCATCTGGCCGCAGTTTCGCAGCCCGTTGATGTGGGACGTATTCGCGGTCTCGACTTACGCGACCGTCTCGGCGATGTTCTGGTTTGTCGGTCTTATTCCTGACTTCGCCACGCTTCGCGATCGCGCCCGCAGCAAACCGTTTCAGATGCTTTACGGCCTGCTGGCGATGGGTTGGCGCGGTTCTGCGCGTCACTGGCATCGCTATGAAATGGCGTACCTGCTGCTCGCCGGACTCGCGACCCCGCTCGTACTTTCAGTACACACGATCGTCAGTTTCGACTTCGCAGTCGGCATCATTCCCGGCTGGCACGCAACGATCTTTCCGCCCTACTTCGTCGCCGGCGCCATTTACGCGGGTTTCGCGATGGTGCTGCTGCTGACGATTCCGCTGCGCCGGTTCTACGGCCTGGAAGGTTTCATCACCATGCGTCACATGCACAACATGGGCAAGGTGATGCTCGCCACCGGACTGATCGTCGGTTATGGCTACATCATGGAAGCGTTCTTTGGCTGGTACAGCGGCAACAAGTACGAGCGCTTCATGATCTGGAACCGCATGCATGGTCCGTATTCGCTTTACTACTGGGCGCTGATTCTTTGCAACATCATCACGCCGCAGTTCCTGTGGTTCAAAAAACTGCGTTCCAACCTGCTGGTGCTCTGGATAATTTCATTCATCGTGTCGATCGGCATGTGGCTGGAGCGATTCGTGATCGTTGTGACCAGCTTGCATCGCGACTTCCTGCCCTCGTCGTGGGGTATGTACCAGCCGACGCAATGGGACTGGGCCATGTTTATCGGAACGATCGGGTTCTTCTTTACGCTGCTGTTTCTGTTTATTCGCTTCCTGCCGATGATTTCGATCTTCGAGATGCGCACGATCCTGCCCGAAGCGGAGATGGAGGAATAGTTGGACGCGGACAACAAACAACTCCACGTCACCGCAGGCGGTACGCATCGGCGTCACGCCCCGCCGCTCTACGGCGTGATTGCGGAGTTTGAGAATCCGTCGGATCTGGTCGCGGCCGCGCGACGCGTCTATTCGCTTGGTTATCGACGCATCAATGGTTATTCGCCGTATCCGATTGAGGAGCTTTCGGAAGCGATTGGATTCACGAAGACCAGTTTGCCGTTGATCGTTTTCATCGGCGGTCTGGTCGGCGGTATTGGTGGCTTTTTGATGCAGTACTACATCGAAGTGATCGACTATCCGATCAACGTGGGCGGCAAGCCGTACAACAGTTGGCCCGCGTTCATTCCGATTACTTTCGAGATGACGGTGTTGGTGGCGGCGTTCTCGGCTGTGTTAGGAATGCTGGTGCTCAACAAACTGCCGCAGCCTTATCACCCGGTTTTCAATCTGCCGAACTTTGCCCTCGCGACGCGTGATCGTTTCTTTCTGGCGGTAGAAGCGAACGATCCGAAGTTTGTACACCCTGAAGTCGTGGATTTGTTGAAGAGTTTGAGTGCGGTTGAAGTTAACGATGTTGAAGTCTAAAGTGATAGCCAGAAAAAGGCACAAAAAGCACAAGAGATCTAAATTGATTATTTGTGCTTTATGTGCCTTTTTGTGGCTAAGCTTCACTGGTTGCCGTCGCGACATGCAGGACCAGCCGAAGATGAAACCTTATCGCGGTACATCCTTCTTCGGTGACGGACTCTCGAGCCGTCAACCAATCGAGGGAACGATCGCGCGCGGCTTTCTGCGTACCGACACCGAATACTTCACCGGCAAGAAAGTGAAAGCTCCCGGTGCACCCGCAACGCCACCACAAACCGCTGGCACGCAAACAAACACTTATCCTGACGACGTCGATACTTTCCCGTTTCCGGTCACAGAAGAAATCGTCAACCGCGGTCACAAGCGCTACGACATCTTCTGCTCCGCCTGTCACGGATTGACCGGTAACGGCGACGGCATGGTCGTCCGTCGTGGTTTCCGTCGGGCGGCTTCATTCAACGACGATCGCCTGCGCCAGGCGCCAGTCGGGCATTTCTTCGACGCGATCACGAATGGCTGGGGCGCGATGCCGTCTTACGCGTCACAAATTCCCGTGCAGGATCGCTGGGCCATCATCACTTACGTTCGGGCGTTGCAGCTCAGCCAACAAAATGCAGCCACGGCGTCGGCAAGTCCGACTCCCGCAGCTTCGCCAACACCATCGCCCGGAGGACATCAGTGATTACATCATTTAATCCTCCGAACATGTCAGATTTCCAGAAGCGCGCGCTGATCGTGGGCATCGTGTTTGTTTTGGTACTCATCGCCAGCGCGTTTCTCGACAGCAGACAGTTTTTTCAGTCGTATCTGATCGGCTGGACGTTCTGGACCGGAATCACGATTGGTTCGATCGCCCTGCTGATGTTGCAACATCTGACCGGCGGCGGCTGGGGACTGGTCATTCGTCGCTCACTCGAGGCGGCAACACG
This sequence comes from Pyrinomonadaceae bacterium, assembly GCA_035694465.1. GTDB lineage: Bacteria > Acidobacteriota > Blastocatellia > Pyrinomonadales > Pyrinomonadaceae > PSRF01. The sequence continues at coordinate 25,130 of DASSFI010000078.1, read as the reverse complement.
TGTGCTGCCGTTGATGGCGCTTTTGTTTGTGCCGATTATCCTCGGCGCCCATTCCATCTATCACCGCTGGACCGACCCGGCAGAGCTTGCAAAAGATCCGGTGGTGAACTTCAAGACGCCTTATCTGAATCTGAAGTTCTTCACGATCCGCGCCGGGGTCTACTTTGCGATCTGGGGAACACTCGTGTTTCTGCTGAACAAGTGGTCGCTCGAGCAGGATCGAACCGCAGACAATCGTTACACGAAGAACTTGCGTCTGCTGGCTGGTCCGGGAATGGTCGCGTTGATCTTTACCGTCACGTTTGCCTCGATCGATTGGTACATGTCGCTGGAGCCGGAATGGTTCTCAACCATCTACGGATTTATTTACGTGGCGGCTTGGACACTAAGCGCACTCGCTTTTGTGATCGCAGTGATGGCTAGTCTTTCACGCGAAGAGCCGATGAGACGGATCGTGGCGCCGTTGCATTTCCAGGACCTCGGAAAACTGTTGCTGGCGCTCGTCATGCTCTGGTCATACTTCGCGTTTTCACAGTTTCTGATTATCTGGTCCGGCAATCTTCCGGAAGAGATCGGCTACTACCTCGAGCGCATCCACGGCGGTTGGGGCGCCACGATCATCACGATTGGCATACTCCATTTCGCAGCGCCGTTTTTGTTCCTGCTCTCGCGGAGTAACAAACGCAATCCGAACCGGCTGGTGATCATTGCGTCACTGATTCTCGTGATGCGTTTCGTGGATCTTTTGTGGATGCTGGTACCCGCGTTTCCGGATCACAAATGGATCTGGCTCGACGTGATCTCGTTACTTGGTTTTGGTGGTTTGTGGCTGGCGTTCTTTACCTGGCAGCTCGGCAAGCGATCGTTGATTCCGATTAACGATCCGCAGTTTGAATCAACGCTCGAGCAAATGCATGCTGGTGGACATTAGCCACGGGTTTACACGGATTTACTGGAATGAAAGAAAAGCAGAACGGGCATAAGACAGAAACGCCGGACGTCTCGCACATTCGCAACGTCGAAGTCACGCATGAAACCAGTGATGTGAGTGTGACGGGTGTGCTCACGTTCGTGGTTGTGCTGACGCTCGCAACGGCTGCGGTGTCGGCCGGTATGTGGGTGTTGTTCAAATATTTCAATGCGCAGGAAGCCAAAGAACCTCAGCGCGGGCCAATGGCTTTGACTAATAAGCAAGCCCGACTGCCGCCCGAGCCGCGACTTCAATCCGCGCCGGGTTTCGAAGTCACGCTCGAAAACGGGCAAACGGTAAATCTCGAACGGGCGATACCACAGGCTGAGTATCGAACGCTGCGCGCGCAGTGGGAAGAGAATCTCAAAACGGGATTGAAAGATCAGTCGGGGAAAGTTGTCGGCATGCCGATCGACGAGGCGATAAACAAGATCGCCTCCGGTGGTTTGCCATCAAGAGTTAAAGGGCCGGGCGGACAATTGTCTGATTACGCAATCAGCATCCCCACCGCATCGAGTTCCGGCAGAGAAGTGGAGAAGAGACTGCAATGAGGTCCACAGATTACGCAGATTACACAGAAAAAGGCAGAACAAGGGTTCGGATTTTTCTGTGTAATCTGTGGATAGTTCTTCTTTTTCCTCTGCTTGTCTCTGCTCAATCTCCTCCGGGACCGAGTTCACCGCTTTATGGAGCGCGTCCCGAAACGGGAGCCCCGTCAACCGGTCTGCCGACTGCATTGCGCGATATTCGAATCGAACAGAAATTGGACCAGCAGGTGCCGCTCGATCTCGTCTTTCGCGATGAGAGTGGTCAACCGGTCAAGCTCGGACAGTATTTCGGCCACAAGCCCGTCGTGCTCGCGTTTGTTTACTACGATTGTCCGATGCTCTGCACGCAGGTGCTCAACGCTATGGTGACGTCGTTTCGCGTGCTCCCGTTTCAGATGGGAAAAGAGTACGAGATCGTCACCGTCAGTTTTGATCCACGCGAGACGCACACTCTCGCGACGGCGAAGAAGCAGGTTTATCTCAATTACCTGCCCGAGAAGATGCGCGCGAGTGCGAACAATGGCTGGCACTTTTTGACTGGCGATCAGGACAGCATCACGCAACTAACCGAAGCTGTCGGCTTTCACTATCGCTACGACGAAGCGACAAAACAGTTTGCGCACGCCAGCGGCATCATGATGACAACCCCGCAGGGAAAACTTGCACGTTACTTCTACGGTGTCGACTATCCGGCTCGCGACCTGCGTTTGGGACTGATCGAATCGTCGGAAAACAAGATCGGATCGCCTGTCGATCAACTGCTGCTTTATTGCTACCACTACGATCCGGCCAGCGGTAAGTATGGCGCGTCGATCATGAAGATAATGCGAATCGCCGGCATCGCGACGCTGCTCGCAATCATCGCCATGATCGCGCTGCTTAAGGGACGGACGCCGAATCCGAAGTTGATGGACGTGAAAACTGGAGGCGCCGCTCACTAATGCAGTCGTGGATTCCATTAGTGCCTGACAGTGCTTCGACCTTCTCCTGGCAGGTTGACGCCCTCTATTTTTATCTTTCGGGTGTCACGCTGTTTTTTACGCTGCTTATCTCAGCGGTGCTGATCTTTTTCGTGATTCGCTATCGACGCCGGACGCCGTACGAAATCCCGCGTCCTATTGCCGGTTCGCACAAGCTCGAGACGCTTTGGACCATCATACCGTTCGTCATTGCGATGACGATGTTTGGCTGGGGCGCACGAGTTTATTTCGAACAGTACAAGAGCCCGACAAATGCGATCGAAGTTTACGTGGTTGGCAAACAGTGGATGTGGAAACTCCAGCACGCGACCGGACAACGCGAGATTAACCAGTTGCACGTGCCCGTAGGCCGGAAGATCAAGCTGATCATGACGTCGGAAGACGTGATTCACGACTTCTTCGTGCCCGCGTTTCGGACCAAGATGGACGTTGTTCCCGGCAAGTACACGACCCTCTGGTTTGAAGCGACAACGCCCGGCACTTATCGCTTGTTCTGCGCTGAATACTGCGGCATGAATCACTCGGGAATGATCGGCTCGATCATCGTCATGGAACCGAGAGAGTTTGATAACTGGTTAAGCGGCAACACCGGAAATACAACCCCCGCGGCGGCGGGTCAACAGTTGTATCAAACCCTCGGATGCGCCTCTTGTCACGGAGCGAATGGCGAGGGCGGACGCGGTCCGACGCTGGCTGGCGTGTTCGGGAAAACGACTCAGTTGCAGACAGGAGAATCGGTTCCGGTTAACGAAGCTTACATCCGCGAGTCGATCCTGAATCCGCAGGCAAAGATTGTGGCCGGGTTTGGCCCCATCATGCCGACGTTCCAGGGACAAATCAGTGAAGATCAGTTGGTGCAGTTAGTCGCGTTCATAAAATCGTTGCCGGCAGGCGGCCAAACACAACCGGCCGCACCAGCGGCGTCTCCAACGCCGAACGCGAAGTAAAGTTTGCTTTGTTTTTTGGGTGCCTTTTTGTGGCTAAATTAGTATGAGACCGATAGAGTATTACGAACCACCAGTACCGTCGAAGGTCAACTACATCAATGCCCAGTATGGCTTGAAGTCGTGGTTGCTGACCAAAGATCACAAGCGCATCGCGCTGCTGTATCTCGGGTCAATCACGTTCTTCTTCTTCATCGGCGGCCTTTATGCATTGATGATTCGGCTTGAGTTGCTCACGCCGCAGGGTGACTTTCTCCAATCAGCCACATACAACAAGGTCTTCACTCAGCACGGCATCATAATGATCTTTTTCTTCCTCATTCCATCGATACCGGCGACGCTGGGGAACTTCCTCGTGCCGATGATGATTGGGGCTAAAGATCTCGCTTTTCCACGCATTAATCTTCTGAGTTGGTACATTTATCTGCTGGGCGGAGTGGTAACTATTTACGCTTTGCTCGCCGGCGGCGTCGACACAGGCTGGACGTTCTACACACCATTCAGCACCACTTTTTCAAACTCGTACGTAGTCGCAACCGGTCTCGGAATTTTTATCAATGGCTTCTCGTCGATCCTGACCGGTCTCAACTTCATCGTCACGATTCACACGATGCGAGCGCCCGGCATGACGTGGTTTCGCATGCCGTTGTTCATCTGGGCACACTATGCGACCAGCCTGATCATGATCCTGGGCACTCCTGTGATCGCGATCACGATTCTGTTGCTGGCGTTTGAGCGAATCTCGCGAGTCGGAATTTTTGATCCGGCGTTGGGAGGGGATCCGATTCTCTTCCAACACCTGTTCTGGTTCTATTCCCATCCGGCCGTCTACATCATGATCCTGCCGTCGATGGGCGTGATCAGCGAGTTGATCGCAAACTTCTCGCGCAAGAACATCTTTGGCTACAGCTTCGTCGCGTTCTCGAGTCTGGCAATCGCCGTGTTTGGCTTCCTTGTTTGGGGTCACCACCTGTTCGTGACCAGCCAGTCAGTTTATGCGGGAATGATCTTCTCGTTCCTTAGTTTTGCGGTCGCGATTCCTTCGGCGATCAAAGTCTTCAACTGGACGGCGACGCTGTACAAATCGTCGATTTCGTATGACACGCCGATGCTCTACGCGCTCGGGTTTATCGGCTTGTTCACTATCGGCGGCATGACGGGTTTGTTTCTGGCTTCGCTCGCTGTGGACGTGCACTTGAGCGATACGTACTTCGTCGTCGCACACTTCCACTACATCATGGTGGGCGGAGCGTTGATGGGGTATCTCGGTGGCCTGCATTACTGGTGGCCCAAGATCACCGGCCGCATGTATCCCGAAGGCTGGGGACGATTCAGCGCGCTCGTGATCTTCGTCGGTTTCAACCTGACATTCCTGCCGCAGTTCGTCGCTGGTTATCTCGGAATGCCGCGCCGCTATCACGCGTATCCACCGGAGTTTCAGGTGTTCAATGTGCTCTCGACCGCGGGCGCGTCGATTCTTGGATTCGGCATGTTGATCCCGGCAATCTACTTCGTGTGGTCCATGCGATACGGTAAACATGCCGAGTCGAACCCGTGGCATTTGCCCGGGCTCGAGTGGCGCACGCAATCGCCGCCGCCAACCGAGAACTTTGAAGTAACACCGATCGTGACATGGGAAGCTTACGAATTTGCACCCGCGGAAGAGACACAGATCGTGGGCAAATTCGGGCCTGAACTCGAGCAGATTTGAGACGCAACATGGCGGATGTAATGAATAGTCACACGGATCCACACGCTCACCCACACCGTGCGTTGCAGCACCATTTCGAAAACATGGAGCAGCAGCGTGAAGCGGGAACGTTGGGTATGTGGGTGTTTCTCGTGACGGAGATCATGTTCTTCGGCGGGATGTTCCTCGCCTACACGCTCTATCGATCAAAGTTTCCGGCTGCATTTGCTTCGGCGAGTAACCACCTCGACATCAAGCTCGGAGCCCTCAACACGGGCGTGCTGATCCTGAGTAGTTTCACGATGGCGATGGCGGTGTATTCAACCCAGGTGGGCAAGCGACGTCAGCAGATTTTTTGTTTGATTGCGACGCTGATCCTTGGTTTGACGTTCCTCGGCATTAAGGCGGTTGAGTACCACGATAAATACACTGACCATTTGTTTCCGGGCCACCTGATCCCCGGAAATCCGTTTGGTCCCGCCGTGCAGGAGCACGGTCAGCCGCTGGATCACCACAAACTCCATCTGCTCGAGGGCGCAACACTGCCTCAGGTGGAAATGTTCTACTGGATCTACTTCGCTATGACCGGCATGCACGCCCTGCACATGATCATCGGCGCCGGTTTGCTGACGTTTCTCTTGATCTATTCAATCAAGGGGCGATTTGATCCGGAGTATCACAGTCCGGTTGAGGTGATCGGGCTCTACTGGCACTTTGTCGACATTGTTTGGATATTTTTGTTCCCGTTGCTTTATCTGTTGGGACGCCATCTCGAGCACGGATAGTTATCGGAAATGAGCGAACACATAGTTCCAGTCAGAATTTACGTGACCATCTTCCTGGTGCTGCTGGTGGGGACCGCGTTGACTGTCCTGGCGGCGTTTCAGGATTTTCCCTGGTACTTCAACACGATCGTCGCCATGACTATCGCCGTCACCAAAGCAACGTTTGTCGTGCTGTACTTTATGCATGTGCGCTACAGCGCACGCCTGATCTGGGTGATTATGGCGTCTGCCTTGTTCTGGCTGGTGATAATGTTCGCGCTAACATTCAGCGACTACAATACGCGCAGTTGGATTCCGGTTGGATACTAGTCTTTACTCGCCAGGCTGTAGCGTTGTTTCCCGCACCTCGATCACACGCTTACACGAAGGGCAGTTCAAACGGATGGTGGCGTCCGAAGTCTTGATGGACGCGCCACAGTAGGGACAAGCGCCGCTAACTTCGTTGTGGTGGAAAAGGTCGCGCATCATGATTACCGGCAGAACGAGTCCGGCAATGAGTAGCGGGATACCAAAAATGAGGCCGATGGTTGCGCCCTGACCGAGGGTCAGGCTGATGACGAGGCCGGCGATGAAGAGCACCAAGCCAATGCCAACGCTGAAGGAGAAGCTGTAAGCGCTATCAAATGTACGGCCTGATTTCGCAACTTCCGGTCGATCGGCGTCCATCGTAAGACCTCCTGAATGCGTGGTATGTTCTGGGGAGACGCTAAAGAGCTTGGTAGTACTGACTTTTACTCCCGTACGGGAGGCTTGTCAAATGAATCAGCGTTAATCTGTGGCTAGTTCTTTAATAAATATGATGCCTTTTGAAGACTTTTTAAAACAACAAGACGAAGAAGCGTGGTCGGCGACACTGACCACTCTATTGCGCTCAATTCATGAAGTAGATCGCAACGCAACGCAGATCTGGTTTGCGTTTTATCCGTTGGGGCTGTTCCAGGCGCTCGAGCAGTCGGACGACCCGGAAACGCTCGCGCAGCGTTTGTTACTGCAGGGCAAGTATCACCTCAAAGACCAGATCGATTCGTCGCACACGTTTCTCTATGGGCATCGTTACTGGCCGGAAGTGAAAGCCGCCGTGCAGAAACATGCACGCGATTTTTCGGACAGTGACAATAGATCGCTTTCGGATCAAATTGTTGGTCTCGCGCAACAGGTCGCAAAAGCAGCGAAGGTCGATGAGTCACTCGTGATCGGCATTACTGCGGTCGCTTTCATGACGATCAGGCAGGTTGGATTGGCAGCGTTTGAGACCGCGCCGGGCAAGGTGCTCATTGATAAAAAACACGCGCGCCGCTCGGCGGCAGATGTTTTACGGGAACGGGCAGTGGACGACAGTCAGGGCTTTCTTAGTTTTCTCAAAACGGTCGATAAGAAGTGGACAGTCACTTACGACGAGAATGACGATCGTGCAAAGTATCGCTTGAATCACGTGCAGGATCTGGCGTGGGGCGCGGCCGGCGATCGCACGCGCGACTGGCGTGAACTGGACCCGCGTCGCGTTGAAGGACCGATTCCGGTTGAATGTCGCTCGGCATCGTGTGGAACGTGTTGGGTTGGAGTTCTCGGCGGCGCAGAAAAACTTTCTGACGTTGCGGCCCGTGAAGGTAAGAAGATCAAGGAGTTTGGTTACATCGACACGTCGGAATCGAAACCTCTGATTCGTCTTGCTTGCCAGGCTCAGGCTCACGGCGCAGTCTCGATCGTGATTCCACCGTGGAACGGTGTTTACGGGAAGTATTTAAATAAACCGAAGGATTGATGGCCACACCTTTACTCTATGTTCTAGCCGCGGCGCTGCTCTGGAGTACTGGCGGACTTTTCATCAAGTGGACCACGATCGGTGGACTTGAGCTATCTTTCTGGCGCTCGCTCTTTGCGATCTTCACCGTCGCATTCTTCACCCGACGCGAAGGCTTTGGCATAAATCGGGTGACGGCGGCAGCATCGTTTCTTTACGCTGTTCTACTGATTCTCTTCGTTCTCGCAACCAAAACCACCACAGCGGCGAACGCGATCTTCCTGCAATACACGGCGCCGGTGTATCTGTTGATCCTCGAGCCGATCGTTTACAAAGAAAAATTTCGTTCGCGTGATCTGATCACGGTGCTGATCTGCCTCGGGGGTATGGGGCTGTTCTTCGTGGGCCAACTACGTCCGCAGGACGTCGCCGGAAACGTGATGGCACTCGCGTCCGGCCTTTGTTTTGCGCTTTATTTCTTGTTGCTGCGTCATCCGCGCGCGCGTGAAGTCAATCGCGCCTCGTCAGTGATTTACGGCAACACCCTCGCCGTGATCATGACCGCGCCCTGGGGCCTCGCAACACTCACCACCATCACCGGACACGACATCACGGGCGTCGCCTATCTCGGCATCGTTCAACTCGGCATTGCCTACTCTCTTTTTACTTACGGAATGGCACGCGGTGTGAGGTCTTTGGACGCAGGCATCATCTGCTACGTCGAACCCGTCTTAAATCCCGTCTGGGTCTTCCTGGTCCTCGGCGAAAAACCCTCCCAGTGGGCACTCCTCGGCGGCTCAATCATCATCATCGCCGTCATCTGCCACATGATTCTGGATACGCGAGGAAAACGGAAAGCAAACACCTTACCACTCGAAGCCGCCCACGGCTAACCGTCGAAGACGTCTCCAACTTTCATTTCAAAACCACTGAGTACTGTTGATTTGAGTACGTCATCACGCTCAAACACAAGACTTGAGGCGTACCGATCTCCCTCAAGAACACGAACCTCAATAATTCCGGATGCTTCGTCAACTAACCACAACTCCTTTACACCGAGGGCTGCATACGTGTCGGCTTTGGTATTACGGTCATAGATCGCTGAGCCTGGAGAGATCACCTCGATTACCAGGTCGGCGGTACTCATGTACCTGGGGTATTCGGGATCGGCATAGGCATCAGTGTCCTGGGCCACGTAGAACAAATCTGGTTCGAGCCAGCTATTTGGCCCCTTGATAATCCCTGCCCGTGGAACGAAAAGTTTACCCTTATTGCCGCTCTTGAGCACATAATCAGCCAATAAAATGATCAATCGACTGACAGCGTTGTTATGTAAATACCCAGGAGTGGGTGTCATATAGAGGACTCCTGCGATTAATTCGAGTTTTGAATGGTCTGGTGGCTCAGGCAGTTCCCAGAACTCCTCGAGCGTATACGTCTTGACTAATGGTGATGTGCTTACCCAGGACATTCAATAACTCCGATGAGGATTTTTGTGCGGCGAGTATACCACGATCCGATCCGTAACCAATCCGCGGAAATCCGCGGCCTAAACCATCCAATTGGGACGACTGTCGTAATAACTTGGCGTGCGATCAGGATATCGCTTCTTATATTTTTGATACCGCGCGAGCAACTTCTGGTAACGCTGATCGGAAGATTTGACGGCAATATGTGGGATAGAACGCAGATGATCCTCGATCTTGGTCATCTTGCGCGGTGAGAAGCGCCAGTCATAGTTTCCCAGATCGTAAAGACTTGTCAGCCCATAGCCTTTCAGCCGCCCTGTAAGATCGACAAACGGATCGGAATAACTCAACGCCAGTTCCCGAACCGATCGATAAACCTGTTTACGTCCGTGCAATCCCGCATCACGCGAACGCGCAATCGATCCCCAACGCCCATCCTGCTTGAACGCAAACACCACGTGGTCCAACAGGTCCTGTGATTCCAGATCGAGCAACAGCGGCGGGTAACCATGTTGCTCCAGAATCACCGCCGCACTCACCGCCGCTTCGAGACAGTGAACTTCCCGGCGCTTCACGACTTCGCGAAACGATCGCATCGTGGCTCCATCACGTTCCCAGTTATAAGGCAGCTCCGTGAAGAACCGCTGCACCTTCGCCGGAGTGTTGAGCCGTTGCACCACTTTCCACTCAGTAGTTGTGAAGGCGTTTTTCGCAGGTGTCATGCGTGAATCGGACGACTTTGTTCGCATGGGAGACAAAAGCTGGGACCTGCACTTGCCTGAATCAATCGCAGATGTCAGACTTAACGAGCGCTTGTGACCCAGCAATATAGAAGCTGGGCATGTTAGCGTAGATCAAAACCGGTAATTCCGTTCGACAATTATTTCCAGCAATGAACCAGCAGGCTACAGCTTCCCAAAAAACTCGCGCTGAACAAGAAACTGAAAATGAGGCAAATCGTCTTCGAGAGCAAGTGGACGTCGCTCTGGCAGCAGTCGTCTCTCGTTCACCGGACGATATTGAATCGTTGCAAACCGCGGCCGATCGCATCGAACGCGCCGCCCGCGACCTCGCCGACGCCTTGCGCCAACTCGCAGACCAGCGCAAGACCCCGGACATCTTGTAAACGATCGCTGCCTCAATCTATCGCTCTAATGAACTTTTTTTGTTTTTGATTGGAGACTGCTTAATGGCATCAATTCGCACTGCCGCTACGACTGAAAACCTGGGCCGCAAAAACACTTCGTACGAGTTGGACAACTACGGTATCAAAGAACCAGCTCGCGTCTATTGGAACCTCAACGCGCCCGAACTTTACGAAGAGATCGCGCGTCGCGAGGAAGCCGTGCTCTCAAACCACGGCGCTATGATCGTCGACACAGGTGAACACACAGGGCGCGCTGCGAAAGACAAAGCCATCGTCCGCGAACCCGGCAGTGAAGATAAAGTTTTCTGGGGCGACGTCAACAAGGATTTTTCGCAGGAAAAGTTCAACGCCCTGAAAGAACGAATGATGGCCCACGCAAAAGGGCGCGATCTGTTTGTGCAGGACACTTTTGTCGGAGCCGATTCAACCTATCGACTGCCAATCCGCGTCGTAAACGAACTCGCCTGGCACTCGCTGTTTGCGCGCACGATGTTCATTAGTGATCCAACTGCAACTGCGCCGCACCAACCCGAATTCACGATCATCAACTTTCCGAGTTTTCAGGCCGACCCGCAGCGCGACGGCACCCGCTCGCCGACGTTCATCCTGATGGACTTCAGCCAGCGATTGGTTTTGATCGGAGGAACTTCTTACGCAGGTGAGACGAAGAAGAGTGCGTTCACGATCATGAACTACCTGCTGCCGCAACGCGACGTGATGAGCATGCATTGCTCAGCCAACGTCGGTAGTGAGGGCGACGTAGCCATCTTCTTCGGTCTTTCCGGTACCGGAAAAACGACACTCTCTGCCGATCCGGAACGACGTCTGATCGGCGACGACGAACATGGCTGGTCTGAAGATGGCGTCTTCAACTTCGAAGGCGGCTGCTATGCGAAGGTCATCAAGTTGTCAGAGGAAGCGGAGCCTGACATCTATCGCACGACCAAGATGTTTGGCACGATTCTCGAGAACGTTGTTTACGATGAAGCGACTCGCGCGATCGATCTCGACGATGCACGCAAAACTGAAAACACGCGCGCTTCATATCCGCTCACGAGCATCAGCAACATCGTTCCTGAAGGACACGCCGGCAATCCACGCAACATCATCATGTTGACGGCTGATGCCTTTGGCGTGTTGCCGCCGGTTGCGCGCTTGTCACCGGAACAAGCGATGTATCACTTCCTTTCGGGTTATACAGCGAAAGTTGCCGGCACCGAGAGAGGGATCACCGAACCCCAAGCGACTTTCTCAACCTGCTTCGGCGCGCCGTTCATGGTGCTGCATCCGGGTGTTTATGCTGACTTGCTTGGCAAGCAGATGGCGCGACACAACGCCGCGTGCTGGCTGGTTAATACCGGGTGGAGCGGTGGACCATACGGCGTCGGCAAACGAATGAAGATCAGTTACACGCGTGCGATGATTCGGGCGATCCTGAACGGCTCGCTGGCAGAGACTGAAACCACAGCCGATCCGATTTTCGGCGTGAACGTCCCGGTTTCGTGTCCCGACGTTCCGAGCGAAGTGCTGCAGCCGCGCAACACGTGGGAAGACAAGGACGCGTACGATCAGCAGGCGAAGGATCTGGCGCGTCGCTTCAACGAGAATTTTAAGAAGTACGAAGCGGGCGTGTCTGATGCGGTGAGGGCAGTTGCACCAAAGGTAGTGTAGCCGCTGATAAAACGGATTACCCGGGCGGCCAGGTTAATGCGCGACCAGCCAATACGTGCACGTGCAAATGAAACACCGACTGTCCAGCGCCAGCACCGGTATTAATCACCGTCCGATAGGCCTCGTGCCCTTGATCATTCGCGACACGCGCACCCACACGCAATAAGTGTCCTAACAACCCTTCATCTTTCTGAGTAGCATCATCCAGCGACTCGAGGTGCTCGCGCGGAATCACGAGCACGTGAGTCGGCGCTTGCGGGTTGATGTCGCGAATCACAACGCAACGGTCGTCCTGATGAACGAAGTCAGCGGGAATCGATCCCGAGATGATCTTGCAGAACAAACAATCCTTGTTGGCCACTTACAGTTCCCTCCTAAACTCAGACCGCTTCGAGAAGCGGCGCCGTCACGACCGGCGAAATGATGCGTTCAATATTGGCGCCCACTGCGCGCAGTTTTGCTTCGATCTTTTCGTAACCACGATCGATATGGTAAACGCGGTCGATCACCGTCTCGTTGTTTGCGATGAGACCGGCGAGCACGAGCGATGCTGATGCGCGCAGGTCCGATGCGATCACGCGCGCGCCAGTCAGACTTGTTGGACCATCGACGAGTGCCGAGCGTCCGTCGATGTGAATCTGAGCGCCCATGCGCTGCAGTTCTGAAGCATGCATAAAGCGATTTTCAAACACAGTCTCAATAATTTCCGACCGGCCCTGGGCCTGCGTCATTAGCACCATGTACTGCGCCTGCATGTCAGTAGGAAAGCGCGGATAAGGCTCGGTGGTCACGTTTGCGGCCCTGAGACCATCGGGACACGAAACTTCCAGCGTCGTCGGATTAAGTACTTTGATGACCACGCCAACATTCCGCAATTGTGAAATCACGCTCTCGAGATGATCGGGGCGACAGTCTTTGATCTCGAGCCGTCCGTGGGTAAGCGCGGCGGCAACGATGAAGGTTCCGGTTTCGATTCGATCGGGAATGATCGTGTGTTCCGCGCCGCCGAGCGATTCTACGCCTTCGATCTGTATCGTCTCTGAACCGGCGCCGTTAACACGCGCGCCCATCTTGTTCAGCAGGTCCGCAAGATCGACGATTTCAGGCTCACAGGCAGCGTTATGAAGTGTGGTTGTACCGCGCGCAAGCGTCGCCGCCATCATCAGGTTTTCAGTGCCGGTGACGGTAACTTTGTTGAAGTGAATGTCGGCGGCGTGCAGACGTCCGTCTTTCGGTGCGCGTGCAACGACATTGCCTGCTTCGAGTTTCACTTCCGCGCCAAACTTCTCGAAGCCTGCCAGATGCAGATCGATGGGCCGCGTTCCAATCGCGCAACCGCCGGGTAACGAAACCTTTGCTTTTCCAAAGCGCGTCAGCAATGGTCCAAGAGCGAGGACCGAAGCGCGCATCGTCTTCACCAGTTCGTACGGTGCTTCGAAAAGCTCAACGTGTGCGGCGGAGATCTTGTGAGTTCTGAGTTCAGGAGTCAGGACAGTTGCGCCGATGTCTTCAAGCAGGCGTCGCTGCGTGATGATGTCGCGCACGTACGGAATGTTGTGCAGGGTAACGGTGTCAGGTGTGAGCAGGGCTGCTGCCATGCATGGCAACGCCGAGTTTTTAGCACCGCTGATGGAAACTCTGCCGTGAAGTGGGCGGCCACCCGAGATCCTGAATTTGTCCACGCTGCCATTTAGCCACAGATTACGCGGATTTTAAATCCGGGATTTCGTATCCGTGTAATCTGTGGCTTGTACCGCCCCCTCTGGCTCGCACACCTATTCGTTGGCGGTAGCGCGTTTGAGATGAACACCGCCGTTTGTCGTCATCGCTTTGACCGTCGCTCCACCGGAGCCGAGATTCAATGCGATCTGCTTGTTTAATCGACCCTGAACAGTTACCGGAAAATCTACACTCACGCTGCCGTTAACAGTTCCGGTCTGCAAGTTAGCTGAGTAATTCTCCGGCACTGACATGATCACACCGCCGTTGGTGGTGCTGACGTCGAGACTGTCGCCATCCCAGCGATCGCCAGTCAACTCGATTACGAGGCCGCCGTTCGTCGTCGAACCACGAACTGCTCCGCCGACACGTTTGAGGACCACACCACCATTCAACGCCGTGAAGTCAATCCGTCCGTTCACATCGGCGATGGCGATGCCGCCGTTATGAGTTTCGATCGAAAGGTCAGCGCGACGCGGCACAAACACTTCATAGCTCACGTTCCATTGATAGTCGCGACGGGTTTCCGGTCCAGTGGCATGAATCTTCGCACCGCTGGTTTCAATCTGAATCTGGCGACCAAGTGCTTCGGCGTCCGCCGCAGTCGGCGCTCCGGTTTGCACGCGTGCCCGGACCAGCACCTGATTCTGGTCCCAACCTTTAACGTTAACGCCTCCATTTTGCCTGCCATCGATAGAGATCGTCCCGCCACTCAAGGCCAGTGTTTGTTCTCGAATCTCGCAATTGTTGGCCAGCCTGTCGTTGTACCAGCTATCTTCACGACAAGTCAGCGAACGATCCTTATCTTTAACTTTCTCTTTTTGCGCCAACACGGCGATACCAGTGGATGCCACCAGCGCGGCGATCAGCACACTTCGGCCTAAAAACCTGTACATGACTTCGGTCTCCTTAAAATGTCTGGGGTTGTCTTAGTTTCTTCGCGCTTTCGCGGCTCTGAAGCATATACACCGCAGGGGTAAGGGTTGTGACACGAAATTGCTCAGCGCCTTTGGAGAACCACGATGCGGGGAATTCCCTGAAGATCGGGGCGGATTTCTCGCAGTGACCACACACTACTTTCGACCAGCTTTTTGACAGCTTCACTCTGATCGAATCCGATCTCCATCAGCATGTGGCCATTTGGCTTCAGAAATTCCGGCGACTCATCGATTAATCGTCGAATTACACTTAGACCATCTCCGCCAGGAGAGAGAGCGATGTGCGGCTCGTGGTCTCTGACTTCGCGTTGCAACCCGGCGAGGGCTGCTGCAGTGACGTAGGGAGGATTTGAAACGATGAAGTCAAACTGATGCTTTCGAGAGTCGAGTGCGTCGAAACATTCAGAAACCACGAAGCGAGCTCGATCAGCGACCGCCAGATTTTGGGCATTGATTTTCGCAATCTCAAGCGCCACCGCCGATATGTCGCTTAAGACCGCACGAGCGTTGCGGAGTTCACACAACAACGTCACCCCGATACAACCCGAGCCCGTTCCCACGTCGCAAATAGCCGGCGCTACGCCCGCGTCACCAACTAGTTGTAGCGCTGTCTCGACAAGCAATTCCGTC
Organism: Pyrinomonadaceae bacterium; assembly: GCA_035694465.1. GTDB lineage: Bacteria > Acidobacteriota > Blastocatellia > Pyrinomonadales > Pyrinomonadaceae > PSRF01. Next base: position 9,898 of record DASSFI010000078.1, on the reverse strand, counting down.
TCCGGGCGTGGAATCAAAACATCCGGCGTCACCTTAAACTCGCGACCATAAAAATCCTGAACCCCGGTGATGTACTGCAACGGTTCCCCGGCCGCTCGCCGCGCAACGAATTCACGCAACCTCGCCAACGAATTCTCGTCGATCTCATCTTCCGCATGACCAATCAGAAACGTTCGATCCTTCCCGAGAATAAACTCGAGTAACGACCCCGCCTCACGTCGCGCTTCCGCCACACCCGCACCGTCCAACACCAACGCCGCCTCTTTTATGCTCTCCGAGATCCTCATCAACTTTTCGGAACCAATCTCCCCTCTCAACTGAATACTAACCGACAGCTTTCAACAAAATTTTCTTTTTGTGCCTTTGTGCCTCTTTGTGGCCAAACCTTTTTTTGCGCTTTCTTTGCGGCTGGAACAAACTCGTGATTCAATCTTTCTACTTAACATAAGAACGAGTCTCGTTCCTCCCGTGACGTGGGAACCCCCGCTGCTAACCAGCTTCGGGGGTTTCGGCGTAATAGGGGCAAGGTTTAACAACGTTGGCATCGAGAGGGCACCGTGGGTACACTCACTAAAAGCTGTCTGTTGTTCGCTCTGAATGCGATTGACGCTCAGTTGACGTTGTTATGGATTCGTTTGAACGTAGCCTCCGAAGGCAATGCACTGATGGCTCGCGTGCTGGAACACGGCGAGATCACCTTTCTTGTCGCCAAAATCGCCATCGGCGCGTTTGCCGCTTACATTCTTTACCGCTGCGCGCATCTGCCCGTCGCGCGACATGGTCTAACTGCCGTGCTCGGGATCTATGTTTTCCTGATGTTGATCCACGCTGCGACCGGCTGCGTCGCCCTCGGCTGGCAGGCGCCAATATACTTTCTAGCCTACTTCGAGAACCTGCCGAACGCTTTTCTGTCACTCTTCGTCTAGTCAAAAACGAAACTCGCCTCAACCGTCCTGCGTTGATACAATCACCTCGCAACGGCACCCGTTTTGCGAGCATCCTAAAACCACGATATTGGCCTTGCGCCAAAGTTCATTAATTTAGAGGGGAAGAAGCTTTATGTATAGACTTTCCGCCCGCCAAATTCTTTTGATTGCCCTTATCTCAGGATTGTTTGCGGCAGGAGGCGTTGTTCTTTTCGACCGCATATCAAATCGTTTTCAGCCTTCGCAGGCAGCGTTTACCGAAGCTACACCAGCCGGAATTAGTGACCCGGCGACTTCAACCGACGAACAGAATAATATCGAGGTTTATCGCACGTTGAGTCCGGGTGTGGTATTCATCCACTCCACTTCTTACGCGCGCGACTTTTTCGGCTTTGTCGAGCCGCAGGAAGGCTCCGGTTCTGGTTCGATACTGGATCAGCAGGGTAATATCCTGACGAATTATCACGTTATCGAAGGCGCCCAGAAACTTTCCGTCAGCATGGGCGGAAAGAAAGACTATTCGGCTGTTGTCGTTGGTGGCGATCCGGACACTGACCTGGCCGTAATCCGGCTTACTGAAAAACCGGCCGGTGCACTCACGGTCGTGCCGCTGGGTGATTCAGACAAGCTCGTCGTGGGTCAGAAAGTACTTGCGATTGGTAATCCGTTCGGTCTCGATAGAACATTGACAACCGGCGTCATCAGCGGCTTGCAGCGTCCGCTGCGCGCCAGAAACAACCGGCTGATCGAAGGCGCGATTCAAACTGACGCCTCGATTAATCCCGGTAATTCCGGTGGCCCACTGCTCGACTCGCATGGTCGCATGATTGGCATTAATTCTCAGATACTTTCGCCGTCGGGAAGTTCGGCCGGTGTCGGTTTTGCAGTGCCGGTGAGTATTGCCAAACGCGTTGTGCCGCAGATCCTTCAGAATGGACGCGTACGACGTCCGAAGCTTGGCATCAGCACCCGCGACATTCAGTCGCTGCGAAATCAGATCGACCTGCCGGTGGAAGATGGTGTTTTGATCTACCAGGTAGCACGCGGTGGTGGTGCCGCCCTGGCCGGTCTGCGCGGAGTGCAGCAAACCGAGATGGGCGACGTCGAACTGGGCGATATCATCGTTGGGATTGATAACGACAAGGTGGGAAATTCAGACGATCTGTTCCGAGTACTCGACAAACATCAGATTGGCGACACGGTCCAGGTTCAAATCTGGCGCGACGGCAAGCGCATGTCTGTGCCGGTGCGGCTGACGGAGTCACCTGAATCGCGGCGCTGACGTTTATGTAAACTCAGCTTATGCACCAGACGACCCACTTTTTCAATCTGGGTTATGGCTGGCTCTGTAAACACTGCAGCGCAGAGGCCGCAGAACGCAAACATCACGGGCATCAGCAACACGGCTCGCAACACCAGCAGGGTCCTGCACTCGCGCGCTGGGTTGAGGAACAACACTGGCGGGGGCTCGTCTGCCCCCGCTGTGGTATCTCTGAGCAAATACGCCACAGATAAACACTGATTTAAAATCCGGATTTTGTCCGTGTTCATCCGCGGCCAAATTCCGTTTCGTAGTCCCTAAGGCTGCGAGTGATCACGTCTCTCGCTTCGATCCGATCGTAGACGTCCACAATCTCCACTCTCTTCTCTTTATCACTCGGAAGCTGCTTGTAACTCAGAAAGTAGTGCTTTAAACGATCGATAAGTCCGGGTGGCACGTCACGGACTTCCTCGATACGCCCATAAGCCAGATCCGATTCCAGCACGGCGATGATCTTGTCGTCAGCCTGGTTGCCGTCGATCATGCGCAGCCCGCCAATCGGACGCGCATGCAGAAAGAATCCGCCGTACGAGAATGTCTTCTCCGTTAAAACACAGATGTCCATCGGGTCCTTATCACCTTCGATACCACTGCGCCCGGTGCGGAGTTCACACAGTTCTGCTACTTCGTTGCCACAATATGTTTGCGGAATAAAACCGTAAAGCGTGGGCGACATCGACGAGAAACGTTGCGGTCGATCGACGCGCAAGTGTCCCGACCACTTATCGAGCTCATATTTAACTGCGTCAGTCGGAACGATCTCGATGTAGGCGTTAACGAGCTCTGGTGTTCTCGGTCCTGAGGTAACGCCGTGCCATGGATGCGCCTGGAATAGTTGTTTGTTCATTGGCCGATGATAAAATGCCCGCAGTCCGAAACGAAAGTCCGCTATGGCAGCCAGTGCCGAAATCATCACCAAACCTGTCGCCGGCGCGATATCGCTGCGCTGGATTATCAGTGGGCGCGACGATGCGATCTGGTTTATCGGCTCGGTCGTCTCGAGCTATGTTCTCCTGGTTCTTTACGTAACTGGACTCGTCCCGCTCGTACCAATGGTTGCGGCCTGGGCCATCCTGATCGACGCACCACACGTCTTTGGCACATTCTCACGCACTTATTTCGATCGCGCTGAACGTGAGGCTCGCGCGCGTTTGCTGTGGGGTTCGCTGCTGTTCTTTGCGATTGGACCAGTACTGGTACTGGCCGGCGCAGGCTTTGTGTTTTTCTTCGTGGCGGCCCTCTGGGCTTATTACCATCTCGTCAAGCAGCATTACGGCTTCATGGTGCTCTATAAAAAGAAGAACGGCGATCTGGCTCGCATCGACAACGCTCTAGATCGAGTGTTTCTACTCTTCGCATTCAACTATCCGTTTGTGGAATTTATCGCGAGAGATCCGGAAGCGATGGCGCGTGTGCCGGCGTTGCTGCGTGGCGGCGTTAATGGTTTCTCGAAACTACTCCTCGCGGGAACAATTCTCACTTTTATCGTTTGGGTCGGACGTCAGGTGCAGCGTTGGATTGTTGGTGAGCCGTTGAACGTTCCAAAGTATCTCTTGCTGGCAGCGGCGATTCCGATGCACTGGATCGTGTTGCTCACACCGATGCCGCACAAGCCGATCGCGATCGTGGCAATACTCACGATCTATCACAACTTCCAGTATCACCGGCTCATCTGGTTTCACAATCAGAAATACTCGAATGCTCGCGAGAAGCACGGCGTGGCCGAGCTTATCAGCCGCCGGGTTCTCCTCTACATCGCTTTCGGTGTGTTGTTTGGGATTATCTACCAGGGACCGCGGCAAATTCTCGGGTACTACGGTTTGCAGAACTCAACGCTCGCGATTCAACTCGGAATTTCATTCTTGTGGGGTTACGCGTTTATTCATTACTACCTGGATTCAAAGATATGGAGGGTAAGACGAGATCCTTCGATAAGCAAAGCACTTAATTTAGCCGCGGATGAACGCGGATGAACGCAGATCAATCCTCAGCATGCTCGTCGCCATTAAAGTGAAGCACGGTTGATTCGTCGTCCATGATGGTTTCGAGGTGGACGGGGCGACCCCACAAAGCATGCACGTGTTCGAGCGCTTTGCGGGCGTAACGCATGTCGAGTTCGGTGCCTTCGTAGCGATGTTTCAGATAGAGTTCGCGATTGCCGTTGTAGTCGCCGTCTTCGACCTGCAAATACGGGAAACCGAAGTTCGTCATGTTTGAAACGAGCTGATCGCGTACCTTCTCCCAGCGCTTTTCACTGATGGTCCATTCCTCTTCCTCGACCAGTTCGAACACAAACAGATCCAGCTCTTCACACAACTCCTCGGTCAAATAATTGCGCAGGAACGAGACGTCGTTGTCGAGCTCACGCACTTCGAAGATCTTCTCGCGGCCTTCGTTACCGGCACGACTGAACTTTTTCCGCTCGTCCTGCGACGGCTCATTCCAACGGCGCTCGATATCCTCGTAGATCTTGTAACCGAGATAGTACGGATTCAACTGACCTTTTTGCGGCGAGACGACACCCGAATGAAGATTGGCAAACTCGATATGATCGTTGTCGCTCAGGTCCAGGGCGCGCATGATCCGCGCGTGCCAGATGCTGGCCCATCCTTCGTTCATGATCTTCGTCTGCATTTGCGGCACGAAGTACTCCATCTCTTCGTGGACCATCGCGATCACGTCGCGCTGCCAGCTTGCGAGTGACGGTGAGTTTTTCATGAGGTAGTAAAGCAGATCTTTTTCCGGCAACTGTTCGCGTGGTTTCTCCGCGTCAGGAACCGGACGTCGCGCTTCTCGCTCAGTCTTGTCGAGGAGCCAGAGATCGTCATAGGGACCTTCTTTCGGTCCGTGTTCAGCGCGGCGTTTCTCTTCCGCTTCCGAAATCTCGCGTTTGATGAAGAAATACGGATCGATGTGCTCTTCGATTGCAAGCACCGCATCGAGAAATCGCTCCACCGTTTTCCGGCCGTGCTTGAACTCGTAGTCCATGATCCGCAGCGCGTGCGTGGAAACACTCTCGACCATGCGACGATTCGTCTTCGAGAAATAGGTGTTGTTCTTGAAGAAGTCGACGTGACCGAGTACGTGCGCGATCACCATCTTGTTTTGAATCGGACTATTTGTTTCGAGCAGAAAACCGTAAGACGGATTCGTGTTGATGACGACTTCGTAAATCTTCGAGAGGCCGAAGTCGTACATCGTTTTCATGCGATGATAAGTTTTGCCGAAGGTCCAGTGTGAATAACGGCCGGGAAGTGCATACGAGCCGACTTCATACATCACGGTCGCAGGCACGATCTCGAAATTCGTGGGATATGGATCGAGACCAAAGCCTCGCGCAATGTCCCAAATCTGTTCGACCGCTGTCTCAAGCTCTTTGATCTCCTTGTCTTCCATCATGATATTTTTGGCCGCGGATGAACGCAGATAAACGCAGATCTGAGCTCACCTCGTGATCACGCGGCTAAATCTTTTTTCCCAAAAAACTGCTTCAATGCCGGATAAACATCTTCCTTATCGTCGATCCGCACACCCACGAAACGATCCTTGTTTTGCAGCCGGTCGCTGAAGATTGATAACAATGCGCCCGACGAGCGCCGGTAACTCGATGAACCCTCCTCACCAATCTCGCCGTAACCGAACAGATTGCACGTCGCGATCAGTTCGTCGGCAAGACGCACGGCTTCTTCGTTATCGGAGTAATAATTGTCGCCATCAGAAAAATGAAACGGATAAATATTCCAATCCGATGGGCGATAACGTTGATGGATCACATCGAGCGCGAGTTGATACGCGGACGAAACCACCGTTCCGCCTGACTCACCCTGGGTAAAGAACTGCTCCTCAGTTACCTCTTTGGCTTCCGTGTGATGCGAGATGAAAACGATATCGACGTTGTCGTACTTCGTTCGCAGGAAGCGCACCATCCAGAAATAAAAACTACGCGCGATGTACTTCTTAAACTCACCCATCGAGCCCGAAACGTCGATCATCGCAATCACGACCGCGTTCGACTCGTAACGCATCACTTCTTCCCATGTCTTGAAGCGCAGGTCTTCTTTCTTGATGTCGCCGAAACGCGCTTTGCCTTCGCGTGCGTTGCGACGAATGTTTTCGAGAATCATGCGGCGCTTGTCGAGGTTTGCGATTACGCCGGTGCGCCGGATCTCGTTGAACTGAGTCTTGCGCGACTGCACCGCCTTCTTTGCTTTTTCCTGAAGATAAGGCAGTTGCAGATCTTCGAAGATCAGGGCGGCGAGTTCGTCGATGTTTACATTGGCTTCGTAATAATCGACGCCGGCATCCTGTCCACCCTGTCCTGAGCCATGACCACTGCCCGGTCGCGTCTCGCGTGCAATGACGTCGCCGACGCGAGTCTTGCCGTCGCCCTGGCCCACGTGTTTGGCCTTCTGATAGTTGAAACGAAACTTGTATTCGTCGAGCGCTTTGATGGGAACTTTGACGGTACGCTTGCCGTCGGAAAGGATGATGGCTTCGTTGGAAACAATCGAGCCGAGGTTTTTGCGGATGGCTTCCTTGACGCGGTCCTTGTGGCGTTCCTGATCGATGATACCCTTGCGCTGCAGCGACCAGTCATTGCGTTGGATTGACATAAAACCTCATCCACAGACTACACCGGTTGTGCTTTACAAAAATCAGTCACGACATTCATAAAGGCTTCCGGGTATTCTTCGTGCGGTAGATGACCGCAATTCAAAAAAACAATCAACCGTGATCCGGGAATTTCCGCATGTAACCGTTCGCCATCTGCCAGCGGAATCTCCCGATCGGTCTCACCCCAGAGGAGCAGTGTGGGCTGACTGATTAGATGCGCGTCTTTCGAGATGCGTTCTGCATCCCAGCCGCGCACCGTCCGAATGATTGCGCGATGTGTACTCGCAGCACGCAAAGGCAAGTGACGCGCATCAACTCTTCTTTCATCGAGCACCCACGAGTGTCTGTCATAAACTCGCTTCATCCGTCGCCGCAGCAAACGACGCGATCCGATCAGCAACGGCGAAACAACATCGCCGAACACCGGCGCTCCGAACAAACGCATCAATACAAACTCGAGAGGTCTGTTATTGTTTACGGCGCCAACGAGAACCAGCTTTTCGACGCGCTCCGGATAATCAAGCGCGCATGTAGCCGCAACTGCGCCGCCGTAAGAACTACCGACAACGATCGCGCGCGGGATGCCGAGCGCATCGAGCAACCCAATCAGTAGTTTCGCCTGACCGTCGATCGTGTACTCGCCTTTGCGTGGCTTCGCGGAGTATCCGTAACCGAGCAAATCGGGCGCGATAACACGGTAGCCTGCATCTGCGAGCGCCAGGAACACCTTGCTCCAGACAAGAGTTGACGAAGCAAAACCGTGAATCAAAACCATTGCGGGCGCGTCTTTATCGCCGGCTTCCTGGTAATGCACGCGAACACCATCGACATCGACAAACCGTGAGTGCTCGGAATGAAAAACAACATCGCGACACTTCTGCCAATCGGCGTCACGTGGCCGGAGCAAAAGCTTGCCGGCAATGGCGACGGTTGCTGCACCTGCGATCCAGTATCGTTTCTTCATCGTAATTTAGCCGCAGATGCACGCGGATTAACGCGGATCAGATCTGCGTTCATCTGCGTAAATCTGCGGCTAAAACTCTACCGCGATAACAACGTGCCGACATAGGTCAGCAACTCGTTCGCGCAAACCGGACAATAGCTATGCTCTTTCACAAGCCGATCGACAACCTCGTTGATGCGTCGCAACTGATCCGGATCTGGCGTCTTCGCCGAAGTTGTAATCTTCACCACGTCCTTCAAGTCAGCAAAGATCTTCTTCTCGATCGCTTCTTTCAGTCGCTCGTGTGAGTTGTACTCAAACGCCTTGCCCTTACGAGCATAAGACGAGATGCGGATCAGAATTTCCTGCCGGAAAGTATTCTTCGCATTCTCCGAGATCCCGATCTGCTCCTCGATCGAGCGCATCAACTGTTCGTCCGGCTCCATCTCCTCTTCGGTGATTGGATCCTTGATGCGTTCCTTATTACAGAACGCTTCGACGTTATCGAGATAGTTGTTGCACATCGTGCGCGCCATCTCTTCAAACGAATAGACAAACGCTCGCTGCACTTCGATCTTCGCAAGCTCGTCGTACTCTTTACGAGCCTGCGAGATGTGATTCAAATACCGCTCACGCTGCTCGCTGCTGATGCCGGTATGCTGTTCGAATCCATCCTTGATAGCCCGTAGCGCATCGATTGGATTAATACACGTTACGCCGTCACGCACGAGCGCACTCGAGAGACGATTGATGATGTAGCGCGGCGAGATCCCGTCCATGCCTTCGCGAACAGTCTCTTCTTTCAGCTCGCGCACGTCTTTCGACTTGTAACCTTCAACGTCCTCGCCGTCGTAAAGCTTCATCTTCTTTGCGATGTCGACATTCTGACGCTTCGGCTCTTCAAGACGCGTCATCACGGCAAACATAGCGGCGACTTTCAACGTGTGTGGCGCGAGGTGTACGTTGCGCAGCGCTTCAGACTGGTGCAACAGCTTGTCGTAAATGCGCTCTTCCTGCGAGACGCGCAGGTTATAAGGCACTTTCACGAGAATGATGCGATCCTGCAACGCCTCCGATTTGCGATTACCGGCAAACGCGATGTACTCGTTCTCGTTTGTGTGCGAAAGGATGACTTCGTCGGCATAAATCATCGCAAAGCGACCGGTCTTGATGCTCTGCTCCTGCGAGAGTGTCAACAAGCTGTAGAGAAACTTCTCATCAACCTTCAGCATCTCGACGAATTCCATCAAACCGCGATTCGCGATGTTCAGCTCGCCGTCAAAACGATAAGCACGCGGGTCTGACTCGACGCCGACTTCGCCGATCGTGGAGAGATCGATCGAGCCGGTCAACTCCGTAATGTCCTGCGACTTCGGATCACTCGGCGAGAACGTGCCGATACCAACGCGTTCCTTTTCAGAAAAAGCTACTCGATGAACTTTGACGTCTTCGTGTCGTCCACCATAAGTATGCTCCAGCGCGTAGCGACACTGCGGGCAAAGATCGCCTTCGATATAAATGCCGTAATGCTTTTCTACTTCAGCGCGTAACTGGTGCGGTATGAGATGGAGCGGTTCCTCGTGCATCGGACAATCTTTAATGGCATAGACTGCGCCTGCTTCGACGGTCCTGGTCCAATCTTCAAGTCCGCGTTTGAGCATGTTGACGATCGTCGACTTGCCGCCGCCGACAGGTCCCATGAGCAAAAGAATGCGCTTGCGCACTTCGAGACGCTGTGCGGCCGATTTGAAGTACTCGACAATTCTGGCGATGGGCTCTTCGATGCCAAACAATTCGTTGGCAAAGAAGTTGTAGGAGAGAATTTCGTGTTGAGTGCCTTCGTTCAGCCGTTCGATTCCGGCGGCATGAACCATGTCGTTGATGCGAGCGTGTGAAAGTTGAGCAATACGTGGGTTCTGAGCGACTAACTCAAAGTAGTCTCGAAAGGTTCCCTCCCAACGCAGCGCTTCGTGTTCACGGCGCAGATCTTCCAAACGTTCGCTGATATTGAATTGTTTCTTGCCATCCTGCTCTTGCATAGCCTTTGAAACCTCTTCGGCTTTCGCGCATTGGACAGCGTGTGGGGAGAGGGCC
>DASSFI010000077.1:0-170551 GCA_035694465.1 Pyrinomonadaceae bacterium | reverse complement strand
TATCACGTCGGGTTCGAGCGCCGTCGTTGGTCGGAGAGCATGTTTGGCGGCAGTGACGACGACTCGGAGGATGATGATTAAGATTTCACGCAAAGACGCAAAGTTTAAAGCAGGCGCAAAGAGGAAGAATTCTTCTTTGCGGCTCTTGTTTTGCCTTTGCGCCTTTGCGTGAAATAAACCGGGAGTTTTCAATGCTTAAGACACTCTACACAATTTTTGGCGTCGGCGTAGTGAGCTTGTACACCGTCGCCGCGATGATGGGCTGGGAGATTACCGGCGGCGGGCGACACCAGTTGCCGCCCGACGCGCGACAAAATGGCTACCGCTCGTTTCACTTCTGGCACTATGGCTTACACGGAGGAAAATGATGCTTGATTCAATTGCCGTTACGGGCTTCTTGATCCCGCTCGAAGGATTGTTGCCGGTCGTAGTCACCACGCTCGTGTTCGTTCTCATCGGCCTGATCGTTTTTGCGGTCGCGTTTCTGGTGATTGCAAAAGCGGCGCCTTTCTCAGTTCGCAAAGAGATCGAAGACGATCAAAACATTGCGTTGGCTATTGTGATTGGTTCCGTGATTCTTGGCAGCGCCTTGATCATCGCCGCAGCGGTCCACTGATAAGTCTGTTGCCGCAGCGACGAGATGAAACGTCCTCCGTTACTCTTTCTCAACGTTCTGATTGTCGCAACCTGCGGACTGATCTACGAGTTGCTTGCGGGCACGCTCGCGAGCTACGTGCTCGGCGACTCGGTTACACAGTTCTCACTGATCATCGGCATCTATCTCTTCGCGATGGGAGTCGGTTCGTGGCTCTCGCGCTTTATCGACAAAGGACTCGCGCGACGCTTTGTCGATATTGAACTCGCGGTTGCAGTGCTCGGTGGTTTCTCGGCGCCGCTGCTGTTTCTCACTTTCTCTCGCGTCGGCTATTTCTACGTCGTTCTTTATTTCCTCGTCTTCGCGATCGGCTGCTTTGTTGGTCTCGAAATACCCCTTCTGCTTCGGATCCTTAAAGACGAAATCGAGTTTAAAGAGCTTGTTTCGCGAGTGCTTGCGTTCGACTACGTCGGCGCGCTCGTCGCTTCGATCCTGTTTCCGATTTTGTTTGTGCCGAAACTCGGACTGATCCGCACATCGCTAGTCTTCGGGATGTTGAATGCCGGCGTGGCGTTGTGGGGGACGTGGCTGCTGCGGCCGTTGATTAAGGGCGGGATTCTCGGTCTGCGGGTGAGATCCGTGGTCGTAATCGCGCTCTTGCTCGTCGCGCTCGTAAAAGCAAACAAGATCACTTCGCTTGCTGAAGATGAAATGTTTGCTGACGAAATTGTCTACACGAAAGACACGCCGTATCAGCGCATCGTCATCACGCGTGGACGTGCCGGATTTCAGTTGTTTCTAAACGGCAATTTACAGTTTAGCTCGACCGACGAGTATCGCTATCACGAAGCACTTGTTCATCCGGCGATGATGCTGTCAAACAATCCGCGGCGTGTGCTTGTACTGGGCGGTGGTGACGGACTCGCGCTGCGTGAGATCCTGAAGTATCCGTCAGTCGAACAAGTCACGCTTGTCGATCTCGATCCGGAGATGACGAAGCTGTCGAACCGTTTTCCCCTGCTCGCGAAGTTGAATCAGCAGTCGTTCAGCGATCCACGGGTTCACGTCATCAATGAAGACGCGTTCATCTGGGTTGAGCAGACAAACGAGCCACTCTACGACGCTGCGATTGTCGATTTTCCCGATCCAAATACGTATGCACTCGGCAAACTCTACACACAGCGCTTTTATAGATTGTTGCGTACGCGGCTGACACCGGATGCTGGAGTGTCGGTGCAATCAACGTCGCCGATGTTTGCACGCAATTCTTACTGGTGCATCGTTCGCACGCTCGAAGCGGCGGGTTTTATTGTTAAGCCTTACTACACGGCAGTACCGAGTTTCGGACTCTGGGGATTTGCACTCGCACGCTCGACGGCGTTCGAAGTGCCACGAAATCCGCCACCAGGTTTAAGGTTTCTCGACGATCAGACACTTGTTTCGATGTTCACACTCTCGAAGGATATCGAACCCGTGCCGGTAGAGATCAACCGCCTCGATAACCAGGTGCTGGTGCGATATTACGAAGGCGAATGGAAACGATTTGAATGAGCCACAAAAAGGCACAAAAAGCACAAAAGAAGAAATGGTTTTCATTTTGTGCTTCTTGTGCCTTTTTGTGGCTAAAAATGTATGAACAGGCGTGAACTTTTGGCGGCGTTTTTGGGCGTTCCAGTGGCGCTGGCGGCGTGCCGGCGGTCGGAGCAAGTGGCGCTGCCCGAAGGTGAGATTGTTGGGGCGTCGGATGTTTTTGGACATCGGGTGCGCGATGGTGTGCGTGTTGAAGTGTCGCCGGATGCATGGACCAAAGTTCCCCTCGTCATCGTTGGTGGCGGTGTGGCCGGTCTCACGGCGGCGTGGCGTCTGCAAAATTCCGGGTTCAAGGATTTCGTGCTGATCGAGTTGGAGAGCGCGCCCGGTGGCACGTCTCGTTCAGGCTCGAATCGAGTTGCCTCGTTCCCGTGGGGCGCGCACTACATTCCGGCGCCGATGAAAGAGAATGCGCCGCTTGTCTCGTTGCTTGATGAAATGGGCGTCGTTGAAAGCAAAGACAAGAACGGCGAGCCCATCATCGGTGAACAGTTTCTCTGTAGCGATCCGGAAGAACGTGTGTTCTACAAAGGACGCTGGTATGAGGGGCTCTATCTCCACGCCGGTGAAAGCGAAGACGACAAACAACAATACCGCAAATTTGTTGCTGAAGTGGACCACTGGATTGCGTGGCGCGATGAACGAGGACGTCGCGCGTTCACGCTGCCTGTGTCTGCGTGTTCCGATGATGCTGAAGTAACCGCGCTCGATCGACTTTCGATGAGCGAGTGGATGGACCAGCGTGGACTGACAAGTCCGCGGCTGCGCTGGTGGATCGACTACGCATGTCGCGACGACTACGGCATGACACTCGAGCAAACCAGCGCCTGGGCCGGACTCTTTTACTTCTGTTCGCGTGTCGTAGCGCCTGAAAACGAATCGCAGTCGCTGATTACGTGGCCCGAAGGCAATGGACGTCTGGTCCAGCACCTGTTCGACAAAGTCAAAACAAACATTCAACTCGATCGCGCCGCGGTTGAGTTGATACCAACTGATGACGGTGTTGATGTCATAACGATCGATCGCGACGGTCGCACCCCACGCGGGTTTCACGCGCGTCGCGTGATCTTCGCCGCGCCCCAATTCGTGGCGCGTTATGCGATACGCAGCTTTCGTGAAAATCCGCCGTCATACATTTCCGAGTTTCATTTTGGCGCCTGGATGGTGGCTAATCTGACGTTGAAGGACCGTCCGAAGGCTAGTTCACCGCGTGACTTTCCCCTCGCGTGGGACAACGTTTTTTACGAAAGTCCATCGCTCGGATACGTCGTTGCGACACATCAGCGCGGTCTGGATCGTGGTCCAACTGTGCTCACTTATTATTATCCGCTTTGCGACGCGGACCCACGGCTGGCACGTACACGCTTGTTAGAAACTGATTGGCGCGGTTGGGCCGAAATCGCGCTCACCGACATGTCGCGCGCTCACAGAGACATTCGCAATCTCGTCGAGCGACTCGACGTGATGCGCTGGGGCCATGCGATGATTCGCCCGCGCACGGGGTTTATGTGGGGAACCGCGCGACGTGAAGCGGCGAAGCCGTTTCGCTCGATCCACTTCGCGCACTCGGAGCTAAGTGGAGTGGCGCTGTTTGAGGAAGCGTTCGATGTCGGCTGGCGTGTAGCTGACGGCATTTTAGCCGCGGATACACGCGGATGAACGCTGATCTGCGTTTATCTGCGTTCATCCGCGGCTAAAACTTTTCGGATTGTTTTCAGCGCGTCTTCGAGTTCGACGCCGGAGAGTTCGAGACGCGGGGGTCTTACGCGGGTGTTGCCCATCCCGACTTCCTGCTGGACAAGTTTAATCAATTGTACGAACTTCGGCACCGTGTCCATGCGTAGTAACGGCAGGAACCAGTTGTAGAGAGGGATCGCTTTTTCGAGGTCGCGTTTCATCGCGTAGTTGAAAAGATGGACTGATTCGCGTGGCAGCGCGTTAACGAGTCCGGCGATCCAGCCAGTGGCTCCCATCGCCACGCCTTCAACAATCGCATCGTCAACGCCGACCGCAATCGCCAGTCTGTCGCCAACAAGTTCCCGAATCCAGGTCACCCGGCGAACATCAGTGCTCGACTCTTTCACCGCCGCGAAATTCTCATGCTCCAACGAGAGTTCTCGGATCTGTTCGGGCAGGAAATCAGTTCCATAAGCGACGGGATTGTTGTAGAGCATGCACGAGAGTTTTGTAGCGCGGAACACGGCTTCGATGTGCGCTTTCATTTCACGCCAATCGCTCTTGTAGACATAAGGCGGCAATACCATCAAACCACTACAACCAGCGTCCGCGGCACTTTCAGCAAGACGCACCGCTTCCGCAGTGCTCAACGAAGCAATCGCCGCCACCACCGGCACTCGACTACCAACCGCATCGATAACCGTCTTCCAGATGGCGAGCTTCTCGTCGGAACTCAACGTCGCGCTCTCACCCAACGAACCCGGCGTGACGATTCCAGTGCAACCGTTATCGATCAGCCACGCGGCATGCTTTGCCACAAATTCGTGATCGATGTTTAGCTTCTCGTCGAATGCGGTCGTCGTCGCGGGCATCACGCCCGTCCATGTCATCTTCATAAACTTATTCCGTGTTTCTCCCTAATAAACTTTCAACTCTGACCGGCAGCACTGGTGGACGCACCGATTCTGCACGCCAGCCAAACAAAAACTCAACTGCGCCGCCGCAAATTCTTCCCTGACATGGTCCCATTCCACAACGCGTTTGCAACTTCGCGGCGCGCCAGGAATTCTGCACACGCAAGCGCTCGAGCGTGACATCCTCACAACGACAGACAATCGTCTCCGGCGCCGCTAAATGCTTCAGCTCATCGCGCAACGCGAACGTATGATTCAGAAGGTCTGCAAACTTTCGCTGCTTTGCGCGAATTGAAAACAACGTCCGCGCTTCGTCAGGCTTACCAGCGGCCGCCAGTCCCGCGATCTCACCTTCCACAAGCGATAACTCCAACCCTCCAATACCCGTGCTTTCCCCAGCACTGTAGATATTTGAAATCGTAGTCTGTTGATAGTCATCAACGATCACGCTGCCGTTTTCAACGGCGCATCCCAACAACTCCGCGAGTTCAACATTCGGCACGAGATGAAAACCGCACGCAAGATAATCGCACGCAACCTCCCAGCGCTTACCGCCACGAACCATGATTACACGTTCTAATTTGCTATTACCATGCGCTGCCAACACCCAACATCCGCTTCGATACGGCACACCCTTTAATTGTCGCTTCAAAGCGAACGCCTGCGATCTCTTGCGGAAAGAGCCGATGCCAAACCGCGCCAGTTTCAACGATGAGGTCTGTTCCGCAATCAACAACACCTCCGCACCGTGCTTGCGCAAGTAGGCCGCCACCGCAAGTAGTAATGGTCCACTGCCTGCAACTACGACTCGCTTTCCCTCAATGGGTAGCCCGGTTTTTACGAGTGCCTGCAAACCGCCGGCACCCATCACATTCGGCAACGTCCACCCGGGAAACGGCAAGAATCGTTCACGCGCACCGGTCGCGTGCACGAGACTCTCGTATTTCAACTCGCAAACACCTTCAGAACTTTCGGCGAGCAGCACACCAGGTTCGGGCTGCTGAAATACGCGTGCGCCCGTGATCATTTGAATATCAACACTGCGAATTCTTTCAAGCCACGCTTGCGCTTCTGCAGAAGAGGATTTCGCCTGCTCGCCACGCCAGATCTGTCCGCCCGCACCCGGATTGTCATCCACCACACTCACGCGCAATCCGCTCTTTGCTGCACGCCACGCCGCGGCGAGCCCTGCCGGCCCAGCACCAACCACCAACACGTCGCAAACATAATGAGATCTACTCATCAGTGCGCACGTCCATCCCGTCTCTGCAAACTGTTTGACAACTGCGGCAGTGCGGTTCGCCGTCGATCTTCACGCGACACTCAAAACAGATCCCCATGCCACACAATGGACCACGAGGTTCACCTGTTATCGAACGTCGAAATGCGTGTGTGCCGAGCTTGAGAATCGCTGCTGCGACCATGCTGCCTGCGGGCATCTCGACTGAAACTCCGTTCACCACCAGCGTGACAGTTTCAGGCATGCAGCGGCTCCTGATTCATGCGCGTGGGCAGGTAAGGCGCGACTGGAATTGCAGCGTTACGATTCATGATTTGCGCGACGAGCAGCTTCGCGGTAGCAAGCGAGGTGGTGATGCCCAAACCTTCATGGCCCGTAGCGAGATAAAGCCGCGGGTGTTCGGCGTGTGGTCCAATCAAGGGAAGCTTGTCGGGAGTCGCGGCGCGAAAGCCGGTCCAGGTTCGTAGTGACGACAGTTTTCGCAAACCGGGCAGATACTCCACGGCGCGATCGAGCATGCGAGTGAGTATCGAAACGTCAACATCCGACTCCTCAACGTCATACTGCCGTGACGAACCGATTAAGAGCTGTCCGGTCTTCCGCGGTTGAATGTTGAAGGCTACGGAATCGGAGGTCAGCGAATGCGCGCTTTTCAGGTATCCGAGTTCGACCACCTGATGGCGGAGAAAGTTTGGATAACGATCGGTGATGACGAGATGACCTTTTCGTTTATTGACACTTAAACCGGGTGTCAGTTTCGGCGACCAACTGCCGGCGGAATTCACGATCAATCCCGCGGAAATCGATGTTCCTTTCGCCATGCGTATACCATCGGCAGTGATACTTTCGACTGTGGCGCCGAGAAATAGATCGGCGCCACGTGCTCGCGCCTGGTCCACCAAATATTGCGCCGCGCACGGCGGATAGATCACGCTGTCGCCGGGCACGCGAAGTCCGCCGACGAGTCCCGGGCGCAACTGGGGCTCAATCTCTGCGAGCGATCGCGCGTCGAGCATCTCAACCGCCACACCACGATCGGAGTAAAACTTCGCTTTCCGCGAAGCTTCGGCCATCTCTTCGTCGTCGGCAGCGATCCAGATCGTACCGCACGCATCGTGCTCAACTTCGTGCGGCAGTTCATCGCTGATCTCATCCCAAAGCTGTTGTGAATAGCGCGTAAGGGCAAACTGCGCTTCGGAATCGTCCATCACCACCAGATGGCCCATGCCTGCCGCAGTCGCGCCGCCGCCAATGATTCCCGCTTCAACGATCGCGACCTTCAAGCCTGCGCGCGCACACTCCGCGGCACACGCGGAGCCGACAATGCCTGCTCCGATGATTACGGCGTCGTAGGTTCTGAGACTCATCGACCGATTCCCATAGCGAAGGGATCGCGACTATCAATGATTAGATCTGCCTCGGCAGTAATGAATGCTGAACCCTTGATGGTTGGATGGACCACGTTGTCGATAACTCGCACAGTACCTTCGAAAACGCTGCCGACAATACTCTCCTGTCGCCAGACCTGGCCTGACTTTAGTTTCCCGTCAGCGACGAGACACGCGAGTTTTGCGCTTGTTCCCGTGCCGCAGGGCGAACGGTCGTAAGCATTGCCGGGACAAAGCACAAAGTTTTTGCTGTCTACGCCGTCAAGGGCTGAAGGCCCAAACAGTTCGACGTGATCGATCTCGTGTCCGTCGCCGCCTGTTATTCCGGCACGCGCGAGCGCATCTCGAGTCTTGAGTGTAAATTCCATCAAACGTTCGAGGTTATTGAACTCGAGTTCCTGACCGTGATTGTTAACGAGAAAAAACCAGTTGCCTCCCCACGCGACGTCACCAGTGACTGGTCCATAGCCCGGCACCTCGACCGTAACCTTTTGGGCTAATCGATAACTCGGGACATTCGCAACTTCAACCTTTCCCTCTTCGTCGAGTTGCGCCACGACGACGCCCACGGGTGTCTCGATGCGATGTGCGCCGGGACCAATGCGGTTCAGATACGCCAGCGTGGCAACGACGCCGATCGTCCCATGCCCGCACATTCCCAGGTAGCTCACGCTGTTAAAAAAGATAACGCCGGTCACACATGAGTCATCAACCGGCGCGCACAACAACGCACCGACAAGCGCGTCGTAACCACGTGGCTCGTTTACGACCGCGCGACGAAAGTCGTCATGTTCATCTCTGAAGCGCTGAAGTCGAACGGCAAGCGAATCACTTCCGAGATCGGGAGCGCCACTGATGACCACACGCGTGGGCTCACCACCAGTGTGTGAATCGATCACCTTTACTCGTCGCATCGGCATATTGAGCCACAAAAAACCACAAAAGTCACAAATTTACTGCGCCGCCAGTGTGTAACAAGTCGCAGTTTTCCGTCAAAACGAACAGGAACAACTCTTGCCGTGTGCTTCCTGCAAAGGAGAACCCTATGAAACGCAGGACACTTCCCGTGTTGCTCGTTTTGCTACTGCTTACGAGTAACGCACCGCTGGCTTTTTCTCAACAGGCTTCGTCAAACGACTGGAGCGTGGTCCAACAAATAAAGACTGACGAAAAAATTGTCGTCAAACAGAAGAACGGAAAAGAGGTCAAAGGGTCGATGATTGAAGCGACCGATACCACTTTGACGATCGATCGCGACGGGAAGCCATTCGGCATTCCGCGCGCGGATGTACGTCACGTTTCGGTGATCGAAGGAAAGGCGCAAAAAGGAAAGTGGGCCTTGATTGGCGCCGGGATTGGCGCGGGAGTCGGCGCCGCGATTGGCAGGTCGAAATACTCGCGCGATCGTGATGACAGTGAGATGTGGCTTCCAATTGGTTTGATGTTCGGTACAGGAGCCGGCGCGGCGGGCGGATTTCTTTTTGGCACCAGCACGCGCAAACGCGTGATGGTCTACGATGCGCGTTAACTTATTCCGAAGCGAGTAAAGCTTGTTTCGCGGTATCGAGCTGTTTGAGTTCTTCTTTGCTCACTGTCGGATACTCGAGATCGAGTGCGGCTAATGTTTCGACAATCGCAGAAGCCACGACCAGACGCGTAAACCATTTGTGATCTGCGGGCACGCAATACCACGGCGCGTATTTCGACGCAGTGTGCCTGATGGTCTCTTCGTAGGCGTGCATGTACTCGGTCCAGTGCTCGCGTTCGTGAACATCGTTGATTGAGAACTTCCAGTTTTTGGCGGGGTCGTCGATGCGCGCGAGAAAACGTTGCTGCTGTTCTTTCTTTGAGACGTGCAGGAAGAACTTCAGAATGACGATGCCGTTGCGGGTGAGATAACGTTCGAAGTTGCAGATGTCTTCGAAACGCTGTTGCCAGAGATCTTTGGTTTTTACGTTTGGCGGAAGCTTCTGACCGGCCAGAAAGTCTTCGTGTACGCGGACGACGAGTGTTTCTTCGTAATAACTGCGATTAAAGATACCGATGCGTCCGCGTTCGGGCAGGCGTTTCGCGCAGCGCCACAGGAAATCGTGGTCCAACTCTTCGGCTGACGGTGCTTTGAATGAAGAGACCTCGCAGCCCTGCGGATTCACGCCTGACATCACGTGCTTGATCGCGCTGTCTTTCCCGGCGGCATCCATCGCCTGAAAGATAACGAGGATGGCCCAGCGATCCTGCGCGTAGAGTTTGTCCTGCAGTTTGGACAACAATCCGACACCCTCCGCGAGCGCTTCCTGCGCCGCGGCCTTTCCATTCTCACCGAAGTCGAGCGTATCCTCCGGATCGACATCCTTGAGCCGAAACTTCTCGCCCTTTGTGACACGATACGCGTCGGCGTATTTTTTTGCTTGCTTAACAAAGTCTTTGTTATTCATTCGGTCCTCACTCCACTGTAGCCATTGCCGCTGAACGGAACGATACCTGACTGACGCTGATGGCGTATAGCTAAAATAAACACAAACTGTTTCTTCACAACGAAGAGGATAGAATAAGGAAACTTATGTAGAACTGCTCGTCGGATTACGCCCTGGATACGCGGAAAGCTATAGGGATGTTTTTTAATGCGATTGAGAGTTGCCCTCGTTTTCAACAGGAAACGGGCAACCATGTCTGGATTCGTTTGCTGGTACCAATGGATGGCGGAACTTAGTCCCGCCATGGCATCCGGTGAGAGGATGACGCGATATTTCATTTAGCTATTAGTGAGAAATCTAGCGTTTGATCAATTGTAAAATCAGGTCTTTCTGAAACTGCTCCCAGGATATTCCTTCCATGCCGTTTTTCTCGTAGTATTCCAATCGCTCTTCAATAATCGCAATGTCCGGATCGGAAGTGTCATCAGGCAATGAAGGAATGCGTTCCCCAAGCTTACCAACATACTTAATTTGTTCGTTAATCGATAACTCGTCGAAACCCGGCGGAGGAAATGGTACTTTTGAGGTCATCTTGTAACTCCTTGTGGAGAGTGTATAGCACGATTATTTTCTTTGTTCAATCTAAATCCACGTGCTTTTTGCGCTTCTTCGTGGCGCGTTCTTCGGCGATCTCCTCACGCTCTTCCTGTAACCCGAGGCGCATGGCATCGAACGCCGGGAGGCGGTTGATTTCGGGCATCGGCGTGTTTCCTTTGACTGAAAACCAGATGATGCGGTTCAGCACTTCCGGGTCGGCCATGTCGGCGTGCGCGAGATCCTGTTCTGCGGTGCGTTGCATCCAGTAAGCAGTCGCGGCATCGCGCGCTGGTGGTGTCATTAGATTGTCCAGAGCCACATCCGGAAGCTGAGCTTTGTATGGCCGTAAATCCGCTTGGCCGCGAAAAATGTTGATAGGCGTCGCGGTTGCGTCGAGTTGGTTCATCGGATCCATTCCCAACAGCATCTCGATCGTCCTGATCAAACTAACGGTATTGTGAAACTCGTGAATCAGAGCACCCGGTCGATTGTAAGCGCTGATGAGTAACGCCACCGATCGATGCGCATCGACGTGATCCGGTCCATCCTGCGCATCGTCCTCCACCACGACGATCGCCGTGTCTTTCCAATAAGCACTGTTGGAAACTGCTTCGACCAAAAGCCCAAGCGCATAATCGTTGTCGGCGACATAAAACTGCGGCGTCGGTTTGCGTGCCGCCAGACCATCAGTGTGATCGTTCGACAAACGCAGTACCGAGAGATTCGGAAAACGATCAGACCCTGAAGCACGTTCAGCGGCAAACTTTTGAAACTCCGCCAGCCAGACGCCTAGCCGCGAGTTCCCGCGAAATCGTGTGTCTGCATGAGAGTCGCTAATCAACGCATTGACGTTACTCTCCCGTGCCGCTCGATAAGAATCGACCGTCATCGAATCGGGCGTGTCCATATCGAAGTTGCGATACGAAGTACTGAATCGATTTTCGAGAGACTTCTTAGTGCCGAAAGCAGAAACGGTTGGTGTGAGATCGGGATAAGTCTTGTCGCGATTAGCTCTGATCGCGTTGACGTCTGACTCCGATAGCGTCGCGATAAACTCGCCGTAGTTGCGGTAAGTCAACCCGGATCGCGCTGCCGCATCCCAGAGATAGAGCGTTTCCGGCTCGGCTACATCGCGTGCGCCATTCAGATACGGAACGTACCGCTGCATGAAATTGACGACGTCTTCACTCGTCGCTTTTGGTCCAAACAACGAGGGCGCGTTACGCACCGGCTCGTAATTCGGCAGCCGGTTGAAACCCTCGAAATCGTAAGTGCGACCGCGGCGGCTGTAGTTCCAGCGAAACGCTTTGTCAACGTAATCAGTTGAGAATGCGGCGGTGGACCAGTTGTGACCGTCCGGACTCGCTTCGGAATTCACGAAAAAGCGATCGAAGAGTCCGAAGCGAAGTGCGAGCGCGCGATGGTTTGGCGTGATGTCCTGTCGTTGCCCGTTCGGTCGCGTGACAGCAGCACCGGCGCCGAAGATCGCGAGTGAAGCATCGCCGTCGGCCTTTGTCCCATCGCCCGACTGCTCCACGTCGCCAAAGACCTGATCGTAAGTGCGATTCTCCTTGATGACGTAGATCACATGTTTGATCGGCGAACGACCGGCAAAGAGACTTGCCTGCTTCTGACCCAGCAAACCGTTGTTTCGCATCACCTGTTGCGTATACCGAACCAAAGAAGGGTCGTCGGGCACGTTAACCGCGCTGATATTTCCCACTACGACCGTTACGCTGTATTGGCCACCTTGTCCACGGCCACTACCCGCGGGAAATCGTTCGTTCGGCGCGTTGGGAACACGTCCCGAGTTATCAACCATCAGCGACGAGTTTTGAACGCCAGTTCCCTTCCCATTGCCGACGAAAATTATTGGTCCAACTACAGCGACCGCAGACGGGTATTGTCCCGTCGGAATAAATCCACGCACCTTGCTTCGCTCATCGTCCCAACCTTCGCCACTCGCCTTGCTTGATAGCTCAACTACGGCAACCGAGTTGCTGTGAGCATTCGCGACGTAAAGATCGTCACCACGCAACGCGAGTCCTTCGGGACTGTTGCCCGGCGGCACGCCTTCTGACAAACGCACGCTGATTCGCTCGATCTCTTTGTCAGTCTTCGTATCGATTACTGAAACGCTGTCGTCATTTGAATTTGCGACGTAGAGACGTGTGCGAGCTCCGTTGAGACGCATCACGGTCGGATGCCGGCCCACCGCTATGCGCGACACCGGCTGTCCGGTTCTGATGACGGCAACGGAGTTTTCGTTCCAGCAACTCACGTAAGCTTTGATACTTCCATTTTGCTCCGGCACAACGGCGACGCCGTATGGATAAACAAACTGTTCGCGATCCTCACGCGTTCGCAGATCGACGCGAATCAGTTTTCGAGTCCCGCGCAAATCCTGAATGACACCCAGGCTGTCGCCCAGATTGTTCGCGACAAAAAGTGTGTTGCCGTCCGGACTGATCGCGATTCCGGTTGGATAAACCGGCGCGCGATCGCTGTTGTAGCGCGGCGAGTTCGCCGCAAAAGCAAACCCGGTCACATCGATGAACGGAGCTTCGACGTTCGTGTTTGGACCAGGCGACGCCGGCGTGATCGGAGTTTGACTGTCAGCCTGAAAGCGAAAGATCCAGATCTTGTTTTCGAATCCACCGGAAACATACAGAGCGTACGAACCATCGTCCTGCGGCGCCGGTGAGAACACGACGCCAAAGTTCACACTCTGCGGCGACGGAAAATAAACATTTTGTATGACCGCCGCTGGCTTTGCGTTTAGATCAATTACACCCAGCGACTGCTGACCACGATTCCCGGCCGCGTTGAACTGAACGCCGTAGCCACTGTTCACGGCAAGCAGGAAACGACCCTCTCCGCCTGGTCCGAGTTTGTCAGGACTACGCACGAGGTCCACGGGCAATGCGCCGACGGCTGTTTGTCGCGTTGTCAGATCCTGAACCAGCGATCCTGCGGGTGTGATTGGTTTACCTTCGCTCGCCGGCTCGTCGCCACCGGCTGAAGACGGCACGCCCGCAAACGATCCACAGAGCAGACAGATTGAGAGCAAAAAGATCAGTAGTGTGTAATTACGATGTCTGGGGTTCATTGGAGTCGAAGTTTAGCCACAAAAATGCACAAAAGCTACAGAACTCTTGCCCCAAAAATGCGCAAAAGCCACAAATCCGGGTGTTCGTTTCAAAGGGGTAAGCCCCGGGCTGACCAGGCATCGTCCCGGGGCTGTTGTGCATTTTGGCGGGAATGCTCCGAACGAGCATCTGGGCGCTAACGTACTCGGAGGGTGCTAAACAAAAGTTACCGCGGGATGAATTGTTAGTTACGTCGCTGCGATCCGAAAAAATAAATAAGGGACGAAAAAATGAGCGTAAACAACCGCTCGGTATTTCACGGCTACTAAGCACCAACGTCAGTGCAGGCCGCTCGCCTTTCGGAGGCTCACGCGCAAGGCGACGTGTATAATGGCGTTCACTAAAAATGAACCAACTCGTACGGTTTCTGTTCGGACATGAGCAGGCCGTTTTTACTAACGGCCGCTTCGGTTTCGATGTGCGTCCGGGAGTCGTGATTCTGGTTCTGCTTCTCCTTCTCGCCGGTGCTTTCATTTATTTCATTTATCTAAGACCACGAATTCGTTTACCGAGAAAGACCACCGCAGCGCTCATCGCACTGCGAGCCGCGTTGCTCCTTTTGATGGTGACGTTGTTACTGCGGCCGGTGGTCGTGGTTTCGTCAGTGATCCCGCGGAGCAGTTATGTCGCGATGGTTGTTGACGATTCCGTGAGTATGAAACTGCACGATGCGCCCGGCGGCGCGAGCCGTCTCGATAGTGTCAAGCAAGCGCTGCTTAACACAACGCCAGGACAGGATTCGTTTCTCAATCGTCTCGAGAAAAAGTTCAAAACAAATCTTTACGGTTTCTCGGGAACGCTATCGCGCTTGAAAGACGGCAACGATCTCTACGCTGAAGGGCGCACGAGCGATCTCGCCGGCGCGCTCGACGAAACGATCAAGCGTTCTTCGGGAATGCCGCTCTCAGCAGTTGTACTTGCAACTGACGGCGCATCGAACGTGCCCAGCGATCTGGCAGCAGTGTTACGCGAACTGCGTGCTCGCGATATTCCGGTTTTCACGGTCGGCGTCGGCAATACGGCCAAGCCCATGGACGCTGAACTCACTCGCGTGAATATGACGCGCAGAGTTCTGGTTGGCTCGAGACTGAACATCGAGACGATTGTTGGTCTAAGTGGTTACGGCGCTACAAAAGTCTTGCTGGGCGTACGTGAAGACGGACGTGCAGTCAAAACAGAAGAATTCAATCTGCGCGGCAACGACACCCAGGCGATCAATCTCGAGATCACGCCGACCACGCCGGGTGTTCATCGCTACACGGTCGAAGTCACTCCACTCGACGGCGAGATAACAGTTGATAACAACAAGCAGGATTCGCTCGTGGAAGTGATCGAAGGACCATTGCGAATTCTGCACGTCGAAGGCGAACCGCGCTGGGAACTCGGCAAGATTCGCGAGTCGATCCAGCCCAATGAGAAGAACGTCACCGTCGTCTCACTGCAACGCACCGGCGAGAACAAGTTTTATCGTCAGGGCATCGGCAATCAGAATGAGCTCGTTTCGGGTTTTCCAAAAACTGAAGAAGAACTGTTCTCGTATGACGGCCTGATCATCGGCAGTGTCGAGGCTGGATTCTTCACGGCGGATGAATTGCGCGCGATCGAGGCTTTCGTAGCCCGGCGTGGTGGCGGCTTGCTCGCACTCGGCGGTCGCCTGTCGTTTGATGGCGGCAAGTATAAAGGCACGGTCATCGACGATTTACTGCCGGTTTCACTCACTGGTGGCGCCGTTGACGACGCCAACTCATTCACGCCCGTGTACAAACCCGTGCTGACCGGCGCGGGCCAGGCACATCCGATCACGCGTCTGAATGAAGATCGCGGCGCGAATCAAAAAACCTGGAACGAACTGCCGCCGATCTCCGTGTCGGAAGTACTGACGAATGTTAAGCCCGGCGCTTCGGTGTTGCTCGAAGCGCGCCGTGTTGAAGGGGCTGCGCAGGTTGTGCCGTTGCTGGTCCAACAACGTTACGGCCGCGGACAAACGCTCGCGTTGACTGCAGCCGACACGTGGCGCTGGCGCATGCGGCTGGATTCAAAAAATAACGCGCATGAAACTTTCTGGCGACAGATGTTGCGTTACCTTGTCAGTGGCACACCACAGCAGGTCGAGATCGGCACCGAGAAAGAAGTTTACGCGCTCGACGACAACGTCCAGGTCGTCGCCGACATTCGCGACAAGAAATTCAATTCGGTGCCGGATGCACATGCGACCGCACGGATTACTAAACCTTCGGGGCTAGTGGTTGATGTGCCGTTGAAGTTTACGACACTGAATTCGGTGAATACTTACGCAGGCGAATTCAAAGCGGATGAACTGGGCCAGCATCGCATCGAACTGATTGGCAACAGTCAAACACTCGGCGCTTTGAGTGCGAAGTCAAACCTCCTGGTCAGCGATCTGAATCGCGAATACTACAGCGCCGCGCAGAACAGCGATCTGCTGAAGCGAATTTCGGCTGAGACAGGTGGAAAGTATTACACGACGGCCGAGGCGCAGTCGTTGTTGGACGATCTGATTTATCGGCAAACGCCGTACTCGGAGCGTGTCACGAAGGATCTTTGGGATATGCCGGTGAATTTTCTGTTGATTATTGGGTTGTTGAGTGCGGAGTGGTTTTTAAGGAAGCGTGAAGGGTTGGCGTAAGGGATACGGATTTGCGCGGATCGAAAGCACGGATTTGGGTTTTGGCGAGCGTGATGGTGTTGGCGGCTGGGGTGACGTGTGCGCAGACGAAGAAGCCGGCGCAGGTTGATCCGAATAAGTTCGCAGTCATTATTAATGGGCCGGGTGGCGAGGCTGTTTATGCGAAACAGTTTGATGAGTGGACGGGGCAGTTGAGTTCGGTGTTGTCGGGGCGTTACGGGTTCGATGAGAAGAAGATCACGGTGCTGTCTGAGAAGTCTGCGACTGCGGAAGGAGTAAAAGGTGTTTTTGGAGCGTTGAAGTCGCAGTTGGAAGCAGACAATGTTCTGTTCCTGTTCTTTATCGGGCACGGATCATTTGATGGGAAGGAATCGAAGTTTAATCTCACTGGGCCAGATATCTCGGCCACTGAATACAACACGCTGCTGTCGTCGCTACCGACTCGGCGCGTGGTTGTTTTCAACATGTCGAGTGCGAGCGGAGAGTTCATCAAGAGTCTCGCGGCAAAGGGCAGGATCGTTGTCACAGCGACACGGAATGGGCAGGAGACGAATGCAACACGGTTTACGGGTTTTTTGATCTCCGCGTTGCAGGCTACTGACGCCGACACCGATCAGGATGGACACACGTCGGTGCTCGAAGCTTTTGTTTATGCGAATCGTCTGACTGCTGATTTTTACAAACGTGCGGGCCGCCTCGCTAGCGAGCACGCGCTGTTCGACGACAGCGGCGACGGCGTCGGGCATGAAAAGATCGAAGCAGGTGAGGGACTCCTCGCACGCGCGACGTATCTCGACTCGTTGAGTGTTGATGAAGCAGCGGCGACAGCGGCTACTGGTCGACTGCTCAAAGAGCGGACACGGCTCGAAGGTGAGATCGAACAACTGATCGCACGCAAAGGCAATATGCCCGAAACCGAATACGAAGCTTCCCTCGAGAGACTATTTATTGAACTGGCAAAAGTGAATCGATCGATCAAGCAAGCGGGATCATGACAAAGATTACTCAGGCACTGCTGGTTCTTCTCCTCGCGCTGGGCACACTTGCGCAAACACCCGAGACGCGTGGCCTCGCGGAACTCAAGAAAGGCGACTACGAAAACGCCTTCAAACTCCTGAGCGCCCGTCTCGTTTCCAACCCGAACGACGCAATGGCTCAACGATCTTTGTTGCGCGTCTACATCGAGACCGGTCGCTACGCCGAAGCCGAAGCAACCGCAAAACGTTTTCTCCTGAAAACACTCGACATCGGCTCGGTCCGTCACGAACTGGCCGAAACACTCGCGCTCACCGGTCGCTACACCGAAGCCATCACCGAATTTGAGCGTGCCGCCGCCGATTCTGCCAAAGCCAACGCCGTTGCCGATAAGCTCGAGAGTGATCTGCGTCGTGCCGAAGTACTCGATCTGATTGGACAGGAAGATCGCGCCAGACCAATCTACGAATCTTTCGTCAAACACTACACCGACAACGATCCCAGAAGTGCGCGTGAGCTGACCCTCGTCGCGCGCGCCCTCGTTCATCTCGAACGCTATCAGGACGCCAACGACATGTATCGCTCGGCGATCGAGGCCGATTCGGACTACCTCGACGCTCAGCTCGGCGCCGGTGAGTTGTTCACTGAAAAATACGCGTACGGCGACGCCGCACTCTTTCTCGAAGACGCCTTCAAGATCAATCCGAACAGTGCTCGCGCTTATCTCGATCTGGCCCGCAACAAACGTCTCGACGGCGACGCCGAAACACAAGCGGCACTCGCAAAAGCATTGACGATCAATCCCAATCTCGTCGAGGCAATCGCACTCAAAGCCGCGATGTCACTCGAAGCCAGCCAGATCGACGAGGCCGGAGCCGAGATAGATAAGGCACTCAAGATCAATCCGCGTTCGCTTGAAGCGCATTCGCTGAAGGCCGCGATGCTGTACCTTCAGGATAAAGATTACGAACCGGAAGTCGCCGCTACACTCGCGATTGGTCCAAAGTACGGCGGTGTTTACAACACACTCTCTCACTACGCGACTATCACGCGTCGCTCCGAACAAGCCGCACAGTTTGCAAAACGCGCTACCGAAATTGCGCCACGCTTGTGGGACGCACATCTCAACCTGGGAATGTCGCTGTTGCGTATGGGCCAGATGGACACCGGCCGCGAAGCAGTCGAGAAGGCTTTTAAAGGAGACCCATTCAACGTCTGGGCCAAGAACACGCTCGATCTGCTCGACTCGATGCGTGACTTCAAAGAAACAAAAACTGGTCCCTTCATTATCAAAGCATCGGCGCAGGAGAGTGATGTGCTTTCGCCGTACGCCGCGAGCCTGCTCGAAGAAGCAGCCGCGAAGCTGACTGCAAAATATAAATTCACTCCCAAAGGTCCGGTCATTATCGAGATCTTTCAGAATCACGAAGACTTCGCCGTGCGCACGCTCGGTATTCCCGGGCTCGGCGCGCTCGGAGTTTGTTTTGGATTCGTGGTCGCGCAGGATTCGCCGTCGGCGCGTGAGGCGGGAGAGTTTAACTGGGGTAGCACGCTCTGGCACGAATACACCCACGTCATCACGTTGCAGATGACTGACTATCGTATTCCACGCTGGTTCTCTGAAGGTCTCTCGGTTTACGAAGAGCGACGCGCGCGACCGGGGTGGGGTGACGATTGGAATCCCCTCTTTGTGCGCGCGTTTATGGAACACCGCTGGTTCAGAATGGCGGATCTCGACGCCGGCTTTATGCGTCCGAAGACGCCGCAGGATGTTCCGATTGCGTATTTCCAGGCGTCGCAGGTTTGTGAGTTCATCGCCGAGAAGTACGGCTTCGACGCGATCCTCCGCATGCTCGCGATGTATCGTGACAAGGCGCGCACGCCCGATATACTCCAACAGGTTCTCAAACTTACCGAGAGTGACTTCGATCGCGAGTTCGCTGCTTACATCGAGGCCAAAGTTAGACCACTGCAACAGGCTCTCTCAACGCAAAACAATATCGCTGCGTCACTCTCGAAAGAAGAAGTGCTCAAGCTGCTCGCCACTCAGGACACGTTTGCACTTCGCATTCGTGCGGCTGAGCTGCTCGCGGCTGATGGCGACACCGAAGCGGCAGTGGCACATTACATTCGCGCACTCGAACTCTTTCCGTATGTTACTGGAGCCGGAAATCCGTACGAACCGCTCGCGAAGTTGCTCGAACAAAAAGGTGACCGCGCCCAGGCTGCGAGAATTTTGGACAACTTAGTAAAGACTGACGAGAACAATCTCGAAGCCTTGAAGACAATCGCTCGCATTCGTCTCGCGCTCGGCGAACAACGGCCGGCGCTTGATGCTTTGCAGGCCAGCTTCTTCATCAACCCGTTTGATTACAAACTGCACACGCAAGCCGGTGAGTTGAGTGTTGAGCTGAAGGATTACGGAAAGGCGTTGACCGAGTTTCAGGTGGCCCTGGCGCTGGCGCCGCCGAACGTGGCCGAAGCAAACTACAATGTGGCCGCGGCCTATCACGCCCTCGGCCGTCAGCCGGAAGCGAAACGCGCCGTGCTGCGCGCGCTCGAAGCTGCGCCGCGTTATGAGAAAGCACAGGAGTTGTTGTTGAGAATCGTGGGACAGTAATCTGTGTAATCTGTGGATGGATCGGGGAAAACATGGCGGTTGAACAGTTAACTATTTCCGACGAGCAAATGCTCGATAAACTCGGCACCGCGCGCGAGCGACTGCTGCGTGAAATCAGAAAGGCCATCATCGGTCAGGACGAAGTTGTCGAACAGGTCCTGCTTGCGCTTTTTGTGGGTGGCCATTCGATCATTACCGGCGTTCCCGGTCTGGCAAAAACTCTGCTCGTGCGGACCATCGCGAGTGTGCTCGACCTCACCTTCAAACGGATCCAGTTCACTCCTGACTTAATGCCTGCGGATATTACCGGCACGGAGATCATCGAGGAAGACCGCGCCACCGGTCGTCGCGCCATGCAGTTCATTCCTGGTCCAATCTTCGCCAACATCGTGCTCGCTGATGAAATCAATCGTACACCGCCAAAAACTCAGGCTGCGCTGCTCGAAGCGATGCAGGAAGGTCGGGTGACGGTGCAAGGCGTCAGTTACGATCTGCCGCGACCGTTTCATGTGCTCGCAACGCAGAATCCAATCGAGATGGAAGGTACGTATCCACTGCCCGAAGCGCAGCTCGATCGCTTTATGTTCAATGTGAAGATTGGATATTTGCCTGAAGAAGACGAAGTCGCCGTCGTCAAACAAACGACGTCGCCACAGGATTACGAATTTCAAAGGTTGATGTCGGCGGACGAGATCATTGCGTTTCAAAGACTCGTGAGACAGGTTCCGGCGTCGGACACTGTGGCGCGATATGCAGTGAGACTCGTCAATGCGAGTCGACCCGGTACGCCGCCCGCGCCAGACTTTGTGAACCAGTGGGTCACGTGGGGTGCGTCGTTGCGTGCCTCGCAGTTTTTGATCTTCGGCGGCAAAGCGCGCGCGATACTGCGTGGTCGATACAACGTCTCGTGTGAAGACATTCGCGCCGTCGCGCCCGCAGTGCTACGACATCGCGTGTTGCTGAACTTCCAGGCTGAAGCGGAGAAAGTTGATTCGGATTTCGTGATCAAAAGATTGATTGAGACGGTGCCTGAGCCGAAGAGTGGTTTATAGACAGGATTAACAAGATTTGCGGGATTTACAGGATTTCATCTTGTTAATCTTGTTCATCCTGTAATCCTGTGAAATATATGTCGTCAGTACCCACAACCCCAGCGCGATTTCTCGATCCGGAGCTGCTTGCACGCATCGGCTCGCTCGAGTTGCTGGCGCGTGCGGTTGTTGAGGGATTCATGTCGGGTTTGCATCGCTCGCCGTTCACCGGTTTCTCGACGGAGTTTACCGAGTACCGGCAGTACAACGCCGGCGACGATCTGCGTTATCTCGATTGGCGTCTGCTCGGACGCACCGATCGTTACTTCATCAAAAAGTATCGCGCCGACACGAACACACAGTGTCACTTGCTCGTCGACACGAGTGCGTCGATGAACTACGCGCACGCGAGTTCAGTTACAAAATTACAGTACGCGCAGTTTCTCGCGGCGTCTTTGGCGTATCTTCTAAATCGTCAGCAGGACGCGGTCGGACTCGTAGCGTTTGCAGAGAAGGTTCACACGCATGTTCCCGCGCGGAATCGCACCGGACACATGCGGACGATCTTCGGCAATCTATCCATGCTTCAGCCCGGCGGTGAAACACACCTCGCCGAGTCGCTGCATCAGCTCGCCGAAATACTCACGCGCCGTGGCATCGTCGTGATCATTTCCGATTTCTACGATCAGCCGGATCGTTTGCAGGAGTCGTTTCAGCACCTGCGCTTTAAAGGTCACGACCTGGTCGCGTTTCAAGTGCTCGATCAGAACGAGCTCGATTTTGATTTCACCGATCCCGTGTTGCTGCTCGAAGATGCTGAGACGCAGGAGCAGATGCCCGTGCTTCCCGACGTGGTGATGAGTGGTTATCGTGAACGCATGCAAAAGCATGTCGAGGAGATGCGGCGTTGTGCGGCGGCGAACAACGTCGATTTCGAATTGTTGACGACGAAGCAGCCGTTGGATTTCGCGCTGTTCTCGTTCTTATCACGTCGCGCAGGTAAGTAGTATCCACAGATTACGCAGATATTTTCTGTGAAATCTGTGCAATCTGTGGACAGTTCTTCATTCTATGTCGTTCCTGACGCCATTATTTTTCCTCGGCGTCGCGGCGCTCGCGGCGCCTATTCTCGTGCATCTCGTGCGTCGTACACGTGCGCGGCGCGTCCAGTTCCCGGCGCTCGTTTTCGTGCGACAGGTTCCGCAACGCACCATTCGCCGTCGTACTTTGCATAACGTACTGCTGATGTTGTTGCGCTGTCTCGCAATCCTCTTGATCGTGATTGCGTTTACGCGTCCATTCTTCAGCGGGGGGAGTGCCGCGAAAGACAACACCGCCGCTGGGGCGACAGTAATACTAGTCGACAATTCTCTGAGCATGCGTCGTGAAGGGTTGTTCGCCGAAGCCCAGCGACGAGCTGAATCTGCTGTAGACGATGCACGAAACGACGAGCAGATCGCCCTCGTGAGTTTCGATAAGCGCTACACGGTTCTGAATCGTTTCCTCACCGACAAAAACCGTGTACGCACCGGCATCACCAGTCTGGCTGCGGGATGGGATGGAACGGATTACGAGCAGGCACTACGCGGCGCTGAATCGTTGTTAAGTGAAGTCGAAACGACTGGTCCGAAACGCATCGTGATGATCTCGGATTTCCAGGCGCCCGGTTGGACGCAGGCCAGTGCGACCTTCAAACTTTCAAACAACACGCAACTGACAACGCTCGACGTCGGCGGAAACAATCCACCCGCCAACATCGCGATTACAAATGTTGAAGCACGCGGCGTTGTTTTCGGACAAAAGTATCTCGA
This sequence comes from Pyrinomonadaceae bacterium, assembly GCA_035694465.1. Lineage (GTDB taxonomy): Bacteria > Acidobacteriota > Blastocatellia > Pyrinomonadales > Pyrinomonadaceae > PSRF01. Next base: position 147,903 of record DASSFI010000077.1, on the reverse strand, counting down.
CAACCTGGTGGTCCATCTCAGCAACTTCAGCGACACACCGAAGGACCACATCTCCGTCGACTTCCAGATCAACGATCAAACTGTCGAAAAGCGCGACCTCAGTCTCAACAGCCGCGATTCACGCGTGGTCGAGTTCACCGGATTCAATCTCAACGAAGGCGCAAACCGTTGCACGATCGACATCGGCAGCGGAGACTTCGCGCCCGACAATCGTTTCTATTTCACACTGCGACGCGAAACACCGGCGAAGGCGCTGATCGTCGAAGGCGTATCGCGCGGCAGGAGCGACAGCCTGCACCTGCAAAGCGCGCTCAGTGCTGACGACGAGCTGCCTTTTGCTTTTACGCTGAAGAGCGCCGGCTCTGTCGATCCTTCCAGCGTCTCGGATTATGCGCTCGTGGTTTTGAACGATGCGGGACCGATCTCTTCCGCGCTAGCCGATACGCTCGTGAGGTTTGTGAATGCAGGCGGACAGATGATTGTCTCGACTGGTCCCAAAACACAGGCGGACACATTCAACCAATCGTTGCAAACTATTCTGCCCGCCGTCCTGCGCGAACAGGTACAGACGAAAGCCGGCGAGAGTGTCGCGATTACGGAAGTGAAATTCGATCACCCGATCTTCGAGGTGTTTCAGTCGAGTGGCAGACTCGCGTCGGCCAATGTGATCGGCTACTTCCGTTCTGAACCGCGCGCCAACGCCTCGGTGCTGGCGCGATTCGAAGACGGCAGCCCCGCGCTCGTTGAAGCGACGACCGGCAAGGGTCGGGTGCTGTTGTTTACCTCGTCGTTAGGACCAAGCTGGAACGACTTGCCGCTTACGCCGTTGTATCTGCCGTTCATTCATCAGATGGTGCGTTACGCGGGCACGCGTGAGGCAAACGCGTGGAGCGGTCTGGGTGAAACGTTTACAGTCGGCAAGCAAAAGGATCCGGCGCCGCCCGCGGTTGACACGCCTGGCGGCGCGAGACTGTCGGAGACGCGACTCACACCGGACGGCGACCTGTTAATCACGGCGCGTGAGCCCGGCTTCTATCGCTTGCGCTACAACTCGGCGCCGGATTTTGCGGCAGTGAATATTGACGGAACAGAAGGCGATTTCACCAAGTTGAACTTTGGTGAGTTTATGGCGGGCGTGACCGGCGGCGCAGGCAGTGCTGAAGGCAATGACACGAATCGAAATGCGAGTGGTGAGGAAGTCGAGGGACGCCAACGCGTTTGGTGGTCGTTATTACTGGTCGCACTGTTGTTACTGTTGGCAGAATCGTTCCTGGCGCGACGAACCAAGATGGTGAAGATGATCGGGTAACGCGGATTAACGCGGATAAATAAGGGATTTACTATGAACCCTGAAACCAATTTATTAGACGATCTCCTCAGGCGAGCGCGGGCGCGGCGACAGCTTTTGATTTCGCTGCGTGGCGTGGCGATCAGCGTCGGCGTTGTCGCCGCTCTTCTGCTATTGACGGGCTGGGTCGCTCATCGCTATCGCTATAACGGCGGCGCGTTGTTAACTCTCCGCATCGGCGCATTGCTGATGGTCCTGGCAACGATCTACTTTGCCCTCCTGCGTCCTCTCCTGAAACGGATCAGCGACGCACGTCTCGCACGTCTCATCGAAGAACATTCACCCGGAACCGAAGATCGTCTGGTCACCGCCGTCGAGTATGCAAACGGCAACGACGGCGCTCATATTTCACCAGCAATCGTCAGCCGTCTCTATCAGGACGCAAACAGTGTTTCCGGAATGCTCGACGTCGGAAATGTCATCCGGCGTTCGCGGTTGCTCCTTTACGGCGGCGCGGCCCTCGCAAGCCTGCTCGTCTTTGCTGCCGTGTTGAAATTTGGACCAAAAGAGATCTCGCAAGGCGTCGCGCAACTCGTTACCCCAACGACTCTCGCCGCTTCGACCAACGCGATGAGCATCAAGGTGAAACCGGGAACGGCGCGCGTGCCGAAAGGCTCAGATCAGGACATCGTCGCGACACTCGTCAACTTCGACTCGCAACAAGTAACAGTCTTCGCCCGTCCACTCGGCGCAAAAACCGACTTTCAAGGCCAGTTAATGGAACCTGCGAAAGCAAAAACTGACTTTCGCTTTTCAATCTTCAACATTCAGGATTCGATGGAATACTTCGTCGAGTCGAATAACATTCGCTCGGAAGTTTACAAACTCAACGTCGTCGATCTGCCGTTCGTCAAACAACTTGATCTGACGCTCAACTTCCCCGCTTTCACGAATCTGCCGACGAAGACCGTTGAAGACGGCGGCGACATCGCTGCCCTCAAAGGAACCGTGGCAATGATCACCGCCAAACTAACCGGCAAAGTTCGTGCGGCGCGCATCGTCTTTCCTGACGGCAAGAAAACCGAAATGCATTTGCAGGGTTCTGACTTTGTCGGACAGTTAAACGTCACCGGCGACACGAGCTATTACATCGAGCTGGTGAGCGTCGACGGCGAAGCGTATCGCGGTTCGAACGAGTACGACGTTTCCGTGCTCGGCGATCAACCGCCAGTGATCTCTTTCGACAAACCGGGGCGCGATCGAAAAGCGACCAATCTCGAAGAGGTGTTTACGCAGGCGCGCGCGGAAGACGACTACGGCGTCGTTTCGATGGACCTGCACTTCTCCGTCAACGGCGGTGAAGAAAAGACTGTCAACCTGCAACAACTCTCGCGCGAATCGGCGCGCACGCTTACCGGCGCTTACACGTTCTTTCTCGAGGAATACAATCTCAAGCCCGGCGATTTCATCTCGTATTTCGCGAAGGCGCGCGATGCCAGTAATGAGGCGACCAGCGACATCTACTTCATCGAAGTTAAGCCGTTCGAGATGGAGTACAAGCAATCGCAACAGGGCGGTGGTGGTCAGGGTCAGGGTGGCGATCAGGATCAAAATGCTTTGTCGCGTCGTCAAAAAGATCTGATTGCGGCCACGCACAAGCTCATTCGCGAAGGTGAAAAGTACACCATTCAGGAACGCAAGGACGGTTACGAAGCGGTAGCTGCGGGCCAGGAGAAACTGCGCACTGACACGCTCGAGTTTCTCGATCGCATGGGCCGGCGGCTCGGCGAGATTGACGGGCAGAAGCAAGTTCAGGAAATGGCCGAGCACTTAAAGCAGGCCGCGAAAGAAATGGAAGGGGCGCCGCCGCCTTTGCGAAAAGAGGCGGGTAAAGATGCGCTGCCACCCGAACAACGCGCCTTACAGCGATTGCTCGCAGCGGATGCGATCTTTCGTGAGGTTCAGGTCGCGTTTGGGAATCAGAGCGGCGGCGGTGGTGGTGGTGGTGAGCGCGAGCAACAGGAGCTCGCCGGCTTGTTCGAGCTCGAGCTCGACAAGATGAAGAATCAATACGAGACGGTCCAACGTGCGCAGCAGCAACAAGCTGAACAACAGAAGAGTGAAGCCGAACGGCGTCTCGAAGAGCTCGCGCGCCGGCAACAGCAGGCGCTTGAAGAGCAACGTCGACGACAACAGCAGAGCGGTGGCGGTGGTGGCGGCGGCAACCAGAGACAACAACAGGAGCTAATAGATGAGACACGGAAGGCGGCGAGGGAGCTCGAACGTCTCTCGCGTGAGCGTCGCGACGCACAAATGCAGGAGTTGAGCCGTCAGTTAAATCAAACTGCCGACGAGATGCAGAAAGCGCAGGCATCGTCACGTGGAAACACCGGCGAGTCGATCGCACAAAACGAGCGGGCTCTCGATCGACTGCAACAGGCGCAGCAACGTCTACAACAAATGAGCGGCTCGCAAGGTCAAAGTGGTGGACAGTCAGGCGCATCGGGACGGCAGCAACAGATCTCCGATTTGAGCCAGCGTGCGGCACAGGCGGCTTCGCGACAACGCGAGATCGCAAAAGACATGGAGAATCTCGCGCGTCGTGGTGGTCAAAATGCGCAAGATGAGAATTCGAAGCGTACGCGTGAGCAGTTGTCGGAACGAAAAGACACGCTTGCTGATAGTGTTAACAGTTTGCAGCAGGATCTCGAGCAGACGGCGCGCGGGATGGCTGGCGGAAATCAGGGCCAGCAGCGTGCGTCGCGACAGTTAAAAGACGCGGCGGACTCACTCGCGCGCGATCGCGTTGCTGATCGAATTCGTGAAGGCAAACAGTCGCTGAACAACGGTAACGGACAACAGGGACAACAACAGCAGCAGGGACAGGGACAGCAGCAAGGTAGCGGCCGCGGTGACGAGCGCGCGATCGAGCGCAGTCTTAACAACGTGTCCGAGCGACTCCAGGCGGCCGAGCAAAGCGCACGTGGCGCAAACGGTTCGAGCGCCGAAGAGAATCTCGATCGCACGCGTCAACTGGCTGACAGTCTTGATTCACTGCGCCGGCGTCTCGATGAAAGAGCAGCGGGTCGCAACGGGCAGCAACATGGAAATCAGCAAGGACAACAACAGGGCCAGCAGCAAGGTCAACAACAGGGTCAGCAGCAAGGCCAGCAACAGGGTCAACAAGGTCAGTCGGGACAGCAGCAGGGCTCGCAGAACGGTCAACAGCAAGGTGGCCAACAGGCTGGCGGATCGCAGAATGGCGGGCAATCAGAAAGTGGCAGAAACCGTGGCGGTGTCGACCGTCAGGGAACTATCGGCGGTGATTGGGGCGACAGCCGTCAACTTCCGGCTGAAATTCGCGAGCGATTGCGTGAAGCTCAGGACCTGCGACGTGAGTGGGGTGCGAGCGGTTTGGGTGCCGGCAGACTTGATGAAGTGATCGAGGAACTGAAACGTCTCGCTGACGGCAAGATGGATGGTGATGCGGCAACGGCTGCTTTGCTCAAGGCCGATGTCGTCGAACCACTGCGTCAACTCGAACTCGAACTGAGTCGTCAGGTGCAGCAGATGAGTGGACGCACGAATCTGCGGTTGCGTGATGAAGGCGCAGCGCCTGAGAAGTATCGACGCGCGGTTGAAGAATATTATCGAAGACTGTCCGGAGGGCGGCGGCAATAGCGTTTGTGCTTCACAGGATTACGAAGATTGACAGGATTTACAAGATTTTATCTTGCTCATCTTGTAAATCTTCGTAATCCTGTGAAACCCATCCCTAAACATGTTATGACGGCACGAGTATTCAAACGTCTCATCCTCCCCATTCTGCTGCTCAGCGCTCTGCTGATCCCGACAGTCGGCCAGCGTCCCTTCGACGACTTCGGCAACTTCCGTCAACGCCGCCGTCCAACCACCACGAATCAACCATCCGGCGCATCATTTGGCGAGTTTACGTTCGTCCGCACGATCTATGATTCACCGTCACGTGGTTACGGCCGGCGCGGTTACGGCTACGGCGGCGGCACCTGGACCACCGACTACCCCGAAGCCGACAACAACTTCATCGTCGGCCTGCGCGAATGGGCCGGCACCAATCTCAAGATTGCTCCGCGTCCCGAAGCACTCGAGATTCTCGACGAACGAGTTTTCGATTATCCGATTATTTACGTGGTCGAGCCCGGCTTCATGGATCTCTCCACCAACCAGGCCGCGCGCTTGCGCGAGTACGTCATGCGCGGCGGCTTCATCTTCCTCGACGACTTCTGGGGCGAGTATGAGTGGCAGAACGTTCAGGAACAGTTTCACAAGATAGTTCCTGAATACGAGATCAAAGATCTGCCGCTGAGCCATCCAATCTTTCATTCGTATCTCGACGTCGAAGAAGTGGTCCAGGTCCCAAACGTCTACAACGCGCAACGCGGCATCACCTCAGAGAAAGGCGGCATCGTCCCGCATTACATGGGCGTGGAAAACAAGAACGGCCGCCTCGTTGCATTTATTGCACGCAACTGCGACCTCGGCGACGCGTGGGAATGGATCAACGATCCTGTCTATCCGGTGAAATATGGTTTGCCTGCTTACAAGGTGGGAATCAACGTGGTGATCTACGCCATGAGCCACTGACTTCTCATAACGTCTAGCCACGGATGACACGGATTGATCCGTAAACAATCCGTGTTCATCTGTGGCTGGTTTTTTGTGGGGTGAGAAGGAGAGGTGAAGGACTAAAACTTCTTAGCCCTTCACACAAACGACCTGTTTGATCTCGGCAACAACTTCAACCAGGTCTTCCTGGTTCTTCATCACTGCCTCGATCGACTTGTAAGCGCCGGGAATTTCATCCAGCACGCCGGTGTCCTTGCGGCATTCAACGCCTGCGGTCTGACGTTCCAGATCGTATTTCGTGAACGCACGCTTTGCCGCGCCGCGTGAGAGCTTTCGTCCGGCTCCATGAGAGCAGGAGTCGAAGCTCTCACGCAGCCCGCGTCCCTTCACGATGTACGACTTCGTTCCCATCGATCCGGGGATGATGCCGTAAGCTCCTGCCGCCGCGTTGATCGCGCCCTTGCGGGTGACGAAAACCTCTTCGCCGTAATGCTGCTCGAGCGCAACGTAGTTGTGGTGGCAGTTAACTTCCAGCTCAGGCTTGAATGGCTGGCGATGATTGAACAGCTTGTTGAATACCTTCAACAGACGCGTCATCATGATTTCGCGATTCTTCATCGCGTAACCCTGCGCCCACTTCAAGTCTTTCCAGTACGCCTGAAACTCCGGCGTACCTGAGATGAAGTAAGCGAGGTCGGGAGCCGGCAGTTCGTTCAAACGCCACAAGCTCTTCGCAGTCGAGATGTGACGCTCGGCCAGTTCCTTACCGATGTTGGGCGAACCCGAATGGAGCATCAACCAAACGTAGTTTTCTGTATCCAGACAAACTTCGATGAAGTGATTACCTCCACCAAGTGTTCCCAACTGCTTCATCGCTTTTGCTTTGCGATCCTGAACACCTTCATGAAGCTCTTTGAAGCCGTTCCAACCGTCCCAGTACGACGATTCATCAACCGATTCAGCGTACGCGCCAAATCCGACTGGAATTGCTTCTTCAATCTTCAAACGGAGCTCCTTCAACTTACCGTCGAGGATTCCGCTCTTGAATGGTGTCTTGACCGCCATCATTCCGCAGCCGATGTCTACGCCGACTGTCGCCGGAATTACTGCATCCTTTGTGGCGATAACCGAACCAACCATGCTTCCCTTTCCGAGGTGTGCGTCAGGCATCAGCGCGACGTGCTTGAACAGGCATGGCAAACGTGAAACGTTGCGCAGCATCGATTGCTCTTCAATGCTGAACTCGTGGTTGGCCCAGGAAAGAATTTCGCTTCTGGCGCCACCGAGTTGCAGCTTTTCGTAAGGCATGGATCCCTCCTTTCTTGAGGATAATATTTTTTTCTTTGAGAAGATTTTTTTGATCAGCCACAAAAAAGCACAAAAGGCACAAGAGATGAATTCATTTTATTCTTTGTGCTTTTTGTGCCTTTTTGTGAACTATGATTTCGCGAAGTAACCGGGGCGGTGGCGTAGTTCGAGCTTCTCTTTTTTCAATTCGGGATTGACGATTTCGATTGAAATCTTGCGATAGGCGCCGTCGCGTTTTTTGTTTGTTGATGAATAAGCGAGCAGGTACTGCGTACGTAGTTCGGCTTCGATTTCCGCAAACGCCGCGTTCAAATTAAATTTCTTGTCCGGAAAAAAAGCGCGACCACCGGTGCGTTGCGCGATGTCGCGAAGCGCATCACGATCGAGTCCATCCCTTTCGCTGCCAATCCCAATCGCGTAAACCACCGCTTCCGCTCCAAGCACGCGATTAATGGCTTCTTTCTGACTCAAACGGCCGGTCGTGTTCAAACCATCGGTTAAGAGAATAATCGCGCGTCGCCTGAGACCCTGAGCGTTTGCGAGCACATTCGTCGACGTCAGGGCCACTGCATCCCAAATTGCCGTGGTACCTTCGTCGGGCGGCGCCGCTAAACCTGGACCAGTCGGAATCCCCATCAGCGGTCGTCCCGCGCCGAGATAAGCCGGAACCGCAACTTCAATTCGTTGCAACACACCGTAGACACTCAACAAATCGCGCGTCATTGGTTGTTCGAGATAAGCCAACCCTGTAAATGGAATAACCGCCACCTGGTCCTTGTGTGAGTCGATCACCTTCTCGATAAACGCGCGCGCCGCAGCCTTCTCATCCGGCAAAGTCGATTCCTGCGAACGACTCACGTCGATCAAAAATGCGATCGCGAGCGGCCGGTCGGTTTCGCGTTGAAACGTGAAGAGCTGTTGCGGCACACCATCCTCGAGCACACGAAGATCTTCGGCTTTCAGAGTGGTGATAAAACGGCGCTGTTTGTCAGTCGCAGTGAAGGGAAGATTGGTGACGTCCGTTTCAGTACGAATCACGTCGTCCTGATCGGTATTCTGCGCCAACGACACCGGCACGCACAGCAGCAACAACAAGATTAATAAGGTGGCTCGGTTCATAAACACTTAAATGGATTCTAGGCTAGAGAACTTACCCGGGCAAATCTTGACTTTCGCCAGCCAATGAAATAGAAGCACACCATCATGAACCGAGATAAGCTGGAAAGCGAACTCAAACGAGCAGGCGTCAGTCTGAACGGCTGGCTTCCGGTATTGCAATGCGATAACTGCAAGACGAGGTGGGAGCCTTTTGCAGTCGCCGTTGATGGTCCATCCGCGCCGACCGCAAGGTTCGATTATTGGATGTGTCCGAAGAAATGCAATGCCGAGGCCGAGGTCGGTTTAGAGATCAAGACTGCGATTCCAAAATACGTCATGTTCAACGATGTTCCCGGAATGGTTTTTGGCGACGAGGATCTCGAAGAGTTTGAACGTTACGTACGTTCCATGGACGCCACCGAAGTATTTAACCGGTGAAGTGTTACTCGGGCAGTCCCATTCGCCGCACCAGTTCCTGAAACCGCGGATCCGATCGCATACCGTCAAACTCTGCGGAAACGCTGAGTAGCGTCATGCGAAATTCACGTTCCTCATAACCTTTTTCCAACGCCTTCATCGCCTCGTCGTTGTTTCCCAAGCGGGCGTAAAACGAGGCGATTGCGAAAGGCGGAAACACCGTTCGCTGCGAGTCGTTCATTAGCACCTCAATAGACATCTGCAGGTAGGCTTTCCAACCCGACCGGGCGTAAACATCCTTTAGCTTCTGAACTGTCTCTGGTGGCAGGATGCTTACGGCTTGTGACTTTGTGTATTCCGCCACTGCTTCGTCGTACATGCCTTTGAACTCGTAGGCACGCCCAAGGAAATAATGCGCGGTGGGAAAATTGGGATCGAGATCGAGAGTCTTCTGATACTGCGCAATCGCTTCGTCGTACTTTCGTCCGTCTACGAGAATGTCACCGTAGATTCGATTCATGATCACCGAGAGTGGATCGAGATCGAGCGCGCGCCGGATCTCAGCAATCGCTTCGTCGTTTCGTTTTAGCGCCGAGAGGTGCTCTGCAAGCCACTGGTGTGCGCTCGCATAATTCGGATTTAGTTCAATAGCGCGACGATATTCTTTCTCAGCGGTTACGAAATCATAGTCGTAGTAATCGGAAACCTGGCCCAGCGAGGCGTGTGCTTCGGCGAGTTTATCGTCCAGCGTGAGCGCTTTCAGCGCCGCTTCCTTCGCTTTCGGCATGTACTCACGGGGCGGTTCTCTGGTGTAGACCGGAATCAAGGTGTATGCATCGGCGAGACCGGAGTATGCGAGCGCATAATTCGAATCTTTCTCGATGGCCTGTTGGAAAAATGGCAGCGCCTTTTGGATATCAGCGGGGGTTCGTTTGTTCCAGTAGAAACGTCCTTTCAGATAGAGCTGGTATGCTTCGGCGTTGGCGGTGTATTCCTTGTTCATGCGCGACTGCTCCACGCCTGAGAGCGTCGGCCGCAGGTTGTTTGTGATCTCGCGAGCGATTTCGCGTTGCACCGAGAGCATGTCGGCAAGTTTGCGTTCGTACTGATCGCCCCAGAGCTGTTTGCCGTCGCGAATGTCGATCAGCTCGACGCTGATCAGCATGGTCTCGCCGCGCTGCATCAGTCTGCCAGTCAATACCGCCCGCACACCCAATTCTTTTCCGGCCGCAATCGGATCGGTTTGCTTGCCTTTGTAACGAAATACAGAACTGCGCGCGATCACTTTCAAGTTGGGAAGTTGCGTGAGGTTGTTGATGATGCTTTCTGTCAAACCATCGGAGATCCACTCGGCGCCCGGATCCTTGTTCTGATTCTCAAACGGAATCACTGCGATCGATTCAATAGCGACTTCGATATTCTGCGCATGCCAATATGAGCGAATGCCAAACACAGCCGCCGCCGCGACGATCAAGATCAACAAAGCGCCGACAATCGTGGCGGTCTTGTGACGCTTTATCTTGTTGACGATGAATTCGGCGCTGGAAGCGCGCGTTGAAGCGGGTGATTCAGCAGTGGGTGGTTGCGACTGAACCCGTGTAGTGTCCGGATGCCACATCGTGCGCGCTTCGCTGCTGGCTGAAGAAACGGACGGCACAGTCGTATCAAACCCGGCGTCCTGCATTTCGCGGCGCACTTCCTTCAATTCAATCGCAACGTCCTTGATGTTCTGGTAACGCTCGTTCGGGTCCTTCGCCAGGCAACGGCGCACGATTCTTTGTAAGTCAGGAGGTGCGTTCGAAATGAAAGCAGACAATGGGGGCGCCGGCTCGCGGATGATCTTGTTCAGAACTTCAATCTGGTCCTTGCCGGCGAAGGCTTTTCGACCGGTGATGGTTTCAAACAGAATGCAGCCATAAGAGAAAATGTCAGACCGGTTATCGATTTCTTTCGTTTTGCCCTGCGCTTGCTCGGGCGACATGTAACCGAGTGTGCCGAGTATCAATCCGGGCGTGGAATGCTGTTGCAGGATGGTCGGATCTTCAGCGCTGGTTGCGCCGCTCACTGTTGGTTCGATGAGTTTCGCGAGTCCGAAATCGAGCACCTTGGCGTGACCATCGGACGTGATCATGATGTTGTCCGGCTTGAGATCGCGATGGACGATGCCTGCGTCGTGAGCCTTCGCGAGCCCGTCTGCGACGTGCTGCAAAACACGCAGCAGTTTCGAGAGTTCCTCGTCTCCTTTGATCTTCTCGCGCAACGTCGAGCCGTCGACGTACTCCATGGCGATGAAGTTGAGATCGGATTCGACCCCGACCTCGTAGATGTGAGCAATGTTCGGATGATTCAGAGACGCGGCCGCGGTGGCTTCCTGTTTGAAACGTCGCATCCGATCCTGATTCGCAGCGACGTCCGCCGGCAACACCTTCAACGCGACTTTGCGATTCAAACTGGGGTCATGGGCCAGATACACCTCGCCCATACCTCCCGCGCCGAGCAGGGAGCGAATTTCATAACGACCCAGTTGTGTTCCGGGAGCCAGGGTCATTGAGGAATAATTGAGCCACGGATTTCACGGATAACACGGATTGTTTCTAACTGTGTAATCAGTGTAATCCGTGGCTCAAAACCACTGGGATACCAGGCGGTTTGTTACGACGCGCTCTTGGCGGCAGTGTCCGAAGACTCCGTCGTCTTGTTGGGTTGTGGCGTAATTCGCAGGTATGGCTTCGGTGCTCTCCAGCCGCCCGGGAATTTTTCTTTGGCTGCTTCGTCAGACAACGAGGGAACGATGATTACGTCGTCGCCGTCTTTCCAGTTTACCGGCGTCGCTACGCTGTACTTCGACGTCAGTTGCAGTGAATCGATCACACGCAGAATCTCTTCGAAATTGCGTCCGGTGCTCGCCGGATAAGTGATCATCAGCTTAACTTTCTTGTCTGGGCCAATAACAAACACTGAACGAACCGTGAAAACGTCGCTAATCTCTGGGTGGATCATGTCGTACATTTCCGCGATTTTGTGATCCGGATCTGCGATCACCGGGAAGTTGAGCGCAGTGCCCTGGGTTTCTCTGATGTCTTCTGCCCAGCGCTTGTGTGAATCGGTCGGATCGACGCTGAGTCCAATTACCTTCACACCGCGCTTTTCAAAGTCGGGCTTTGAACGCGCAACGTAACCGAGTTCAGTGGTGCAAACGGGAGTGAAATCTTTCGGGTGCGAGAACAGGACTGCCCAGCTATCGCCAATCCACTCATGGAAACTGATCGGGCCTTCAGTCGTGTCCGCTGTGAAATCGGGTGCTATGTCGCCAAGTCGTAGAGCCATTGTATCTCCTTCTGTTTCGGAAAAAACCGATTCCCGGTCATTAAACCGGGAAGTAGGAATGTGGATTCGGTTGTCTTATGGGAGCCACTTTTAAACTAATGGCTGCGGCAAGTCAAACCGGCTCGGGCGCCGTGTTATGCTGCTCACAAATACGTCCCTGAGGACCGATGCGACCCATTATGAAACTTGCACTTAACGGCGCGACCACCATGCGAGCTGACCTGGCCACGGACCTCCAGGCAGCCCAAGCAGGGGGTTTCGACTACCTCGAAATCTGGGCTGCAAAACTCAGAAAATTCCTGCGCGAAAGTTCCACTTCAGAACTCCGCGATCTATTTACTGAATCGGGGCTGAAACCCCTGAGCATAAACTCAATTGAGCACGTCACCTTTCGTAACGACCAGGCTTACGAAGCGATCAAACACGAATGCGAGGAACTGAGCAGCATTGCGGCGGCAGTTGGTTGTCCGTGCATCGTCGTCGTTCCCGGAAGACTGCCGGCTGGCGGCGCTTCGCGCGAGACGGTTGTCGCGGAGTCAGTCAAAGTCTTGAATGAACTTTGCGAGATCTCAGCGGCGCACGATGTTGCACTCGCTTTTGAATTCTTAGGACAAACTGATTGCAGTGTTCCAACACTCGATCTTGCCGCCGAGATCGTGCGCGAAGTGAATCGAAAAGATCTCGGACTCGTGATCGACAGTTTTCACTTCTACGCAGGTAATTCGACGTTCGAAATGATCGAGAGTCTCGACCCGAACCTGATTCAAATCTTTCACATCAACGACGCTGAAGATCTTCCCCGCGAGCAACTCGAAGATCGACACCGACTGCTGCCGGGTCTAGGGGTTCTGCCGTTACAAGAGATGATTTCGTCGTTTCGGAAGATTGGTTACGACAAAGTTGCCAGTGTTGAGATTTTCCGACCTGAGTACTGGGAGCAAGATCCGTTTGCGCTTGCACGCGCTGCGCACGCTGCGACGAAAGGAGTTTTAGCGGAAGCAGAATGAACAAGATCAGAATCGGAATCATCGGCGCCGGTTACATCGCCGGAGTTCATACAAGCGTTCTTGCACGCGACGAACGCGTTCTAATCACAGCGGTAAACGATATCGTTCCAACAGCCGCCGAAAGACTCGCGACTGCGCACAACGCCGCGGCCGTCGCGACGCCGCTCGAAGCGTTCGAACGATCGGACGCGGTTTTTGTCACCACTCCAAACACGCAGCACGTTTCGCTCGCGATCGCCGCCATCGAAGCCGGCAAACACGTCTTTTGTGAAAAGCCGCTCGCGACGAGTCTCGCTGAAGCGCAAAGGGTCTTTAAGAAAGCGGCCGAGACGAACAAGATTTTTCAGGTGGGCCACAATCGTCGCTTTGCGCCCGTTTATGCGACGCTCAAACGAATACTCTCGGAAACGCACGAGGCACACTCAGCGCATGTGAAGATGAACCGCGGCGAGTTGCTGAAACCCGAATGGACCGGAGATCCCTCGGTTACGGGTGGCTTTCTCTACGAGACTCCGATCCATATGTTCGACATGATGCGGTTTCTGTTTGGTGAGGTTGAGTATTTACATGCAATCGGATCGACGCACGAGTACCAGGAGGTTGACGACTTCTCCGTGTTGTTGAAGTTTGCGAGTGGGATGCAGGCGACGCTCGCGACTGCGGCCGATGCAAGCTGGCTATTCCCGTTTGAGCGTGTGGAGGTGTTTTGCCATCACGCTACGCTCGTGACACGAGAGATGGAGAGTCTCACGATCAGCAGCAACCTGGAAGGTCATTTCACCGAACATACGATGCAGCAATTACCGCGCGAAGAGAAGTGGGGTTATGCGCAGGAGGACCGCGCGTTCATCGACGCTATCGTTAATGGAACCGAGCCACTAGTCACCGCACTCGACGGTTTAAGATCCGTCGAGTTCGCAAACGCAGTCTACGAATCCGTGCAATCCAAGACTCCCGTAACCGTGCGGACGACATCTGTGTAATCTGTGGATAAAATACTGCGCATGCCACAGCGTTGCTTTTGGGCCAGGACGCCCTTATCAATCGCCTATCACGACGAAGAATGGGGTGTCCCCGTTCACGACGACACCCGTCTCTTCGAATTTCTGATTCTCGAAGGAGCTCAGGCGGGGCTCAGTTGGGAAACCATCCTCAGAAAACGTGACAACTTTCGCGCCGCCTTCGACGGCTTCAATCCAAAGAAAGTTGCGAAATACAACGAGCGCAAAATCGCCGCGCTGCTAAATAACGAAGGAATCATTCGCAACCAACTCAAGATCAAATCAGCCATCGGAAACGCCGTTGCCTTTCTCGAAGTGCAACGCGAGTTTGGGAGCTTCGATAAATACGTTTGGCGGTTCGTAAACGGTAAACCACTGAAACGTAAAATAGAGGCGCCGCTGGCAGTGTGCACCGACATCTCCGACGCGCTCAGCAAAGACCTACTAAAGCGCGGATTTAAGTTTGTCGGCTCGACGATCTGTTATTCCTTCATGCAGGCTGTGGGTCTGGTCAACGATCACGAGGCAAAGTGCTTTCGTTATCGTCAAGTTGGAAAGTAAGCAACCACAGATTACACAGATTATTTGAATCTGTGTAATCTGTGGATGATTTTTTCTTTGCGCCCTCGCGCCTTTGCGTGAGAGATTAGGCTTCAACTTTTCGTCCCCTGGAGGTTCTGCTTGCGACAAACGTCTTCACGACTATTGCTAATCGCCGTTCTTGCTTTTTTCTCCCTGGCCCAGCGCGCGGTCGCGCAATCGCCATCTGCCGCACTCGCTTCGCTGCCCGAAGCTGACGCGCTCGTTTACATCAGCCCGCAACGCATTCTGAACGAGGCCGCGCCGCGCGTGATGTCCGCCAGCGAGGTTACGAAGATGCGAGCCGGGTTTGCAGACATAAAACAGGCTGCCGGCATCGATCCTGCTTCGGTTGAGTATCTCGTCATCGCGGTTCGCTTTAACAAGCCCGCGAGCAATCTGAGTTTTGTTGCTCCCGACGTGATGATTGTCGCCGGTGGCGACTTCAGCTCGGATTCACTTCTGACACTCGGTCAGGTTTATCTTCAGGACAAGGTACGAACTGAGAAGTACGGCTCCAAATCGATGACGGTGATGAAGATCGATCCGTTGGCGACCGAAGCTGAAAAGAATCCGATTCTCAAACCATTTGTCGAGATCGGCGCAGTGCCGCTTACGGCTAACTCTATCGCCATCGGCACTCTTCCTTATCTCAGATCGGCAATTGATGCGGCTGATGGAAACGGAAGAATCAGTGCGGCAACACTCGAATCGTTGTTCAGGGATCCGAACGTGCTCATGGCAGCTTCGGGCGCGCCACTCGCTTCGTTTGCGAAAAGCTTTGGCTTGCGCGGACTGGAAAATACGTCGCGCGAGTCGCGCTGCGACACGCCTTTCGGCAACTTCTACGCTGCCGTTACAATGACCGCAAATAATTTCAGTTTGCGGGGCGCAATGAATGCCGACAATCCCGACACCGCCAAGATCATCAACAACCTGATTTCGGGATTGATGCAACAGGGCATCAGCGCCGTGCCTGACAAGAATGCGCAGACGATCTTGCAGGCACTAAAAATGTCGGCGCGAGATAACGAGGTCGTTTGGGAAGCAGATATTCCGGAGAAAATCGTGGCCGACTATCTGAAGCCGTCGCCGACGAAAGTAGAAATCGCAACGCCCCCAACCAAACCACCTGTCAAGCGTCCGATCAGGAAAAAGCGTACGAAGCCATAATCTTAAAGGAGAAAAGCGAATCGATGCGAAAGTCAATCTTGCCCTTATTGGCGTGTTTAGTGTTGCTCGCAGTCGCGGTGCTTTTTGTCAGCGTGTTCGACATAACGTCGTCGGCGCAGAACGCAAATAGCTCAACCACCACCAACCGAAATCAAAACGACAATCCCCGTTCGGTCGCTCCCGGCGGCGGAGCACAGCAGGATTTTTCCAAGAACACGTGGGAACTTCCCGAAGATGCCGACAAGACAAAGAATCCAACGCCCGCAACTGCCGAATCGATCGAGAGAGGAAAAGCGCTCTATCTGGATCGCGCGAAGGGCAATTGCATCTTTTGTCACGGTGAAACCGGCGCCGGCAACGAAGCGAACCTGTCGAAACTGCGTCGCAAGCCCGCGGATCTCACGAACAAAGAACGCATGACCGCAATGACTGACGGCGAGGTCTTCTGGAAGATCACCAAAGGTATCCAGGGGATTATGCCGGCGGGTGAGAGAAGAATGCCGGAAGCAACAGAGCGTTGGGACGTGGTGAACTACGTACGCACACTCGCAAAAGAAAAACAGTAAATCAAAGCCATCCACAGATTACACAGATTCTGCGTAATCTGTGGATGGATTTAGAAGTACCGCTCCTCGTACTCCCGAATCTCCTTTAACGAAGACTCAGCGAGCACTCTGAAAACTTTAACCTCGCAGCCTGCGGGAATCCGCGGCGCCATCAGCGAGTCAGTAATCACAAACGCCGCGGAACGCAATCCCTTCTCCCAGTTGCGTTCGCGTGCGTCTCGGAAACTCAACGCATCAGCATCAAGACCGGCTGCCACCAGCATGGTCCTGGCCCACCGCAAAAACTCCGGCCAACGAGAGACAATAGCCACCAAAGCATCCGCCGACGGTCTCGTTTGTCCCTTCATGCGCTCAACAACCGAAGCCGAGTGCAGCACGAGCACATCCGTCTTCGGCGTCAGGCAGTCCGCAAATGCGTCCATGTGTCCATAAAGGACGAGTGGCGCTGCTCCAGTCAACGCGCTGTCCAGATCCGCAGGCCCTGCGCCTTTTACATTAACTTTCGTCGCCTTCGATACCTCTGCCACGAGAATCTCGCGCAGTTCCGGGTCGGGCTCGAGCAACAGAAAATGATCGGGTCGTTGAGTCGAAAACGAACGCTGCACGCCTGACTGTATGTCGGCGAGTGAATAACCTTCTGCACGCAGGTTTTTGAAGAAGCGTGCGATTACTTGATCGAGTGCCATGCCATCCTCGACCACTTCGTCGTTTCGCTCGCGCACGTAAACGCCGCTGCCTTTACGAAACTCGACCCAGCCGCGGCGTGCGAGTTCCCGATATGCTGAGCTGACAGTGTTGGCGTGGATGTCGTAGCGCCGCGCGAGATCGCGCGTGCTCGGCAAACGCTCGGCTACCTTCAAGTCGTTGCTGACAATTCCGAGCACGATTTGAGTGACTAGCTGTTCGCGGATCGGGACTTCACTGTTTTTTGAGATCCATAGTCGCATGTCAACGAATCGGTGCAATCTGTGGACGAGTTTGACAGGATTTCAAAATTCCGCTGATTATAAAGCGAATCGATGGATACTGACGCCGCAATTGCTGTTTTAACCGCGATGATTACGCCCGCAGTGCTGATTTCCGCCTGCGGCAGCATGATTTTGTCGACTTCCTCGCGTCTGGGCCGTGTCGTGGACCGCGTGCGCGCGCTTGCCGACCGTCTCGAGGACATGGCGGCGCGCCAGGAAAGAGGTGCAGCGCTGATTGAGCGACAGGCTTCGATTTTCCAACAATTGGACAAGTTGACCAGCCGCGCCCGCATACTGCAGCGATGCATGGTCACGTTCTACCTCAGTCTGGGAATGTTTGTGGCAACGAGTGTGGCGATTGGAATCGTTCCGTTCACTGGCAATCAGCGTTACAACATGATACCAGTAGTGCTTGGTCTCACCGGCGCATGCTTTCTGTTTTACGGCAGCGTGCTGTTGATTCTTGAAGCGCGACTCGCGCTCAGCACGATTCACGACGAAATGGATTTCATCTGGCGACAATCGAAAAAAGCAACTCCGGCGGAGATCGTGGAACAGCACAAACCGCATTTTGTTCATTTCAGACGGCATGAGTAACGAGCAAATAGAACCATCTTATCTCGCGTTGTTTCGTGACGGTGTGCTGGAGCGTCGTGTCGAAGATCTCGAACGCCTGCTCGAGCGTTGCACCGTTTGTCCGCGCGACTGTCTGAACAATCGTCTCAACAACGAGATCGCTGCCTGTTACTCCGGTCGTTTGCCAATCGTTTCGTCGTACACACCGCACTTTGGCGAGGAGCCGCCGCTCTCCGGAACAAAAGGCGCTGGCAACATCTTCTTCGGCAACTGCAATCTGCGCTGTGTTTATTGTCAGAACTACCAGATCTCGCAAACTCATAAACAGCAACTCAAAAACGAAGTCACACACGAGCGTCTGGCTGAAATGATGCTGGAGCTACAATCGCGCGGCTGTCACAACGTCAACTTCGTTTCGCCGACACACTTTGCGCCGCAGATGGCGCGAGCAATCCTGATCGCGGCGCAAAACGGATTGCACGTGCCGGTGGTTTACAACACGAACGCGTACGACTCAGTTGAAGTGTTGCGGCTGTTGGATCGTGTGGTCGATGTTTATTTGCCGGATTTGAAGTACGCGGATGACGAGTCGGGTTATCTCTACTCGAAGGTGAGCGGTTACAAAGACGTTTCGCGCGCTGCGTTGCGTGAGATGTTTCGCCAGACTGGTGACGAACTGGTGTTTGATGAAAATGGTTTGTTGAAACGCGGGCTGGTTGTACGTCTGCTCGTGTTGCCGAATGATATCGGTAGTGTCAGCGAGTCAATTGAATGGATCCGAGACGAGCTCAGCCCGCGAGTGGCGATCTCACTGATGGCGCAGTACTACCCAACCCATCAGGCTGAAAGTAACAAACGTTATGTCCTGCTTTCGCGACGTATCCGCGAATCAGAGTGGATGAAAGCAACCACCGCCCTCGAGGAATTGGGAATGACGGAAGGCTGGATTCAGGAGTTTGACGGCGCCTCTTATTACTACCGCCCTGACTTCAGTGACGCAGAAACACCATTCCATGATATCCGCGACTTTGATCAGCCTTAATCCGTGGTCTCATATCTGACCGCCGGACTACCCGCGGGATAAAACACACCTAACAATCTCAATTCTCCGTCACCCGTATTCTCCACGCAATGCACTTGTCGTTTCGGCAAGTAAATACACGAGCCTGGACCAATCGGCGTGTTCGTGTCACCGGCCCACATTCGTCCCTGACCACGAAGTATGAACAAAACCTCTTCATACTCATGAAAATGGTCCGGCGCACGACCGGGCGGAATCGAGCCGACAAACTGCGTCACCTGCTCGCTACCAATTTCGTCGTCTACCAGAACGCGATACCAGCGATCCGCTGTTGGCAAAGCTCTGCGATCTGAAAGTCTCACGATCGGCGCCGGCGATTCAGATGAAGAAGCAACCACACCCTCAACAATCTCAACCGTCTCTTCGGGACACTGCGAACTGACAAACGTCACGACGCCTGGTCCATGATTCTCCACGAGCAGCGTTTGTCCCGGTCGCAGATAAATACCAGTCTCTGGCCCAACCTCATGCGCAACGCCATCGATCAAAACTCGACAGTCGCCTTCCAACACATAAATAACTTCATCGCACTCGCGATTGCGCAAGCCCGGCGACCTTCCTGGTCCAAACTCAAACACACGCAACGAAATCGCCTCGGCGCCACTCGTTCTACCGATCTGATTCCACACTCTGAGCGTCCCGAACACACGCGGTTCGCCCTCATTCATCGTCGTGACACGGCACCCACCCTCTAATCCGACTGCCATCGACGAAGCTCCTAAGATTTGCCTTGTTTTAAATGATGCGTGGTGTGTTCAGTGATGGACGCGGCCTGAAGTCTGGGCGCGGTCGGAAGTTCATTCGTTAGTTGGCCCGCGATCGGCGCTTCGTAAGGAATCCTGTTCGCGCCTGAGTCGAGCACTTTTTGCGAAAGCGCGTCGTAGGCATCGCCTGGTAGCTGCTTGCTCGGAACGGTAAAGAGCAAACCGTTAACGATCACTCCGATTCCGACGAGGAAAGTGACGAGCGCCGGAGTGATGAAGGGAATGAGATCGATCTTGTCCATCGCCATGATGAAAAGAACAATCGTAGCGCCGAGACCGATGGCTGAGGTGACAATGCCGGCACGGATTCGTCGCAGCCGCTTTTCTTCCGGCGATTCGAGAAACTTCTCAAAGTGCGGGAGCACGTCTTCTGCTACTCTTTCCAATTCCTTCGCCGTGCTCATCTGCCGAATCTTGTCGGCCACGGCCATGCCGATGTGCTCACGCGCCGAAATCGCCGACTGCGTCACTGAGTCGGGGCTTTCAAGCGAATTCCGGACAATACGGAGGTCTGTGCCGCAAGCGCGACAGAATTGGCTCAGTTGTCTTTCTTCCGAACCGCAGGATGGGCAGTACATGTTGGGGGATTATACGGCAAGAGTTGATGGAAGTTCCTGCGGAATGGTGGACTTTTTGGACAGATATTCACCGGATTGTGCAACCTGGGGGCCTCTTTCGACACCTACTAGCTGAACGATTCACGACACGCAATCCGCGATGTTAAGATCGCCAGGCTCTCTCAGAGGAAACGCCATGAAAAAACTATTCATTCTGACCCTGGCCCTTGGGCTGTTTTGTCTCTCGGTGTTTGCCGTAACTGCCCAGGAGCAGCAGGCTTCCGCGCCGCAACCATCCGCCGAAGAGGTGGAGAAACAAAAGGCTGAACGCGAGAAGAACGCTTACCGGCTGCTCGATCAGGTGGTTGACGAGGCCCAGTCGCTGCGGCTCGTCGAGAATCGTGTTCGCATCCAGATCAATGCTGCCGACATGCTCTGGGATCAGAATCAGGGACGTGCCCGCGGTCTTTTCCAGATGGCGGCTGAAGGCATCGCGGAATTGGGTCGAACACCGGTAAACACGCAGAACAACCGGCGTCCGCTGGCCGTTGCCGGAAATGCTTTTGCGTTTCAGGGTCCGCCAAACCAACAGACTATTCGCAATTTTCAACTCCGACAGGAACTGGTGTTAACCGCGGCTAAACACGATGCGAACCTCGCGTATCAACTGCTCGCCTCAACGAAGCCGCCGGCAAACACAGACACTACAACTGACCCACGTGGACCACGAGCGCAAATTTTTTCTGACGACAACCTGGAACAGACGCTGCTCGGACGCGTCGCTGCTCTCGATCCAAAGTTGGCAGCACAGAACGCAGAACAGATGCTGGAGAAGGGACAGTTTCCCAGCACGCTTTCGGAAGTAATCAGTCAACTCTACAAACAGGATCCGGACGCAGCCGACAAACTCGCAGACAAAACAGTTAAGAAGCTTCAAGCCGCAAATATTCTGACCAAAACAGACTCGAGCGGCCTCGTGCAAACGCTGTTGCGACCTGGACCACGTCCGGCAGGCGACGCGTCAGCCGCGAAGACAGAAACTACGGCCCGCGGGCCGGTGTTGGGACAAGCTGTTTACGTCGATCTGTTATCAACGGTCGTTGACGCTGCACTCAAAGCTACTCCGGCCGCGCAAAATAATCTGCGTGGTGGACCACAGACGGTCCGGCGCGGTGTTGGCGGTGGAACTACTCCGCAAGCGCCGCAACCGCCCACACAAGATCAGATCGAACAAACCAGCGCACGACGTTTGCTGGGTGGATTGCAGACGATGCTGCCTTATGTCGATCAGTATCTGCCGTCGAAAGCTCCTCTCGTTCGCCAGAAAATGACCGAGATGGGAATGACGAATACGCAGGCGAATCTCGCACAAACTTTCAGCGCGTTACAAGGTGATCCGACCTCCGACGCACTTCTGCAGGCTGCTCAAGTCGCGCCGCAGCAAATGCAATCACGGCTCTACCAGCAAGCTGCTTACAAAGCGATCGACGAGGGCAACACCGACCGCGCCCGCCAGATTGCAACCGATCATTTGCAAAACAATCAGCGTGATTCGGTGATGCAACGAATCGATTTCAAGGAGATGGCGACGAAGGCCGAGGGTTCACGCATCGAGGAAATCAGACAAACTGTCGCGCGACTGCAAACCGATAATGAAAAGATCGATATGTTGATTCAAGTCGCGGGCGATATACAGAAGAGTAATCAGAAGATCGCCGGTCAATTACTCGAGGACGCCAAGCAGATCGTTAATCGTCGCGCCACCAGTTATGAAAACTTCGAACAACAGCTAAAGGTGGCTCATGCGTTCTCAACGATCGATGTGTCCAGAAGTTTTGAAGTCCTCGATCCGGTAATCAGTCAGTTGAATGAGTTGCTATCAGCCGCACAAGTGCTGAGTGGTTTCGAGATCAATATGTTCCGTGACGGCGAAATGGCGATTCAAGGTGGAAACGGTTTGACCTCGACCGTAAATCGATTCGGCCAGGAACTCGCGGTGCTGGCGCGCATCGATTTTGAACGTTCGGAAACACTGGCCGGAAGATTTCAGTTTGCTGAGCCCAGGATCATGACGCGCTTGTCGATAGTTCAGGGCCTGCTTGGTCTCAAGCCTGCGTCCGGACAGCGAGTGTTTTTCGGGAATGGGGGCGGTGGTGACAGTATCGTGATTAGACAGGAGTAATCTGCGCAAGAACAAGGGGGATTTCATGTGCAGCACTTAGACGAGAAGCCCGACACTACGCCATACGACCCGAACGATCCGGCGCAAACACCCGGTTCAATTCCTTTGCCGCCTGATTCGAATCCGCAACCAAAAGCTCCGGTTCGTGAGCCGGATCAGCCGCCACCAATCACAGATCCCTCTACACCTGAGCCGACCAGACTGTAGGAGAGGACGCTCGATTGCCCGCGCTGCTAGGTTCTCTCGTCACTATTAGTGCCACCCGATGGTTCTTCCGCTTCTTCATGCGGCTGGGACTGATCGGTCTTTTCCTCATGAGCGCACTCGATTCCTCGTTTCTCGTGCTTCCTTTCGGAAATGATCTGCTTCTCATCGCTCTGGTTAGTTCCCATCGCGACAGTTGGATCTGGATCGCGTATGTGCTTGCCTCAGCCGTGGGATCTGTCGTCGGTGTGTTCGTAATCGACGTGATCATGAGAAAAGCCGGGGAAAAGGGATTGGAGCGGTTTGTAAGCGCGAAAAAGATCGAGAAACTCAAAGCAAAACTCGAAAACAAAGCCGGAATCACACTTTTCATTGCGACGTTGATCCCACCGCCATTCCCATTCACGCCGGTCGCGATGACAGCCTCTGCGCTCCAGTCACCACGCGGTAAACTGTTGACCGCAGTGTTTTTGGGACGCCTCATACGATTCGGCGTCGAAGCGGTGCTGGCGCTTTATTTCGGCCGCCAGCTGATCGCATTCATAAACTCCGACGTAGTTACCTACTTTGTCTACGCACTGATTGGAATCGCAATTATCCTGAGTACTCTCTCTCTTCTTCGCTGGCTAAAACGTAATTAGCCATAAAAAGACGCAAAGACAGCCGATTTGCCCCCAATTTTTTGTGATTTTAGTGTCCGCCGTGTAAAATCCCGAGTCGAAAAAATCCTCCTGAAGGGAGCCCGCAGGCATGCCAGAGACACGGGGTGTTCAAGCCACCGAAGAAGTAAAAGCAGAGTGGGCCACGGCGTACAAGTTTTATCTCAGAGCGCCGGGTGACCGGTTCGATAAGAAAAAAGATCGAACCCAACGAATTGATTACGTAGCCCAGGAAATGAAGCTGACTCGCAAACAAGCCAAGCGCCGCATTCGAAACTACGAAGCTTGGCAGAGAAATATCAAAAAGGGCATCGTACGCCCGTAACGGTCCGAATTCTCAAACCATAAGACTGGTCCTCACCCAGTCTTCAATTTTCTCCTTCAATAATCTGCTCAATCTTTGGATACGTTTGAGCATTGCCGCGATCCTCGTTATATTGGAGGCCCAATCCCCTTTGCAATACCACTGACCGCCAGGAGGTTAACGGTGAACTTCACTCGTCATGGCCGCCCATTGTGGCTGGGCCTCTTCTTTCTTCTTAGCGTAGGACTAGCGCTTATGTCTTGTACTGATAATCCAAATTCAGTTTCTTCCGGCTCCGGCACCAAAGAGGAAGCAGACAAATTTCTCGCCGACGCCGAAAAGCGTCTCATGGATCTGAACATCAAAGCAGGCCGGGCGGAGTGGGTGAAAAGCACCTTTATCACCGAAGACACGGAAACGCTTGCCGCCGAGGCCAATGAAAATCTGATCGGGGCGACCACCGAACTCGCCGAACAGGCGGGTCGCTTTGACAAGGTCGATCTTTCGCCCGAAGCCAAACGCAAACTCAAACTGCTGAAATTGTCGCTGACATTGCCGGCGCCGAAAGATCCGGCGTTGCGGAGTGAACTGACGAAACTGACGGCCTCAATGGAAGGCGAATACGGAAAAGGCAAATACTGCCCGGACGGTGATAAAGGAAAATGTTTGAGTCTGCCTGATCTGGAACAGATCATGACTAACAGTCGCGATCCTGAAGAACTAAAGAAAGCATGGGTCGGTTGGCACCAGATCGCCATACCGATTCGAAAAGAGTACGTACGCTTTGTCGAACTCAGTAACCAGGGTGCGCAGGAGATGGGCTTCAAGGACACAGGCGCGATGTGGCGTGCAAAGTACGACATGGAGCCCGATGCATTCGCGGCCGAGATGGAACGCCTCTGGCAGCAGGTTAAGCCGCTGTACGACTCACTCTACACCTACACCCGACACAAGTTGTCTGAGAAGTACGGCAAAGACGTTGTCAGTGAAGACAAGCCGATACCCGCGCACCTGCTCGGGAACATGTGGGCCCAGACGTGGGGCAACGTCTATCCGCTGCTCGCGCCCGCTAACGCAGATCGCGGTTACGACCTGACGCAGATTCTCAAAGCCAAAAACACCGACGCGAAACAGATGGTTCGCTACGGTGAAGGTTTTTTCACGTCAGTTGGTTTCGATCCACTGCCACAGACTTTCTGGGAGCGTTCGCTATTCCTTAAGCCGGCGGATCGCGAAGTCGTGTGTCATGCGAGCGCGTGGGACATCGACTACGAAAAGGATGTGCGACTGAAGATGTGCATCCAGATAAACGAAGAAGACTTCTCGACTGTACATCACGAGCTGGGCCACAACTATTACCAGATGGCCTACGACAAACAGCCTTTTCTTTTCCGCGACGGAGCTATTGATGCGTTTCACGAAGCGATTGGCGATACGGTCGCGCTGTCAGTCACGCCGGCTTATTTGAAACAACTTGGCTTTATTGACAAGGTCCCTGACGAGCGAGCGGACATGGGATTCCTGCTGAATCGGGCACTCGATAAAGTCGCGTTTCTGCCGTTTGGATATCTGGTGGACCAGTGGCGCTGGAAAGTTTTCTCAGGTGAAGTTAAGCCTGATGGATATAACAAACTGTGGTGGGATTTGCGTGAGAAGTATCAGGGAGTGGCGCCGCCGGTACCGCGCACCGAACAGGACTTCGATCCCGGCGCGAAGTATCACGTGCCTGCGAATACGCCGTACGCACGTTATTTCCTCGCGGCGATTCTACAGTTTCAATTCCATCGCGCGCTGTGCCGCGAAGCTGGATTCAGCGGGCCGCTTTACCAGTGCTCGATTTACGGAAACAAGAAAGCCGGCGAGAAGTTGAAAGCGATGTTGGCGATGGGTCAAAGCCGGCCCTGGCCCGAAGCATTGAAGGCAATGACCGGCGAAGACAAGATGGATGCGACTGCGATTATCGATTACTTCGCACCGCTAAAGGCCTGGCTTGACGAACAAAACAAAACAAAATAGCCACAGATAAACACGGATTACACAGATCAGAAAAAAATGTCTTCTGATCAGTGAAAATCCGTGTCAATCCGTGGCTTATGATAATCGGGTGATGCTGCTGTCGCGAAGCAGGTAGTGTTGTGTTTGTGGTTCGGTAACGATTTCGGCCGTCTGAAACGCACGCAAAACTTCAGGCGGCCACACGCGATGTGATCTGCCTTCACGCACGGTGGCATGGTGAACCTGCATGAACTCGTCGGTTGAGGGCACCGAAGTTCGCGGTTTCACCAGGGAATACTTCGGCGTCCGGCGTTTCGTGAACGGAAACTTGATAGCGAGGATTTTGTTTGTCTGAGCTAGTGCTTTCATAGACTAAAGGCAGTCTCAATCGCCCTCAGTTTCCAGATTTGTGATTTTTGTGCCGTTTTGTGGCTATTTACGCGGGGCGTTGGAGATAAGAACGAAGCTCGGGTCGAGTGGCTTTGCGCACCAGGGCAGCCTTGGCTTTCCATTCCATGGTGCGGCTCAGCTCCACGAGAAAGCGCGTTTCTCCTG
This sequence comes from Pyrinomonadaceae bacterium, assembly GCA_035694465.1. GTDB lineage: Bacteria > Acidobacteriota > Blastocatellia > Pyrinomonadales > Pyrinomonadaceae > PSRF01. Next base: position 121,689 of record DASSFI010000077.1, on the reverse strand, counting down.
ACTCGAGCGAAGCGATTGGTGCACCGTCCTGGTAGAGAATTCTGTTGCCGGTGTGCGCCGTAATTCGACTGCCGGGAACGATGATGCCGACGAGGTTCAATGGATCGGCAGCACTGATGGAAATCAAACTCTCCTGCGGACCCGCACGACGGATCGCGCGTAACATTCCGATTGCTTCCGGAAGCGCAAACTGTTCACCCGAAATGCCCGCGACAAAGCGGCCGCCACGAATATCACCACGCGCTTCGAGTCGATGATAGAAGCGCAATAACACTCGCCACGGTAACGAAATGCCCTCACGTTCCAGCAGACGCTTGAAAACGACGCCGTAGCGTTTGAGCAGCGCCCACGCAACTTCTTCAGTCTGCGTTTGGTCATTCAAGTCGGGCGTTGCGTTTCGTTGGAGAATCGACCAGCGACCAGCACTCGACATTTCATAAACCGGCTGACGATGTTTACGACGCGCGGCTGCCTGCGTCTTTCGGCTTCCGGGCGTTAACAAAGCCCGCAAGCCTGCAAAGCTATCAGAGACCACGATACCGTTTGCGACGAGTTCTGCCAGTGCTTCTTCAACCTGACTCCGCAACAACTTCGTATTCTCAACAATGTCTGTGAAGAACGACGCTCCACGTGTCATCAAATAGTCGTGTACTGTCTGCGTGGTGGTTGAAAACTCTGCGGTGATTCCCGCCGTTGGTTGCGGAAACACGGAACTCCAAAGCGCAAAATTCTTTCGTCGCAGGAGTGCGATGGGAGTGTTTCGAACCGGACCCGAACCGCGCGTTCTTTCTCCATTCTCAACGGCAGCCGAACGCGCGAGTGGCGTGAGTCGAGCCCAAACCACTTCACCGGATAAACACAATGCATCGAGCCACGCGGGATCGTATTCCACCATTCGGGCGGGTAATAGCTCGCCTTCCCACGCCGCCGCTGGAGCCTCGACACCTTCCAATTGCTCGATGATGGCTTTGAGACTTTCCGGCCCTTCCATCTGGTGGTCTGGCGCGACTTTCTGCCAGGCGAGCAGGAAACGAATGAAATCGCTGGTGGCGACTGGCTCGATCTCCTGTCGCAGACGGTTCAACGTGTAACTGTGAATGCGAGCCAGCAAGCGACGCGCGCTCCACTCGGTTTCCGTCGTGCCGGGCGTGAACTTCCCGCGAATTACAAAACCTTCTGCTTCCAGCTTCAGCAAAGCAGTTTCGATCTCAAGCTTGTTAAGACCCGAAGATTCGATCAACTGTGTGATAGTTACCGGCCCCAATCCTTCCAGACGTCCGCGAACGATTTCAACCAGCGCATCTTCAGCAGTCCAGACGATACGAGAGACGCTTTCAGGCGCAACTATCGACGGTTCCAGTTGTGCATCTGGGTAATTGGGTTGCAGTTGTGGCAGACGCTCGGCTGCGACCCACAACCTCTTCGCGGGCATGCCGACAGTCATCACTGCGGCCCGACGATCTGCTTTCAACTCTACAAAGAACTCCTGCCAGCCGGCGCCTTCCACTTCGGTTAGAAAACCCAGTTCGACAAGCGCATCGTGCAACTCATCGGCATTGCGTGGCTCCGGCCAAACTTCCTCACGCACCCGATCGATGGCGCCCTGATCGAGTTTGCCCATATCGCTGGCCGTCTCCGGATCGAGCCAGCGACGTTGAAACACTGCTCGCGTACGACGTTCCTCAAGCGGTGCGTCGTCAAGGTAAGCATATGGTCGCGCGTTGAGTATTTCCTGTGACAGTGGTGAAGCTTCGATCACGTCGCGAGCAAAGAGATTCTTTTCGTTGCGCTCGATTGAGGTCAGCAGACGCTCGAGCCCGTCGATATCCATCGCTTCTTCAAGACAGTCTTTGACTGTTTGATCGACGAGCGGATGTGATGGAATCTCTCTTTCGCCAGTCAGGTTTTCAGCACAAGCCACCTGGTCCGGAAAGATCGCAGTCAACAGATCTTCCGCATCCATACGCTGCAATTGCGGCGGAATCTTGCGACCACCACGACGTCGCAACACCGCGAGCGAACGCGTCACATTCCAGCGCCAGCGAATATTCCACATCGGCGCATCGAGCAGTGCCTGACACAAAATGTGACGCACCGTCTTCGAGTTCAAGTAATGGAAAACATCATCGAGCGGAAAACTGTGCGTTGGTCCAAGTGACAAAACAATCGCATCTTCAGTGGCCGCCGCTTGCAACTCGAAGTTGAACTTCCGGCAAAACCTCTTCCGCAACGCCAACCCCCAGGCCCGATTGATGCGACTTCCAAACGGTGAATGCAACACGAGCTGCATGCTGCCGCTATCGTCAAAGAACCTCTCCAAAACGAGATTCTCCTGCGACGGCATCACCCCCAACACAATCTTCGCCCCAGCCAGATAATCAACAATCTGCTCCGCCGCCGATGGCGATACTCCTACTTCATCCGTCAGCCACTTCAGCGCCTCCTCGAGCTTAACCCCGGATCCGTCTTCATCCGCGTGAACCCGCGTTGCAACATCCTCTCGCAACCTCGACACCGAAACAGACAACTCCTCCGTTCGCGCCGGCGCTTCACCCAACCAGAACGGAATCGACGGCGGCTGTCCGTGAGCATCCTCAACTCGAACTTTTCCCTGCTCAACTCGGAGCACACGCCAAGAAGTATTTCCCAGTTGAAAGATATCGCCCTGCAAACTCTCGATCGCGAAGTCTTCATTCACTGAGCCAATCACGAGTTCGCTCGGCTCGAGCACGACGGCATAGTCAGCAGTGTCAGGAATCGCGCCACCGGAAGTGATCGCAGCTAATCGCGCGCCTCTGCGACCACGCAGCCGCTGGTTGACCGCATCGTGATGCAGGTAAGTCGACCGCCGTCCACGTTTCGTGGTGAACCCATCCGCGAGCATGCGCACGATCGCATCAAACTGTTCGCGTTCCAGATTTCGATAGGGATAGGCGCGCCGAACCGTGTGGAACAAATCGTCTTCCGACCATTCTTCGGCGCCGACTGCCGCCACAATCTGCTGCGCCAGAATGTCCAGTGGCTTTTCCGGAATCTCTAAATGGTCGAGCTCACCGCGACGAACCGCATCGACAATCGAGGCACACTCAACCAGCTCATCGCGCGAAAGCGGAAAGATTCTCCCCTTGGGAAAACCTTCTACGGTGTGATTCGACCGGCCGACACGTTGCAGAAAACTCGCAATTGAACGCGTCGAACCGAGCTGACAAACAAGGTTCACATCGCCAATGTCGATACCAAGCTCCAGCGATGCCGTGGCGATGAGCGCGCTCAGTTCCCCTGACTTGAGTCGCTGCTCTGCCATCAGACGTTGTTCACGTGCGAGGCTGCCGTGATGCGCGGCAATGTTCTCTTCACCAATTCTTTCACCGAGGTGACGTGCAACCCGTTCAGCCAGCCGGCGTGTGTTTACGAAGATCAGCGTGGTGTGGTGCTGGCGAATCAGTTGCGTGAGTCGATCGTAAACTTCATCCCAAACCTCGCCCGACATTACGGCTTGCAATGGCGACTCGGGCAGTTCGATGGCGAGATCGAGTTTTCTAACGTGACCACTATCGATGATGGTGCAGTCGGGAACGTTTTCGGCGTTGATGTTGTTAGTGCCGACGAGAAACCGTGCTACTTCTTCAATCGGGCGTTGTGTGGCTGACAAACCAATGCGAACGAGCGATGAGCCATTTTGAGAAACGAGCTGTTGCAGTCGTTCGATGGAAAGCGCGAGGTGTGAACCGCGTTTGTCGCCGACAACCGCGTGAATTTCGTCGAGAATCAGCGTTCGGGCCGTTTCCAGCATCCGTCGTCCGCCGTCGCTGGTCAACAGGATGTAAAGCGATTCTGGCGTCGTGACGACGATGTGTGGCGGACGCTTCGTCATCGCCGTCCGTTCGGCAGCGGGTGTGTCGCCGGTGCGAACCAGGACTCGAATGTTGACTTCGGGCAGACCGAGTGCTTTCAGTTCGTCCTGAATTCCTTCGAGCGGAACCTGAAGATTCCGTTGCACATCGTTGCTGAGCGCTTTTAACGGTGAGACGTAGATGACGTGAGTGGAATCGTCGAGTTTCCCTTCCACACCAAGACGAACGAGATCATCAATAGCTGACAGAAACGCAGCGAGCGTTTTACCGGATCCGGTCGGCGCGGCAATCAACGTATGCCGGTGTTTTTTAATCTCCGGCCAGGCGCGCACCTGTGGATCGGTGGCTGCGGGAAAGCTGCGCGCAAACCAACGTGAGACCGCTGGATGAAACATCTCCGGATTCATAAGGGACGAGCATTATACTGCGCTCACCCACAGTTTGCATAGCTGAAACACGCGCCCAAAGATGAAAACATGCCAGATCCGTTCTTCATCCGCGGAAATCCGCGTTCACTCGAACTGTTTTCGGAATTGTTCGAATTGTTCTTTGAGTTTTTCGATCTCGGCAGCGAGGGCGTCGACCTTTTCTTCGAGGTTTGAGCGACGGGGTGAACTCGGTGCGGGTGTTTGCTCAAGTGCCTGGAAATCGATCTCACCAAACAATAAATGAGCAAACCGTCCTTCTTTTTGTCCCGGCTGGCGAGGTATGCGCGCGACCAAAGGATCGGGATCTCGGGTGATGAGTTTGTTAAGAGTTTCTTCAACCTCTTCCAGACTCGAAAACTCGTACAGTCGCGCTCCGTTCCCGCGCAACTCACCCAGCGTCTGTGCGCCCCGCAACATCAGCACGCACATCAGCGCCATTTCCGGATGACTCAGGTGCATCACTTCCAGCATCACGTGCTTGTACTTCGGCACGCGGCTGGTGCTGCCGTAGAACACGTACGTGAGATTCTTTTCCCGCAGACTCTCTAATGCATCAGCGACCTGATTCTCGGAGTACGAGGTGACGGGATTGCGATTGTTTTTCTGATTGCACGCGAGTGTCAGGGCGTTGAGCGTCAACGGATAGTATTCCGGTGTCGTCACCTGTTTCTCGATCAACGACCCCAACACACGCGTTTCGATTTCTGAAAGGATTGTTTCCATTGGGCCACAGATTGCACGGATGAACACGGATTATTCTTATCAGTGAAATCCGTGTCATCCGTGGCTAAATTTATCTTGCTTGTATCAAACTTTTATTGATCCCCGCCTTCCGCAGTGCTCGGGCGTTGACCTTGTCCACGGCCCTCGGAACGTCCCACGCTCAGATTGTCGTAATTCAGCGCCGCATTGAACAACAGGAAAAACTCGCCCTGCGTCTGATGTCGCCACATCGGATTCGTCGCAAACATCACCACATGGCCGCGTCCAACCGGCACATCAACAATTGCCGGACGGTTCGCGAGTTCATTAGCGCCTGCGAGCATTCCGCTGACGAGGAGATTCTTCTCATCCGACGCAAAACGCAGCACGATGCGTGGTCTGAGCTGTGGCGGAGTGAAAAACGGACTCTCGCGCTGGTCAGCATCCGGGTCGGGGCGATTGTTCGGATCTGCAACTCGCGGCTGCGGCATTGCCTGAATTACGTCGGGATCACCAACACCGCCGCGACCGGAAGCACGGTTGGCGCCCGCGCCTCCACCCTGACCTCCACCACCGCCACCACCAAAACCGCCACCGCCGCCAGCCTGCACCTGGAACAGCGGCGACTGGCTGAAGTAAATCGGCAGCCCTTCATCGTAACCGTAGGCAATCGGGCTCTTGCGATCCGCGAAGGTCGAGTTGTAAATCGAGCCACGCGCCTGAAGTCGCTCAGCCGGTTGAATCGAGACGCCATTCGTGATGCCGTAATCGATCGGCACCTGCGAGACACCGGCGATAGTTATAAACAAGCCGCCGTCTTCGATGAACTTCTGTAGATTCGCGACGCCGGCAACTGACATCCCGCCACGCATATCGTCAGTCTGATCGGGTGAATTAGCAAAGTTCGGAGTGACGGTTGATGCCTTCCAGGGAATCGGGTCGCCTCGTTTCGGCATTCCGTTGACGATCGTCTGCGCCGAACCGCCGACCGGCGGGAAGATCAGCACGTCAAACTTCTCACGCAGATTCGGCGTGTTGCGAATCACGTGATCGGAAATGTACGTGTAGGGAATCTGTAGTTTATCGAACTCGATGCGGTACCAGCCTTCGTTTTGCGTGTTGGTCCACGTGTGAACGATCGCGATACGTGGCACTGCCAGTTCGTGAGACTTCACTTCAGGCAGTTTTTCCACGCCGACGGCTTTGAGACCGAGTTCAGTGACGGCCGACTCGAGCCGCGCGCGCAGATCCGCCGGATTCCCGTCTTTCTTCAAAATGAATGAGCCGCTATTGAACTGCTGATTGCCAACTTTGAACGACTCTTCCGCCGCACTCATCTTCACGTCTTTCAAACGGAAACGCAGCGTAGCCAGAGTGTTGTCAGTGTTGTGATTGATGATGTAAGCCGCCGCTGAAGCCGGGCCACTAAGCTGTCCCGTCACCTTTGCGTCTTCCGTGAGCAGCGTCGCAGGCGCGTCGAGCACGCTCTTGTCGACAACCCGCACGGTCTTGACGTTACGCATTGGTCCCATGGTCCAACCGGTGTCGTCGTATGGAGCCGGATCGGTGACGTTGTAATACTGCGTGTCGAGCAACATATCGGCCATGCGTGAATATGGCTGGTCCATCCTGACGATGTAGGAACCCGCCGGATATTTCTGGTCCTTGACGGTGAACTCCTTTGTGGCGCGATGCACTTCAATTCCCTGCAGGCGCATCAGGTTCACCATATCCGCCGCTTCAACCGGGCGTGGAGTGTCACCAGGAATGATGTAAGCAGCCGGTCCTTCATTCGAAGCCTTTGCGATCGAGCGTTTGCTCTTCAGATAGAAGTTGTTCAGGAACCGCTCTCGTTCCTTGGCAACGAAGTTCATGGCAAACAGGATTGCAGACTGTTGCATGTTGACGTTGTTGCGCATGGACCAATTCACACGCGGGAACGGAGGATTGGGCCGGTACCAAACGCGTGACGTTGCATTAGCCTGGAGAGTTCGCTCGCGTGTATCGGCGCCGCCGTTGCCGAATGTTTCATAGAAACGGCCGATCGAATTGTGACCGGTGGCGATGTAAAGCATGTAGTTTGGCGCCCAGCCGTCGTAGAAACCGTGCGTCCAGACGCCAGGAACACCGCGCTTCGTCATCTCTTCGATTTCGTGATAGGCGAGGAGCTGAAATTCGTCGATTGCGAGCGGATCGAGCCACGCATTGTACGGGCCAGTACCGGTCATCGTGTAGAGATACGGCACTGACTCGTGCAGATCGTGAAGCACGGTCGGGTGATACTCGAGAAACGTCCGCATTTGATTGCGGGTGAGCGCGAGTGCGAGTCCCAGGCCGTCGCGATTGTTATCGTGGGCAACGTACTTGCCCCAGTAAAGCAATGGCGGCGTCGGTTTGCCGGGATTGGCTTTGCGATAGTTATAAAGATCGACCATGCGATCGCGGCCATCGACTTCGAGGGCCGGAGTGATCATCACGATCATGTTCTTGCGAATGTCTTCGATGAACGGCGAATCTTCGACGGCGAGCCGGTAAGCCATCTCCATCAACATTTCCGGCGAACCCGTTTCGGGCGAGTGAATCGACCCGGAAGCCCAGTAAAACGGTTTCGCTTCGGCGATCAACGTGTGTGCTTCGGTGTCGCTGAGCTTTCGCGGGTCGGCGAGCTTTGCCGTGATTTCTTTGTAACGATCGATCTTAGCGAGGTTCTCTTCGTCACTCACAAGGACGAGCATCTGCTCGCGGCCTTCTTCGCTCTTTTCCGGCGCGATTAACACGCGCACGCGCGGCGAGGCTTTTGCGAGTTCACGATAGTAGCGATAGAGATCTTTCGTGTAAGTGAGCTTGTTTGGAGTTCCAACTGCATATCCCAGAATCTTGTCAGGAGAAGGCACCTTGTCCGACAGCGGCAAGTGATCGACGAGCTCCGTCATGAAGTACTTTTCAGTGGTGTACTCGGCGATCTTCGCGCCGTAAGCTGTGTCGAGTGGCGACTTTGGCGTCGTGTATTTCGGATTGATTGACGTGCTTTTAACCGGCGCCGGCGCGCTGCTCGCACCACTCGTTTCCGCACCGGTGCGTGACTCGGTCTGCGAGAAAGCAGAAGCGGCTACAAACGCCACAAGGACACAACAGAAGAATAGTCTTCGAAGTGCTGGGGACATGATGTTTCTCCTTCGATTAGGTAGGCCTATCCGCGTGAATCGTTTGCAGATCCGTGTAATCCGCGTTTACAGATCTTTCGCACAACGAAATCCCGAAGTCATCCAACGCTCGTGGGCATGGAAGAAGTTTCGGTATGTCGCTCTGACGTGCAACTGCGGCGTGGCAAACGACCCGCCGCGCAAAACTTTCTGATTGACGAACCACTTGTCGTTGTATTCGTCAAACTCGGATTTGAATCCCGGATACGGCACGTAGTCAGAAGTGGTCCACTCCCAAACATCGCCAATCATTTGCTGGCAGCCGTAAGCGTTCGCGCCTTCCGGAAAGGCGCCGATTGGTGCTGCTGACCAGAAACCATTCTCAAAAAGATTTGTGTTACCGCTGACGGGATCAGTGTCGCCCCACGGAAATGCTGTCCTGACTTTGCGACGCGCATCATAACATGCCGCCTTTTCCCATTCTGCTTCAGTCGGCAGTCTTTTGCCCGCCCACTTGGCAAACGCGGATGCTTCGAAGTAACTGGCGTGACAAACAGGTTCGTCTTTTCGACTTGCGACTGGGTGCAGACCGGAAAAATCCCGAATCATCCATTCGTCGTCGTGCAGTTCCCAGTAAAGCGGTGCGCGCCATTGTTCGCGATTAACGGCTTCCCAGCCTTCTGAAAACCACCAGCGAAAGTTTTGATAACCGCCGTCGTTGATAAATTCTAGAAAGTCGGCGTTGCTGACGGGAGCTTTGTCGAGCGCGTAGTTTTGCAGAAAGACCTGGTGAGCGGGCTTTTCGTTATCGAAGGCAAATTCGTACGAGCGTGGAGGGGCGGTTTGGTAACCAAGCGTGAACAGTCCGCCTTCAATTTCAGCCATTCCTTCAACCTTCGTGACCGGTTTCGGCAACGGGTTGATGGGGGCGTCAAACTGATCGCAAAGAAGATGCTTGATATCGTAGACAAGCAACTCCTGGTGTTGCATTTCGTGTTCGAGTCCCAGACGCACGAGCGACAACACTGTTTGAGACTCTGGCGATTCCAGTAGTGAAAGCATCTGCTCATCGATGTGCTTGCGATAAGCGATGGTGTCTTTAACTGTCGGACGCGACTTGGTGCCACGTTTTGGACGTTCGATGCGTACTCCGAAGCCTTCGTAATACGAGTTGAAGTAGAAAAGGAAGTCTTCCGAGTAGACCCGATAACCCGGCTTGTGTGCCTGCAGAACAGTTTCGAAGAACCAGGACGTGTGGCCGATGTGCCAGCGTGGCGGGCTCATGAACTCGGCTGTTTGAATTACGTAGTCTTCGATCTCGAGCGGTGCAACGATGTCCATCGTGCGCGCCCGAACCTGCTTGTAAAGATCCGCTATAGAAACGGTATCCGGCCCTGAAATCTCACGAATCGTTGAAGCCATGGTTTGCGACCAATAATAACTCTTAGAACACCAAAACAGTAATGAGCGTCTCAATTCATTGGAACGATTCAATATACCGCCGGGAGTTGAACTTCTTCGCCATACTTCGCGACGTCATGTAGCGGATGGCGCCGAAGATCTCGCGCTTAAACCACGGACGGTCGTGCTTCCCGAAACACCAGAGAATGCCAGCGTATGAATTCGGATCACGACCATCCAGCGCATATTTGTTGTTCAAATGCACGAGGAGTTCAAACGCCATCTCATACGTTCGCTGCCACTCGATTACTTTCTTACCCCAAAGCATGCGCACGTAATTGTGCAAGAGCCCGGTGTCGACTAGTTCGCGCTGCGCGGCATTCCAGAGCTCGTCGTAAGTCTCAGCCGCCTCGATCTTTTCGTCGTCGATCAGTTCTGGGTGTGGATCGTCTTTGTGTTCACGCATCGTCTGCAACGCCCAGGGCGGCAGCGATTGCAACGAATCGTAGCGTAGGTTGTGTCGCGTCAGATTGAATGAAAGCTCGCGACGGACGATCACCTGTTCGAGAAATGCGTCCCTACCGGCTTTCGGCGCTTTTGCGCGTTCGACTGCCGCCACGATTTCCTGAATCGACAGGAAGCCAAAATGCAGGTACGGGCTCAAACGCGACACACCGTCAACCGACGGTTCGTTATGAGTCTCGACGTAATGCGGCAGGATCTTGCTCACGAAGTGTTTGAGACGCTTGCGACCGGCTTTTGTACCGCCGTGGTAGAGGTTAGAAGGCTTGACACTGTGATCGATATCACATTGCGCAACCAGTTCAACAATATTAGTTGCTGTTACCTTCGTTTCCGGGGAATCGATATCAAGACTTGGTTTTTGAACCTTGAGGTGCGGCGTAACGATTTTGCGAGGCACGTCGGGAAGTAGCCGGTGGATCTTGGGACGAATCGTATACGCCGCATATTCTTCTTTCGTAAGTGCCGAGAGCGGAACCATACCATTCGCATCAACTGCATACACTGGCAGATCGAGACGCGCGATGCGTTCGTTATGGTCTGGAATTATGAAACACGGAAAGTCGTCAGTGACCAATAGCGCCGCGTCACGCGCCAGTTGTGCAACGACGTGCTTCGGATCGCGGTCGTTTCTTTGCAGGTAGAAGACGTAACGAATTCCGCGCTCGGCAAACTCCGCCTGTTTCTCTTCCACGCCTTCAAGAATGAACGTGTGCAGCCGATCGTTCGCCCACGGGTAATAAAACTTCAGTCCCTCGTAAACGACGAGTGGCAATCCGTGCTCGTTTGCCATCTGAATCGCAAAATTCAGCGCGTAATTGTGACTCGCGCGCTTGAACATCTGCATCCAGTAAAGGACGTAGCTACCTTTTGTGTTTATGTTTGCGTCGTTGAGCGTTGTAACCCTGCTTGAAAGATCCATTTCACCCGCCGTTGTTGACGATGATCGAACTGGAGGCTGGAGGATGCACGCGCCCGATGATGCGTGCAAGAGGATAGTTTCTTTGGAGACTGACGAGGAGCGCTTCGCTTTTATCTTCCGAGATAGCGATTAGCATTCCGCCCGCAGTTTGGGGATCAAACAACAACTTCCGCATATTTTCATCGACTGAAGAATCGATTTGCACATCTCCACCGACATATTCGCGATTCGTCTTGTCGCCGCTCGTCAGCATTCCCTGAGACGCTAATTCGAACGCACCGTCGATTAACGGAACCTCGCCGGCGTTGATTTCAATCGTGACTTTACTTGCCCGTGCCATTTCCCAGGAATGACCCATGAGGGCAAAGCCAGTCACGTCTGTCGCCGCTTTAACGCAAAACTCGCGCATCGCTTCGGCTGCATATTTGCCCGGCGTCAGCATTGTCTCAACTGAACCGGCGACGACTGTGTCGGTTGCGCGTCCTTTCTTGATTCCAGTCGAAATAACACCGGTTCCGATCGGCTTAGTGAGGATGATCACATCCCCCGGTCGCGCACCTGAGTTCTTCGCAACCTTGTTTGGATCGATCAAACCGGTGACCGAGTAACCAAACATGATCTGCTCGTTATCGACGCTATGACCACCAATCAACGTGACGCCAAACTTGTTTATCGTTTCCAGTCCGCCGCGCATGATCTCGCTTAGAATCGCGGGGTCGACACCTTTCTTTGGAAAACAAGTGATCGCCATCGCAGTGATCGGAGTTCCGGCCATCGCCCAAACGTCGTTGATCGAATTGAGCGCGGCGATGCGGCCGTAGTCGTAAGGGTCGTCGACGATCGGAGTGAAGAAGTCGAGCGTTTGCACGAGAGCGAGGTCGTCTCGAAGGCGGTATACACCCGCGTCGTCGGCTGTATCAAAGCCGACAATCAGATTTGGGTCGTCAGGTTGTTTAGGTAGCCCGCTCAAAACTTGAGCGAGTAAGCTCGGGCTAAGCTTCGCCGCTCAACCAGAACACGAGACCATCTCGGTCAGACGCATGTTGCTCACCTCCTTTCACAAAATCCTGCTAATCCTGTCAAATGGATTGCTTTCTTGCAAACGCCTCACTATAAGAATCGGGTAATGCCCAAACAAATCGTTCGCATTGGTCCCGCCGGTTGGTCTTACAAGGATTGGGAAACGGTGGTCTATCCTCACAAACCGGGCAAGTCGTTTGACCCACTCGAATATCTCGCGCGGTTTTTCAATACGATCGAAATCAACAGCAGTTTTTATCGTCCACCAACACCTTCGACGACGAAATCATGGGTAAATCGGGTTACGGCGAATAAAGAATTTGTTTTTACAGCCAAACTGCATCGCCTGTTCACACACGAGCGCGGGAAAGCGACGAAGAAGGATGAGAAAGAGTTTCGAACAGGAATAGACGTGCTGGCGAAAGCGAGAAAACTCGGCGCTGTATTACTTCAGTTTCCGTGGTCTTTCAAAAACACGCCAGACGACCGTGTTTACCTCGCCAAGCTGTTGGAAAGGTTTTCTGTTTATCCACGAGTGCTGGAAGTGCGCCATTCATCATGGAACACGCCGGAGATGTATGAATGGCTCGAGGAACGGGGCGTCGGGATCTGCAACATCGATCAGCCGGTTTTCAAGAAGTCGATTAAGCCAGCGGCGTTAACCACTTCGAGTGTCGGTTATGTCAGGCTGCACGGCAGGAACTATCAAAACTGGTTTCGCGACAAAGCACCGCCTGCCGAACGTTACAACTATCTCTATTCGATTGATGAATTGGAACCGTGGCTGGTGAGAATCAAACAAGTTGCAAAACAGACGCGCGAAACTTACGTGATCACAAACAATCACTTCCGCGGGCAAGGCGTTGTAAACGCGCTCGAGATCAAAGCGGCGCTGAAAGAGAAACTTGTTCCCGCTCCCGAACCGCTTTTCAAGGTTTATCCGAGGTTAAAGGAGTCGGCGACGCCTGAAGAAAGCGAGAGTGATCTGCTGTTTGAGTGATGGTTTACAGGATTAACAAGATTTTCAAGATGAACAAGATTCATCCTGTTAATCATGTAAATCCTGTCATCCTTTGAAACTACCCTCCAGCACTGTGCTCGATCAATTGCGCGAACGATATTGGCAAACCATCCGGATCGATTGCCACGGCGAGCTTGATTCCCTCGCCTTCACGCTGCATCGGTGGCATCACAAACCTGATCCCCTTGGCCTTCAGTTCCTCATATGCCTTGTCAACATCGTCGACATTAAAACCAATCGAACAAGCACCGGCGACTTTTGACGGATCGCCCGCAGGCGGTTGCGTGCTGGCAACACCACCACCATGAAGTGCGAGCGTGGTCGTCCCGGTGGCAAACTCGGTCCAATCGGGCGATTGAAACTTCAAAGGAATCCCCAGCTTGTCTCGATAAAACTCAACCGAGCGCTGCATGTCGGAAACAACAATCATCGTGTAATCGAGCTGTCTGAACATTGTGAATCCTTCCTATTGTTTCTTGCGCGCTTTACTGTTCCCCATCGAGACGATCACGTCATATTCATCCTTCGTCAAAGGCATCACCGAGAGTTGCGACTGCCTAATCAGAGGCAGTTGACTCAGACGCTTGTCATAACGAATCGCCGCAAGCTGAACGGAATTAGCCAATGGCTTGACCGGTTTGAGATCAACCGCCACCCACTGCGGATCGTCAGCAGTCGGATCCGGGTAAGCGCCTTTCACGACTTCCGCTAGCCCGACAACTTCTTTTCCTTTTCCGGAATGATAATAGAGCACTTTATCTCCGGGTTTCATCGCGCGCAGATTGTTTCGGGCCTGATAGTTCCGCACTCCCGACCAATCGGTGCTGCCGTCTTTTACGAAGTCATCCCAGGAGTAAGTTTCAGGCTCCTGTTTCACCATCCAGTAGTTGTACTTGCTTTTTGTGGTAGCTTTCATGAAAGTGACCTTGATCCTCTACAATTCGGGTATTAGACCATTCCCGCAACAAAGGACGAAATATGCTCAAAGAGGGATCGACCGCACCTGCATTCAAAACCAAAGACGCCAACGGCGAAATTGTCAGCCTGAAAGATCTCCGCGGACAGAAAGTCGTACTTTACTTCTATCCGAAAGACGACACGCCCGGATGTACCAAAGAGGCCTGTTCGTTTCGCGACGGTTTTTCGAAGTTCAAAAAGCAGGGTATCACCGTGTTAGGTGTTTCCCCGGACAACGAAAAGTCACATCAAAAATTTGCGACCAAATATAGTCTACCGTTCACACTTTTAGCCGATACGGATCGAAAGATCGCGGAGGCTTATGGTGTTTGGGGAGAGAAGAAGTTTATGGGCCGCACGTACATGGGTGTTCATCGAACCACCTTCTTGATCGATGAGAAGGGCAAGATCAAAAAGATCTTTGAGAAGGTAAAGCCTGAAGACCACGCCAGTGAGGTGCTCCAGGCGTTTTCGTAACACAGATAAACGCGGATAAAGAACGGATTATCTGTTAGAGAAGGAGGCTAGGCTGCCACCCAGCCTCCAATTTTTTCGGGTTCACCTTCCGGGTTTCTTCCAGGCATCAATCCATGCAAACAACTGAACGAGCTCGGCACGTCGCGCTTTCTTGCCGGGAGACGTGGCTCGTCGTCCACTGTTGCAGGCTCGGCTGTATCGTTAAGGAAATAGAGCCGAGTGTTATCTACAACCTGCGTTCTGATCTCGTGAGTCCAAAGCAGGAGATTGGCTAATGCGTCTCCTATTTCGTCCTTTCCGAGTTTTGTTTCCTGAGCAATTTCGCGTTGTGTCCGCGAGCCGCGTCTAATCGCATCGCGAACGCGCTCGACTGGAGACAACTTGCTCATTGCTTTTGCGTGATAGTGTCCGTTGGTGGACGCATCGCTGGAAAGCAATTCGGCAATTTCAACTTGCTGGGAAATGTATTTCTTGCGAGCGGTTTTGTATTCCTTCAAAGCGCGCCGGCTCTGGGTCACCTTTTGACGAATGCAACTCTTGCAATAGAGATTGCGTCCGTCCTTGCGCGCGCGACAAATTCCAAACTCAGATATCGGAAGGTCTATCGTACATATCGGACAATTCTTCACTTCGGGGGGTAACTGTATCTCGGTCATCACACAACTCCGGCTGGGCATCAAGACTTGCTTGCAATCCGTTAAAACGGACAACACTACACCTTCGTCCGGGCGCTTAACGCGTCCGGCAAAGACATCGATTTGGGGGTTATTTTTTTGGCGAAGATCCCACTGGGCGATCGCCTAGATTGCCTTGCGTAACCTAACCAGAGTCACGCCCCAACATTTACCTGAGTTACTGAGGTTGAAGGCTTCCGGGCAATTGCGAGAAAAAGATGAGAGCTAGTTAACCTTCAAACGATCATTCAACAGGCCGCTGATCCAAAACTTTTAAATGGCAATCAATATGTCAGCGAGGGAATCGCATTATAGTGATCGACACTTTTTTTGCAACACCTTTTTCAGATTTGTTTCGACTGAAAATCAACTCCAATTTTTTGCCGATCGATCTACAACTCAACGTTACTTTCATGTAACGCAAACGTCTCTTGAATGAGAGGATACGTGATCACATCACTCGTCTGAAGCGAATGCTTTCCGTGTCTGAATTGTCGCAAGCGCATCTGAGAGACATACGTTTTCATTAGAGAATTTGAATGCAATTACGTACTCCAAAAACTGTTCGCCTCATGTTTGGCGCAACTAGTGCGGATTTATTTTTCTTGGTCCTACCATTAGTAGGGCGCTCCGAAAATGTATGGACCAACGTGTACCAATCACTGTTGTGCGGAAGAGTTGTGAAGCGTTAACACGTTCATGCGTAAAGCTTTTCACGCACGCCGCTGACGTGTGCAAAGTGTTCTAAGTGTGCGCTTGTAACAGCTTTGTAAAACTCCGCACGATGATTTCCACAAAGATTTCCTCAGGATCTGTGGATAACTCTGTTAACGTTTTTTGAGGGTGGGTCGATCCTTTAGGCGATAGACAAACTTGAGTCCCGACCAGGTCTCATCAACCGCGCAAATCTTCACGTCAACGAGACCGGCATCGAGACCAATTCTCTGTACCCGTTCGAACGAAAGATCAGTGGCCACACCCGAACTCTTCTTAGGCCATGCAATCCAGATCATTCCGTTAGCATTGAGTCTTGCAGCGAGTTTGGCAAAGTCTTTGGCGAGTGCTCGTTCAGTAGTTACGAAAAAGAGAATGATGTCGAGTGACTTGGAAGTCGGTTTTAAGAACCCGACGTCTTCAGGTAGTTCTTTCGGTTCGAATTGAAAGTCTTTCGGCGCATTTACGAGTGCGACTCGCGAGCTTTCCTTGATTCCGATTTTTTTTGCCAGCGGGGTTCCTGAGTATCCAGCCATGTTTGTCACCAGAGTCTGAGAACTTTCCACCACGTGGAACCAACTACACTCCAGATAAGGATAGTTATCAACGACGTGATCAATCCGACAGTCCACCACGTGCGTTGGGTTGTGTATCCGGCGCCGAAGTAGATTGGCGCCGGCGTCGTACCGTAGTGAGTTAATGCTGCTGCGAGATTCGAAAAGTAGGCCAGCGACAGCACCGCGAGATAAGGTGGCGCGCCTGCGGCGAGTATCACAATCAGAAACGGCGTAAACATCGCAGTCACGTGTGCAGTGATGCTCGCGAAGACGTAATGTGCATAGAAGTAAATTAGCAACAACGAGGCGAGTGCCAGCCACCATTTCCAACCTGTCGTCAAACTCGCTGAGCTTTCGGCAAATCGTTTTGTTATTCCAGTCTGGCCCAAAGCCTCGGCCATGCGAATCAAACCGCCGTACCAGATGAAAACTCCCCACGCAGCCTTTTCGCTTACGAGATCGTCCCAATCGAGCACGCCCGTAACCAGCAACACGCCGATGCCGAGTAGTGCGACTACGGCGTAATCGATTCCGTGTAGTTTGGTAGTCATCCAAAGTATCGCAACCAGGAAAAAGACAAGCAGCATCAACCATTCGGACCATTTCATTGGTCCCATGCCTTTCAGCTCTGTTGACGCGAGTTCGCTAGCCGCGGGTGTGTGTTTCACTTCGGGCGGAAAAACGCGATACAAAATCCACGGCACCACCAGCAGGCTTAGCACGCCGGGAACGATCGCGCCGATGGCCCAACGCGCGTAAGTGATTTCTATCCCCGTTACCTCTTTTGCAAAACGCGCAATAATCGGGTTTGACGCCTGGCCCGTGAGAAACATCGCACAAACAATCACGTTACACTGGTAAACACTCGTCATCAGAAAGCTGCCGAGGCGACGGGCGGTCGGACCAGGTCGTGACTCGTAAGCTTCCGCAAGGCTCTTCGCGATCGGGAAGATAATTCCACCTGAGCGAGCACCGGTTGACGGAATGACAGTGGCCAAAATGGCTTCAGTGAAACCTAGCGAATAAGCGAGTCCGAGGGAGTGTTTGCCGATGGCTCTGATAAAGAGGAAGGCGATGCGGCGGCCCAATCCGGTTTTAATCATGCCGCGTGAAATGAAGAAAGCCGCCAGCACCAGCCACACAACGGGATCGGCGTAACCCGTGAGGGCTTCGTTGATGGTCATTACCCGAAAAAGTGGCAGTGCGGTAACGCCGAGAAGAACCATCGCCGCGCCAGGAATCGGCCGGACGATCGAACCGGTGATTGTGGCCGCAAAGATGGCCAGCAAAATCCACGATTGACGAGTGATTCCGGAAGGAACCGGTATCAGAATAATGACGGCAGCGACAAGCAAAACAATTCCCCAGCGAATGAGTCTGCTGCGGAATCCAATGGTATCGGCGGGTTCATTTGCAACGGTTTTGTCAGCAGGCAGTGACGATGGTTTTTCCACTCAATCATCCTTCGGACATGGTTTGCCAGGATTTACATGATTTGTCAGGATTACAAGATGGTTAAATCCTGTCAATCCGATCTTTACTCGCGAGCCGTAAGTATTTGGCGAACCGAGCGACTAATAGAGGTATTCTAAAGAGCAAGGTCTCAAAATGGCGGAAAAGTCAGAAAAAGTCACAGACAAGAACGTTTACTTAAACCGCAGGCGATTCATACAGGCAGCGGTGATGGCGGGAACAGCAACCGCCAGCACACTACTTTATCGCCGTCTGAATCCACCTCCCGCTCAACCCGTTGCAGGCGAGAAGATTCAGGAAGTCGCGAAAGCACCAACGACAGAAGCAATCAAGGAAGGATTCGCGGTTAGCGACAAGCTCACGCCTTTGGAAGCAATCACCAATTACAACAACTTCTACGAGTTCGACACGTCGAAGAGCGGCGTAGCTTACGCAGCCAAGGGTTTTGTTACGCGTCCATGGTCGGTTTCCGTCGACGGCCTGGTTAACAAGCCAAAGGTTTTCGACCTTGATGAACTGCTGAAGTTTCAACTCGAAGAACGCATTTACCGGTTGCGATGTGTCGAAGGCTGGTCGATGGTGATTCCGTGGGTGGGGTTCCCGTTGCAGAAGTTGCTCGAGAAAGTCGAACCAACGTCACAGGCGCGTTATGTTGCTTTTCAGACACTGCTTGATCCGGCACGAATGCCGAATCAGCGAACTGGAATCCTCGACTGGCCTTATGTCGAAGGACTCCGTCTTGATGAAGCGATGCATCCGTTGACGATCATGGCGACAGGAATGTACGACGAAACGTTGCCGCCGCAGGATGGAGCGCCGATTCGTCTGGTGGTGCCGTGGAAGTATGGTTTCAAGAGTATCAAGTCAGTGGTGAAGATTACGTTGGTTGCTGATGAACCGCCGACGACGTGGAACATCCAGGCCCCAGATGAATACGGTTTCTATTCGAATGTGAATCCAAACGTTTCACATCCGCGGTGGAGTCAGGCGACGGAACGACGAATTGGCGAGTACGGCCGTCGCGATACGTTGTTATTCAACGGTTATGCAGAGCAGGTTGCATATTTGTATCAAGGAATGGACCTGGCGAAGAACTACTGATTATGGCTGACGTGCCCTTTTTCAAAGTTGTCGTTTTTGTAAACGCTCTCATCCCACTCGTGTTGATGTTGTGGGATCTGTATACAAAACGAGTTGGTCCAAATCCGCTCGACTTTGTTACCAAAACCACCGGAATGCTGACGCTTATTTTTCTCAGTCTGACAGTGGCGATCACGCCGCTGAGAAAAATCTTCGGCGTCAATTCCTTGGTAAAGGTTCGCCGAATGCTGGGCCTGTTTGCGTTCTTCTACGGCGCCCTGCACCTGCTTACTTATATTTGGTTTGACCGGCAATTCAAGGTGTTTAGCGTTGTGCAAGACGTGGCCAAGCGGCCATTCATCCTTTTTGGAATGCTTGCTTTCGTGCTGATGGTTCCACTCGCGATCACGTCAACCAACAAAATGGTAAAGCGTCTTGGAGGCAAACGCTGGGCGGCGCTGCATCGTTTGGTTTATCTTTCGGCCATCGCCGGCGTGGTCCATTTCTGGATGTTAGTAAAATCGGACATCCGCTTGCCTTTGACGTTCGGATTTATTTTGCTTTTTCTGTTGGGATATCGACTACTAGCTAAATACGTTCCTGTTAATCCGCCGAGCGTCAGTCCCTTTCCTCGCGAATAAATTTTCTTAGCATCGAGTCGCATCGTTTAGAATGGCCACGCGCGGTTTTGGCGCGTAAATTGCTAACTCGAAACGATGTCATGACACAGGAACGAAGGAGTACCAGGCGAAAGCTAATTCTTCTCGAAGCAAAGTGGGAGAGTATGTCGCGTGCCCACGAAGCTCGAGTTGATGACGTCAGTCTGGGTGGTTGCTTCGTAAATACCTTCGGAAGGGTCGAATTGAACGAACAGGTCAATCTGCAAATAAAGCAGCCTTCGGGTGAGTGGCTTTCGTTGAGTGGGTATGTAGCGTCTTTCCAGCACGGGGTTGGATTTGGAATGTGCTTTGACGATCTGAGTGAAGAACAAGTGACAATGTTGGAGGAGATGATCGCGACCACTGAAGAACGCCGGATCTAGTGTTTGGGCCGGCGCTTCTCGTCGTAAAAGAGGATGCTGAACGCGAGTCCCAAACCAGCCGCGGCGGCCAGCAAAAAGAAGATCATCGCCAGTCCCGGATAACCAAGAATTTTGAACGACGTCTCAACTCGCATCAGCATTGCGGCGCCAACTATCAACGCGGCGACGACGAGCCCGAGTGTAATTCGATTCGCGACTTTCTGAAGTCCCTCCAGGACCACCTTCTCGTCAATAGCGTCAACCTTGAAACGAAGGTCGTTATTTCCCGCCGCATCGAGAATTTTATTAACCCTTGGTGGTAGTCGTTCCACGAACTCTTTTAAGTCCACTACGCCGGAGAGAAGATTGTTTGGCGCAACACTTTTCAGAATGTTTTGCTGCAGGATGTCGTTAGCATGTTCGCGTATAACGATATTCGGATCGAAGTTTGGATCGAGTGCGTAAACAACGCGGTCCAGGTTGAGCAAAGCCTTCGCAAACATCGTGAATTCTGGAGGCAGGCGGAACCAGCTATCGGCGGAAATTTTGGTGATGTCCAGCGTTACTCTGCCTGCATTCATTCGGCTCAGGACGGCGTCAGAATCATCGCTTACGAGGGCCGTAATTCTGCGTGTAAACGACGCCCGATCGAAACCTTCTTTCTCTTCACCCATTCTGATCGCTGCTTCGGCAGCCATCTCGCCTCGGCCCTCGCTGATGGCAAGCAGCAGTCGCAAAAGATTGTCCTGAAATGTTCGTGTTACGCGTCCGACCATGCCCAAATCGAGCAACGCGATACGATCGTTATCAGTGAGCAAAACGTTTCCTGGATGCGGATCGGCATGGAACAGTCCATCGACGAGAAATTGTTTTAGATACGCACTGAATAACTCATCGGCCAGTAAGCCCCGGTCGATTTCCATCAGCCGCAGGGGATTCAACGCCGTGATCTTCTTTCCCGAAATGTATTCCATGGTGAGGACGCGGGTCGTGGTGAAGTCGTCGATCGGATCAGGGACGACGATGTGCTCAAACTCGGACAGGTTTTGTCCGATAGTGTGAAGGTTATTGGCTTCGATCGTGAAGTCGAGTTCACGCAGCAGACTCTTGCGCAGATTGACGAGCATGTTGTCGAACTCATAACGTCTGCCGAGTTCGGTGTGAGCGTCGAGGAAGTGTGCGATCTCACCGAGTGCTTCCAGGTCACCAACGATGAGATCTCGAATGTCAGGCCGCTGCACTTTGACAACTACATCCCGACCGTCGCGCATCTCGGCGCGATGCACTTGCGACAACGAAGCAGCAGCAAGTGGTGATGGATCAAATTTGGCGAAAGCCTTGGAGATTCTGACTCCCAGTTCACCGGAAACGATCCGCTCAACTTCTTCATATGGAAACGGCTCGATCCGGTCCTGCAGACGCGTGAGCGCTTCGAGATATGGACCAGGCAGGAGGTCGGCTCGAGTCGACAGCAACTGGCCCAGCTTGATGAAAGTTGGACCAAGTTTTTCGAGGTCTTTGGCGAGTTCTTCAGCAGGAGCGGTTTCTGTCTCGGCCGCAATCTCGTCGGGCAGAACACTGCCTTCAAGACCTGCGGCGCTGATCAGATCCGAGCGTCCGTATCTGATCAGTAACATCGCGACGTCCTTGTAACGTTTCAGTCGCTCTGGTTTTAACGAGACCACCATTTTTGGACATCACCGGAGACAGTTATAGCGATTGACGTCGGGGGGCGGGCTTGGGGACGCTGGCGGGTTCACCGCCGCGTTAACTATGTAGTTCGAGTCCTTGTCGCGTGAGCAACGGAAGTGTCACGTAAACGTAACGGGGCTTCCGAGTGGTCCAATGACGGTCTATTGGGACGAGACCGCCTTCGTCGAACCACTTGCTCGATCGATCGCTGCGCGCAACCCATCTGCGCTCAGAACTCGAAGTTGTACTCCATTAATAAATATGGTCGGCGTACTTCCGACTCCGTATATCTCGCCGTCTGCAACGTCTTTCCTTACTTCTGCGGCATAGGCGCCATGGTCCAGGGCAGCATCAAACTTGACACGGTCCAACCCCAGGTCGCTTGCATATTTCTTTAACGACGGCACATCGAGGGCTTTCTGATTCTTAAACAGCACCGCGATGTATTCAAAGAACTTTCCCTGAGCGTTGGCAGCATTGGCCGCTTCGGCTGCCTTGCGTGCGTTTTCGTGCTGGTTCAGGGGGAAATCGCGCACCACAAAGCGGACCCTGCTTCCGTAAGATTTCAGGACTTCTTCCAGAACGGGATGCATTGCCGCGCAGGCGGGGCATTGAAAGTCGGTGAATTCGACGACCGTCACCGGCGCATTCGCGTCGCCGCGTGAGGGATCGTCATCGACGCTGATGTTTTGAACAGGTTGGGTCGGTTCAGTCAGGAGCCATTTTATGTCGGCGCTCTTTCTGAGTCGCGCTGACAAATCTTTTTCCAAACGTTGCCGGGATTCATTCTGAAGATACGTTGCCACCTGGTTACGCACCGAGTTCAGATCGCCGGAGATACGAGCCTTGTTTTCGGAATAAAACTTCGCAACTTCGTCTTCAGTCGGATTTTTAACTTTATCGCTGACTTCAGCGCGAACAATTTCCTCTGGTCCAATCTGCCGTCGCCTTGCTTCTTCCAGCAACAACATGTCGTCCACCATCTGTTCGGTGCGTTGCTTTGCGAGTTCGTAAGCGTCAAGTCTTAGGGTGTAGATGACGGGTTTTAATCGTTCGAGCATCGGGCCCGCGGTGATTGGTTGTCCGGCGATAGTCACGACTACTGAGGACGGATTGACGGACGGGGAGCTAAGATCTACGCCCATGACGACCGGGTACGATTTTCTCAATCGATTCACGAGGTCGTCAGCGAGTTTGCTTTCCGCTTCATCGTGCAGGTAAGCAGCAACCTGCTGAGTTGCAACGTTTGGATCGAGGCCTTCGAACTGGCTACGGTTGTCGTCTATAAATTTTTTGAGTTGCGCCGGGGTAAATGTCGGTACGCGACTGCTGACTTCCAGTTCATAAAGACGATGAGTGTCGATGCGACGTTTTTTTGCTTCCAGCTCAAGTAGTGTGGTGTTGATCTGTAGATCCAACACGCCACGTCGGGCGTCAGCAATTTTGTCGTCAAGTTGTTCGAGCTCCTGCCGAAGGTTGGGTTCCAGTTCAGTAGTCGTGATGGTCTGACCGTTGACGACCACAAGCGAAACGGGCGCTGCAGGTGGCCGCGCTGGTTGGCTTGCAGGCGTTGGTTGAGGTGTCGGTTGCGGCAATGGCGGTTGCGCGGTCGTGGGAGTCGGTTTACGCGTCGGTCCACGTCGCTTCGACGTTTGCGAAGCTGCGGCTGACGATAACAAAAGAATCAAGAGAAGGGGGCCAATTGTAAGTTTCATTGCTTGTCTCACACGTGCGTAGATCATAGGAGAACTTAGCTTAGAGCACAAACAAACGAATGGCGCTGCCTTTTGAAGAGCAGCGCCAGAAAGAGTTGGAGCATTGTTAGTTCGACACTCAATGGTGGCGAATGATACTGCGGCGCCTGCGTTTCACGGGAGTGCGAATGGACAGCAAATCGCTGTGGCGGCCATTGAGTATGAAAGCCAAGCCCTGGTGGGTAACGCCAAGGAGTCGGGCTGCGCGAGTAACGCTCCCGCCAGACTCTTCCAGCGCTCGACGGATCAGATTGCCTTCGTAGCGAAGGACCTCTGAGTCGAGTGAAAAGCCTGGCGTCATATCCACGGCGTCCGTGGTGGGTGTTGCCTCTTCAGCGTTAGCAAGTGCAGTAGTAAGAACGCGCCGGGCACATTCGCCGAGGCGAGTTCGGATGCTAGTGTTTTGAGAGTTGGAGAGAAGTTCTTCTGCGGTTCGGTAGTAATCCTGAAGCGCGTCTATCGAAAGATAGGAACTTAACTCTTCAATTGCAGTCACTGCCGCGATCCCACCTCGATCTGGATTACCAGCGATTTGCGAAATATCAAGTGCCTGATCCAAAACGGCTCTGGCTACTTTGGTTTGGTGCAACCGAGCAAGAGCCTTGCCGTGCGTGGTCAAAGCCTCAGCTAATACCGTTTGCTCACCACCTCCCCTAAGGGTTTTGACGGCACGGCTTGCTGTGCGCTCTGCTTCTTCATACTTACCTTCCAATAAAAATGCTTGCGCACGAGTATCTTCGGCACCAGCGGCACCTCCATGGTCTCCCACACTCAGATGAAGTCCACGCGCGCGTGCTAGATGTTGATGGGCCTCATCGAACTTTCCAAGGGTGGCAAAAAGCGAGCCTACGTTATTTTCAACACGTGCAAGAAACCGTTTATGTCCAGCTTGTTCGAAGTGGTAACTGGCAGCGGCGAACTCAACCAGAGCACGATCAATATAGTCCTCGCGCCCTTTTGCGGTTCCCAGATTCTTTAGCACACCAGCATAGGTGTTGTGGAACTTACCTTTTAGAGCATCATTAGAAGTCAATTCAAAAAGTGGAGCCGAATCTATACAAATCTGCAGGGCATCCTGATCGCGAGTGGCGGTCCATTCGATGAGTGCGCTATTGAGTAGGGCACGCAACTTCTGATCGCTATGACACTCTCCGAGATCATCCAAAACTAAGCGCAACGTAACTCGCGCCTCATCAAGTCCGCCTTCCCGCCAATAACATATCGCCAAGTCAACACGAGATTCCGCAACTCTGTCGGACAGTCCCAAAGCTTGAAAATACTCTGCACTTTCACTAATAAGATCTTTAGCAATCTCCTGAGCACCTGGAATTTGCCTGGCACTTCCGAGCCAACCGGTTAGGTTTCCAGCCCTAAGCAACAACTCTGCTTGGGCCTCTTTCGCGAGTCCTGTGATATTTGGGTGATTAAGCAAACCGCTCCAAAAAGGACGAATAGCTTCAGCGGCTTCGTCAAATTCGCCGGCTTCCTCAAAATTCTTCGCAAGTTCACATAGAGGTATTACGTCTTCCGCGACCGCACGAGCAATGGTGTTGTCAAAAATGGATGTTTGCAAATCCATATCAGGTCTCCAGTTTTCCGAATCGGCAAGGAACCTTGCAAGCGGTTAAATTGCCGGATATCATCACATAGAACCAATTAATCTACTTGGTTACCACCGCCTCACAGGCTTGAACTACAAACATATTGAGGAGAAGATCAATGAAATCTGTCAAAAACTTAGTATACGCAGTGCTGCTCGCGTCGATGCTCGCGGTTACGGCGCTCGGAGGTGACCAAGGCACTCCTGCTATTGTAGCGTCTCCGAGTCCATCTCCAGCGGCCATGATGACTCGCAATGAAGCGCTGCCCGTTGCGTACGATCCCAACACTGGGAGCTTGTTGACGGAAACCTCAGATTCCCTGTTTTACGAGGCCTTGGCAGCCCTTCTGTCAGTGTACTGAGAGCGCACACCCAATACAAACCCACAGCAGCTATTGCCCTGGCGCAGTCTAGCGGCTTGTGGTTTTGTGTGTCCGGGCTCACCGATCACGTTTGAAAAGCTTGCTTGGGAGGCGGTGACGTGCTGCATCGTACCGCCATCCGGCCTTTGTGGCAATAGTAACTTTGACTATTTACATTGCTAAAGGCCAATGGAATTCAGCCGCCGGGCGTTATTTTCGTCCCGAATCTCCTTTCTGCGGCGATTCTGGAGCTTCCGCGAGCCGTTTTACGGTGTCGAGCGTATCAATATCGCTCGCATTTTTGTCCGGTCGTAATCTAAGAATTCTCGGAAAACGAAGCGCATAACCGCTTTTATGCCGCTTCGAAGGTTGAACTCTGTCGAATGTGACCTCGATCACAATCGTTGGCTCAACTATACGAACGCGACCATGCGCGAATTCCTGCAGTGTATGGTTTTTGAACCACTCCGTCAGCTCCAGCAACTCCCGATCCGTCAAACCTGAGTACGCCTTGCCAACATTCAGCAATTCGTCATCCTCTGGCGAGCGACGAACCGCAAACGTATAGTCAGACAGTAAATGTCTACGCTTTCCGTGCCCCACTTCAACCGCAGTAACCGCCACATCGAGCGTGGCAATGGCTCGCTTTAACTTGAGCCAATCGCGCCCACGGCGGCCGGGCTTGTAGGCCGATTCCAGTGCCTTAATCATCAACCCTTCATTTCCGCGAGCCCTCGCCGCCTCGAATTCATCGTCCAGCAGCGCGGTATCATGGACCAACTTGCCTGGCGACATTCTTAACGGTCCGCGGTCCGGCACTATCTGGCCCAGTAGATGTCTTCGGTCTCTTAATGGTTGGTCGATGAGAACTTTCCCCGCGGCGTAAAGCAGATCGTACGCCACCAGAACTACCGGAACAGCCTGGAGCAACTGGCTGTCAACCTTCTTCCTGCCTAAGCGCTTCTGCAACTCACTGAACGGCAGTATCACTTCCCCCTTTGCGGGCACTATCTCTCCATCAATGATGACATCTCTTCTCAGTGACTGAAGTGGACCAATCAACTCCGGAAACCGATGCGTGATCTCGTCCATAGTTCTGGAGTAGATGGCAACTCGTTCCCCCTCGACATGAGCCTGGGCTCTAATACCATCAAACTTGTCTTCAACCAGAAACTCTTCCGGCATGGTCCTGGCGATGTCAGTGAGATCGGCGGCGGGAGTTGCCAGCATGAACTTGATCGGATGGAACAGCCGCATACTGATATCACGAAGCTCACCTGCTCGCGCACGCGTCGCCGTCTCACCAATATCGCCGAGGAGCATGTTTGCGTAAGCAACATCCGCCAACGACTTTCCAAAGACCCGGGCGATTGCGTCTTCAACTAATCCCTCTCTCAGACCAATACGCAAATCGCCAGAGAGCAACTTCACAAGATACTTCGCCTCCAAAGGAGTTGCATGATGCAACACCGCTGTCAGTAACGCGGTTTTGTTTCGTATCCCACGAGTTTCACTTAGGCGCGTGATCAACGACTCCGTCTCCGCGAGAGTAATAGTGGGCTGAGAAATGCGCTGGATCTCCTTGATGATCTCAGCAGCGACGTCTCCAGGATCTCCCAAACGCACGTAACGAGGATAAAGATCCTCGGGATTAAAACCAGTAGCTTCACTTAAGGCCGTGCTGATGATGCTGCCACCAACATTGGTAGTGCGTGCATCGGTAGATGCGAATTGATGCCCGGCAAAATATCGAGCCGCGCGAGTTAAATCTGCATCTGAGAGTGACTCGAAATAGTTTCCAAGGATCGCCGCCTTCTCAAGCTTCTTTGTTGTCGCCGCTACGGCCTCGGCACACTCAGCGAATACCTCAAGAGTCCCAGCAATCTCTTTTGAATTGTCCAATTTGCTCATTTCCTCAAAACCATCATTGTGCAAGGAAAAAATCTCATCTAAGATCACCCTGCAACGTTGATGATTTTATGTGATCCTTACAAAGTCTTTTAAGTGCCTTCGGCTTTTTGTCGCTGACGCGCTACAATTCGTCCGTCACCAACGATGCCCGACTCTTACCGGCATTCCCACTCCGGCGAGGTTTACAGCGCATTCTTTAGGAAGGTAACAACGAGCCGTGTACTTCGCATTTATTCTCGATTCCCTCGGCAGCACCGAATTGCTCTTTATTCTGGTTATAGCATTGATATTCTTCGGGCCACGAAAACTGCCGCAACTGGCTCGCTCGATGGGAAAAGGACTGGCCGAATTCAGGAAGGCTTCGGACGACTTCAAACGCACCTGGGAACGCGAAGTGGCTTTGGAAACAGCACGCCTCGACGACAATTCAATGCTTGAGGCGGAACACCAGTCAACCTACGAAACTGTTTCCAGCCCTGCCCAACCAGTAGTTGAAACTCCGGATCAGGAACTGGTAGTAGCCCGCCAAACTTCGGTTGAATCTACTCCGGAATGGGTCACGCCAACACCTACTAATCCGACAGAAGTTCCGGCCGAAACGGCAACTGCGAAAGCTCAACCGCTGACAAAACAAGAGTGGCTCTAATTTCCGGTTTGATCCAATGTCTGCAATTCTAAAAGCTTTATCGACAAGTAGAGGAAACGAAGAAGAACTCGGCGGGCAGATGTCGTTTTTAGAGCATCTTGACGAGCTTCGCCGCCGTTTGATCCGTTCGTTCATCTTCGTTTTTCTTGCGGCCACCTTATCGTGGTTCGTGTCAGGAACAATCTACTCCTTCCTCGCGGCTCCAGTGGAACGCGCTTTGGCAGAGGCGCAACGACACCAGGTTCCTATCGCCGGTCAAACCGGTCAGGAGTTGATCGGCCCAATCACGTCGCTAAAAGAAAACGATTCGGGAAGGTACGTCTTCCCCGAAGAAACCGAACTTGGCAGCGGCTTGATTCCAGCGGGAGCGTCTGTGATGGCGCACGTTTACAAAGACGCTGAAGGCAAGCTGGCTCTTTTTACCGATGAGCCGCTCATTACCGGGAACAAGGTCATTCCAAAGGGCGTGCGCCTAACACCGGATCTCGGTTCAGTAACCGCGGCGTCGGGAATAAACGATAAACTGATCGTTACAACGGCCCTTGAGACGTTTTCTCTGTATGTCAAAGTGTCGCTTTATGCAGCAGTCTGCGTTTCAGTTCCGTTCCTGCTCTGGCAAATCTGGGGCTTCGTATCGCCCGGACTGTACCCGCACGAACGTGCATACGTAACTCCATTCATCGCTTTATCTTCGATTTCTTTTGTGCTCGGCGCCGCTTTTGCCTACTACGTGATTTTTCCGCCCGCTGCAAAATACTTACTCGGGCTTGGCTCGGATTTTCGTTTGCTTTTGAAAGCCGACGACTATTTCGACTTCATCATCATTGTCATGCTGGGCATGGGTGTGGTCTTCCAAATGCCCGCAATCACGTACGTCCTGGCGAGAATCGGACTGGTAACAGCCGGTTTCATGCTCAGAATCTGGAAAACAGCACTAATCGTCATTCTGATCAGCGCCGCGGTTTTGTCGCCAACCAACGACATCCCGAACATGATGTTATTCGCGGCTCCGATGATGGTGCTGTACATAATTTCGATCTTTATTGCCTGGATCTTCAACAAGCCTCGAACGACAACCTAAATGCTTGAATTTACCGGGTTTTGGCGCGTTTTTAGGCAACTGGCCTGATGGCCACCGCATCTTGACTGTGTTCTCGGCAGGATCTTAGAATCCACAGTCTTCAAACGGTTAACCGGCAGCAGTCCGTATCGCACGAATTCGTACCGCAGCACAGGAGTTTTTCCTAATGTCTTACCAGAAATTTGCTCTCCGTCTGGCCTTTGTAGTGGTTTTGTCCCTCAGCGCCAGTGCCTGGGTGTTTGCTCAGGATCAGCAGGACCCGAGCACCAAGCCCCGCAACGTCAAGCCCGAACTCAAAAAGGCTTACAAAGACTGGCTCGATAAGGACGTCACTTACATCATCACCGACGAAGAAAAGAAGGCATTCAAGAAACTCGCCACGGACGACGAACGAGAGCGCTTTATCGAAGAATTCTGGCGCCGTCGCGATCCGGATCCCGATACGGACGAAAACGAGTTCAAAGAGGAATATTACGAGCGCATCGCATACGCCAACGAACACTTCAGCTCCGGTATTCCGGGTTGGAAAACTGACCGCGGCCGCATCTGGATCATGTACGGAAAGCCGGATGAACGCGAAACACACCCGATGGGCGGTTCTTACGAACGTCCGTCGTACGAAGGCGGTGGTTCGACGTCAACCTATCCTTTCGAAATCTGGTTCTATCGTTATCTTGCCGGCGTGGGCTCGGGCGTTGAAATCGAATTTGTAGATCCGACAGGCAGCGGCGAATATCGCATCGCCAGAAACCCCAACGAAAAAGACGCGCTGCTGATGGTTCCGGGCGCCGGTCTGACGCTATCCGAACAGCTCGGACTATCAAATAAAGCTGATCGCATTTCCGGAATCGGCGGCATCGGTAACTCCCAATATCAGCGCGAACAAGACAGTCCATTTTCGCGCCTGCAGTTGCTGGCCGATCTGAACCGTCCGCCGCAGGTGAAGTTCAACGATCTGGCAACCGCCGTAAACACCGGTGTTGTTGAAGAAAACCCGCTTAACTTTGATCTTAGAATCGATTTCTTCCGCCAGTCGGACGAAAGAGTGATCACCGCCTTCACGATTCAAGCTGAAAACAAGGATCTGGTTTTCTCAGACAGCGGTGGCTTACAACAAGCGCGTATGAACATCTTCGCGCGTATTACATCAGTGGCCGGTCGTCGTGTAGGTATCTTTGAAGATCCGGTAATTACCACGGCCACGGCAGAAGAACTGAGCGAAGCAAGAGATCGAAAGTCGGCCTATCAGAAAGCAGTCCCGCTGCAGCCCGGAACTTACAAAGTCGACGTGATCGTTCGCGATACAACTTCAGGCGCCACCGGTCTGAAACAACTCGGCTTCACCGTTCCCAAGTACGATCAGGAAAAACTCTCAACTTCGACGATGATTCTCGCTGCAAAACTTGAGAGTCTCGCCGATCAACCTGCGGTGGGCCAGTTTGTGATTGGCACCACTAAAGTGATTCCGAACGTTTCCGGTGTTTACAAACGCGGCCAACCGGTCGGCGTCTATCTCCAGATCTACAACGCCGGTATTGACCAGACAACCTTGCGTCCTTCAGTCGATGTGGAATACGCGCTGATCAAAGACGGCAAAGAGCTTGGCAAACAGGCTGAAGACTGGCGCGGCATGAGCGACTCCGGTCAACGATTGACGCTCGCTCGGCTGATCGATACACGAGGGTTAGGCGCCGGCGAATACGAAGTATCAATTCGCATTCGCGATCGCGTATCGGGACAATCACTGTCGCCGTCTCAAAAGTTCACGGTTCAGTAGTAGTTTTCTTTCACACACGTCGTCTCCCCGCCATGGTTCAGTGCCGGCTAACCCCGAGTTAGCCGGCCTAATACATTGAAAGGAAGCGACGCCATGCCTGTCGTCACGTTGCGATGTTTAGTCGCCGCTCTGCTCGCCGTTTCACTCTCAACGCTTTCTCTTTCAGCTCAACAAACAAAACGCAACCCGGAAGAACAGCCTCGCAAGGTCAGGCAGGAGCCGAAGAAGGCATACGTCGAGTGGATACACGACGTCGAGCCAATACTCACTCAATCCGAGCGCGACGCATGGAAGAAACTGGCAACTGACGACGAGCGCGATAAGTTCATCGAGGACTTCTGGGGCAGTCGCGATCCCGATCCGGACACGTTAGAAAATGAATTCAAGGACCAATACTTCGAGCGCGTGACCTATGCGAACGAGCACTTCTCTTCGGGCAAGCCCGGACGTCTGACCGATCGCGGCCGCATCTACATCAAGTTCGGCAAGCCTGACGAAATCGAATCGCATCCCGCGGGCGGACTCTATGAACGTCCTTCATATGAAGGCGGCGGCTCGACATCAACTTATCCATTCGAAAAGTGGTTCTATCGTTACATTCCGAATGTCAGAAGCGGCGTCGAACTCGAGTTCGTCGATCCAACAGGCTCTGGCGAGTATCGACTGGCTCGCAATCCCGACGAAAAGGATGCGTTGATTCATGTTCCCAACGCAGGCTCAACCTTCGACGAGCTTGTTGGTCTGGCCCAACGTTCCGATCGCGTTGCAAACCTTGGGGGCTTCGGACGAGTTAACTACTCGAGATCGCAGGATTCACCGTTCGAAGTAATGGATTTGCTTAATGCAATGGAACGCGATCAACCGTTCCAGCGAAATTTTCTCGGCACTTCGATCCCTACTCCAATCGTCGACGACAGCGCAATCAATTTCGAAACACAACTCAACTACTTCAGACAGTCGGACAATCGAGTGCTCACAGTGCTCACCGTCCAAACAGACAACGATCAGCTCTCATTCACCAACAACGGCGGTTTGGAAACTGCCAACCTTAATATCTTTGGCTGGGTCACTTCGGTAACGAGCAAGCGTGTGGGTAAATTCGAAGACTCCGTAACAACCTCCGCTACGTCCCAGGAACTCAGCACCACTAAGACGCGAAAGTCAGCCTACGCCCGAACGTTCATACTCGAACCCGGCCGTTATAAAGTTGACGTCATCGTGCGCGATACGAAATCGGGCGCCGCGGGCTTGCGGCAAGTCGGTTTCGTCGTCCCTGAATACCCTGCCGATCGACTCTCCGCATCGAGCGTGGTACTCGCTGCAAGATTGGAAAATATGGAGAGCGGAGCGGCCGTTGGCCCATTCATGATCGGCGCCACAAAGGTTATTCCAAATCTGTCAGCCACCTTCAAGCGGAGCCAACCGGTCGGTGTTTATCTGCAAGTCTACAATGCGGCGATAGACCAGACGACACTCAGACCTGCGGCCGACGCCGAATATGTCTTACTCAAAGGCGGCAAGGAGATTGGCAAGCAGACTGAAGACTGGCGTGAGATCAACGATGCCGGACAACGACTGACACTCTCACGTTTGATCGACAGTCGTACTCTGGAGCCAGGTGAGTATCAGATTCAGATCCGCATTCGCGATCATGTTTCCGGTGAAGCCATCACTCGGTCGGCAACATTTACTATCGTGCCGTGAGCGACTCGCGCATGAAACTGCTCGACTTGAGTTAACAGCTCCACGCACCTCCCTGGAGGTGCTCAATTCGGAAGCGCCCGGTTCAAATGCTAAGATTACTTCCGTATGAGTAATGCAGTTCAGCTAACCGGGCTGAGTCAGTCGGAACTGGTTTCATTTCTCGAGACTTTGGGCGAGCCCGGGTATCGCGGCCGCCAGCTCTTTGCGGCGCTTCAACATCGTCGCCTGCGCAGTTTCGACGAGATAACCGATCTGCCAAAAGACTTGCGCTCACGATTGACCAACGTGGCCCACGCCGCGACGCTCAAGGTCGAATCAAACTACCTTTCGAGCGACGGCACGCGGCGCTATTTGATGAAAACTCACGACGGCCTCCCAGTCGAAACGGTTTTTATTCCGGAAGAGCGCCGCGACACAATCTGTTTTTCTTCGCAGTCCGGCTGTCCGCTACAGTGCACCTTCTGCCTGACAGCCCAACTCGGTTTGTTGCGTTCACTAACTGCTGGCGAGATTGTCGAACAAATCCAGATCGCTCTCAACGATGCGTATGGTGTCGGTGTGAAACCACCGCGCGGCACAAACCTCGTGGCGATGGGCGCAGGTGAGCCGCTGCTCAATCTGGACGAGTTACTGAAGGCACTTCGCGTGATGGCAGATCCGCAAGGACTGCACATCGTTCCGAATCGCGTGACTGTTTCAACGGCTGGTGTCGTGCCGCGTATTCTGGATCTGGCAGAGATCTCCGACAGACCACATCTCGCCATCTCTCTCGCGGCGTCGACTGACGCGTTGCGCGACGAACTCATGCCGATCAATAAGAAGTGGCCGCTTGAAGCATTACTCGCCGCCTGTAAAGTTTTTGAAAAGACTCTAAAGCCTGGTGAGCGCCTGACTTTTGAATACGTGATGCTTGATGGCGTAAACGATTCCGAAGAGCACGCACGACAACTCGCTAATCTGCTCAACCGTCACAGCATCAGGTCGAAAGTGAATTTGATCCCGCACAATCCTGCTGATCCGCTTCCCTATCGACCGTCGAGCGACGAAGTCGTCGAGCGCTTCAAGCATATTCTTGAGTCGAAGGGCGTTCACACCTACGTGCGACGTCCACGCGGACGAGACATTTTTGCCGCCTGCGGGCAACTGGCAGCGCGTCAAACCACACTTAATACTCGCGTCGAAACACTAGTCGGAGCTAACTAATGACCAAAATTTTCTCGCTATTTCTGATACTTTTGATTCCGGTCAGTTTCTATTCGAACCCCGTCGCACCGCAGTCGGCCGCGGATGTTAATGTGAGCGGCTCAGTGGCTCCGGATAAAGTTAAGAAGGGCCGCGTGGTGCGAGCGAGCGTCGTGATGGATATTCCTTCCGGGCTGCACGTGCAGTCGAATAAACCGCTGGACAAATTCCTGGTGCCAACCAAGCTCGACGTTGAAACGCCTTCGGGCATGCAGGTTGGTCCAGTTTCCTATCCGCGTGCAGTGATGCGGAACCTGAAGTTTTCAAAAGGAAGCGTTGCGGTTTACGAAGGGCGCGCAATGCTGCGCTTCAATATCACAGTACCGGCAAATTATTCGGGCGGCTCAGGCGAGATCAAAGGAAAGCTCAGATTCCAGGCATGCAATGATGAGTCGTGCTTCCCGCCAATCACGCGCGAAGTAAAGATGTGGCTCAACGTTGAATGAAGCGCGCTATTGTCTTCCTACGACAGCCATCAACCGTCCAACTTTCCCATGCAGACTCTTCTCTTTGCGGTATGAGAAGAAGAGATCGGTTCGACACATCGTGCAAATCGGTGCGATGTGAATTCGTTCCGGATTTACGCCGGTTGAGATTAACTGATCACGATTAGCGGTGAGCAGATCGACCTTCGCATGACCGGGCCGCGTGGTCGTGAAGAGTCTTTCGCCGTCAACAAATTTGGCTGTAAACGCATCAATCACATCACTGCCAACTTCGTAACAGCATGGACCAGCCGAGGCACCAATCGCGGCGCGCAGGTTTTCCGGTCTGACATCGAATTCCTTCGCTAGCCGCTCAACCGCTGCGACAACGGCCGTTGCCAACGTGCCACGCCAACCAGCATGAACTGCCGCAAATGCGCCCGTCGCAAGATCGCCCAGTAAAATAGGAACACAGTCCGCAGTCTTAACACCGGCCAGCACGCCGCGCGCGTCGCTCACAATCACGTCACAGTAAATCGTATCGCCACGCTCATTCTCCGCCGGCTTCGCTTCTTCCCGTGTTTGGACCACGCGAACATCAGCGCCGTGGACCTGCCAGCAACCCGCCAGGGCCCAGTCCCCCGGAAAAAGCTTGAGAAAGCGGCGACGATTCTCCAGAATGTTCTCCGCTGCGTCGTCGTTGAAGCCCGCGAGGCTCAGCGCATTGGCGGGCATTTCGCTGACGCCGCCGAGACGTGTTGAAAAGCCGTTTACAAAACCGTCGGCTTCGAGCGGAGCGCAGATAAGCGCGCGCACTCCGTCGAGGTCGCGCCAGTAGAATCCGGCTTCGCTTAGTTGGTCATCAGTCGTGATCATTTCCATTGGTATAGACATTATCGAAGTTGCGCGTATTCGCGAAGTGCTCGTACGCACGCCGCGTTTCGCGGAACGCGTGTTTACAGCAGCAGAACGCCAGTACTGCGACTCGCGCGGCGCTGTCTCCGCACAGCATTATGCAGCCCGCTTCGCAGCAAAAGAAGCGACGCTGAAAGCATTACAAACAGGTTGGCGTGGTGGAATCAGTTGGCAGGACGTGGAAGTGGCGTCAAAAGAGAATGGTGCGCCTTATCTAATCTTTACCGGACAGGTGCTCGAGGTATTCAAAAACTTCCGGGCCACGGCGACTCATCTCTCAATCTCACACACCAGCGAGCACGCCATCGCGCAAGTGATACTGGAGAGATATTACTTAGCGCATGTCATTCACGAGCGCGCGTCGTCCTTTTGAATCAACATCGACTCTCGTCGTTCTATAGTCCTTCAACGGCTCTGGCGCTGCTCTCTTCACCGCAACCTCTTCCCTCGTCGTTTCACTCTCTTCAGCAAACGGGCTGCTCTGAGGCGGCAGATTTCCATGCAGGTAACACTCCATACTCGGCGCCATGCGATCGGTAACCGCAATCAACTCTCGCACCGGACAACTCACTGTCGAAATCAACCCCGTCGCTGAATCAATCTCAACAAACTTGATCCCTTCCGGACATTCAAAATTCTCGCCACCGAGATCGGGTCGCAACGCAATCGCGTCGTTCATGAAATCAACCCAAGCGGGCAAAGCAGCCTCGGCGCCCGTTAATCCCAGTTGCTTGTTATCATCGAAACCGATCCACACCACACACACGAGATTCGGCGAATAGCCCACAAACCAACCATCCCGAGACGTGCCTGTTTTACCGGCGATTGCAGTTCCGGGAACGGCGCCACGCGCCTTGCGAGCGGTGCCACGTTCAATCACACCCGCGAGCATGTTTGTGATCATGTAAGCAGTCGTCGGCTTTACAACCTCGTCCACCGTCATCGGTCCGGCATGAGTCGCAGGCGGCTCCCCAACACTCGTAATCGCTTTCGATTCAACCCGGCGTCCGTCATTCACAAAAGCGGCGTAAGCGCCCGCCAACTGAAGCGGCGTAACTTCCTCAGTTCCCAAAGCGAGCGCCGGATAACGCTCAGGCTTCGGCAAACCAAAACGATTAGCCAGGTTTGCAATGCGTGCGAGACCCGTTTGCAAAGCGACGTCGACTGTCACAACGTTCAGCGATCTAACAAGCCCGGTGCGCATCGTGACTTCCCGCATCGAATAACCGCCGCCGTAGTTGGCAGGCTGATAAATTTTATTGCGGTCGTAGACAAACTCTCTCGGCGCGTCCATGAACATCTGCACCGGCGACATGCCATCCTCCAATGCCGCCGCATAAACAAATGGCTTGAATGTCGAGCCGGGTTGACGCATCGCATCAGTAGCACGATTCAACTGTGATTCGGCGTAATTCCGACCACCAACCATCGCGAGAACGTTGCCCGTATGCGGATCGAGTGCGACCAGCGATGCCTGCGGTTTCAAGTCGCGTTTTAAGTAAATAGTATCAAGGCGGTCTAACTGTAACTTTAGAGCCTGTTCGGCCGCCTGCTGTAACTCGAGATCGATCGTCGTGTAAATGCGCTGGTTGCTTCCGGACGTGGCAAACTCTGACTCAGTAAGGCGATTTACATAGTCGACAAAATACGGCGCGAGCGAATGGTCTACGCTCGGAGCAGGCGCAACCGTCACTGGTTCGGCGCTCGCCTTCGCAAACTCTTCTGAAGTGATCCAACCGTTTTGCTGCATCGCCGCAAGAACTACATTTCGTCTGGCACGAGCTTCGTCCGAATGACGCAACGGCGAGTAACGTGCGGGACTTTGAATCATTCCGGCGAGAGTTGCGGCCTCTGCCAACGAAATATCGCGGAGATCCTTGTCGAAGAAAACTTGAGCCGCTTCTCGGATACCACGAACGGCGACGGCGCCACGCTGGCCCAAATAAATCTCGTTGCAGTAGAGCGCGAAGATGTCGTTCTTCGAGAGACGGCGCTCGAGCGCAAGCGCCAGCATCGCTTCCGCGTATTTTCGTTGCAGAGTCTTTTCCGGACTGAGGTAAGTATTCTTAACAAGCTGTTGCGTGATGGTTGAGCCACCCTGGCCCATCTGCTCGTCGCCGACATTTCTCAGCAAGGCGCGTCCCAAACCGCGTAGATCGACGCCAGAGTGCTCGAAGAACCGCCGATCCTCGATTGCCATGATGGCGTGAACCATGACTTCCGGTATCTCGCCATAACTCAGGACTTCGCGCTTCCCTGCCTTTGCGGAAAGATCGGTGGATAAGATCTCCGGCTCGAGTGTGAACGATTCGAGCAGCCCGCCCACTTCATCACGAAGCTCCGTAATCTCGGCACCATTAAAAATAACGCGGATCAATTCCGGCTGTTTTGAACGGCCCGGGCGAATCTCAATTCCCGACTCAGTAACAGCGAAACTTCCACTCCAAACGTCGCTTGCGCATGATTCAACGTAACCCGCCCGCTGCAAGACAGCGATCAGTTTCGCCGGAGTCAACTTTTGTCCTGCCTCGAGCACGCGCGGCGCCGCGTAAAGTCCGGGACGGCTGGTCAAATATCCACTTGCGAGTCGAGCGTTGATTATTTGCGAGTAATAACGGTAGGAACGGGCCACAGCGTCAGCCGCAACTGCTGCCGCCATCACAAACACTACGAGCCCCAATCGAATAACGCGACGTTTGAAAACGATCCGGGGCGGATCGGGCAGAGATGTAGCCTCGATGACCATAGGCGAAACGGCAAACTTCTGCCTGCCGGAGTCTGACCTCCGAGTCCTTCAGTGCTTCTCAGTTTCTTGTAACTGGTATAAATGTTTAATCGCGGCAGGAATTCAAGAAAGACGGTCAGGCCAGCATTTCTTCGCGCTGCGGCTTTTTTTCGCCAGCAAGATCGATGAGCTCGCGGATTTTGGCAATACTCTGGAGTCCGGCTTCGTAACCCGCTTCAATCACTTCGGCTGCACGACCCATCTTGTGATAGCGAACGTGTCCCAGCTTTGGACTAATCACAATGTCTGACATTTGCAGTTGGTACGAGGACGCCGTCTTCGCTACTACCACCAGCGACTGCACTAAAACACCAAGGAGCCAATTCGTGGAACCGATGAATGGCGGTCCTTCCGTGTTCACATCCACCGCAATCACGATGTCAGCACCCAGCGAACGCGTTACCACCGCAGGTACAACCGCCACCAGACCTCCGTCGACGAGTTGTCGGCCCTGATCGTCGACTACCGGAACATACCATCCGGGAATCGTGCAACTCGCGCGGATCGCAAATGGGACGTCGCCCTGGTCTTTCAACACCACCGCCGAATTCGTCCTCAGGTCAGTGGCCACGGCTGCAAACGGGATAGGCAGGTCTTCAAACCTTGTAACCGGTAAACGGTCTCTCATATAGCTTTCGAGGCGCTTGTTGGTTTGGAAACCGAGCGGCGACATCGTCATCCGTCCGATGTGACGCCAGCGAAGCTGGCACCCGAGTTCGGCAATCTTATCGATGGGCATACCCGCGGCGTAAGCGCCTCCTACGATAGAACCGGCCGACGTGCCTGCTATGCAATCAATCGGAATACCGTTCTCTTTGAGAGCCCGCAACACACCTACGTGGGCCATTCCGCGCACAGCGCCACCGGAGAGAGCTAAACCTATTTTGGGGGGTGATGAGGGCATTTTGTTGAGAATCTAAATCGCGTTCAGCATCACTATCTCTGCACGTTCGCGAGCGGTGTCGAGGAAAGCGTCGGTCTCAGATTCAATCTTCGCTTCCTTCAAACTCTGTTCGATCTCATCGCGGACTTGTTCGAGCGTCGGGACGATGCGACCCGGAAAACGCTGCCGGAAGCGAGGCGTATAAACCTGCCCGTAATAGTCCGTAATTTCCTTCTGGCTTATTACTACGAAATTTCTGAACCGAAAATCCAGATATTTTTCCATCTTGAGCCGCTGCTCGACGATCTCATCCAACTTTTCACTCGTCATTCCGACCCGCTGTAATCGGTTCTGGAATTCGGGTTGCGAAGGAAAGTTGCGTGCTAGTTCGTCACGCGCATCGCTGATCTCTTTCTGCGTGGGAACGATAGTCGGGATCTTTTCGGCTTCCTGAAGAATCAGCCGCTGGTCAATCAGCAACCGAAGCGCGCGATTGAGATCGGCAGAGGTTGGGTTATCGAGTTGAGAATTGGGCTGAAGCGCAAGTTGCCAAAGCAGGTCGGAGTAAGTGATCAGATCGGTCTTAACACCCGCGTTAACGGTGGCCACCATCTTGTCAACGACTTGCTGCGCCGAACAAATTGACGCGAAAGCGCAAAGTAACCCGCCCAGCAATACAGTGAAAATCGGTTTTGATATCCGTGTCATCTGTGTTCTCAGAATGTCTGCGTGATGCGGAAGTGTAAATTTCCGCGATGCAGACGAAAGATGGCCGGCGTGCCATCAAAACCCCCCGGACCGCGCTGCGGAATCAGGAACTCCGGCGGATTCAACAGGAACCCGTAATCCACCGCGAGCGCGCCGCCAAACGGAGTTTGCAACCGGAATCCAAGTCCCACGGTGTTGGTCCAGTGCGCACGCAGGTTTGCCTTATTGATCGCGGCGATAATGTCTCCCGGCGGCACTGGCGTCGTATCTTCCTTGCCAAACAGGTCGCCAATGCGACGGAACACATTGCCGCCATCGTAAAACGGAACCACCTGCACTGAACGCGTCAGCGGAACCCGCGCTTCGAGATTCACTACAGCCAGCGCATTGCCACCCACAGGCACCGTGAACGGATTCAGGAACACAATGTTCTTATCAGAGTCGCGAAATTGGCCTTCAGGGATCACCACCTCACGTGGCCCGGCTTCTTCAAAATTGAATCCACGCAGAGTCGTAGAACCACCCGAGAAGAAACGTTCGCTGATCGGTAACGTTTGATCGATCTCATCAATCACTCCATTCCCATCGCGATCGCGCGGATTGAAGAGATTCGCGAGTCCTAACGTCATGCTGCCGGCCAGCACTGTGTCTCGCAGCGCGGCAACTTTGTAATAGCGCCGGTAAGTCGCCTGAAAACGATTGAACGAAACGTTTCCGCCGAGTTGGCGCAGCGCCACCGCATAGTCAACGCTGAGAAAACCACCGCGCGTAGCGTCCACCTGGTTGTACCGGCAAATTTCACCCGGTGCGCCGGGCTCGTCGTCGTCGTCAATACTTCGTCCCAACAATCCTTTTTCACAACGCTCACGCGTATCGCGCACAAACGAAGCGCCGAGGCGAGCAAGGCGAATCTTTTTGTCAGGCTCGAGAATTGGTCTCACGACAAGACTTTCGAGATTGAAAAGACGCACATCTTCATAACTGAAACGACCAAAGATGATGCTGCGTGATTTCCTATCGAGCACGCGTTGAGTCTCAATGGCAGCAGTAAAGCGATTGATTGTTGGTTCGTTTACGCGGTCGCCGAAGATATCGATCGGATTTCCATCCTCGTCGAGACGCTGCACGATACCCATCGTGCCGCGGTCAATCGCGGAACGGAAGAAACGCGTGATCGTTGAATCACGCTGATATTCAACCGACACCGCCAGCGGCGCAAACTGGAGCTTGTTGTAGCGTGCGAATCGCGGATCGAAATACTCGAGCCGTACTAGTTGCTGGCGACGACTGGCTCGTAACCGCATCGCGCCCTGCCGCAAGCGGTTCATCAGATTCACGTTGCTGATTTCAAAGAGCCCGAGCGCTCCCGCATCGGTTGAGAAACCGCCGCCGTAATCCATCACGCGCGGCTTCTTCTCTTCGACGTCGATGATTACGTCGCGCTGCTTGTAACCGGAAGCCGCGTCGCCCGCAGGCACGGTGTGAATGACGACCTGGCGATACGCATCCGTCAGATAAAGTTCCCGTTCCGCTTCAGAAATGCGATCCGCGCGCAGCACATCACCTTCAGCGATCGGTATCGCTCGTCTGATCGCCGTGCGCTTAGTGCGACGAGTATTCACGTCGCCCGTCACACCATTGATAACGATTTGGTTGATGAAAACTTTGTCGCCTTCGTCGACGATCGTATAGACGAGCCGGACCTGTTCTTCATCACCCTTCTTCGGCAGCTCGACAATCGAAAAGTCGACTCTGGCATTCAGGTAACCTTCGCGCGAATACAGCGCGGCGACCCGGTCGCCGTCAGTGCGCGCCTGTGAACGCGAATATGGAGAACTGATAATCGTCCGCAATTCGCGGCGAATTCGTTCGTCCGTGTAGATTTTGTTTCCCTTTACTTCAACGCCGGCAATGCGCGTGAGCGGACCTTCATCAACCTGGAACGTGATGATCAGATTGTCGCCGTTGATCGAAACGCCCTGAAGCACCTGCGCACTCGCTTTGCGATACCCGAGGTCGCGCATGTACGCCTCAATGGTGCGACGGTCCTGCTCGAGCAGGGTCAAACTCGTGTAGCCACGACCGTAACCAAGAAACGGAATCAAGCCGATCGCATTGGCTTTCTGGCTCTTGAGATCGGCTTCGACATCTTCGAACGCCAGTCGATTCGTGCCCGTAATGCGAATGTCATTAAGACGAAAACGGCGGCCGCGTTCCACGTCATATTCAATCGTGACGTTGTTGCCGGTTAACTGCGTCGGATTTAGATTCTCGCAAGTTTCCGGCGTTCCATTTGGTCCAAGGTCTGCCGGCGGATTGCTGACCGTGCACGTTTGCGTTACTTCAGCAAAAAAGAACCCGTCTTCCTGCAACTTGTTTCGGATGCGACGCGCGCCTTCAACAATCGCCGAGTAATCCACGTTGCCTTCGCGCTTAACCGGCAACAACTCGCGCTGCGTCTTTTCGTTTACTTCAAAGTTCTTGATGCTGACAGTAACTTTCGGTCCCAACGTTCCTTCCAGCAGGATACTGACCGTGTTCTTCTCCGCGTCTCTTTCGACGCGTGCATCTTCGAGTAGGGGCGCGAGATAAGTTGCATTAACCAGCGCTTCACGAACCT
Organism: Pyrinomonadaceae bacterium; assembly: GCA_035694465.1. Classification (GTDB taxonomy): domain Bacteria; phylum Acidobacteriota; class Blastocatellia; order Pyrinomonadales; family Pyrinomonadaceae; genus PSRF01. The sequence goes on along the minus strand of DASSFI010000077.1, from coordinate 79,618 downwards.
TACCCACGTCAACCGCGAGGGCGTCGCGCGTGAAAGGAACCCCGGGCTGAAGCGTCAACGAACTCTGAACTGTCGCCGCGTCGAAGCCGGCGATCTTGATATTAAAGGTCTCAACTTTGGCCTGTGCCCCTGGCGTAATTTTGTAGGTGACATTCGCGCGCAACCCACGCGGGCCGAGTTGCTCGACCGGTTCCACAGTCGCATTGAAGTAACCACGATCGCGCAAGTAGACCTGAATCTCGTCGGCATTTTTGGCAATGATTTGTTTAGTGAGACGGTTGCCTGACTGCACAAAGTTCAAACGACTGCGTATCTCGTCGGTCGAGAGCGGCGCGCCTGTAACTGGCCCCAACTCAATCCGAACGTCTCCGATCTGCACTTGCCGCTGCACCACGAAACGCAGTTTCACTGGTCCAGTTCGATTCGCGCCCTCTTCGACTACTTCGACCCGCGCATTAGCGACGCGTCCCGAATCGAAGAGAGACTGGAGCGAGTCGCGCACGTGCACGGCGGAAAACTGTGTGTTGGGTGCGACTTTGAGTAAGGCGATGAACTCGGCTTGAGCGGCGGGAACGTTTTCAGTTCCTTCGAAGACGAGTTCGACTGTCGAGATCTGTCGTCCTTCGTAGTCTTCAATGCGTGCGTCTTTACTTGCACGCGCCACGGTCAGAAGAGAGAAACCGAGCATGACCACAAGCAACAGTCTGTGTATTTTGTGCTTTTTTGCGGTCAATCCAAACTTTACCCCTTGCTCAGAATCTCTTTCTGAAACGAATCTCAAAACTGAAGTTATTTGTCCGCGCGGTCAGTCTTCGCGTCGAAGCCTGCTCGTATTGAGCGACGAACGAGAGCCGATCCGAAACACGATATTCGAGCGCTAAAATCTGGTTCGGATCCGAAGTGACGTTGGTTGAATAGGTGACCGTCACTTCCTTGCTGATTCGTCTTCCCAATGTCAATCGAGCAGCGGCAGTTGAACCTGTCGTCCCGCCAATCACCGGGTTGATCTCAAATCTCGTAAGCCCGAAGAGCTTGCTGGTGGCTCGTTGAGCCGGTGCGTTGATGAGAGCGTCAGTCAACAGACTCGTTGCCGCGCCGACCTCCGATTGCGAAAGCACTGACGAACTCGTATCGCCGGAGGAAAGCTGTCCGGTCGTGATTAGTGAAACAACGTCGGCCTGCGGCAAAGCAGGCTCAGAACGAACTGTCGCAGACGGCTGCGTGAGTGGGCCAGTCAGACCGACGATCACGCGATAGCCACGAATCTGGGATTCACCCTGAATATTGAGAATCGGATCGGCGTTGCGACTCGGTGGCAGATCGACGAGGGCGCGCGTGATGTCGTAACGATCATTACGGAAGTTCAAGGTGCCGCTGGTCGCCGTTATGCGTCCGGAAATTGTCGGATCGTTAACTGGCCCATCCAATTGCAGCGAAACGGATCCGACGAGGTCTGCCAGGTTGTTTCGTACCACGAGCGCGTTTCGACCTTCGACTCGCAACGCAGCAAATAAGGCGGTGCGTGTCAGTTCAATCTCGGTGCCTTCTTCGATCGACTCCCGTCGCGTGTTGATCAGATCGGCGAGTTCGATGTCCTGGGTATATTCGGTACGCCGGAGGTTCACTACGCCGCCAATCAACTGTTCGCGCGACGAACCCCTGATCTCGACGTCAGCATCGAGTGTCGAGCGAAAGTCAGGCGGGAACGGCACCGTGACTTCTTCGCCGTGCAGGTTGATGCGAAACGCAGAAACCGTGAATCCGTCGAGCAATGCGCCACCGGTAGCAGAAACACGACCGCCGCCTATCGTGCCATTCAGCGAATCGATCTGGGCCTGATTTGCAGTGAATCGGAGTGCTGCCTTGAGATTTGCAACCGTCCAACGATCATTTCCAATCAATACCGAAACCGAAGCATTGTTGAGCGATGCGGTTCCGATCATGCGCGGGTCTTCGAAGCTGCCATTGATGCGCACCGCAACTTCCGCAGAACCCGACGAGAAGAAGTCAGGCGAAACGCCGTTGAGCACACGCAGGTTCAGATCGCCGTTGACGTTGAGATTCTGGCGACCGCCGCTGGCAGTTGCGAGCGTGCCGTCAAGCACGATGTTTGTGCCCGGTCCCGTAAACCTCGTTTGATCGAAGGTGATCTCGCTGGGCGTGAATTTAACCACGAGCGGCGTCGTCGCACTGAGTTGAACGTCTTCCACGCGGAAGCTCAGCTCTGAGAAGTTTGCGGTGCCTGACAAACCCGCGAGTGAAAAGTTCTGATCGTCGTCGAGCAGATTGCCGGTTGCTTTGACCGTTCCGTTCGCTCGTCCGGTAACGCGCACAGCGCTTCCCGGCATCGCGATCTGAAACAGGTTCGTCAGATCGGCGTTGGTGAACGTCGTTTCGATATTTGCGGCGAGATTTGGACTGGCCAGACTAACTTGTGCCGCGACGACTTGCGGTGGTCCAAGCACGCCGGTCGTGAAGGTGATGTTGAGTTGCTGGTTCTCAGTCTTGCCGACGAGTGCGACGGTTCCTGCCGGACGGCCGTTGATCGTCACATCACGACCTTCACCATTGAAGGTAATCTGGTACGCAGACAGGTCTTGATCTGCAAGGTTGCCGGAGACGTGGGCCGTGAAGTCTGCAATGCCCGTGACTGCCGGAAATCCGGGTCTGCTTGCAAGCGCCGCGAGGCGGGCAAGTTGAATTCCTTCGGCCTTGCCCTGAAAGTCGAATACCTGGCTCTTCGTGTTGAGATTGCCGTTGGCGACGATATGACCGGCAACGAGCTGCACGTCGATACTCTCGATGTTGACGTTAGGACCATTGAATGTCGCCTTCGCGAGCATGCTTTGCAGCGGTTCGCCGGCAAGTTTGCCTGGTCCAAAACGCAGATCCGCGCTGCCGCTCATCGCATTCGGAATCCCAGTTACAGTTACGTTGCCGGATATGTCTGACTGCGTGTCCGAGGTCAACTGCTTATTCCCGCTGAAGTTTGAAAGCGCCAGCAACGTGCGAGCACTGAAACGATCGAGGGTGGCGTTCAACGAGGCGTTGTTCTCGCCGTTGCGCGGCGCAATCAAAGAGAATTGCACACCGCCGCCATCGCGTTCTGCGAGCGCGCCGTCCGGAATTCGGATCTCCGCGTCGTTCATCGAAATCGACGCGGACAACGAACCAACCTCATAGCGATTGACTATGAGCGTACCGACCGAAACTTTTCCATTCAGATTTGGTGAGTCGAGACGGCCGCGAATGTTTCCGTTGAAAGCGAGTTGACCGCCAAGCTCAATTCCGTAGCTCGTCATCTGCTTTTCAACTTCAGGCAATAGACCTGAGGAAATCAAAACGGCTTGCAACTCAGCCGCGTCTGACGAGTTCAGATCGACGGTCAGGTTCGAATCGTTATCGAATGAGAATTGACCAGTTGCAGTCAGTCGCGTGGCCGGCGTTTGCAGGTTGACCTGTTGGATATCAAACGTGCCGCGATTAGCGCGCATCGCGACTTCGCCCGTGATCGGAATTCGATCCGCACTCGTCTCGCCGGTTTCCGCGGTCAAGTGTGTTGTGACGGTTCCCGAAGCGAGTTTGAATTCCGTGCCTGGAAAAGTGAGATCTACCCGACCAGTCGCACGCCCGGTGAGCGGAACCGCGCTGCCGGCGAGTGCGGTCAGTGGCCCGGCAATGTCGAGATCATTGAAGTCCGCAGTTACCTGAGAGCTACCGCCTTTCGCGATAGCCACGCGAGCGTTTCCAGCCGCGCGTCCCTTAAAAATATCCGCCGTAAAGTTGTTGAACTGAACCTCGCGATTCGTCGCCACAACGTTCGCGCGCGCCTGGCCCAGGGTCATCTGGCCCAACACGCCGCCACCGATACTCAAATCCGCTGTCGCGCGATAGCTGCCCGAAGGTTCAACGACAAACACCGGTTTCGCGAGTTTGACGTTTTCAGCCTGGCCGTCGGCGAACTTCACCGTCCCCGCGTCAATATCGGCGGTTGAGCCTTCGATTCGTCTGTTCCGCACCGACAATCGAACACCCGCGATGTTGAGGGTTCCAATCTCCGCACCTGCCGCGCTCGTCGCTCCGACTTGCACGTCTTTCACGACCACGCTCGTAACTCCGCCACGATCGTTGATGTCGATGTTGTTCGCGGTGACACCCTTAACCTGCGCGCCTGACGCCGAAATGGTTCCCGCTTTGACGTTTGCGACTGTCGCGGTAGTTACATCGTTTTGTTTTCGCAGTTGCAGGTTTGAGGCGGTGATACCGTCGACCTTCGCGCCCGAAGCGGTGAGTCCATTTGCGGTGAACTGCGCCGACGATGCAGTCAACACTCCTTCGTTCACCTCTGCACGCGCGTCGCGAAGAATCAGACCGGTAAGTGTTGTTCCATAACTCTTCTCAGCCACCGCGCGTAACTCGCCGATCCAACGGAAGTTTGTCCCCGTGCCCATCACGTTGCCGGCAAGCTGTAGCGAGTTGATCTGAAAATCTCCGGCATTCAGTAAATCAGCGACGGCTTTCCCGTTGATCTCGTAACTCCGTCCTTGCACCGATCCACTCGCGCTCACGTTCAGTCCCTGCAGTCGCACGTTGTCGGCTGCCAACGCATCCGACTTGATCTGACCGTTGAGTTTAAATTGATCGCCTTCGCCTGCAATCGTCCCGCTGAAGCTACCCGCGCCACGAAGAGCCGTGCCAGTCAGCAAAGTGTCTGACAACTGCGTCAGATCGACGTCCGAGGTGACGTTCATCTGATAACGAAGCGCGCGCCAGTCGTCCATGACGCCGTCGAGCTTCGCTTCCGCAACCGGTGATTTCAACACCAGCTCCTGAATCTCGGCGCGTTCCTGGTTGAAACGCCCGCGTGCCGTTATATCGATATTGTTGATGGGCCGATTGTCGTAGGCAAAGGTTGAATTCGAGAGCGTCACATTAATCGACGTCATGCGCGAGCCGATAGGAACGTTCGGATCATCGGGTCGAACCATGACGCTCAGATTCCGGCCTTCGCCGGATATCTCGTGACGCACATCGCCGTAATGGACCACGCCATTCTTGATTTCGATCGTGGCGGCTGAGTACGCGAAGAGTATCGTCCGGTTGGGCTCCGGCGGCGGAATGTGAATGTTGCGGAAATTCGAGCGTCCCTCGTTATCGAAGTTGACCCAAAATTCGACGCCCTCCATCTTGAGATCTTCAAGATTGATGTTGCGCTGGAGGTTTAGAGCGTAAAGATCTTCAATCTTGATTGTCGCCAGCAGACGGTCGATCTTGCCGAGTCGATCGCCCGTTACTGAATCGTAAAGCTCCACGTTGTCCATCTCGACAGTACGCGGCGGGAAACTGGCGTGAAAGTCGCGAATTTCCGCGCGTATGCCGTAGTTTGCAAACGTGTCTTTGATCTGGCTCGCGACGTAACGATCCACGTAGCCCAGTCGAAACAGGAACAGGACCACCAGGATAAGCAAAATCGCCCCCGCGCCGACAATGCCGGCGGCGATATAAGCATGACGCCTGGTGAAACGACGCCAACGTCTCGCTATCGTGGGCTTTTTTTCTACACTCATAACCTACAGTCGACGCGCGACTCAGGGGAAAGTTTGATTCTAGAGGGAGAGAACTTAAGTGCCGCTAAGAAGCACCAAAAGTCACAAAAAGATCGCTTGTGGCTAATGGGCCAATCGACGGCAATCTCATTTAGGTTCATCGGCGACGCCCTGCTGGTCCTTTAGTGATGCAGGTTGGCCCAGCGGAACATTGCCGACCACTGACAGCTCAAAACCTTCAAGAGCTGTTACTTTGGGGGGATGATTCGAAAGCAGTAAAATTTTTCGCAACCCGAGATCGTGGAGAATCTGCGCCCCCACGCCATAATCGCGATCGATTCCGTAACCTGTTTCCAGACTTGCGTCTCGTTTACTGATTCCTCTTTGCTGCATGACTTCGTACGTACGCAATTGGTTGACCAAATCCAGACTGTGCTCCCGCTGCCGCAGATAGAGCACGACGCCGCGCGCCTCTGCTGCGATCTTCTCGAGTGCCGTATGAAGTTGGAAACCGGTATCGTCGATGAGGGAACCAAACATGTCGCAGGTCACGTTCTCGGTATGAACCCGCACCAGCACCGGCTCGTCGGTAGCAACCTCGCCCATCACCATCGCGAGGTGCACGTCGCCGTTAATGACATTCTCAAAGGCAACGGCGCGAAAGCGACCGTAAACCGTCGGCAGATCCGTTTCGACAACACGCCGGACCAGCGTCTCTTTGCGAATGCGGTAACGCACCAACTCGGCAACGCTGATCATTTTAAGATCGTGCTGCGCGGCAAATTCCTCGAGCTGTGGCAGGCGCGACATTGTCCCATCCTCGTTCATGATCTCGCAGATCACGCCCGCGGGATATAGACCGGCAATGCGTGCGATGTCGACACTGGCTTCTGTTTGTCCGGGACGAACAAGCACGCCGCCGTTCTTGGCGCGCAGGGGAAAGATGTGGCCCGGACGACAAAGATCCTGTGGACGCGAGTTTGGATCGACGGCGACAAGAATCGTCGTGGCTCGATCGGCGGCTGAGATTCCGGTCGTGATACCGCGGCGGGCGTCGATGGAAACTGTAAAAGCCGTGCCGAGATACGAAGTGTTGTCGGCGACCTGCGTGGTCAGGTGGAGATCGTCACAACGGTCTTCCGTGAGCGGCAGGCAAATCAGACCACGGGCATGCCGGGCCATGAAATTGATTATCTCGGGCGTGACCTTCTCAGCGGCGCAGACCAGATCGCCTTCATTCTCGCGATCTTCGTCGTCCACGATGATGATCATCTTGCCGTCGCGGATATCGGCAACGGCCTCTTCAATAGTCGCAATAGGCACGGGCTCATGTTACCCGAAAGTAAATGGCCACGAAAGGGCACAAATGGCCTGATTCTAATGTTTGTAGTTGAGCAGTCGTTCCACGTACTTCCCGATGACGTCGACTTCGAGGTTTACGTCGTCGCCGGGCTTTATTTGTGAGAGATTTGTGACTTCCCAGGTCTTCGGAATGATTGCGATTTCAAAGTAATCTTCGGTGAGTGCCGCAATCGTTAGGCTAATCCCCTCGACAGCCACAGAACCCTTGAAAACAAGGTAGCGACCGATGTCTTTCGGATAGGCAATCCGGACAGTCCACGACTCGCCGTGATCCTCGACTCCGACGAATTGTCCGCGAGCATCAACGTGTCCCTGAACGATGTGACCACCCAGTCGTGTCGCGGGGGTGACCGAGCGTTCGAGATTGACCGGCACGCCGGGTCGTAACCTGCCAAGCGTGGAACGCTGGAGAGTTTCACGCGAAATGTCTGCCGCAAACGAGTCGGGTTGAATGTCGAGCGCTGTCAGGCAGACGCCGTTGACTGCGATCGAATCGCCGTGGTTCGTTCCTTCTGTAACAACGCTCGCAGCGATAACAATGCGCGCGTTTTCACCACGCTCTTCGATGCTACGAACGCTGCCGAGTTCTTCAATGATTCCAGTGAACATGTATCCACAGATTACGCAGATTTAATTTTAGACATCATCTCTGAAAAGACTTCATCGATACCTTTGCCGGTTGAGTCGAGAATCACCGCGTCATCGGCCGCTCTTAATGGCGAGTCAGCGCGGGTTGAATCACGCCGGTCACGTTCAACCATCTCCGCCAGCGTCTCCGCGAGGGTTGCTGACGAATGTGCCGTCAATTGATCTTCATTGTAACGTCGCTCAGCTCGTTCTTCCGGTCTCGCAGTCAGGAAGAATTTGAAGTCAGCTTGCGGAAAAACAACTGTGCCGATGTCGCGTCCGTTCAGCACCGCTCCACGCCTGCTAATTGCTCGCTGCCGTTCAACCATCGCACGTCGCACCCCGGGAATCGTTGAGACGATTGATGACATTGCAGTCACACTCTCAGTGCGAATTTGATCCGTTACATCACGCCCGTTGAGCAATACTCTTAACGAATCCGGGTCGCCTTCCAGATCGATCTCGATCTCATTCGCCAGCGCAGTAACCATATCTTTGTCTGCCGGATCGATGTTCGCTTCAATAACGGCGAGCGCGACGGCGCGATACATCGAACCGGTGTCGATATAAAGCAGGTTCAATGCGCGTGCTAACAACCGGCCCAGCGTTGACTTGCCCGAGCCTGATGGACCATCGATCGCGATAATCATTCGTTAGTCTATACAAACGCGGCGAACACTTCGTTTGACAACAAAGCGCCCGTGCGAGTCAGTCTGATCATGTCGCCGTCCAGCTCGAGCAGGCCGGCTTTGCAGAAGCGGTCGAGATCGTCTCGATGTTCGTCACGCAAATCAACGCCAAACGATTCACGATAGCGCAACAGATCGACGCCCTGCATGAGTCGCATACCCAGAAACACAGCCTCAGCCCGAACGTCCGCCTCGCTCAACTCCTGTTCTTCAACTATCGGCGACTCCCCCGCCTCAACTACAGTTACATACTTCAAGACGTCGCGATGATTAGACCAGCGTCTCGTGGCGCCGTCGTAAGAATGTGCTGAACAACCAAAACCGTAATAGGCGTCGCCAGTCCAGTATTTGACATTGTGTCTGGAGTGAAACGATGGCCGGCAAAGATTCGAGATCTCGTAGTGTTCGTAACCTGAAACCGCGGCCGCTTCCAGCATCCATTGGTACATCACACCCGCGAGGTCGTCGTCAGGTTCGGGCTGAATGCCGCGTCGAATGTGTTCTGCCAGCGGCGTCCCTGAATGGACTTCGAGCAGGTAGAACGAAAGATGTTCGGGCTCAAGTTCGAGTGCCTGCTTGATGTTTCTTTGCCAACCGGCGAGCGTCTGCCCGGGCAGTCCCGCGATCAAATCAAAGCTGACATTCTCAAAACCGGCGCGACGTAGGGCGGCGAAAGTATTTAGTGTATCGGCGGCTGTATGCGAGCGGCCCAGTTTGGCGAGCTCAGCGTCGTCGAACGTCTGGGCGCCGAAGCTCGCACGATTCACGCCCCTGTCGCGGAACGCGCGCAGTTTCTCATCATTCACACTGCCGGGATTTATCTCCAACGTTATTTCCGACTTCGGATCGACGTTGAAGCTGTTGTGGACAGTTGTGAGTATCATATCGAGTTGTGCAGGTGTCAGCAGCGACGGAGTGCCGCCGCCAAAATAAATCGTATCAGCAGTTTCGCCGTTGTAACGCGAAGATTTGATCTCGTTGACGAGCGCCTCAACGTAACGACCGGCGAGTCCCTCCTGGTACAGACCGGTGGCGAAGTCGCAATAGGAACAACGCGAACTACAAAACGGAATGTGCAAATAGAGACCTGCGGCAGTCATTGATTACCAAGCATAATATCATGCGTGTGTATGATTTCATTTCTGGGCAGTTCGTTTTCAGAACTCCTCTTACCTCAGCGTTTAGCCTCAAAATGCGATTTACCGCTCAATCGCAAAATGGCACGGAGGTTGATTGGTCAACAGCGGACTAAAAACCATCGAACATGGGGAGGAAATCACATGGCAGACGACAGAATGAAGAATGATGATGCGCAGAGAAACATGGGTACGAAGGACGACCAGGACTTTGTTCGTCAATCACCGGGACGTGGTGGCCAGATGGGCGAACACGGTGGTCAGCACACTGGTGGCCAGCAGAGTGGTCAAAAAGGAGCGCGAAATCTGAACGACGACGATGACGAGGATTTCGACACCGGTAAATCCGGTGGTCAGAATCGCGGCGGACAGAATCGCTGATTGATAAAGACTCTCTTCTTTTCTGCTTGGAGCACGGTTGCTAATGCGCCGTGCTCATTTTTTTATTCTTTGTAGACTGCCGTCGCCACTAATGGATTTGCTCGAAGTCCGCGCGACGCGTTCCGCTTCCGCCATCACCCGCAACACATTCTCACCCAGGATCTTTCGGATATCCCGTTCGCTGTAGCCACGCTTGAGTAACTCGTAAGTGATGTTTGGCAACATCGAAACATCCTGCGCGCCTTCGGGCATGTCGTTCGCGCCGTCAAAATCAGCGCCGATGCCGACGTGATCGATACCCGCGATCTTCACGATGTGATCGATGTGATCGATCAACTTTGAGATCGGAAGCGGTGGCAACGGATTCGCGGCTTCGAGTTTGTCGCTCTCCTCGGCACGTCGTTCCGGATCGTCTTTGTACTTCTCGTCGATCGCATCCTGTTGCGCTTTGATGCGCCGATCGCGTTCGGCACTCTGCGGCGAGACGGTGGCGGTGTCAACAAACACGCTGTAGAAATTCACCTGCACGACGCCGCCATTTTTCGCGATCCGTCGCAGTAGATCGTCCGGAATATTTCGTGGGACGTTGCTGAGCGCGCGCGCCGACGAGTGCGAAGCGATGATCGGCGCTTTCGAAACGTCGAGCGCATCGCTCATCGTGTCGTCCGACACATGCGAAACGTCGACGAGCATACCGAGACGATTCATCTCGCGGACGACTTCCTTGCCAAAGTCGCTGAGGCCGTTAAATTTCTTCTCGCCACGTCCTGCATCAGCCCAGTTATTCGTGTTGTTCCAGGTGAGCGTCATGTAACGGACGCCGAGACGATAGAACTCACGCAACGTCGCCAGCGAATCCTCGATCGCGTGTCCACCTTCGATTCCCATCAGCGCCGCAATCTTCCCTTGCCGCTTGGCACGGCGGATATCTGCGGCCGTAGTTGCGATCATGAGATCTCGCGGATGGCGTTCTACCGCACGATAGACAGAATCGATCATGTCGAGAGTCCGACGCGTCGAGCCGCCGTGTTCGACGTACCATGGTTTTACGTAGAGCGAAAAGAATTCCGCGGTCAATCCGCCTTTCTTCATCCGTTCGATGCTGGTGCGGTACGGCGGCGGCGGAGTGCCACTCAGATCGAAATCGTCGTTCGTCATCGGCGTCGTGACGTCGTTGTGGGTATCGATGACGATGGCGCGCCGGTGAATCTGCAACGCCCGCTGCCAGAGTCGTTCGTCACGCGTCTGGGCAGTGATCGATGAAAATGCAGTCAAAAGTATGAGAAAAAGGCCGGCGAATTTATTCAATCTCATTAGTTCACCTTTCAGCGCAGATCGGATTTTCAATCCGCGTCATCCGCGTTATCATCAATCGTAATGTCAATCCTGATTGCTGAAGATAACATGGCCCAGCGCCATTACCTCCGCGAGATTCTTGAAAAGGAGTTTCCATCACACGTTCCCGTGTTTGAAGCAGGCGACGGCGAGGAGACCGTGAAAATCGCTCTCGACGAGCGACCGGATGTCTGTATCCTCGACATCCAGATGCCGAAACTCTCGGGCGTCAAGGCAGCGCGCGCCATCTGGCGCGACTTTCCGACCGCGCGCATCATCTTCTGGACCCAGTTTCCGCACGAGATTTATATCAACGAAATTCGCAAGATCGTGAAGTCGGTCGCTCCACCTCCGGCTTACGGATTCATTCACAAGAACAACCCGGAATCGCGCTTTCTACGTTTCGTCGCGGCCGTGCTCGAAGACGGCGCCGACATGATCGATCCCGCGTTCAAGGATTCATTCAAGCGACCTCTACTGACTGAATTTGAAGCTGAAGCACTTTACTATCTCGCACTCGGACTTTCGAACTGGGCCATCGCGCGCAAGTGTTCGCTGAGTTTGCGTGGCGTTGAGAGTCGTTTGGCCACGCTTTATGAAAAACTTTTCGTGTCGCTCCCTGAAGGCACCGATCAGGAAGCGTACGAGAAACTCGCCTACAACATTCGCACCCGAGCGTTTTTTGAAGCGCTGCGTCGTGGGCTTTTGAATAGCGACGAGCTCGAGAAAGCCTCAAAGGATCTCGAAGGCTGGCTCGAGAAAGATCAAAAGCGCTTTAACGAAGAGCAAAAAAGAGAACTCGCCTCAAAAAAGAAATGAGGCCACAAAAAGGCACAAAAAGCACAAAAGGATTACTGATATTGGTTTGTGCGATTTGTGCCTTGTTGTGGATAGTTTGGCCTTTTGCTGGTTCAGCACAGACGGGTGAACCGCAACCAACTGCGTCACCGTCTCCTTCGCCGTCGCCGTCTCCATCACCTTCGCCAACACCGATCACCGGTTTGCATCAATGGGGCGCCGTGACTTTGTTTCATGGTTTGCCATCGGATCGCGTGCGCGCAATTGCGCAGACACTCGACGGGGCGATGTGGTTTGGAACTGAGACCGGGCTGGCGAAATTTGACGGACGCAGAACGCAAACGATCAACGACCCGGCGTTGCCCACCGGACGCATACTCGCGCTGCAAACGGATAAAGACGGCGCGCTCTGGATCGGAACGGATGCCGGTGCAGCTCGTTTTCATGACGGCCAATTCCTGAAAGTAAACGAGACCGCCGGCCAACCAATTACCGCGATCGTCACCGATCCTTCCGGCTCAGCGATCATGACCTCGGAACAAGGCCGTGTGTTCGAGTGTCGCGCGCGTGTCGTGGTCACCACCGTAAACAGTGGCATCACCGACAACGAAGCCACCACCATCAGCCGCACCGTTATCGACACTCGCGAACTCTTGAATCAACCGTTGGAAAGCAGTGATCGTGAACGACCCGGAGCACTTCCGCTCACCAGTATCAGCGTCGCGAACGGACGCATCTTTGTCGGCACACTCAGTCGTGGCGTACTGGAAATCGCAAACGGCGTCGCCAAAGAAAGCCAGATGAAACCGCCGACCTACTTCGTCAACGCCCTCGAACGCGATCGGGACGGCAATCTCTGGGTCGGCGCGCGCGCTCGAAAAGAAGAGCCGGGCGCACTCTCAGGTGACGAAGTCTCCTCTCTGAAACGTAACGAAGCGCCAACTGGTCCAGTCATGTCGTTGCAGCGAATCGAAGACGAGATGTGGGTTGGCACCGATGGACGCGGCGTCTTTCGCGTTTCGAAGACAAAAGTGCAACGTTTCACCTTCGATGGAACGGCCGGCGGACTCCGTTCCGATCACGTCTACGCGATCTTCGCGGATCGGGAAGGTGTTATCTGGTTTGGAACTGACCGTGGCGTTTGTCGTTACGATCCACACGCGCCGCGGGTCGAGACGGTTGGCGACAACGCCGACACAAACTTCATTCGTTCACTCTTTCAATCAAGCAGCGGTCGCAGTATCGCCGGCACGAATCGCGGGCTCTTTGTCTACGACGATGAAACTGCGACGTGGAATCCCGTTCCTGGTCTCGGCCGCAACACAATTTACGCAGTCGCCGAAGATAAATCGCAGCGCCTTCTGGTCGCTTCGGCCAGCGGTCTCTACGTCGCGCCAAAACAATCATCTCGTTTGGAAGAGCAGGCATTCACGCGCGTCGAGACCGGCTCGGGCGGACCCGATACGACCGGAAGCGTGCGTGCGATTATCCAGTTTCGCGGCGCGACGTATTTTGCGATTTACGGTCGTGGCATCGATCGTTTAGACGGCGGGCGCAGTAGTCTCACGTGGCCCAACACTCCGTCCACCGGTCGTGAAGTTCTCAGCCTGCTCGCCGATGGCGAAGAACGAATCCTGATCGGCACCAACCGGGACGGCGTGTTTGTCTCGGATGGAAAAACGATTCGCGACGAGCCTGCGTTCGCGCCGATCAAAGGCACCGCGGTCAGATCGATGGTGCGAACTACTGATGGCTCGATCTGGTTTGGGACCGGTTCGGGAATCTTTTTGTGCCGGCCCGGAGCAGCATGCAGTCTCTCCGTGCCCAACATCGACGCGCGCTTTTTGTTTCCCATCCAGTCAGAAAAAACAAACGAAGTTTGGTGTGGTACGCGCGGGAATGCGTTGTTGCGGATTTTGCTCGATCCGGTGGTTGGACCAGTCGTATCAGAGCTCGATTCCGAACAGGGTTTGCCGTCACAAAATGTTTTCGCGGTTCAACCGTTACGCCGAGCTGACGGCAGCGACCTCGTCCTAATCGGGACGAATCGCGGCGTCGCGCGCTACGAACCCGGACGACTTGAGCCGTCGTTATCGGCCACGCGAATCCTCAGCAAACGCGTGCATGCACCATCGGAGTTGAAGGCAGGTCTGAATCTCGAATATCCGCAGAACAGTCTTTTGCTCGAGGTAACGGCAATCAGCAGCCGCACGTTTCCGGAGCAGTTTCAATACGCATTTACACTCGTAGACAGCAAGGGCCAGTCGATCAAACAGAAACTGTCGCGTGATCCGCAGTTTACGATGGAAGGCTTGAAACCCGGCACCTACACCGTAACCGCACGCGCTTTTACAAAAGATTTGACGGCTTCGGCGCCGCTGAGTTTTTCATTCACCGTTGCTAAAGCCCCCTTCCCCTGGACGTCGACAGCGCTCGCAATTCTCTTAGCACTCGCGTTGCTGGCGCTGTTGTGGGCCATCCTCGAACGACGACGAATCGTGGCGACGAGTGCGGCGCTTGTTGACGCTAATCGCGATCTTGCCGACGCGCGTCTGAACCTGGCGAACGAGGCCGAACGCGAACGACGACGGATTTCTCGCGATCTGCACGATCAAACGCTCGCCGATCTCCGACATCTCGCATTGTTGACCGATCAGATCAAAGCGAACGGCGATTCAACCAGTAGTAATCCGACCGTGGCGCTGAGAAGTGAGATCGAAACGATCTCGCAGGAAGTGCGTCGCATCTGCGAAGATCTCAGTCCGTCGGTGTTGCAAAACGTCGGCTTCGCCGCGGCGCTCGAGTTTGCGCTCTCGCACGCGGTGCTGGACGCGCCCGCCGAGAAACGCTTTGTTTACGAATTTCATTGTGACGATGGCATTGAAGAGCGCAGCGAGCTGTCGCCGAGTGTGCAGATGCAGATCTATCGTATCGTGCAGGAAGCGGTGAACAACATCTGGCGTCATGCGGAGGCGACGGAAGTGAAGATGTTTGTGATGAGTCCAAAGGAAGGTGATTTTTCTTTGCGCATTGAAGACAACGGGCGGCCGTTTAAATCGCAGCACACAAATTCCGAAGGCCGTGGTCTCGCCAACATGCGGGCACGCGCGGGCATGATCGATGCGCGCATTGCGTGGGAACCACGCGATTCAGGCGGCACTATTTTTACTCTGACGAAAGCAGCAACTGCCAATGCACGAACTTCTTAACATCGCTCCGGAAGTAGCAAATGCACTTCGCGAGCAACGTGCCGTGGTCGCGCTTGAGTCGACGGTGATCGCGCATGGATTGCCGCGTCCGCAAAACCTCGAAACAGCCAATCGACTGGAAGCAGTTGTTCGTGAAGGCGGCGCCACACCGGCAACGATGGCAATTCTCGACGGCAAATTAACTGCCGGACTCGACGAGAATCAGATCCGACTACTCGCTGACAGCAGAGACATCCGAAAGATCAGCACGCGTGATATCGCCATCGCCGTCGCGCGAGGCTGGAACGGCGCGACCACGGTCGCTTCGACCATTTGGATTGCACATCGCGCGGGAATAAAAGTCTTTGCAACCGGCGGTATCGGCGGCATTCATCGCGGCTCACTGCCTGACGTCTCCGCCGATCTTCCCGAACTCGCACATACGCCGATCATCGTCGTCTGTTCAGGAGCCAAGATCGTGCTCGACTTACCTGCCACACGCGAGTGGCTGGAGACACACGGTGTAACAGTTGTCGGCTATCAGTGCGACGAGTTGCCGGCGTTTTACTCCCGACAAAGTGGACTGCAAACCGACGTGCGAGCGGATTCAGCCGAGGATGTTGCGAGCATCTTCAAGGCGCAACGAGCCCTGGGTCTGCAGTCAGCGCTGCTTGTAGTCGTGCCTGTTCCGGCAGAGTTTGAAGTTCAGGCGGAAGCGCTCCAACAGGTTTTGGCGACCGCATTGGAAGACGCAGAATCGAAAGGAATCACCGGAGCAGCATTAACTCCGTTTCTGCTGAGTCAAATGGCGGAACGAAGTGGCGGCGCAACGTTGCGAGCGAACATCGCACTGCTTGAGAACAACGCGCGCGTTGCAGCCGAGATTGCGAGAGCCGTCGGTTAGTTGCTACTCTTTGCATGCAACCCCCAAGAAACTGATAGCTACGAGGAGGATCCCATGGCGGACGAGAACAAGTGTAAGAATCCACCCTGCACTTGCCCACCCCAACCGGGTGGCAAGTATTGCAGTGCTTCATGTGAAGGCGCCGGCGATACGATCGAAATCGATTGCGACTGCCCGCACGAAGCGTGTGGAGGCAACTTCTAAAACACAGATTCCGCAGATTCAACCGATTAAGAGAATTAATCTGTGGATAAACCGACTAGTTTGAGGAACTGGGCCGCGAGCTTTGGTCCAGTTCCTTCATCTTCATGCCGGAAGAACACGTAGGTATCCTTCCACTGCTGCGCCGTCATCCACTTGATCCACTTCTTCAGTTCCGCTTCTGAATACTTCATTCGTCGCAAACGCAGGTAACCCCAGTCGGCAGTTTTCTCTCTGTAAACCGTTGGCAGATCTTCAGTGTCTGAAACCACGAGCGCGCGATTCTCGTCGCGCAGGAGTTTAAAGACGTCTTCGTCAAACCAGGTCGGATGGCGAAAGTCGAAAGCAACGGGTGTTTCGCTCGGGAGTTGCTTCAGGAAGGTTTTTAGTCGCGTGAGATCCTTCTTCATGTCGGACGGGAGTCGGAAGATCACAACACCCAGACGATCGTCGAGTGTCGCGATTGCTTCCAGCATGCGGCGAGTCGCGTCGCCTGCATTTGCGAGCCGTCTGAAGTGAGTGATTCCCTGCGAAGCTTTAACTGAGAAACGGAAATTCTCAGGCACCTGCGACTTCCAACTCTCAACCATGCTCGGTTGCGGCGTCCGGTAGAAAGTATTGTTCAACTCAACTGCACGAAAGCGCTCCGCGTAGTAACGGAGCATGTCTGTAGCCGGAAGCTTCTCCGGATAAAACTTCCCCTTCCATTCCTTATAACTGTACCCACTCGTGCCGACGTAAAGATTCATAACTAATTTGAATTGAAGAATAACTCATTTAGAGCTTTTTGCGCTTTTTTGTGGTTAAGAAGTATGGTACACAGCACGCATGTCGACGGTTACCAACATTGAATCAGTTCTTCATGAGGAACGACTGTTTCCACCGCCAAAGAATTTTTCTGAGCAGGCACACATTCAGTCGATGGCGGATCTCGAAAAGCTGCGCGCCGAGGCTGCGGCTGACCCGGAAGCTTTCTGGGCGCGCATGGCCGAAGAACTTCACTGGTTCAAATCGTGGGATACGGTGCTGAAGTGGAACCCGCCGCACGCGGAATGGTTTGGCGGCGGCAAGATCAACATCTCTTACAACTGTCTCGACCGTCATCTCAGAACTTGGCGACGCAACAAAGCCGCGCTGATCTGGGAGGGTGAGCCCGGCGAGACTCGCACGTTTACTTATCAACAACTGCATACCGAAGTCTGTAAGTTTGCAAACGTACTGAAGCACGCAAACATTCAACCCGGCGATCGCGTCGCGCTCTACATGCCGCTGATACCGGAGCTGGCGATTGCGATGCTCGCCTGTGCCCGCATCGGCGCGACGCACTCAGTCGTATTTGGCGGATTCTCCAGTTCTGCCCTCGTCGATCGTATCAACGATGCCAGTTGCAAACTCGTCGTCACTGCCGACGGCGGCTGGCGACGCGGCAGCGAAGTGAAGCTCAAACCAGCCGTCGACGAAGCACTGAAATCAACTCCATCCGTTAACGCTTGTATCGTGGTCCAACGCACCGGTTCACCACAACAAATGGAACCCGGTCGTGATTTCTGGTGGCATGAGTTGATGGAAACGGTTGATGCCTCGTGCCCGGCGGAAGAGTTGGAAAGTGAGCATCCGCTGTACATCCTGTACACGTCCGGCACGACCGGTAAACCAAAAGGTATTCTGCACACGACTGCCGGTTATCTGCTGCAAACCCACCTGACAACCAAATGGGTCTTCGATATCAAAGACGAAGATCTCTACTGGTGTACTGCCGACATCGGTTGGGTGACGGGTCATAGTTACGTCGTTTATGGACCACTCTCGAATGGCGCTTCCGTGCTGATGTATGAAGGAGCACCAAACTTTCCCGAGCCTGATCGTTTCTGGTCCATGATCGAACGTCATCGCGTCAACGTCTTTTACACTGCTCCGACCGCAATCAGGGCGTTCATTAAGTGGGGCGAACACTGGCCGCAAAAGCACGATCTATCAAGTCTTCGTCTGCTCGGCACAGTCGGTGAACCGATAAATCCCGAAGCATGGATGTGGTATCGCGAAATCATCGGCAAAGATCGCTGTCCGATTGTCGACACGTGGTGGCAAACCGAAACCGGCGCCATCATGATCACTCCGATCCCCGGCGCCACTGCGACAAAACCCGGTTCCGCGACGAAGCCGTTTCCCGGCATTGAGGCTGATATCATGACGCGCGAAGGCAAGCCTGTGGCTGAAAATGAGGGTGGTTATCTGGTGATAAAACGGCCGTGGCCGTCGATGCTGCGAACTATCTGGGGCGACGATGAACGCTACCGGGAGCAGTATTGGTCGCAAATTGAGGGGATTTACTTTGCCGGGGACGGGGCGCGACGGGACAATGACGGTTATTTCTGGATAATGGGCCGGATCGATGATGTTATTAATGTAAGCGGACATAGACTTGGAACTGCAGAGATTGAGAGCGCACTTGTGTCGCACGGCGCCGTTGCCGAAGCCGCAGTGGTGGCGCGTCCTGATGAGATCAAAGGCTCTTCGATTGTCGCGTTCGTGACCCTCGAAGGCTCACACAGTGCGTCAGACGAGTTGAACCAGGAACTGAAGTCGCACGTTGTCAAAGAGATCGGCGCACTCGCGCGACCCGACGACATTCGCTTTACGGATGCGCTGCCAAAGACTCGTTCGGGTAAGATCATGCGCAGGCTTTTGCGTGAGATCGCGACAAGTGGCTCCGTGGCCGGTGACGTCACAACGCTGGAAGATTTTTCAGTGTTGGAAAAGTTGAGAGCTGAAGAAGAATAGAATTCCCATTGCCTTAAGAGGAGGGCCCGCGCTTATGCCCCGATTAATGGAAACAGAAAATCGCACTGGACCACGTTATCTCGCCAGCCTGGAAATCAAAGCTGAGTGGGACGAACCGAGCGGAACACACATCATTGCCGAAGGAACCACCGAGAACGTTGGCCCTGAAGGCACACTCGTTCATTTGCCCCGACAGTTACCAGACGTCGGCAGCACGGTACGTCTCGAAGTGCTTGGTGAATCAGGCGAGAAGCTCCAGGTGATCGCGGAAGTGCTTCGCATTGAGCGTCATCCTGGCCATCCACTCGCAGCGCTCCAGCTTCTCGGGGAAACAGATGAATGGCGCGGCCTCGTCTGGGAACCGGCAGCACCGCGCATAACTCCACCTCCGCCACTCGAAACTGACGGCGAAGAAGACGACGAAGACGACAATGAGTTGACTCACTGAGGATCGAGAATTATGACCACCCCCGATGACAATTCACTTGCCTCTCACGATCGGAGACGCTATCCCCGATACTACGTCATGTCGCGATTGACTCTGGCTATCGAAGACGAGAGTCTCAAGGAGTCGCTCGGAATCGGCGAACCACAGGACATTAGTCTGGGCGGTTTGCGCGTGACCAATCTTCCCTCATGTCCTAACGTAAAAATCGGAGATCATCTCGGAATGTTGTTGCTTGACGGTGACGATGCCCTTTCGCTATCGGGCGAAGTAGTTCATCATTCAACCGGCGACACATTTGGGGTTGTATTTCATGAGTTGAGCATTCAAGATCAAAGAGCGGTAGGCAATTTGATCGGACGCCTGCACGCGCGACTATAGTTTCAGTGAATCGACAAACAACCAAAGACACTGCGGCGACCGCAGCCCGGGCAGCGGTGGAGGCTTATGGTCCATCGAACCGCGTTGTGCTACGGATCGCCATCGTTCTACTCTTTTTGATTGCCGTTCTTTGGATACTGTCAAAACTAACCGGCATCATCCTGCTGCTGGTGCTGTCTATTTTCTTCGCTTACTTCGTGTCGCCACTGGTCGAATTCTTACGGCGACCAAAAACGATCGGCAAACGGACGATCGCCATCCCCAGAGTCGCTGCGATTGCACTGTCGTACGCGATCATTTTGGCAGTGATCGTATTTGTAATTCTCTTCATTCTGCCAAGCCTCAGCAATCAGTTTCCTGTGTTCGCTACGCAGGCCAAAGAGTATTGGGCCACCTTCGGCCAAAAAGTACAGCAAATCATCGAGTACTCACGGCTGCGACGAATGCCGCCGCCGGTGATTGATGCTGTAAACAATGCGGTGCCGAAGGTAGTTGAGAAGGTCAGTGCGACGGTTACCGAATTCGCTTCGTCAGCGCTGGGTTATGTTGTTTACATCCCCTGGCTGATATTGATTCCGATTCTTGCTTTCTTCCTTTTGAAAGACGCGGAGGGCTTTCGGCGTTCGGCGTTGTTGATGCTTCCGCGGGGACGCTGGCGCTGGCGCGGCGACGAGTTTTTCCAGGACATCAACAGCACGCTTGCTGCTTATATTCGCGCGCAGTTAACCGCATGTTTGATCATCGGCGTGGTTTGCTCGCTCGGCTTCACGGTGCTGGGACTGCCGGGTGGTCTCGTCATGGGAGTGCTGGCCGGATTTTTCGAGTTCGTGCCCCTCGTTGGACCAGTGGCAATTGCGATCATGGCGGCGCTACTCGCATTGTTTCATGCGGGTCCGTTTAATGCGTTTCTGGTGTTGCTGTTCCTCGGGGTTTTGCGAATTGTTCAGGACTACGCGATTTATCCACGACTTATCGGTCAGGGTATTCATCTTCATCCGCTCGCGGTAATTTTTGCGATTCTTGCCGGCGAGAAACTAGCTGGTGTGGCGGGAATTTTTCTCGCGATTCCAGTGGTCGCGATCATCACGGTCAGTTATCGACACTGGATGGAACATCGCGGCAGTGAGGGAATCGCGGATCTGCTTGAGCCAACCGGACCTTCCGATGCGGTTAAAGTTGCGGAACTCGCCGCCAAGAACGTTGAAGAGCTTCAAACCAATTCAACGCCCGAACAAATGACGCGCGCGCGTCCCGATCTTACGACGGGCGAACTGAAGCTGCCGGAAGGTCTATGATCGATCCGTGAAAATCGGCTTTACTGATCCGTCAAATCCGCGGTTTCCATCAAACTCACGAATCGATGAAAGTGATGTTCGGCGTCGTGTGGTCCGGGTGCTGCTTCCGGATGGTACTGCACTGAGATCACCGGCAAGGTGCGGTGCCGCATTCCTTCCACACATTGATCGTTGAGATTGATGTGAGTAACTTCAACTTCCGGCGGCAGACTCTCCGCATTGACTGCAAAACCGTGATTGTGTGAGGTAATCTCAACGCTCCGGCCTGACAACTCTTTCACCGGCTGATTGCCGCCACGATGTCCGAACACGAGCTTGAACGTGTTGCCGCCAAACGCACGCCCGAGCAACTGATGTCCAAAACAGATCCCAAACGTCGGCACCTTCGCTTTCAATAACTCGCGAATTTCCGCGACCTCTTTATTCATCGACGCCGGATCGCCGGGACCATTCGACAGGAAAATACCGTCAGGATTGAAAGCCAGAGCCTCTGCGGCTGAAGTTGACGCCGGAACGACTGTCGTACGCACGCCGAGTCGCGCCAGTTCACGCAGCGAGTTTCTCTTCACGCCGAAGTCGTAACAGACAATGTGAAAACGTTCTTCGCCGGCGGCGGGAAAATCGTAGGGCTCGCTCGTAGTAACTACACTCGCCAGCTCGCGATTCTCCATCGGCGGCGATTGCAGCGCTTTTTCGACCAGACTCTTTTCGTCTAGATCGACTGTCGAAAGACACGAGCGCATCGCACCCTTGTCGCGAATATGGCGCACGAGCGCTCGCGTGTCGATCCCTTCGATCGCGACGATGTTCCAGCGTTTCAGGTATGAGTCGAGAGTCTCTTCTGAACGCCAGTTTGACTTGATGCGGCTCGCCTCACGAACAACAAATCCCTCGACCCACGGCCGTGCCGATTCTGAGTCTTCTTCGTTAACGCCGTAATTGCCAATCAGCGGATACGTCATACAGACGATCTGACCGGCGTAGGATGGATCCGTTAACACTTCCTGATAACCCGTCATCGAAGTGTTGAAAACGATCTCGCCGCACGCTTCACCTTCGGCCGCCCACGACCGACCACGAAACGTACGACCATCCTCCAGAGCTAAGAGCGCGGGACTTTTCTTCATCTTGTGAATCCTGTACATCCTGAAATCTTGTAAAAAATTTTAGACACGATTACACGATTAACAGGATTTAACAGGATTTACAAGATGTAAAAGCTACTGACTGCTTTTAATAAACTGCTGCGCCTCGTTCAGCCAGCGTTTGCTGGCGCGATATTTATACGCGGGCGCGGTCTTCACTGCCTCGATACACGCCTGCATCAGGCTCGTCGCTTCACGGTTATGTCCCAGTCCGGCATGCGCTCGGCCCATGAGATACAGACCTTCCGGGTCAGACGGCCGGTGCTCGAGAAACTGTTCCAACGCCGTGCGCGCATCTTCAAACTGACCCGCCGCAATGTACGTCGCCGCCACTTCACGCCAAATCTCGTACTGCGAGTGAGCCTGATTTCTTACCACTACATGTTCGAAGTTTTGAATCGCATCCGCATATCGCTTTTGCTGTCGCGCAATCCGTCCCAGTTGATAACTGGCGTCGATCTCCTCCGGATCAATCTGCAATGCCCGCTCAAAACGTTGGCGCGCCTGATCGAACTCACTACGACTCTGATGAATCAACCCGAGATTGTAATGTGCGGACGCGTCTGCCGGATTCAAAGTCGCTGACTCAAGATTTTGCTTGAATGCCGCCTTCGCCCGATGACTGCCGAGAATGTCGCTGAAGTAACCGCGTACCAGTACAAACAGCAGAAACAGCAGAAATGGCGACCGTGGCAACCCGGAAAGCAGCGCCTCGAAGATCGGTATGACAAACACTGCCGCTAACGACCCGAAAAACGTGACAGCAAATGCTCGAATGCCCGACATCCTGAACGCGTCTTTCACACCCAGATCAATACCGACACCGAGAATCACGAGTCGAGGCAGGGCGAAGAGTTGTAACGCAAGTAGTGCCGGGTTACTGAATAACTGATCCGCCGCCGACTGGAATTGTGGATCGGTCGGTAACATGGCGCGCGTTTGATCCGCATGTTGGATCATGCTTGCCACTTGCTGCGCCTGCACGCCCGTGTAGTGCAGCAGCGCGGCAATCAGGAGGCTGATGATGTTGGCCGCCGTGAGAACATAAAACATCGTCGCCGCCACCGACGCGTACTCCTGTGTGATCACGACGCGAAAACTTCCCCGCCGTTCAAACAGGTTCGCAATCAAAGTGAGAATCGGGACCAGGACAATAGCGACCAGAACCACAATCTTTGCGGCTTCGAAGACTTCCGAATAGATTCCGCCGCCAGATCCAATCGTCGGAATTCCGGCAAACTTCTTGGTTATGACTGAATAGAGGAGCTGTCCCACGACGGCGATTACAGCCACCGGCGCGAGTGATCCGCGATCGCGCATGCCTCGCATACCACGAACCGGCGCGTAAAAAATCATCAGCAGGTAACGCAGCCAATCAATCATATGAGCATCAAGGCTGTGGAGACCCTCCACCTGGTATCGAGGGTTGCGGCGAGGATTCACCCACCGGCTCATCCTGATCGTCGGGAATCGTGTACGGCGGCGCGGTGCCAGGCACGGGAGTAAGATTCTCGTGATGTATCACGCTTGCTGCCGTCAGTGGCCAATAGCGAAACAAAGCCTTCCCGTAAATATATTTTTTCGGAACGAGCCCCCAGATTCTGGAGTCGCTCGAGTTGTCGCGATTGTCGCCCATCACGAAGTAATAATTGGCTCTCACGTTCGTCGGCGCCTGGCTCCGGTGTGACAAATTCAATCGCGGATCGAGATAATCTTCTTCGATGTCGCGCCCGTTCACGCGGACGACTCCTTCGTGAACCTCGACGATGTCTCCCGGCAAACCGATGACACGTTTGATGTAACTCTTCGAGGGATCGTCGGGAAACCAGAAAACGACGATGTCGCCCCGTTCGATCTTGGGCGCCCAGCGAAACTCGTCGTAGTAAATCAGTTTGTTGACGAAGATGCGTTCGCCGTCGTGCAAACGAGGCAACATCGAGGTGCCTTCAACTTTAACCGGCTGCACGATGAAGACGACAACCAGCACCGCAATCATGAGTGCAAAAACCAGGTCGCGAAGTAGCAGACGCGCTTCGGACCACAAATCGTTCCGCGACGCATCTTCAGGCTTGTGTTCCTGGATGTCTTTGTCGTCGTCGACGTGCACGCCGCCGAACGGTGGTGGTCTGCGCTTTCGTATTCCAAACATAATTCAACCAACTTAATCCTAACGGTCTGGAGGTTAGCTTAATCGGTCTATCTGCGCAATCGGCGGATATGCTTTTCCTCTTACCTTGACAGGCTTTAGCGGCGCTCTCTATCATCCTCGCCTGCATTTTTGCAGTCCGCGGATAGCCTTCGCAGGAGCGGCAGAAAAGAGGTCCCTTGACGTGATCAAGTTAGACATCATCAATCGCGTTGCTGACAAAACCGGCGTGCCGAAGATGAAAGCCGAACAGGCCGTCGAAGCCCTCTTCCATTCGATGAAAGAGGCGTTGACCAGAGGCGAACGAATCGAACTCCGTGGTTTCGGCGTCTTTGTGGTTAAACCACGGAAACGAGGCGTCGGACGAAACCCACGGACGGGAGAAGAGGTCGCCATACCATCCGGCAAAACGATTCGCTTTAAGCCCGGCAAAGAACTTCAGGCCCATGACGACGGCGATAGTGAGCTTGATGAATCAAACGACGACGACGAGTTTTAGCAGCAGGAAAATAAGAAATTCAATTTGTAGGGGCGGCACTCCGTGGCCGCCCCTTTTCGGCATCCAAGGTTTTTAGACGAATGGCTGAATCGATTAGAACAGTACCGCCGGGTTTTGACTTTGTCGAACATCGAACACCAAAGATTTCGGCGCGTGATTGGCGGATTCACGGCGCGCTCTTTATCCTCACGGTTCTCACAACAACTCTGGCGGGAATCATCTGGAGCGCACCGGCGGACATACCGACCCCGGAACCACCACTTTCCACTCCACTGGATTATCTGCTGTATCTGCCACTCGTCTATTACCACTCGATCGTAGAGGTTTTGAGATACGCCGTTTCGCATCCGGCCCTCATTGGCGAAGGAGTCACGTTTTCAGTTTCTTTGCTCGCCATTCTGTTTTCACATGAGATGGGACACTATCTCGCATGTCGTTACTACCGAGTGAATGCGACACTCCCGTTTTTCATTCCGGCGCCGCCATTGTTTTTGGCGGGCACTTTTGGAGCGTTCATCAAGATCAAATCTGCGATTCCCACGCGCCGGTCACTCTTCGACATTGGTCTCGCGGGTCCGTTGGCGGGATTTATAGTTGCTATTCCGATTGCTGTGTTGGGTGTTTTGACCGTCGGTCCGCCGGTAGCCGCGTCTGAAAACCTGATGTACTTCAACGACCCGTTGTTGTTCCGGTTGATCAGTAAACTGGCAGGAATTCCTCTGGATCAAAACTCACCGACAAATCCTTACTACCTCGCGGCGTGGATCGGATTACTGGTGACGAGTTTGAACTTGATGCCGGTGGGTCAGCTTGATGGTGGTCACGGGACCTTCGCCGTCTTCGGCGGCCGCGCCCACAAAATTATCGGGCGTGTCGCGTTTGTGATTGTGGCGGTGCTGGCAGTCCTGGGTTACTGGCTGCACGGCAGTCCGAGCGGGTTTCTTTACACGGTGTTGTTGGCAGTGATGATGAAGGTCCCACACCCACAGCCGGCGTTGATGGAGCCGTTGGGGACTAAACGAACTGTAATCGCGATAGTGACGCTAATCGTGTTCGCGTTATGTTTCCTGCCGTTCCCGATCACGATCAGTTAGCATCCACAGATTACGCAGATTGTTAATAAATCTGTGTAATCTGTGGATACTAAACGGCTGCCGGTAGCAGCCCCTTGATCTCCCTCACGACGCGCACGACCTCATCCTGATTAGCCAACGCGATCATGAAGAATTTATATCCCTGATGGAAACAGATCACGCCGTTCGCGAACAGCCAGACACCGTCGAGGAATGGATTGCCGCCGAGTAACCAACTGATCGGCGCACCCGTGATCGCACCGGGCTGGAAGATCTGGGCCCACATCGCCGCACCCGCCGCGCAACTAAAGGCGCCAAGCAGTGGGGCGCCAACGTATTTCACGACCTTGCGTTCAAATTCAATTCGCTGTTGGGCGGCTTCATCCAGCTCACCACGCGAGATCAGGTCTTCCTGCTTCTTCAGATAATCATCAAACTTCTCGCCGGCTTTCTGTAATCCCCAAACCGGCAGCGCGGAGTGTGTTAACCAGTGTGGATGAGACCCGAGCAGCACAGCGTCCAAACCGGGAAACGCAGCGCCCGCCCTGATACCGAGGACGAGCGAAACAGAAACGACAGCAGCTTTTCCAGGATTCTCTTTGATCCAGTCGCGCGCCTTCAGTAGTCCACTGGTCGCGGCGGTCGATGCGCGTGTGAATCGTGCGCCGGTGTCGTAGAGATGCGAGGCCCGATCGTAATAGGTCTTCGCATCTTCATAAACTCTTTTGCCAGTGTCACCGGCAACATCACGCACCACTTTACCCGCGCGCTTGACGTTTTTGACCGTCTCCGTCGCAGCTCGCTTCGCCGCGTCACCGACTTCTTCATCGTCCGTCAGCCGTTCCGCTTCTGCCTTGAGACGCTCGGCGCCGCTGGCCATCGTTTCAGCACCGCGCTTCGCCGCTTCACTGGCTACGCGAGCACTCTCACCTACGAGGTCTGAAATCGCAAATTTTTCGTCGAGCTCGCGGGCTTTCCGCCGCGCCGCCTGTTGCCATTCGTCCAGCTTATCTTTGTAGTCAGCCATCCTATCCTCGCGATGCAACTCCCAGATTTCCATCGCCTTGTACGTCGCCCACCGCTACTGAGTTCGACTTCAGCGGCCCTGAGTTCACCACCTTGTCGCGGCCGCTTCGCTTGGCTTCGTACAACGCAACATCAGCCGCCTTCAGGATATCGACAGCAGTTTGCGCGTCGGTAGGACATTCTGCAACTCCAAAACTCGCGGTAATCTGCCTCGCGTTTGGAATCTCGAGTTGTTTGATTGACGTCCGCAGTCGTTCAGCGACTTCGTAACCGCCCTGTTTACTGGTTTCCACCAGCAGCACGGCAAACTCTTCACCGCCGATTCGGGAGGCCAGATCGATGCCGCGGGTCCCTTCGCGCAAGACTTTGCCGATGCGACGAATGGCTTCGTCGCCGATGTCATGACCAAAGCTGTCGTTCAGGTTCTTAAACCTGTCGATGTCGATCATCAACAGACTGAACGGGTGCCCAAAGCGTTGCACACGCCCGACTTCTCGTTCGAGCTGTCGTTCAAATCGACGCCTGTTAGCGAGGCCGGTGAGATGGTCTGTAAAGGCCGCTTCCTCACAAACGTCGAGATAGGCTTTGAACTCGAGCAGCGTTCTCGTCCGGGCGAGGAGCAGATCGAGATCGGTGGGGTCAGTGATATAGCCCAGGGCGCCGACTTCGTTAGCCCGGCGCAGGTCTTCCGCGCGCCGTCCGGCGGCTGTCTGCATGATGACGGGAATAAACTTAGTTAACGGATTGCCCCTGATGCGTTGGGCTAATTCGTACCCATTCATTCGTGGCATCATCACGTCAGTTATGACCAGATCCGGTTGGTACGACTCGATTGCGGCGAGCGCTTCGTCTCCGTCCGTGGCCGTGGTTACGTGGTAGCCTGCGAGGCTCAAAGCCGCCTCAATCAGGCTGAGTTTGTCGGGATTATCGTCGACGACGAGGATGTTGGATTTTGACTCCATAAAACGAATTTGTATTATTTCTTATTGTTCTTGCGCGCTCGGAAGCTTCATGCTACAGTTCGGGCCTCGGTTAAACGGCCGTGCCTGTACTCGCCCTAGCATCGCGTAAAAAGATTCAATCGAGAGTAACAAGCCTGGGAACATCGCGCGGGTTTCCTTACAAACGTCGTAAAAACAAACCCGCACAGGACCACTTTGAATAAGAGCAACACGCGGCGAACACCGATTCAAGCTGGAAACCGGAACTCGATGCCCAAAAGGACATGGAGATGAATGCCCTGCAGGAACAAAAGCGTGCGCGAGATCTAAGTGCGGAAGATCGCGCTGAAATAATCCGCGGTTTGGAATTTGGCTTAACACTGGACGATGCTCTCGTAAGTGATATGGCCCGCAGTTCGGTAGTACTGGACTTTCGTCGCCGTCGTTTCGTTTACCGTGCCGGCGAACCGGCCGATTGCCTGTATGCGATTATTCATGGCCGCATAAAACTTTGCCGAATCGAGTCTGACGGCAGCCGCGAGGCCGTGATCGACATCCTTCCTGAGGGATCCTTGTTCGGAGAGTCAGCTCTCTATTCTGCTGCGGGGCAACGGGCGAACTCAGCAATTGCCTATGAAAACTCCAGGCTCCTGCGAATCCAGGTCGGGGATTTCAAACGGGGGATGGCTGAGGATGACCGCCTTCATGATTACACTTTCCGGTTGATCGGTCAACGTCTCGATCACGCTGAACGCCGTCTGGCTGACTTTGCCTTGAACGCTATTCCGGCCCGTTTGGATAGTCTGTTGGCCGATTTTTCACTGCGTTACGGGGTTTCCGAACCGGAAGGCGTCCTGATTGATATCCCACTTCCCCACCGTGAAATTGCCTCCATTGTTGGCTCAACCCGTGAAAGCGTCACGGTCCGCTTGAATGCCATGCGCCGCGAAGGTACGATCGCATTCGTTAAACGACGAATACTGATCAAACGACCGGCATCTCTTTGATGCGTTGCGGGCCGTTTAGTGGCTTTCAAGATTCATGAACTGTCCAACCTGCGGTAAGCCAGTCGAATGGAAAGACAATTCTTTCCGTCCCTTCTGTTCAGAACGGTGCCAGCTCGTAGATCTCGGCCGTTGGGTTGAGGGAGAGTATCGTGTACCCGGAGAGCCGGTGCCACAGGACCAGCATGAACCGAGCCCAACCGAAAGTGATTCAGATAAAGAGTTCTAGCATGGCCCATCTTGTTAATCCTGTTAATCTTCGCAATGCTGTGAAACGAACGGTAGTTTTTGACAGGATTGCAAAGATTTTCAGGATTAACAGGGTAGTGCTGCTTAGCTTATTGCTGACGGCTTGTAACAGTAACGACTCCGTCAATTCGAACAAGACGCCGGTGATATCTAATCCCCCAACCGGTACAACCTATCCCATGCCACCAACGCGGGCGTCGTCGATCGTCAACATGGGATGGCAAACCGCTGAGGGCAAGCGCTCGGTATTCTCTGAATACAAAGGCAAGGTGCTGATACTCGATTTCTACGCGACCTGGTGTGTCCCGTGTCGCGACAGCATCCCGCACTTGATCGGGCTACAGAAAAAGTATGAAGACAAAGGCCTCCAGGTTATCGGACTAAACGTTGGCGGCCCAGGTGATGAACAGGAAATTCCAGCCTTCGCGAAAGAGTTTGGCATTCTGTATCCGCTCGCGAAGCCCGACGACGATCTCGTCAGCCTGCTGCTTTCAGACAGTGACGCGATTCCCCAGACGTTCGTCTTCGATCGGCAGGGCCAACTGGTCCAACGCTTCGTGGGTTATGGCTCAGACACAGGTATTTACCTGGACAGCGCCGTGGAAACCGCATTAAAGACGCAATAAATATCAGACGGATTCAAACGTTGAGAAAAGCAAAAATTCTAATCACTCTTGGCCCAGCTTCGCGGGAACCGGACATGGTAGAAAAGTTGATCGCCGCCGGCGCAAACGGCGTGCGGATCAATATGTCGCACGGTACGCACGAAGAAAAGGCCGTCGACATCGAACGTGCACGTGCCGCAGCAGCAAAGGTTGGCCGTCCCATCGCCGTGCTCGTAGATCTTTCTGGTCCAAAGATTCGCACCGGCGAACTGAAAGACGATCAACCGGTAAGACTGATCCCGGGATCGGCTTTCACCATAACCACGAGAGCGGTGACTGGCGACGACCAACAGGTTTCCACGAATTACCACGACCTGCCACGCGTAGTTGAACGCGGCACGCGAATGCTGCTGGATGACGGCGCCCTCTCGCTCATCGTCGAAAGCACAACGGATACGGATGTCGTCGCGAGAGTCATTGACGGCGGTTTGCTGGGTGAGCGCAAAGGAATCAACCTGCCCGGCGTTGCTTTGCCGATCGACTCGCTCACGGAGAAAGATATCGTCGATCTGAAGTGGGCCGTCGAACAAAACGCCGACTACATCGCGCTTTCATTCGTTAGACGCGCGAGTGATTGTGAAAACGCGAAGAAGTTGATTAGCGAAGCCGGTGGCCACGCGCCCCTCATCGCCAAGATCGAAAAGGCGGAAGCCATCGATCATCTCGACGAAATTATCGCCGCTGCCGACGGACTCATGGTGGCGCGGGGTGATCTCGGCGTCGAGACGAGCGTTGAGCTGGTGCCGGTCTATCAAAAGCGAATCATCGAGCGCTCAATCAAAGCGGGAAAGATGGTCATTACCGCGACGCAGATGCTCCAGTCGATGGTCTCAAATCCACGGCCGACACGCGCTGAAGCATCTGACGTCGCCAACGCTGTTTGGGACGGCACTGACTGCGTCATGCTGTCAAACGAAACCGCCGCCGGCGCGTATCCCGAGCAGGCAGTAGCTACGATGGCCCGCATCATCGAGTCGGCAGAAAGCGGTAAAGAGAATCCACCCAATCAGGCGTTCGCCTGGATGGGAAAACAGTCAGGACGTGTGAGCCGTGCGCTTAGTGAAGCGGCTGCGTTTGCCGCTGATGAAATGGGCACTACCGTCACGGCGGTCTTTACTGCGTCGGGTTTGATGGCACGCAGACTTTCATCACTGCGTCACGATCAACGAATCATCGCGCTCACTCATCGCCCGCAGTCTCTCTCCGAGCTCGCACTCATCTGGGCAGTCGAACCACTACTCGTCAATAAAGCAAACACGACTGAAGAGATGCTGAAGATTGGTGAACAGCGGCTGCTGGAAGCTGGTGTCGTCGAAAAGGGAGATGTGATCGTGATCATGGCCGGCCGGCTGTCGGGACTGGGTCTCTCGAGCTCAGTATCGATTTCCACGGTCGGGGGAGACCTTGGACCAACGAGGTCGTGAGTCTTAGAACAAACATGTCGGCGGGTCAGTTGTTTGACCTCATCATGCCCGCCGCATTCGCGCTCTCTGCCTTGCTGTCGACCTGGGTGCTTGCCTCAGCCCGCCGAAGATTTCGGCTCCTTAACGCATTCGCACTCGCGATCGGGACCCTCTTTCTACCCCTAATCGTTTTACCGATTTACCTCGCAACAATGCTGTGGCGGAAAAAGACTGGTCCACCACCAAAGTGGCGTTTTACGTTGCCGGTGTTGTACGCGGCTGTTTCGCTGGCGACGATTGGAACTTACTTCTATCTCGACAGTCGCAGCGTCGATGCGCATCTCTCACGCGCAACGCAGGCGAAACTCGTCGACGACACGAACACTGCAATTCGTGAGTACCGCAAGGCACTTGCAGTCGAAGACGATCCACACACGCACAAACTGCTCGCCGTGGAGTTGGCGAACGCCGGCCAGTTGTCAGAAGCAATCTCGGAGTTTCGTATGGCGCTGGAAAGAGGCGAACCGGACGACTTGATCCATTACCGGCTTGGGTTGCTATACGAGCGGTTGAATGAGGCCGATCAGGCGAAGCTCGAGTTTCAGAAATTCCTGCTCACTCAAACCTGTGCACAAGTAGATCCGCGCTGTGAGAGCGCACGCCAACGTTTGAAACGCTGATTAATCAGCGCCGATCATCGCGCCGACGCCACTCTTCTGTTCCTGGGCCATCTGCGCCGGTGTTTTTTGCGGGTCACGCCAGTTGTCGAGAATGCCGACCTGGTGAACACATTGCAGCGTGCAAGTCGGTGCACACCATTTCTCGGTCTTGTACTCGCGATCGAAATCTTCCATCGTGTACTGCTCGAGCGGAATTCCCGGATAGCCGCGCTGCTGCGAGCACCAGTGGACCAGACCTTCTTCACAGATGTAGAGATAACGAGCGCCAGCACGACAACGCCAATTGTAAGGCTTGCCTTCGGCAATGCTGTCCTGGAACCAGTTCAAACGCGCATGGTCCTTGTTGCCGAGTTTCTTGACCTGCTGGAAGATGTCCTTCTCTTTGTCCGACAACGGCTTCAGTGTTCCATCAGCATCGTGAATGACGCCGACCGTAGTTGAGAATCCGAGCTCGACGGCGCGCTTGGCCACAGTCAAAGCGTCATCCGGATTCTTGATGCCGCCACCGATGACAGAATTGATATTGACGTGAAAGTCAGCGTGTTCCGAGAGATAGCGCAGCTTCTTATCGAGCACGCGCAAACTCTTGCGCGAGACTTCGTCGGGCTCAACGTTGTCGATACTGATCTGCAGATACTCCAGACCTGCTTTGTTCAATCGATTGATACGGTCCGGAGTGAAGTAGTAACCATTCGAGATCAACCCGGCGATCATTCCACGGACGCGAATGTGATGAATGATCTGATCGAGCTCAGGATGCATCATCGGTTCGCCGCCGGAAAGGGTGACGATTGAAGTCTTCAGGTCCGCCAGTTTATCCAGCCGATTCTTTACGAGATCGAGATCGATCGGCTTGGAATTATGATCGTATTCGTTGCAATAGCCACAGGCCAGATTACAACGACGCATCGGGATCAGGTGGGCCAACACCGGATGGCGACTGGAGGCCAGGGCGCGTCCGATAAAACTGAACTCGCGTACTTTTCTTCTTAAGAACGTAGTCTTCCGCATTTGACGTCGAAGAATATGCCACAAAAAGGCACAAAAAGCACAAACCAGCCTCTTAAATCATTTGTGCTTTTTGTGCCTTTTTGTGGCTAGGATCTTTAGCTCTTAACGATCTTCACGCTCGAATCGAGCTTAATGTCGAAGTCGCTCTTATTAATGTTCTGGTTCTTTTCCAGACCAGTCAGTCGCATCGTGGTGGAGTCGTCGTTCTTTTCAACGATCTTGGTCTGCACCGGCATACCGCCAGCGTCAATCCACACTTCAGCGTACTTGTAACCGGCACTTCCCTTCGGAACGAGTGTCAGGTGAATCGTGCTCACACCACCCCACAGGGTTTCCTCACGAACATCTTTCACTGGCTGGAAGCGCGCTTCAAGCTGCCCGCGCGACATGCTCATCATCTCCATCAAACCACCGGCTGATCTCTCTTTAATTCCATTTGCAGCGCCTACGTAGGCGAGTTTCTGATTTGGACGGTAGATGGTGTATTTGTTGTCTTTAACTGCCAGAATTTCCTTACGCGGACTGGTCCAGTCAATCCGGACCGAAGCTTGACGGCCTTCACCGGGCAGATAGATCACAACACCTTGATACTTATCTTCGTAGCCCAGTTGCGAATTGACCTTACTAACACTGATCCCCGCGCGCAGTGATTTCAAACTCTGACGATTCTTTTCCAAACGATTCAACACGGAACTAACCAGGCCTGCTCCCTGACCGTTCGTCGTGGTCGGGGTAACAATGACGAATGTGGACAATATGAAAGCCAACATCAGGCCCGATGAAATCAATCTCTTCATAAAAACTCCTTGTTTGGTTCTCTCCTTTCGCGTGGCTCGCAAAAAACCTCGCAATTATAGGGAAAGACTAGCGTATGTCAACCTCGAAACTACGTGTCCGTCCCTCAGGGTCAAGCACTCTTCGCACCGCCAGCACCTCTACTGTTGACCGTCCCGTTAACGCCTTAACGCGTTCGGCGATTCGAACCTTATCTCCTTCGTTAACAACAAGTTCGGGACTTAATACCACGGTGGCTGCGACGGGGCTTTGATGCACCATGCTTTGGGCTCGTTCGCCACTCGAAAACCAGCTTTTTGGTGTCAAAAAGATGAAGACCAAAATGACCGCACACAGAAGATCCCATTGCCACGTGTTTCTTGCGTAATTCCAGAAGAAGATCTTCTTAAGTGTAGTGAACAGGCCTCGCACGTTTTCAAGCTAGCAAGTAAGCAGCCACGTGAATCGTGGCTGGCGGGTCAAACGGATTCTAACACAATATTAAGCCACAGATTGACACCGATACCGTGGATCACAACCGAACCGTTGGCGCTTGTTCAACAATGTGACCGTCGCGCATCTGTACGATACGTTTACACATCGCCGCTGCTTCCGGGTTGTGAGTGATCATGATGATGGTTTGATTGAAGCGATAATTCAACTCCTGGAACATGTTAAGGACAAGAGCCGAATTCTCAGAATCGAGATTGCCGGTGGGTTCATCTGCCAAAACGATGGCCGGACGCGTCACCACTGCGCGCGCCAGAGCGACGCGTTGCTGTTCACCGCCCGACATTTCGAGTGGTTTGTGGTGCAATTTATTTTCGAGCCCGAGCAGTCGAAGTACATCACGACGAAGCTGTGGATCGCCGCCGCCGTTGCCATGAATTCGCTCCGCCAGTCGGAGATTTCCTTCAGCGGTAAGTGTCGGAAAAAGGTTGAATCTCTGAAAAACAAATCCGATTTTTTTGCGGCGAACGGCAGTTCGTTTTGCGTCCGAGGCGGCCGTGATGTCGTCGCCGTCAATAATTATTCGACCCGACGTTGGAGTTAGCAGTCCTCCGAGCAGGTGAAGCATCGTCGACTTTCCACAACCTGAAGGCCCCATGATCGCCACGAACTCGCCTTCCTCTACCTCGAGCGAAACGCCACGTAGCGCCGGCACATCCACCTTGCCAATGCGGTAAACTTTCGTTAGATCTTCGGCGTTTAGAATAGTTCTCATCGTTTACTGGTTAGCCGTGACCTTCTTGTTCTGAGCATCGAGATCCAATTCCTTCAGCCCCCACTTATTTTCCAACACAAACGCCTTGGCTGGATAATCACGGTTCAACTCCACCGAAGCTGAATCCTGATAACTGATACTCAATTTATATTGATCCTGTGGACGCGTCATCTCAATACGACTGGGCAACGAAGCGGTGGTGTTACTTCCCAGCACCTTCTCATTGAAATATGAGACGTCCGTGATCAGCACGCCGAGGTCATCATACGTCTGCACACGCGCGAGACGTACTGCGCCGACGCGATCAAACCAGAATCGTCGTTGCAGTTTAGCTTCACCGCCGGCATTAGAAAACTCCTCGAGCAGGTAATAACCGCGCATCACCCGAGCGCTCTTCTTCGCCTGTGCGCGCGTATCAGGTTCCTCGTTGAAAAACTCGCTTTGCACGTAAATCGACGAAGTATTCGGCTCGATGGGCCGAATCATGAAGGCGTCCGTAAAATGCTGCGGGCGCAGATTCGATAGGGCGCTTACCGTTTGCTTCTCAGTCTTTTCTTTATCGGTCTTCGCGGCGGCGTTTCCATCCGTGTCGAGCCGCTGATAGTTCGCGCTGTTAGTCCCCTTCACGAAGCGCCGGTACTTATCGTCACCTTTCAACACTGCCACACTGAAGTGTTCGCCGTCAGACGCCATCTGTGCGATGTCGACGAAGGTGAATTGAATCACAAGATAGATCTGACCGGGCCTTTGTAAAGTGATGGTGCCGTCGACGAGTCGATACTGATCGGCGATGCCCACAGAAGCAAATGAAGTATCTTCAAACTGAATCTCGACCTTGCCGTGTATCGACTTCACGGTCGAGAGCCGGTTCACTTCCTGAATTAACTGATTCTTTTCAGCTTTGACTATCGGAGTCAGAAGCTGCGGCACAGAGATTTTCCGCTTGGCGCCAAACAGGCCACACCCACTATTAACCAGCAGAACTGAGACAGCGATGACTGACAGCAGTAAACGGCAGGGCACAATTCTGTAGGCGTTGAAATTTTTGAGCATCAAGCTTTGGGCGCCAATCATATCAAACGCCGTAGAATCGAGAAATTGTATTGAGTTTCGCCCAAAGGCGCAAAGCCGCATCCACAGATTACGCAGATTGATTAATAGAATCGGTGAAATCTGTGGATTAGTTCTCAATTCAACTGCAACGGCGGTTTGCCAAATCTTCCGCGTAACCGGTTGATCGTGTTCACGATACTCGGTTTACTTAACAACTTCTGTTCCAGCCGATGCCTTCCGGGAAAATCGAGCAGCATTATGCCTAAAAGCACCGTGAGCAGACCTTGACCCGGCACTCCCGGCAATGACAACACAATGCCGAGTGCAACCAGCAAGACTCCGGCGATGTTTTTGCCGATGACTTTGGCCGCGTGAAGCGCCGGCCGTGGCCCATGCCAGAACTTCGTTTCTCGTTTCGTGCTGAAATGATCGGCAGGTAGTTTGACCAGAATTATAGAGACGATGGCGAGGTTGACCAGGAAACTGCCAAGAAAAATCAGCGCGCCGACGAGCACCTTCTGCCACGTCAGCCCCAAAACAAAGTCCGATAAAAGATCAAACATTAATTATGCAGTTCGCTACGTGCCTTCAGGATCGAGTCGAGAAGTTCTTGCACGATCTGTTCCGCAGCGCCGTCGAGATTGAAGTTTGGCTTCTCTGCTACTTCCCAGAACTCATCCAATCCACGGGCTCCGGCGCGTTCGAGTGCGAAGACCTGAATCAGTAGATCGAGCACGTCGGCGGCCTTTACCAGACGCGCTTCAAGAC
Source organism: Pyrinomonadaceae bacterium (assembly GCA_035694465.1). GTDB lineage: Bacteria > Acidobacteriota > Blastocatellia > Pyrinomonadales > Pyrinomonadaceae > PSRF01. Next base: position 42,887 of record DASSFI010000077.1, on the reverse strand, counting down.
TCTCGCGCTGTTCGTAGTCGTGATAGAGCTTTGCGTAAGTGCCGTCAGCGTCGACCGGCTCGACCACATCCATGAACGCAGCGGTCTCAGCCTGCTTTCGAGCTTCTGATCCAAAATATAAGGTTGCGGTGCGTGGCATGTCTCCAACACGCACCTCAGCCCAATCATGAAGCAAAGCAATGCGCAGCACTTTCTCAGGATCGACCGAAACGCCTGCCGCAACCAATCTGTCGGCGAGCAACATCGCGGTCACACTTACGCCAAAAGAGTGTGAAGCCACAGACTCGGTGCCGTTCGGAAGTCCACGCAAGGTCCAACCTGTACGATCGAGACGCTTGAGGCGCTGGAGTTCGATGAGTGTTTCGAACATCTATGAGATCTATTGTGCTGTGCGGGGTATCAAACTCTTCGCAACCAGCCGCCAGGTGGTTGCTTCACATCGAATTCGAAGTCCGGGCGTATCCGTCTCAAACGACTCATCAATCGCAAGCGAGTCAGCTTTGAAAACTCCTTCACCGCAACGCACACCGCCTGCGTCGTAAAAAGTAACCAGGCCCGAAACAAAGCTGTATGCCATTGCACTTCGATTGCGAACAACGATCCGGACATTGGTAACAGGCGTTTCCAGTGCGCCGTTTAGCGAAGTAGTGCGCAACGTCGCCTCAAGCGCCGGTGCGCCGCTCGCATCCAACGCGATGGCAGACTCGGTCAGCGCCACACGTTTCTCGTTTAAGCTACTCGCCTCCGCTGTCTTCTCTTGAGCACTCACGCACAACACGCTCAAAAACAGAACCAAACTGGCGCCAATTAGTTTCATGATGATCTCCTTTGTGCCTTTGTGCTTCTTTGTGGCTTCACTCACGGATCATTGCATACATGAGCTGATCGATCGTTTGACCTTCTTTGATAACACTCTTTCGCATTCGGCCTTCGAATTCGTATCCCGCTTTTTCGAGCACGCGTGACGAAGCTCGATTCCAATCAAACACGTGCGCGTACAAACGACACAAATCGAAATGTGCAAACGCGTAGTCGGTCACGGCAATCAACGCCTCGGTGACGATTCCTCTTCCCCAAAACTCCTCGCCCAGCCAGTAACCAATCTCCGCCGAGCGACGGCCCACGTCGTATTGCGGTATGAAGCCTATACCACCCACTGCCTCGTCGGCTACATCAATCGCAAAATTCGTTTCGGGTTTATGATCGATTACACCTTCGAGCCAACTGCGAGCATCGCGAATTGTGTACGGATAAGGAAAACGATCGCGCAGGTTGATCGACACGTTCCGGTTGTTCGCGTGCCGCACAATCGAGTCGCGGTCGCGCCACTCCCAACTTCGTACAGAGCATGTCTTCAAGATAAATTTCACTGCGCTTCTACTCGTGGCAAGACCGCCGCGCCACGCGGCAAAATAAACCCGTCGCCGTTACCCGCTGCTTCGAGCGCCTCGGAAATCGTGCGCGCCGGAATCATTCGCATTCGCTTCACATCTTCGGGCGGAAGATCTGAAACCAGACAAACGCGATAACGTTCAGCTTTCGTCAGTAGCGCCCACGCAGTTTGCCCGTTGACCTCATAATCGCCGACCAGACGAGCCGCAAGCGCACGCGCGTCATTCACTTCAAACCATTTCATAAAATCCGGCCGGCCCAGCCCGTCACTACATTCTGCAAGCAGAACGATCGTTCCTCCGTCGTTGCAGGCGAGCGCCGCCATGTCGAGTGCTTTGTGTGCCTGGATCAGATTGATGTCGTGCGGAAAACCTCCGCAACTCACGACCACAATATCGCGTTTCGCCGGAATCGCAACTGAATACTGTTCGAGGTAATAATCACATGCAGTGCGATGTGCGAGACGCCAGTCTCCACAGAACACTTTCAGTGCATGCTTCTTTTCGTCAACAATCGTGTTGACGCTGAACGCGGGCGCGACCTTAGCCGCGACTCGTTCACACTCTTCATGAACCGCATTGCCATCGAGACGTCCTGTTTGCACATCGACCCTGCGACCGCCTGTTTCGAAGTCGAGGGCGAGCATGTGTGTGGCCGCGATCGTCTTCGCCGAAGCCAAGCCCGGACAGATTGATTTACGACCACCGGTGAAGCCGGCGAAGTAATGAAACGTGATACCGCCGGTGAGGAACACGCGCGAGAACTCTCGCAGCACGCTATTCACCTCGACGCTCACTCCCGCCTCAGTCGTGCCGAGCGTGATGAGTTTCGTCCTGTCATACGCGTCATGCTGAAGAATCCGCAGCCGTTGCACGATGAAGGGCGACAGCAGCTCAACTTTTTCTTTTTCAGTAACGGGACGATGAATGCCGGTCGCAAAAATCACTGCCATCTGCGCGGGCGAGACACCAGCCTGCACGAGACGTCGCACCAGCAGATTTACGACTTGCGCACTCGCGGTGGCGCGAGTCGCATCAGAAACAACGATCAGCACCGAATCGTCATTGCTGACAATCTCATCTATCGGCGGTGAGGCAATTGGATTATCAAACGCAACCCCAACCTCAAAATCACTCAACGCGGATTCGTCACTAAATTTACTAATTACGTCAAAGCGCCCGGTGTCAAAACTGAACTCAACCGCTCCACGACCGTAAGCAAGTTCAATTCGATCCGTCTTCATCCGTATCAATCTGTGGCCTAAATACCGAAATCGATCAATGCTCGTTCGATTACGTGAAGAGATGCGAGATCTGTGTCGCCGGCAGCGCGCGCTTCGGCCAGCCATTTGCGCAACTGTCGCGCTTCGTCGATCGATCCGAGCCGGCACGCGCCCGTGAGCGCGAGCGTAACGAGCGCATCGGGAGCACCATGCGTAACCAGCGCCGCTTGCAATGCCGCCTGCTCGCGCAAGTCAAGAGTCAAAAGGAGATTGAGTTCCACTGGAGTACTCGAGCGTCAGCTTCGTTCCGATTTAAAACATGCCGTGCCGGCATGACAAAAATGAAAAGTCTCGTCTTCAAAATCGGGAGTTTCCATCTGAATCGTGAGGTGATCCACGCCGAAGCGTTCATGAAGTTTCAGGCGCAGTTCCCGCAATAAATCAGGTTGCGAGATGCTCTCTGAATGAATGACGTGCGCACTCAGCGCGTCGCGTCCTGAAGTAATCGTCCAAACGTGGAGATCGTGAACGTCGGCAACGCCGCGCGTGTCGAGAATCGCATTTTCAACCGCCGCCAGATTGATGTGTGCGGGAGTGCCTTCCAACAGCACGTTCGTCGACTCTTTGATCAACCGGACCGACCCCCAGATGATCAGCAAGCTGATGAAGACACTAAAAAGCGCGTCCGCGGCATACCAACCAAAGAGCGTCATGCACACGCCTGCCAGAATTGCCGCAACCGATCCGAGTGCGTCGCCCATCACGTGCATCCACGCACCGCGAAGATTGAGATCCACTTCCCTACGCGCGTGAAGTATCCAGGCACACGCGAGATTAACGATTAGACCGCCCACAGCTACAACGATCATCGGCCCACTCTTGATAATCGGCGGCGAGAGCCAACGCTCATACGCGCCATAAAAAATGAAGAGGGAAATCACGACGAGCGCCACACCGTTAACGAGTGCGGCAATGATCTCGAGCCGGTAATAACCAAATGTCTTTCGTGAGGTCGCAGGGCGAGAGCCAAACCAAACCGCTGTTAGCGCCAAAATCAGCGCGCCGACGTCAGTGAACATGTGGCCCGCGTCGGCAAGCAATGCGAGCGAGCCGGTCCACCACGCACCGACGACTTCGGCAACCATGTAGAGAGCAGTAAGAAGCAGAACCAGACTCAGTCGCCGCCAACTCTCATTGGTGTGTTGGTGTCTGTGATTCTCCACGCGCGGTTAGATTAGCCCGCACTGACTGAAAGGTCAAAAATATTAGCCACGGATTTCACGGATTCACACCGATCGGAATTGATTTCTTATCTGTGTATATCCGTGAAAATCTGTGGCTAAAGAGCGGTGAGATTAGATGCCGTGTAGAATTCGCGATAGAGCTCGTTGAACTCACGCAACGCCACTTCCATAATCCGTTCCAACTGTTCGATGTCGGCCAGGTTCACTATCGCGTTAACGTTGTTGAGAAACGCTGCGTGCGCATCCATCGTGCGCAATGATGGCGAAAGGAGCATGAAGAACAACCGGCGGCGCTGCGGTGGACGAAGTATGTTGATCTCCCTGATCACAAACGCCGAACCCTGCTCGGTGGGATCAAACTGCGCGTCGAGCAGCACGATATCCATCTTGTTCGCCCGCATTGTTTCTACGGCCTGGCGCGTGTCCTCCGCTACAAACACAGTGCAATCACACTGCGTCAGCTTGCGCGCGACCTGCTCGCGATACGGCTCAGTCGTGCAAACCAGAGCCTTGCGCTTATCCCAACCTGGACGTGCGCTCGAATTGTCGGAATGCTGGTTCGTGCCTTTTGATAACAGTTCAAACAGCATGCGGACCACGTCGTCGTTGGTCGCTGGTCCACCGGCGACACTCGCAGGCTCGTAAGCCCGTGCAGTCGACTGCTCATACCGCGGATGATCGGTCGCTGGAGAACCGCCGACAGCAAGTGCACTCTGCTCGGTCGCCGGATTGGCGGGACCGGAACTGACCGTGCTGCTGCACTTCGGACAACGAACGTTGAACGGGCGATTGGGCGACTTCTCGTCGTCAATCTGTAGACGTGCCGAACATTTGGGACAAACAATAATCATGACTACTCAATCAAACCGAGCATCGAACCAGAGTCGGAAAAAGCATTCGCCGGCATGCGATCGCCTTCACGCCGGATAAAATCTTCAGACGCCGTCATACCTTTCAACGAAAGCAACAAATTGTTTTGATTGGTGGCAAAGGCAAGCCCATCTTCGAGTGAAATCACATTCGATTCGATCAGACTCTTGATGACGGTGTCGAAATCCTGCATGCCGTCAAGTTTTCCGTCACGCATTGCATCGAGGAGCGACTTGCCTTCAACTTCGCCCGCTTCGACGTACTCGCGCGTACGTGGACTCGATCTGAGAATCTCCACCGCCGCGACGCGGCCACTGCCATCCGCACGCGGTATCAAGCGCTGCGAAACGATGTAACGGAACGTCTGGGCCAGACGGGTGCGAATCACCGGTTCTTCGTTCTTGGGATAAAGTCCGATGATGCGGTCGACGGTCTTTGACGCGTCGATCGTGTGCAAGGTCGAGAGCACAAGATGACCGGTCTCCGCCGCTTCGAGAGCAATCTCCGTGGTTTCAAAGTCGCGCATCTCGCCGATGAGAATTACTTTTGGCGCCTGTCGCAGGGTGGCGCGAAGTGCAGACGGAAAGTCGCGCGTGTCGTGACCGACTTCTCGCTGGTTGATCGTCGAACGTTTGTGCGAGTGAAGGTATTCGATCGGATCTTCGATCGTGACGACGTGGTAGTACTTCTTCTCGTTGATGATGTCGATGATCGACGCCTGGGTCGAGCTCTTGCCCGATCCGGTTGGACCAGTAACGAGCACAAGACCGTTACGCAGTTCGGCGATGTCGGATAGCTGCGATGGCAAACCCAGGGATTTCAGAGTGGGAATGTCAGTCGGGATCACCCTCATGACAATCGAGTAAACACCGCGCTGCTGAAAAATGTTGACGCGGAAACGTGCGCGCGAAGGAAGTGAATAGCTGAGGTCGGCGGTGCCGGTGCGAGCAAGTCGTTCGGCGGCATCCGGATGGCCGTGCATGAGGGTGAGGGCAATAATTTCGGTCTGATATGGCGTGAGCTTCTGCATGCCGAGTGGCTGAACGGGGGTGAGTTTGCCGTTGATTTCCACCTGAGGAAGCTGACCGACTGAAAAATTGAGGTCGCTGATCTTGTCGGAAACCAGCAACATGCGCTCAATAATGGGCGGTAAATCAAAGAAACTCATCTATATTTTCGAACTCCGCAGGGGTTTGTGCATTTAACTGCTGGAAGGTAGGCCGCTCGAAAGGCTACTTAGGCCTTTTCGAATCCGTGCAGATTTTCGCGCATAACGATGGCAAACGCAAGAAAATAATGTTTTTCACGCGCTTGCGAGCGATTGAATGAGGTCTTGGGTCATTTCAGTGATGCGGTTCGGGTCGCGTAGCACGGCACTAATAACTGCGACCGAATCAGCGCCGGCTGAAATAACATCCCGGGCGTTCTCGTGGGTGATGCCGCCGATGGCGACGAGGGGAAACTTTCCGATCGCCGCGCGCACGGCACGCAATCCCTCCAGGCCAATAACGGGGAAAGTATCTGATTTGCTGGTGGTCGGAAAAATCGGGCCAATTGCCAGGTAGTCGATCGGCAATTTCACGGCCTCGAGTGCCTGGTCTATGTTGTGAGTTGAATATCCGACGATCGCATCCGAGCCGAGTAGTTTTCGCGCCGCCTCAGGTGGTAAATCGTCCTGACCGAGATGAACTCCTCGTGCTCCCACCGCAAGCGCAACATCAACACGATCGTTGATTATTAACGGTACACCAACCGCAACAGCAGCTTTCGCATGTTCATAAAACTCCAAAGCCGGCATCCGCTTCTCACGGAGTTGAATCAGCGACGCCCCACCCAAACTCAACAATTCAACCTGCTCTGCATGCGAACATTCTGCCAACTCAACATCAGTCAGCGCGTAGACTCTGGGCAACCGAAATCCATCCATCTTCCGTTTTGTGCTTTTTGTGCCTCTTTGTGGCTACTCTTCTGACTCTTTGCGCTTTGGTCGCATGTTCGCCGGAAGGATCCGCTTCCGCAAACGAATCGATTGCGGCGTCACTTCGACCAACTCATCATCGGCGATGAACTCCAACGCCTGCTCCAACGACAACTCTTTCGGTGGCACCAGTCGCAGCGCTTCATCAGCCGTCGACGCGCGCATGTTTGTCAGTTTCTTCTCCTTGACCGCATTCACATCAAGATCGACCGCGCGCGCGTTTTCGCCGATGATCATCCCTTCGTAAACCCGCGTTCCCGACCTGACAAACAACGTACCTCGTTCCTGAAGACTGTAGAGTGCGTACGTCGTCGTCTCACCCATGCGATCGGCTACCAGTGAGCCCGTGGAACGGCCACGCATCGTACCCTGCCAATCGCCCCAACGAAGAAACATCGTGTTCAGCAACCCGGTGCCTTTTGTTTCCGTCAGGAACTCGTTGCGGAATCCGATCAATCCGCGCGACGGAGTCTCAAACTCGAGACGAACACGACCGGTGCCGTGATTGATCATCTTCATCATCTGACCTTTGCGGCGCCCAAGAGCTTCAGTAACAACGCCGATAAAGTCGTCCGGACAATCGACGACGACGGCTTCGATCGGTTCGAGTGTCTTGCCTTCGACCTTTCTCGTAATCGCCTCGGGCTTTGACACCTGAAGTTCATAACCTTCGCGTCGCATCATCTCGATCAGAATCGCGAGCTGCAATTCGCCGCGACCGGATACTTTGAACTGATCCGGAGAATCAGTTTCTTCGACTCGAATCGCGACGTTGCCGAGAATTTCTTTGTCGAGCCTTTCCTTGAGCTGACGCGACGTGACGTACTTCCCGTCCTTGCCTGCGAAGGGTGAATTGTTGACGCCGAAGATCATCGCGATGGTTGGTTCGTCGACCGCGATCGACGGCAACGGATGCGGATTTTCGAACGAGGTAATCGTGTCGCCGATGTTGATGTTCTCGATCCCGGCGAGCGCGACGATCTCGCCGAAGCCGGCGCGCTCGACCGACTCTCGTTTCAGACCTTCAAAGGCGTAGAGCTGCGACACGCGTGTTTTCTGCGTCGAGCGATCGGGTTTCACGACTGCGATCTGGTCACCGATCTTGATCTCGCCCGAGAAGATGCGGCCGATTGCGAGACGACCGACGTAATCGTTGTAATCAAGATTAGCAACCAGCAGTTGCAGCGAGTCGTTGCGCACCTCTTTCGGCGGCGGAATCGACTGTACGATCTGTTCGAACAGTGGCTGCAGGTTCTGAGATTCGTCTTCGAGTTTCCGTTTGGCCACCCCATCGCGCGAAACCGCATACAGAATCGGAAACTCGATCTGTTCGTCGGTGGCATCCAGATCCAGGAACAGTTCGTAAATCTCATCGACGACTTCTGCGGGTCGTGCGTCGCTACGGTCAATCTTGTTGACCACTGCGATCGCCGGCAACCGAGCCTCGAGCGCTTTACGAAGCACGAAGCGTGTCTGCGGCAAACAACCCTCGGCAGCATCGACAAGCAGCATCACGCCGTCGACCATCTTGAGAACGCGTTCGACTTCACCGCCGAAGTCAGCGTGTCCCGGCGTGTCGACGATATTGATCTTCACGTCGTGATAATGGACAGACGTGTTCTTCGCCATGATGGTGATGCCGCGTTCCCGTTCGAGATCCATCGAATCCATCACGCGTTCGCGCACCTGTTCGTTTTCCCGGAAAGTGCCTGATTGCCGCAGCATCGCGTCCACGAGCGTCGTCTTGCCATGATCGACGTGGGCGATGATGGCGATATTTCGGATGTCTTTTCTTTCAACCATTGGGACCTATTTAGCCACGGACTTTACGGTTTGCCTAATTGCCGCAGCGCTTCGAAGAGCACGATGCCGACTGCGGTGGCGAGGTTCAGGCTGCGCACGCGTGGATTCAGGATCGGAATTTTCAGACAGTTACTCCAGTTCGCACGCAGGAGATCTTCCGGAAGTCCGCGAGTCTCACGGCCAAACACCAGGCAGTCTTCGCCCTCAAAGGTCCAGTCCGTGTAGCACCGGTCTGCCTTGGTGGTGAGATACACGAAGCGAGCTTGTGGCAAGTGCAGGTAAAGTGATGCGAGATCTTTGTGACGGGTGAGTTGTACCTCAGGCCAGTAGTCGAGACCGGCGCGTCGCACCGCGCGATCGTCCATCCGGAATCCGGTGACACCGACGATGTGAAGCGGAACGTTAGTGGCGGCGCAGAGGCGAGCGATGTTTCCCGTGTTGGGCGGAATCTCAGGTTCTACAAGAGCGACCGATGGCATGAATGAAGTATAGGACAAAAAGAAACGACGAGCTTCGCTTGAAGGTCTCGTCGTTTCTTTTGTAAGGCCTCGTCGGCCTCAGATGTTTTTGTGCGCCGATAGAAGGTAAGTACTGTAACCTGCTGGTTCGAGTTATCTCTTCTTTGCGGCTTTCTTGGCTCCGCCCTTCTTCGCGGCCTTCTTGGCTCCGCCCTTCTTCGCGGCTTTCTTTCCACCTTTTTTAGTTGCCATAGCTTCTATGTGCTCCTTCTTTCGAGTTTAGTTTTTTGTTTCTTCCACGACCACAAGATACTGTGCTTGCTTTCTTCTTGTGGGCTAGAGTAAACGGCGCACAACATCTTGCTATATAAACGCAATTATCGCGGATGTCAATAACTTATTACTCGATTGTGGAAATATTTTTCACATCTCCGCTCACACTGATCGCCTCGTGTTCGAGTGCGGCGAGCACACCAGAGCGTTGCTGGTCCATCGTATTCGATCGACGAGTGCAAGGAAGTGAACAAGTGATGAAGTGAGTTAGGGGCGTTTCGGTATGCGCAACTGCGAGTAGACTGTGATGTGGTTGAAGAAGAGTTGATGGTCCAACTTCGATTAACGGAACAGCGGGGTGAAGATCCATTGATCCTCACGCTCGATGCCGTAGTACGTCAGCACCGAGTCGCGCTTGCTCCGACTCGCCACTCCGACGAATGGACCACTCGCGCCATCGTCGACTGATGATGTGCTGCGCGTTGCCGAGAGTGAACCGAGATTGCTTACGCTGACGATTTGAGGAACTGCAAACTGTTGTAACTGCGCCATTTGCGGATCGCGTGGGGCCGGAAGAACGTTGTTTGTATAGAACATCAACGACTGCTGAAAGTCGATCAGCGACTCGCTGCGAGGAAGAACGAAACGCCATTCACCGTCTTCAGTCAACGGATCGCGCGCTGCTGAAGGACGAAGAATTTGTCGATTCTTTGATCCACCGGGAATCGGAATTCCCTCTAACAAATCATCCATCGATCTCGGCAACGCCTGATCACCAACAGTGCGAAATGTACCGGTGCGATAACGATAGAAAGAGCGTATCGCATCGGCAACTTGTTCGCCGCGAAAGATCGCTTCCTGCTCTCGTTCACGTTGGGCCTGTTGTCGCACACTGGGCGCAACTGCCATCGCAAAGAGAGCGAGCACAGTCATCATGGCGAGGAGGGCAACAAGCGTGTAGCCTGCCTCCGATCGTCTCGCAGCGACCGAATCAGTGTGCGAGAGCGACGCCGCGGCGCTCGATCGCAAACCACATATATTGTGGTTGCCAATTTGATTACGGTTCATCATCTTCAGCATCAACTCGCGGTGTTGGACGCGACAAAGGACCGGCGCCCTTCTCACCTTCAGTCATTGCCAACGTGTGTTTGATCCTCAAACTCGTGTCGGTCAGCACCAGCTCTTTATCAGAGATGCTGGTCACACGAAAGCGTCCGCCAAGAATGTCGCCACGATAAACCGACAGCAGGTTCTTGTTGTTCTTATCCTGTACGAGAGCCGTTTCGCTGAGACGATTCACCGGACTGATGATGCCGACGTAGCTGTAATTCGGAACCGGCGGCGCCGCCACCTGGATCGAGACGGCATTTGAGTAAAGACTGTTGTCGGGCGTACGCACGACGACGGAACGCGTTCCCGGAGCGGCAATCAACGACGCGCTGATCGTGGTCGTGAGCTGCTGCGGTCCTTTATAGGTTGTCGGAAGCTCACGACCATCTACAAAGATGCGTACTGCGGGAGTGAACTTATCGCCGGCCGCTTCGAGTTTGAAATCACCGGTGCGTGCATAAACGTTCGACGGCGATACTGACGCGAGCAGCATCGGTGGCGGAGGCGTCGGTGTAGGCGTGGGAGTCGACACTTCAACTGGCGCTTTTTTCGGCGGGTCAAAGTAAGCAAAGATGTTTCGCTTCGCTTCCGGAGCGTTATACGACGACGGTTGATATACAACCGGAGTGAAGCTGGCGAGAGTTTGTACGTCCGGCGTCGCCGCCTGTGGACGTTGCGTAGTTGCTGGTGTATTACGCGGCTGTGTGGTCGTGCTCGCCGTAGTTCTCGTCGTACGCGGCGTGTTGCCGCCAAAACCAAACAACGCCCACCAGAGAATCAGAATCGCTCCCAGGCCGAGCAAGCCGGCCATAATGATTTTCTTCTTCTCGCCTGGTTTGCTTAGATCGACCAGTTGCATCGTCGTTATTCCTGAACTGCGCTGGCGCGCTGAAAGTAAGTCGCCATGTTTAGCTGGAGCGACACGAGGGAGCCGCGCGTGCCCGAACCAGCAGCGGCATCACCACCGCCTGCGCCCTCTTCCACAGACGCGACTACGTTGTTTTGAGATGCACGCTGAAGCTCAACTTCGTTTATGACCACAAACTGTCTGCTGCGTTCGACGTCGCGGATGAAGCGACGTACGTTTTGATATTCACCCTCAACTGTAACCATGACGACGATCCCCGGATAGAAGCTCTGCCATTTTGTCGCCACATTCTTTCCGCCGGCCGACTTGGCGCCCGCGGGATCGATGGGAGTGTAGGATGGACCAGAGGTGTTGCGAACACCGTTCTTAACAATCAATTGATTGAGCTCTTGATACAAATCCAGGCGTCCCCGCTCCTCACGCATCAGGTATTTAGTTTCGAAGTCGCTCAGGCTGGAGGTGATACGATCGACGTTCTGCTTGGAATCAGTTTCCTTGCCCACGAGCTTGTCGAGCGTCTGCAGATTAGTCAGTGTCTGCTGGCGATCGTTCTGCAATGAGCTGACCTTCGATCGAGCCGGAACGAGAAAATAGAGATTACTCAACAAGACGAGCGCGAGCACGAAACAGCTTCCGACGAGGGCCACGACTTCGGCGACGCCAAACATTTTTCCTCGTCGAGATTCAAGAAATTCGCTCATACGCAGGGTGTATCCACGCCTGGTGCTAATCGGAGTTTCGATTTTTGATTCGGGACTCATCTCGGAACGTCGCCTCCTTTCGTCGTGTGATTAGCTTCAGCGACATTCTCGTTTGAATAGCTGGAGCGAGCTCGGTAAATCACAAACAGCTCGTATTCGGCGCCCGCTTCACCGCGGCCTTTGCTTAAATTCTGAGTTTGGATCCGAGCGTCGAAAATTCCTTCATCGTGCAACGACGACATCAACGCGGTGATCGTCGCCGAATCTTTGGCGAAGACGGCGAGATCGAGTTGGGCCACAGTTTGATCGCCCTGTCGTGTTACTTCGCGGACGGAGATGCGCGAGACTTTGACGTTCGCGGGCAACGACGACTCGAGATCGGCCAGTAATCCCGACCATGAAAACGCTTTGCGATCGACCAGTTGATGGGCGGCCGGCAGCGCCTGCTGCTGCTCGGCGCTCATAGATTGTTGCATCTTGTTGGCCTGTTCGAGCGCCGCGTGCTCACGCTGCTTCAAGACGTTGATTTCAGCCTCGAGAACGCCGGCTTCACTCCTCGCGTTGGTCGTGAGCCGGACGACGAAGATCAGCCCGATCAACGACACAAACAGGATAATTGCCGTGAGCGCCCACGGAAGAATGCGGTTACTGAACGGTTTTGAGGCCAGATTAAGACTATTATTCACTGGAAGAAAAACCTCGTCGCGAGCCTACTGGCAGGCCAAACTTCTGGAAAAGGATACACGGCCTGAGGAAACAATCGCAAACGCCGAAAGATTAAACGCGCTCGGACCGCAACGGTTTCAGAAACTCTTTGCAGTCTCTATTTGCGGACACAGGCTTGAGGCTCGTCCCGTTATCCACCTATAATCACAGACTCTATGGAAGTTCAATCTTCGCAAAAACCGGCACTGGCAAGTTGCTGCGACTCCGTTCAAACGGGAACGGTCGAACGGGTCGCGGTCGCCAACTTGCCGACTGAATGGGGCGATTTTCAGATTGCGGCTTATCGCTCACTCACAACCCATGAGGAGTTTGTAGTCCTCTTTAAAGGCGAGATGAGTCGCGACGTGCCGACGCTGGTGCGCATCCACTCACAATGTTTGACCGGTGATGTCTTCGGCTCAACCAAGTGTGACTGTGGCCGGCAGCTCAACCAAACGATGCAGATGATCGAGCAGGAAGGGCGTGGCGCCATCGTTTACCAGCAACAGGAAGGGCGAGGCATCGGCATTGTAAATAAGATTCGCGCGTATGCGCTTCAGGATCTCGGAGCTGATACGGTCGAAGCAAATGTCAGGTTGGGTCTGGCGGTCGATTTGCGAGACTACCGGCAGTGCGCGGAAATCCTCTTCGACCTCGGCCTCTGCCGCGTAAAAGTCATCTCAAACAATCCGCTGAAGCTTCAGGCTTTGGAAGACGCGGGACTAAAGATCGTCGAGAGAGTTTCGATCGAAGTCGATTCCACTGAAGACGCCGCACAGTACCTGCGCACCAAGAAAGAAAAACTCGGACATCTGCTCGATCTCAAGACATAAGTATTAGCCACGGATTTCACGGATTAACACTGATCTGTGTTCATCTGTGAAAATCCGTGGCTAAAATCTTACTGCTTGTTACGCAGGTCTTTGATTGTGCCCTTGATGCGCTCGGCATCCGGGGCCTTCGGATCGAGTGTTACATACTTTTCCAGCTCGCTGATGGCCTCTTGTTTCTTGTCGGGGTTGCTCATATAGAGACCACCGAGATACTTGTGCGCCATAGCCAGGTTCTCACCACCATTGCTGATGGCTGCCTGAAACTCCGTTACCGCATCCGGATACCGCTTGGTGCTTATGAACGTCAGTCCGAGATAATAGTGGGCGGTTGGTCCGGCACTCTTCAACTCTACTGCCTTCTTCAGGTGCGACTCGGCTTCATCAAATTTCTTTTTGTTAAAGGCCACGATCCCGAGATTAAGGTGGGCGGACACATCGTTCGGTTTTAGTTTCACCAACGTTTCAAACGTCTCTTCCGCTTTGTCCATCTCCTTGAGCATCATGTACTGCGTACCGAGCTCGCTGAGTGCGATGGGAAAGTTTGGATGAGCCGCAACGGCGCCGCTGAGTGATTCGGCAGCAGCTTTAGCGTCGCCTTTCTTCGCTGCTGCGGAACCTTTTTGATAAAGCTTGAGGGCGTTATCAGGAACACCTGCGAAAAGCGGATTTGACGAATCCATTCGCGGTTGCAGTTGGATATTGACTTGAACACTGCGATTATTACCCGATCCGGGATCGAAGCGTACGGGCTCCCGTGCCTTCTCATATTCCGATCCGGCATCGACAACCACCGTATAGGAGACATTTTGCAGATTGCGGAAACGAAAGCTGCCATCCTGATCCATAACCGTCGACGGAGTTCCAGAATCGCTAAGGCTTTCGAGAGTGATTTTTACCGTCTTGCCGGTGACTGATTGTCCGGATGGGAAATAAATGTGACCCTGGATCATGTTGTTTCCGTCACCGCTCGCTGCACCACGCGAGCTGCCTGGCGTTATTCCCTGCTGGGCCTGGGCCACACAAACTGCCGCCAGGATCAAGCCCGCGGTCAAAATCAGTTTCATGATGGGAGAACTGTTTGCATTCATAGAAGGATAGCTTTCCTTTCGTATTCAATTACTCGGAGTTGTGCGGCTGCGGAGATCCTTGATCGTCGTCCGCACACGTTCTGCATCGGGAGCGTTCGGACTGAATTGTAAATACTTTTCCAACTGGTCGGCAGCGCGGGCGTAGTCCTGCTTTTTCCAGTAGATGCCGCCGAGGTAATAGTTTGCCATTCCCAGATGACTCGCATTCACTGCCGTAGCGATGACGAGTTCCTTTTCGGCTTCATCAATCTGATTGAGACGAAGTAAAGCGATGCCCAGGTACATGTGCGCCGAAGGAACGTTGTTGTTACGTTTCAACGACTCGCGTAGTTGCTCTTCCGCTTCTTTTTCGCGCTTGGCCTCGAGCAAAGCGATACCAAGATTTAGTCTGGACGCGTAAGCGTCGGGATTGAGCTTGCAGGCTTCCCTGAGCGCGTCGATCGCCTTGTTGACCTGTCGCAGCTTCAGATACTGCACTCCGAGCTCGTTCAAGGCGAGCGGAAAGTTTGGATAAAGCGTCACCGCTTCCTTCAAACTGGTCGCCGCTTTCGCAGCGTCTTCAGCGCGCGCTTCTTCAAGTCCTCGCTCGTAGAGTTTGCGCGCCTTCTCGGGAACTTCCGCCAGCGCCGCATTCACGACGCCGGGCTTTGTCCCGGGTCTAATCTTCGGTTGCAGGTGCATCATTACGGTGTACCTTCTCGGGTTCGGAGGAAGTCGAACCCCCATTCTCGAGAGATTCAAATCGGTATCGATGAACACGCCCTCGCTACTAACTTCATACTCATTTCCTGCGTTGACAACCACGGTGTAGCTGCCAGGCGCCAGCGCAGAAAAGGTAAAGGTTCCACTGGAATCAGGAATAGCCTGCAGTTCAGCATATTGCAACGACTGCAACTTCACGACGATCGTGCCTTCGGCTCTTCTGCCTGAGGGAAAGAAAAGATATCCCTGAATGATGTGGATGCCGCCGGTACCGGTTGATGATCTACCGCCTCCCTGTGCGTGGACACTGAAAGGTAAGAGGAGGATGCCAAAAAGGATGAATAAAGATAGTTGCGTAGAACTAACGGGGAGGGATTTATAGCCTGGCATAGAGACCTCCGTGCAACTGAGTTTGGATAACAGAGATTTAACTCCCTCAACGCTCTAAGATCAAGTCTCAATGTGGTTCTTATCCACAGATTACACAGATACTATTTATCAATCTGCGTAATCTGTGGATAAGCAAGCCGGCAAACCATGACGCGGCTAAAGAAAAAGGGGAGAGGGCCGATTGGCGCCTCTCCCCGTCACCCGCGATGGTTTTCACACCAGCGGAAGGTTGTTGTTTAGAAGGTGAACTTGGCGCCAAACCGGAACGATGACGGAGCTTGAACAAGCAAAGCCGATCCGAAGAACGGATTCGCTGTGTTCGGAACGCCCGCAACACCGCTCGTGATTTCAAAGGTTTGATCCAAGGTAACTGCGCGCTGGCTGTTGAAGACGTTGAACCAGTCTCCAGTCAAGCGGAGCTCTTTACCTTCACCAACTTTAATCGGGTAGTAAACTCCGAGGTCCAGATTCATCGTCGTCGGAGTTCGGTTTGTACCGATGCTCTCAACTTTATTCGGGAATCCAGCCTGGGTAGCACTAACCGTCGGGATGATGGCCGTACCGCGCTGAACTGCGAAGCCTTCATTGTTTCCGTAAATCGGATGCGGAACCAATTGGTTGAACGGTACACCGGACTGCGCATAGAAGTTTCCGCTTACGAGGAGTTTCCATGGAGTGCGATAGCTGCCGTTAAACTTGAACTGGTGCGGCCGATCGTTCGGCAAACGTCCGTAAGTGTTGTTGAGCAAGCTCTGGAGGTCGAACAACGAAGTGATGTTCGGGTCAGACTGCCCGTTGTCGTTACGGAAGAGACCTTCGTAGTTACCAATCAGGCTCGAGAACACGTAAGAAGCGATGAACTGGAAGTTATTCGTAAATCGCTTGGTAGCGGTGAACTCGATACCGCGGTAGAAACGCTGTGCGCGACCGAAACACTGCGGGGCGCGGCCAGTTGCTGGATCGCCGGCGCAAGCGTTTTCTTCAGTCGTGCCAGGGCCGATGCGACCCGGGTTGAAGATGAAGTAGGTGTCGCCGTCATCGAATGAACCGTCTTCAATAACGTTGACCATTGCACGATAAACACCACGTGTTCCGAGAGTGATGTCGCCGCCGACTTCATATTCGGCGCCGAACGTGAACTCACGGATGCTCTGCGGCTTCAGACCTCGGTCGGCCGGAGTAGCATCAGAACCCAGGTTGGTTGCGCCAGTGCTGACACCCGGAACGATCAGGGCGTTTGCCGGTGCATTCAAACTGCCGACGTTGAAGTTCTTGTCCGTTTGCACGTCGCCGCCGCCTGCGCGAACGTTAACGTCTAGCGGAATCGGAGCTTCGATGAACTGCGCGTAGTTGGCGAAAATCTTGCCACGGCCTTTTCCGGTGAAATCCCAGATGAAGCCGAAACGCGGCGCAGCGTTATCGTCGAAGTTGTTGAACTTCAGGTAGGTGTCGTTGCCGTTGCCATACGACTGTTGGTAATCCCAACGAACACCAAAACTGAGCTGGAAGTTCTTGGCGAATTTCCAGTCGTCGCCAACATAGAAGCTCTCGACGTTCGTGTAGGTCGAACCAACCAGTTCGAAGTCACGGACGCGAGTGGTGTTGCGAAGCAGGAACGGAGTTCCGAACGCTTGCGCTGTTGAGATCGTGGTTGCAGTTGGATTAACAGTCAGACCCAGCGCCGCGAGAGTGGCACCCGGAATTGACTGGGCACGCAGTACGCCAGCCGCACTCGGACAGGTAATCTGGTTGGAAATGACAGTGCAAACCAGCCAGTTGTTGGTGATGCGCGAACCGTTTGTAGCGTTGGACGCTCCGTTGGTGTTGCTCAATGGAGCCAACGGGTGCGGAGCATTCTGCGGAATGTTCGTAAAGTTGTAAGTGATGGCCGGACCACTCGAAAGAGTGTTGATGTTGTACTTGTTCTGGTTGAACTCAAAGCCCCACTTGACTGTGTGGCTGCCGCCAATGATGTTCTGCATGTGAGCGTTGAATTCGTAGCGGTTGCGGTCTTGATCGGTAAACAGACCAAAGCCCGGACCACGTACGAAGTTACGCTGCAATGAACCACCACGACCATCGACGAAATCAATGTTGCCGGTGCCGATGCACTGGCTGACGAGGGTGTCCGGATTGATCGGGCAGGTAACACCTGTCTGAACCGGAGTCAACACCGAACCATTCTTCAAGACTGCGAAGTTGTCGGTGATGAGTGACTTGTCAACCGCGCGTGGAATGATGTTCGCACGCTGGAAGTGCAGACCGCCTGAAATTTCGGCGATGAACGTGTTCGTGAACGTCGAGTTCAGACGGAACACATAGTTGTGACCACCAGTTTCCTGACGTCCTTCAAACGCTGTGGTGTCGTCACCGAAACCGTTGACGTTGTTCAGGGCGGCAACCGCCAGGAATCCGTCAATCTTGGTGAAGTCACCAAAGGTCGAGGCCGTGAACGTGTGACGCGGATTGAGTGCCCACGTGATCTTGCCCGCGTAGAACGGGATCGTCACGTCGTTTTGTACGGGCGTATGGAACGTCTGCGTCAGATAGTAATTTTTACGCTTCTGTGGGTTGAAGGCGCCAAAGAACCAAAGTTTGTCTTTGATGATTGGACCACCGATGTCGCCACCGATGTCAACTTCTGAGAAGCCATTGAACGCCGAACCGGTGAACGGGAAGTTCTTCACTTCGCGAACCAGGCCTTTGGTCGTGCCATAGCCATAGACGTCGCCGTGAAATTCGTTGCCACCGCTCTTGGTGATAACGTTGAAAATACCGCCGGTTGCTTTTCCGTATTCCGGACCATAAGCACCGGTTTTGATTTCGACTTCCTGCACAAACTCGAAGGGCAGGTTCGCACCCGAACCACCGAAAGCGGGGTCGGTCGTGTTGACACCGTCGAGGATGTAGTTGTTCTCAGGACCCGATGCGCCAGCCACCGAGGGGTCTCGGTCGCGGCCGGTTGCGTCGCGCAAACCCGAACGGGTTACTGTCGGAGCGATCGTGTAGAGGCCCTGGACAGTACGCTGTGTCGGGAAGTTTGAAAACTGATCGGACGAAACGTTCGACCCAGTTGTCGTACCGCTAACGTCAACGGCTGCGCCGGCAGTATCGGTAATCGTAACGCTCGCCTGAGCGCCCGCTGGTTGAAGCTGAACTTCGACGGATGAACTTCTTGAAAGATTAACTTCCACATCAGCTCTTTCAAACTTAGCAAATCCTTTATCAGCTTCTACTGTAACGGCATATTTTCCTGGAGGAAGGTTCAGAACGCGGAACCGACCACCCTGATCTGTGGTCGCCGTCTGCGCCGAAATCAAATTCGGGCTGGTGACCTTCACAGAGATTCCCGGCACGGCAGCACCGGCTTGGTCTGTAACCGTTCCTTCTATTGACCCTGTCGTCGACGTCTGAGCAAACACGCTACCAGCAAATAGCGCAAAGCTCATCAGCAACGCAGACAAGGCAATGAACTTAAAGACATTCTTCATTTTCTGCTTTCCTTTCTTGAACTAGACAAAGATGCTGCCCCCTCCTGTGCAGAATTACCCTTTTTTTATTGGCAGCATCGAAAGAATTCCAAACGAGCGGCTTAGAAAGAGGCCATCGTCGGGGCCGTTTTTGGCAAATGGCATGCCCACATACCATTTTGGAGGAATCTTTAAGTATTCGTAGACTTCCTCCGGTCCGGCCTGAGGCTGGCGCTACCCCTGATATCCAAAAAAATGGGAAAATCCAGAAATCCCAACCGTGGGACGGATGGGCCTGAGGCTCCAAATTCCTGTTTTCGGGTCCAAAACCAGGGAGTTTTTTCCGACCGGATTTACCGGATTCAACCGGGTTAACCTGTAAATCCTGCTTGAGTTTGTGAGTCCGTTGCGATGTCTTCTGTTAAGATTCGCGCAATGCCTGAACGCATCTATCGCGATCCCGTTCACAACATCATTCGTCTGCAAACTGATTCCGATGAGGGCGAGTTGATGATGCGGTTGATCGACGCTGCAGAATTCCAGCGTCTGCGTCGTATCAAACAACTCGGACTTGGTCTCTACACGTATCAAGGAGCGGAACATTCCCGCTTCACTCACTCGCTCGGCGCCTTTCATTTAATGACACGCGTGCTCGATCGCTTGAGTGAGACTTACACCATCGCACCTGAAGATCGCATCGCCGCGCGAGCGGCGGCGCTGCTTCACGATGTGGGCCATGGTTCTTTCTCACACGTGATGGAGAAGGTGCTCCACTTTCATCACGAACGATGGACCGTGCGCGTCATCCTCGACGAGCAGTCCGAAATCGGAGAGTTGCTGCGCTCGCACGCGAGCGATCTGCCAAACAAAGTCGCTTCGATCATCGAGGGAAAGTTTCAACCGGCAGCTTTGGCCCAACTCGTTTCGTCACAGCTCGACGTAGATCGGATGGATTACCTGCTGCGCGACTCGCTCATGACCGGCGCAAAGTATGGCATCTACGATCTCGAGTGGATCATCAACGCCCTCGCGATCGACGAGTCAGCCGATCGAGTCTACGTTCAGGCGCGCGGCATCTATGCAGTCGAAGAATATCTGCAAGCTCGTTACTACATGTTTCGCCAGGTCTACTTTCATCGTACGTTGCGATCGGCGGAAGCGGTGCTGCGATCGATCATTCGTCGTGCCCTCGCGTTACTCGAGGAAGGCAGAGACATCTGGTATGCGGCGGGAACGGCATTCGAGAAAATACTGCGTCGTGAGACACTGACCAGCAACGAACATGTGCAGATCGACGATTCGGATTTTGTTTTTCACATCAAGCAGTGGCAAAACTCGACCGACGCGATTCTGAGTGATCTAAGTCGCAGGTTTGTCGGGCGACGATTGTTCAAAGCGATCGATCTCGATATGCCCCTTGCTCAGAAGACTGAGTTCCTCGAGACGGCACGGCAAACAGTCGCGCGCGCGGGTTTCGATCCCGACTACTATTTTATCGAGGACCACGCCAGCGATGTTCCTTACTACGGTTACTACGAGACCGAGAAATCGGAACCCAAGAGTCACATTTACGTGGAGAGCGGTTATGCGTCGCCGCAGATTCGAGAGATCAGCGAGGTCAGTAATGTGGTGCGCGGATTACAGCACGCTTATGAACTCCATCGAGTCTGTTTTCCACCGGAAGTAAAGAACGAAGTTTACAAGCTCTATCACAGTGGTGGTCACCAGGAAGCACAAAAAGCACAGGTGTAGAATGTTTTTCGTTCTTGCTTTGCTTGCGTTTGCCGCGACGGGATCGCCGGCGCAAACGAAACCGATCGTCAGTGTCCTCGACTTCGGATCGATGCCAATTGCACAACACGCAACTGAGACACTTCGCAATCGTCTTCGGACAACGCAGGAAGTGGTTGTTGCTGATGCTGACCTGAGCCGCGCCGCGGCCAAAGGAATCGGTTACGCCGGATCGCTCAACCTCGCAACCGCCGAAGCTCGTGATTTAGGCGCTGCCCTGGCAACGGAGTTTTATTTCGTCGGTGATGCACAGACCGTGCGACGTTCCTCGTTTGAGAGGCCCGCTTACTACGAAGCGTACTGCTCGATATTTCTGATCAGCTCCCGAACCGGCCGGCTGCTTTTTTGGGAACGACCAAGTTTTGAGAATGCCGAGGCAACCAGAGCGGAACTTGAGTTGTCACAATATCTCTCGGACGAATCTTTGACTCGGCGTCTCGTCGGCGTGATCAAGAAAAGCCACGAAGATGAACGAATTCAACGCAGTATTTTGACAGTTACACCCGAAGCAATAATTGAGGAAGCACCGGAAGACGAAAAGACGGCCGAGGTCCAGGGTATTAGATTGCCGCGTCCGTATCGCCGGCTGCGACCGGAGTATCCGCCAAGCGCCGCTCGGGCGGATGCTGAAGCGACCGTCGATGTCGCTGTCGATGTGCGGGCTGATGGCGAGATAAGTGAGATACAAATCGTTCGCTGGGCTGGCTTCGGGCTCGATGAAGCAACGGTTGCGACTGTTCGTCAATTGCATTTCTTCCCGGCAATGAAGAACGGATCGGCTATTCCAATGCGCGTGTTATTGCGCTACAACTTTCGCAAGCCACCGAGGTAACAATGGGAAGTAACAAAACCAGGCAGCACGGAATCGCGAATCGCACTTTGTACCTGGTGCTTGGTGCGCTGCTGGTTTCACAACTCACGACTGCCTCACTCGTCCGCGCAGTTCGTGATGATTCCTCACTCGTTTCCACTAATACCGTCGAAGGCCGGCTCGCCGTGTTTGACGATGCGTGGGAGACGATCCAGGAACGTTATTACGATCCGAAGTTTCACGGCATCGATTGGCAGGCACAGCGCACCACGTTTCGGCCGCTCGCAGCCCGCGCCGGCAAGCCGCACGAGTTCTACGACGTGCTGCGGCAAATGATCGCGTCACTGAGAGATGCTCACACGCGAGTTTATTCACCCGATGAAAAGTTTGACTGGTGGAACCCGCGTTTCATCACCGTGGGACTGACAGTTCGCGAGATTGAAGGAGTACCGACTGTCATACAGGTTGACGCCAGTTCAGCGGCGGCGCGAACGGATATCAAAGTAGGCGATGTGATTGTTAGTATTGACGATCAACCGGTAACTGAATCCATCAAACAACGACTGCGCTACTCGGGTCTCGCAGACGAGAGCAACGCGCGTTACCGTGCCGCCGGCGCCCTCTTTGAAGGACCGGCCGGAACTTCGGTAAAGGTCACGTGGTCCAATCGCAAGGGCAAACAAAAGTCGGTCGTACTGCAGCGTTACTGGAACCAGCGCGAGTTGGGATTCAGTAATCAGCGCAAGGGAAACATCGCGATTCTTCGACTCGATGCCTTCACGCAGAGCGTAGCCGCAGAGTTTACGAAGACGTTGCCGTCAGTGCTCGAAGGCGCCGACGCCATCATTCTGGATTTACGCTCGAACGGTGGCGGCGACGCGGAAGCAATGGCTGACGTGGCTTCGTTATTTCTTGACGACGGAACAAACCTGGGACGATTCGCGGATCGTTCGGGTGCGTCGTTTGAACTGGAAACGTTTTCCAAACGGCTCTGGCACTTACCGGCACAGTCGCAAGTCAAGCTTCCACTTGTGGTCCTCACCAGTGAAAACACCTCGAGCGCCGCGGAAATCATGGTCGCTGCGTTGCAGGCGAAACGTCGCGCCCAGGTGATCGGTACCGGCACCTGCGGATGTGTGCTCGCGATTCGAAGTAGACATGCGTTGCCGGATGGTGGCGTTTTGGATGTGAGCGAGTTTGATTATCGAACTGCGAACGGTTTCCGACTGGAAGGCGCCGGAATCAAACCCGATCAGCTAGTGGTCAGCACGCGCGAAGATATCTACTCACGCAACGATCGCGCCCTCGAACTGGCCAAACGCATGCTGAGCGGAAGCTAAATCCTGTTATCATGCTCCTCACATCATGCTGTACCTGTCGCAAATATTAGGTCGGCCCATACGCGACCTCGAAGGAGAACGTGTCGCCACCGTCAAGGACATCATCGTGCGTCTCGGCGCTGACGATCATCCTCCGGTGACGGGTCTCGTCGCGCGTTATCGACGTCGCGATTTCTTTCTGCCGCGCTGGCGCATGTCCGAGTTGAACCAACACGGCGTGCGTCTCAATTCCGACATCCTCGATCTGCGTCCGTTTGTGCGTCGGG
Organism: Pyrinomonadaceae bacterium; assembly: GCA_035694465.1. GTDB lineage: Bacteria > Acidobacteriota > Blastocatellia > Pyrinomonadales > Pyrinomonadaceae > PSRF01. Next base: position 19,572 of record DASSFI010000077.1, on the reverse strand, counting down.
AAAGCGAAGTGCTGCTGGCGCGCGACGTGCTCGATAAACAATTGATCGACGTCGATGGCAAACGAGTAGTGCGCGTCAACGACGTTCAGATTATTGAGGCCGCGGGCGACTGGCGCGTGACCGGCGCGGACGTCAGTCTTCAGGGTCTCTGGCGACGACTAGCTCCTGCCGGATTCGCCGGCAGCCGCAGAACAGTCGAAGTGCTCGACTGGGCCGACGTCGGGTATCTCGCCACTGACGCCGCCACCGTTCAGTTGAAATCATCGAGTGACAAACTCGCGCGCCTGCATCCGGTCGAGATCGCTCGTCTCGCGGAAGCGCTCTCCTATCATCACGGCTCGGAAGTAGTTGAGGCACTCGACGACGAGACCGCGGCAGAAACGCTCGAGGAAATGCCCGCTGAAAGCCAGGCCCGAATTCTCAGCGACATGGACCAGGAACGTGCTGCTGACATCCTCGAATGGATGTCGCCGGACGAAGCCGCGGACGTGCTCGGCGATCTGCCGGAAGACAAAGCGGAAGAACTACTCGGCTTGATGGAGCACGACGAACAGGCTGACGTCGTCGAACTGCTTCCTTATGAAGACGACACCGCAGGTGGACTGATGACCACCGAGTTTGTCACTCTGCCACGCGCACTCACCGTCGGCGAGGCGCTCGCGCGATTGCGTGAAATGGCAGAGACGCCGAACATGATCTATTACCTCTACGTGGTGGAGCAGGAAGATTCATGGAAACTCGTTGGCGTTATCGCACTGCGAAGTCTGATCCTCGCCGATCCGTCGATGCCGCTCGAAGGAGTCATGCGTACTGAATTTCAGCGAGCCGATCCGGAGGAGTCTGCGAAGGAGGTCGCACAACGGATTGCCGAATACAATTTGCTGGCGCTTCCCGTGATCGATGAGTCAGGCGATATACTCGGAATCATAACGGTAGACGACGCAATGGAGATTCTTTTACCGAAGGACTGGCGCCAGCGTTTGCCACATCTCTTTGGTTAGCCACAAAAAGGCACAAAAGTCACAAAAAGAAGAAAGACTTTTGTTGAATCGAAGTTCATACTCGTCTCACATTTTGTTTTGTGCTTTTTGTGCCTTTTTGTGGCTAAATTCTTTTGTGGATCTTTGTGGCTTATGAAGGATGAGCCTCCAAGTGGCGGAATCGCGAGCAGTAGTTCGAGCTGCCGGGCGTCGCTTAATGCGGCGTGGCGCTCAAGGTGTGCGACGCACTGTCGCGCGCCGGAAGCGCCTGCTCGCCTACATCGCCATCCTCGGCCCCGGCATGATCACCGCCAACGCCGGTAACGACGCCGGTGGCATCGCGACGTTCGCGTCCGTCGGCGCAGATTTTGGTTATTCACTCCTCTGGATTCTCATTCCCATCACCATCAGTTTAGGCATCGTCCAGGAGATGTGCGCCCGCATGGGCGCAGTCACTGGCAAAGGCCTGGCCGACTTGATCCGCGAGCGCTTTGGCGTGCGCTGGACGGCGGTAATCATGCTCGCTTTGCTGATCGCAAATGCGGGGGTGACGGTTTCGGAGTTTGTCGGCATTGCCGCAGCGACGGAACTCTTCGGAGTTTCGCACTACATCTCCGTGCCACTGGCAGCGATTCTCATCTGGTTTCTCGTCGTCAAGGGTTCTTACAAGAAAGTCGAACGAGTCTTTTTATTAATGTCACTCGTTTTCCTCGGCTACATTGTTTCGGCTTTTCTTTCGCGACCTGATTGGTCGGCCGTGGCGGTCGGAATGGTGCGACCCGAATTCAAGCTCGAACACGCATTTCTCTTCACGTTCGTGGCTGTGATCGGAACCACGATCTCGCCGTATATGCAGGTCTTCGTCCAATCTTCGGTGGTGGAAAAAGGAGTTACTCTCGACGACTACTCGAAGACAAAACTCGACGTGTGGGTGGGAACAATCTTCGCCATTCTGATCGTCTTTTTCATCGTCGTTTCCACTGCGGCCACACTACACAAATCCGGCATCCAGATTTCCTCAGCCGCAGACGCCGCCCACGCGCTGCGACCACTTGCAGGAAGGTATGCGCAAACGCTCTTTGGTTTGGGGCTCTTCGGCGCGTCAATGCTGGCCGCGGGTGTCTTGCCGCTGGCTACTGCTTATTCCATTAGCGAAGCGCTCGGTTTTGAGAAGGGCGTTTCACGGAGTTTTCGTGAGGCGCCGATATTCATCGGTGTGTTCACATTCCTGGTGGCTGTCGGCGCGGCGATCGCCATCGTTCCGAACCTGCCGCTAATCCGCGTGCTGCTGGTGACTCAGGTCATTAATGGATTATTGCTGCCGATAGTGTTGTTCGCAGTGCTGCGGCTCGTGAACAATCGCGAGGTAATGGGCCGGTACGTGAATGGTCCAATCTACAATTTTGCGGCCTGGCTGACGGCGATTGTCGTCACTGTTCTGTCGCTCCTCTATATACTGATCACTCTGTTTCCTACAATATTTGGCCACAGATAAGAGCGGATCTGTGATAAAACGTGCCTCGAAAAGTCGTGACTCGTCCCCGTTTCACTAACCGGATCGTTATCCTCCTGTTCGCGTCGGCAATCGCCTTGCTGGCGACCTACCTGTTTTGGTCATTCTCAGGTGAGGTCAAGGTGCTGCTCGAACACCGGATGGGAAACAGCCCGTCTCCATCAGCCGACACGATCGTGAACGCGATCAAGCTGTTGTTAGTCGGCATTGTCGGTTACTTCTTTGTCCGCGCCCTCAACGCCCTGGTTTTTGGTCTCGCATTCTGGCTGAAGAAAATCGATGCACCCACGCTCATCAGAAACATCTTCACGATCGTCGCTTTTACGATCTTCTTTCTGATTGCCTTCACGTTCCTGTTTCCCGAGGTAAATCTGGGTGCACTTTTCACGACGTCTGCGATTTTCGGCGTCATCCTCGGTCTGGCGCTCCAGGACACCCTCGGCAATTTCTTCGCGGGCATCTCGCTTCAGGCCGACCGGCCGTTTCAGGTAGGCGATGTGATAACTGTCGGTGCTCAAAGGCACACGGGCGTGGTCGAAGAGATAAGTTGGCGCGCCATCAAGATCAGGACGTTTACGAATCACGTAGTCTTGATTGCCAACAGCAATGCCGCCAGAGAGCCGATTGAAGTCTGCCCGCGCGACAACCTCAACGCACGTCTAGTCGTTTTCAACACGCTCTACACTGACTCTCCGGCGAAGACGATCCACGTGGTACGTGAGGCGGTGCGTGAAGCGGATAACGTTTCGGACAAGGTCACACCGATCGTCAGAATCAGGAACCTCGGCGATAACGGCGTCGATTACGAAGTGAAGTATTGGCTGATTGATTACGCCAAGTACAACGACACGGACGCGCTTATCCGTCAGCGAATCTGGTACGCCTTCCGCCGCGCCGGACTGAATTTCGCCTTTCCGACGCGCACTTTGTACGTCGAGCGTCCCAAACGCTCCGAAATGCGTGACGGAGACGGCGGTGCAATTGCCGAAAGACTCTCGGCCGTCGATATTTTCGCGCCTTTATCAGCAGACGAAACCACGATGCTGGCCCAGGCGGCAGTCAGGCACGTGTTTGCGCCGGGCGAACTGGTCATCCGGGCAGGCGATCCCGGGTCCTCGATGTTTGTGGTTCACAACGGGAAAGTCAGCGTACAGATCAGTGAAAATGGCCGGCCCAGGAATATCGCCACCCTTAACGAGGGCGACTTTTTCGGTGAAATGGCCCTCTTCACAGGGGAACCGCGCACGGCAAATGTCCTTGCCCTTGAAGAAACCGAGGTCCTCGAAATCGGGCACGCGGCAATGAAGCGGGTTTTCGACACCAACCCGGACCTGGTCGAGTCTCTCAGTTTCATAATGGCCGAGCGTCGCCAGGGTCTCGCCTCCCAGGCCGACCCCGCGGCCGCCAACACAAACTCCTCCGCCGGCATCCTGTCCTCTATTAAGAGATTTTTCGGTCTCTAGCCACAAACAGGCACAAAAGCACACTTTGTGCATTCTTGTGTATGCAGTTGACAGCAAGAGACTCAACCTTTATTATGCCCCAACGCTCAGCCAAGAAATTAACGAGCTAACAAGGAATATTAGGAGGAAAGACACCCATGACCATTGTTCGTTACGATCCATTCCGTGACCTGCGGACTCTCCAGGAAGAAGTAAACCGACTGTTCTCAACTAATCTAACCCGTGCGTTTGGCGATGAAGGTATCGGCCGCGGCGCGTGGGCACCCAGCGTGGACATCTATGAGAACAAGGACCAGATCGTCCTCGAGGCCGAATTGCCCGGAATGAAACAGGAAGACTTCGATCTCTCGATCGAGAACAATGTCATAACTCTCCGCGGTGAGCGCAAGTTTGAAAAGACGGAAGAGACGGACAACTACCATCGCGTGGAGCGCTCTTATGGCGCCTTCACCCGTTCTTTCACTTTGCCGCAAACAGTTTCCGCAGAGGGAGCAAGCGCTGAATACAACAACGGTGTGTTGCGAGTGACGTTGCCGAAACGAGAAGAGACCAAAGCCCGTCGCATTCAGGTGGCCGGATCGAATACCGGTAGTGCGACCAGGACAATTGACACGACTACCGAAACCGGAAAAGCAAAAGAAGCCACTGGCGGGCGCTAAAGCTTTGAGGGATCGGTAAACGCGAGCGGGCTCGTCGTAGTTTGGGATACGAAAATCGAGCCCGTTCGATTTATTTTTGAGTTATCACCATGCGTTTAGACAAGTTCACCTTAAGAGGCCAGGAAGCGATTCAGTCCGCGATTGAACTGGCGGAGAAGAATCAACACCAACAAGTCGAGCCGGAGCACTTGCTTGTCGCCATGCTCGAACAGCCGGAGGGAATTGTCCGGCCAATACTCGGCAAGCTCGGCGCAAACGTCGCCGTCATCCTTAACGATACGCAGGCGGCGGTCGCTCGCTTTCCGCGTGTTCAGGGCGGCCAGCAGTATTTCAGCACGCGTACAACGCAGATATTCCAGGCGTCGCAGACGCAGGCAGACAAGATGCAGGACGAGTTTATCTCGACCGAACACTTGCTGCTTGCCATCGCTGACGAGAAGGACGGTGACGCCGGCAAGATCCTGCGGCAGCATGGCGTCTCGCGCGACGATCTGTTCAAAGTCATCGAGCAGATGCGCGGCGGCACACGCATCACCGATCAGAACGCCGAACAAAACTACCAGGCGCTTTCGAAGTACGCGCGTGATCTAACGGAGCAGGCGCGAAAAGGAAAACTCGATCCGGTTATCGGCCGTGACGATGAGATTCGCCGCACGATCCAGGTGCTTTCGCGTCGCACCAAGAACAATCCCGTGTTAATCGGCGAACCGGGTGTCGGTAAAACCGCAATCGTCGAAGGTTTGGCCCAACGAATCGTTTCCGGAGACGTGCCCGAAACGTTGCGTAACAAAAAACTCGTTGCCCTCGATCTCGGCGCGATGCTCGCGGGCGCTAAGTACCGCGGTGAATTTGAAGATCGACTCAAAGCTGTCCTGAAAGAAATCGAGAACGCGCAGGGTCAAATCATTCTCTTCATCGACGAGCTGCACACACTCGTCGGCGCAGGCGCGGCTGAAGGCGCTATCGATGCGTCGAACATGCTGAAGCCTGCTTTGGCTCGTGGTGAACTTCGCTGCGTGGGCGCCACGACACTCAACGAATACAAGAAACACATCGAGAAAGACGCCGCTCTCGAACGTCGCTTCCAGCAGGTTTACGTTGGTGAACCGACAGTGGAAGACACGATCGCGATCCTGCGTGGTTTGAAAGAGCGCTACGAAGTGCATCACGGCGTTCGCATTAAGGACTCGGCCATCGTCGCCGCCGCTACACTATCCAATCGTTACATCACCGATCGTTTTCTGCCTGACAAGGCAATCGACTTGATTGACGAAGCGGCTTCACGTCTCAGAATCGAGATCGATTCCCTGCCCCAGGAGATCGATCAGTTGGAACGCGAGATCATGCAGCTCGAAATCGAGCGCCAGGCGTTGCAACGAGAAGAAGACGAGAGATCGAAAGCGCGTTTGAAAGAGATCGATCAGCGCATCGCGAACCTGAAGGAAACGTCCGCAGGCATGAAGGCGAAGTGGCAGTCTGAAAAAGAAGCCATTGACCACATTCGCACTGCGAAAGCCGAGCTCGAACAGCTTCGCTTTCAGTTGGACCAGGCGCGTAACGCCGGTGAACTGGGACGGGCTTCTGAGATTCAGTACGGCAAGATTCCCGCCCTCGAACAGAAGCTCAAAGTCGAGCAGGACAAACTGAGCAACTTTCAACAGGACGGCGTAATGTTGAAAGAAGAAGTCGACGAAGAAGACGTCGCTACGATCGTCGCCAAATGGACCGGCATTCCGGTTTCGCGAATGCTCGAAGGCGAAATGCAGAAGCTGGTGACGATGGAAAACCGGCTGGGCGATCGAGTTATCGGACAGGAAGAAGCGCTGGCCGCGGTTTCGAATGCAGTCAGACGCGCACGCGCGGGACTTCAGGATCCGAATCGTCCGATTGGCTCATTCATATTTCTTGGACCAACCGGTGTCGGTAAAACCGAAACTGCTCGCGCCCTCGCGGAGTTCTTGTTTGACGACGAACGCGCGATGATACGGCTCGACATGTCGGAGTACATGGAGAAGCATGCCGTTGCGCGAATGATCGGAGCGCCACCTGGATACGTTGGCTATGAGGAAGGCGGACAACTTACGGAAGCAGTGCGTCGCCGCCCGTATTCAGTGATTCTTTTTGACGAGATTGAAAAAGCACACTCGGATGTTTTCAATGTGTTGCTTCAGATTCTCGACGACGGCCGGCTCACGGATTCGAAAGGTCGCACCGTTGATTTCAAGAACACGGTCCTGATCATGACTTCGAATCTCGGCTCCCGTGAGATTCAGGCGGCTGAAGGTGACGAGAAGCAGGTTCGTGAAGCCGTAATCCAGGAATTGCGCCTGCACTTTAAACCGGAGTTCTTGAATCGCATCGACGACATCGTCGTCTTTCATCAACTCTCGCGCGACCAGATCGGCAAGATCATCGACGTGCAACTGGAGCGATTGATCGCGATGCTGAACGAACGCAGCGTCACGCTGGTGCTCGAACGATCGGCACGAGAACTCCTGATGAGAGAAGGCTACGACCCGACTTATGGCGCACGACCGTTGAAGCGCGCGATCCAATCGTTGATCCAGAATCCTCTGGCAGTAAAACTGCTCCAGGGTGAGATTCTGCCGGGCCAGACCGTGCACGTTTCAGCAAACGGCGACACGATGGAGTTTAAGACTGACGCGGCTTTTGCGACCGCGTAAATGGAGATTGAGAGATGTCACAACAGTGGAACCCCTTGCAGGATCTGATGGTCCTGCAAGATCGAATGAACCGGCTTTTTGAAGACGCCACCCAACGCCGCACGCAGGCTGAAAAGACAGGTGATGACTTTGAGCGGGCTGATTGGACTCCGGCGGCGGATATTTACGAAACTGAGTCAAACTACTTGATCGCGATGGACCTGCCTGGTATCGATCGCCAGGCGCTAGAGATCGACGTTGACGACAACCGTTTGGTAGTCAGAGGAACGCGCCCGATCAGTGAATCGAAGCAGCATCGAGCTGAACGACCGCGAGGAAAATTCCTGCGTACTTTCAGCGTTCCGGGTTCAGTCGAACAAGGCAGGATCGCAGCCGAATACAAAGACGGCGTTTTGCAAATACAACTACCGAAACGCGGCGAGCAAAAATCGAAGAAGATTGATATCAAGATCGGGTAACGCGGATGAACACGGATTGGGGACGGATTATGGACAGAGATCCTAATGAACTGAGGGTGACTGATCGTCGTCGGATTTATCTCGACGATGAAGGGACGGAGAAGGTAAAGGCTGGGACGGAAGAACCAAACCTGAAGCCGAAGTACGTTGAGGAACTTGAAGAGCGTACAAAAGCGGCTGAACGACAGGTACAGGAAGTTCAGGGGCGGTTTGAACAGCTACGTCAGCAACTACAACGTGAGACTGACGAAACACGTCAGCGTCTGAATCGTTCTGCCGATGAACGGGCCGCGGGTGAGAAGGCGAGATTTATTTCGTCGTTGCTGCCTGCTTTGGACAATCTCAATCGCGCGATTGAAGCAGAGAACGCGCCCCGGGAAACGATTTTGGAAGGCATTCGCAGCATTGCCACGAGTATTCAAGCGGCATTAACGAATGCCGGGGTCGAGCCCATTTCATCGGTTGGTGAAAACTTCGATCCCGAGTTGCATGAGGCCGTTGATACCGGAGAAACAGGCCGCGAGATGGACGGGAAAGTAATTGCGGAATATAGTCGCGGTTTCCGAATGGGAGACCGTCTGCTGCGTCCAGCGCGTGTGAAGGTCGGTCGCGCCGCAGGGCAGGCCAGACAGGAATCTGTCTAAACTTGCATATTAATTAAGGAGAGACGAGAGTGCCGGCAAAAGAATTGAAGTTTAGGGAAGAAGCGCGGAATGCGATGCTTCAGGGTGTGGATGTGCTCGCGAATGCAGTGCGGGTAACGTTGGGACCAAAGGGCCGCAATGTTGTTCTGGGAAAGAAGTTTGGCTCACCAGTCATCACCAAAGATGGTGTGACGGTCGCGAAAGAGATTGAGCTCAAGAACAAGTATCAAAACATGGGCGCGCAGATGGTGCGCGAAGTGGCCGTCAAGACCAACGACAAAGCCGGCGACGGCACGACTACCGCAACTGTCCTGGCCCAGGCGATCTTTCGCGAAGGCGTAAAGAACGTTACTGCCGGCGCCAATCCGATGGCTCTCCAGCGCGGTATTCAGATCGCCACCGATAAAGTCGTGGCCGAGCTCGAGCGCATGTCGAAGAAGATCAAAAGCAAGGAAGAACTGACCAACGTCGCTACTGTTTCTGCGAACAACGATCGCGAAATCGGACAGTTAATTTCCGAAGCCATGGATCGTGTGGGACAAGACGGCGTCGTCACGGTTGAAGAATCAAAGACTCTGCAAACCGAGCTCGATATCGTCGAGGGAATGCAATTCGATCGCGGCTACTCGTCGCCATACTTCGTAACAAATGCAGATCGCATGGAAGCCATTCTCGAAGAGCCGTACATTCTGCTTTACGAGAAGAAGATTGCCGCAATGCGCGATCTGCTGCCGTTGCTCGAACAAACAGTGGGAGCCGGACGTGCGTTGCTGATCATCGCTGAAGACATCGAAGGCGATGCCATGGCCACCCTGGTGGTGAATCGCTTGCGTGGAACTATCAAAGTCTGCGCCGTGAAAGCACCGGCGTTTGGTGATCGACGCAAAGCGATCCTCGAAGACTTGGCAATTCTGACTGGTGGCAAAGTGATCTCGGAAGACCTCGGCATCAAGCTGGACAGCGTCCAACTCGGAGATCTCGGAACGGCAAAACGAGTCATCGTCGACAAAGAGAATACGACGATTGTCGAAGGCGGCGGCGACAGCAAAGCCATTCAGGGTCGAGTCGCAACGATTCGTAGACAGATCGAAGAGTCGACGTCGGATTATGACCGTGAAAAACTTCAGGAACGACTCGCAAAGCTCGCCGGTGGCGTGGCGGTTGTAAGAGTCGGAGCGCCGACTGAAACGGCGATGAAAGAAGTGAAGATGCGCGTTGAAGACGCGTTGAACGCGACGAGGGCAGCCGCACAGGAAGGAATCGTCGTGGGAGGCGGAGTCGCACTCCTGCGGGCCTCAAAAGTTCTCGATAATATTGAAGAGGAGGATCCGGACATTCGCACGGGAATAAATATCGTTCGCCGTGCGTTGCAGGAACCGCTGCGTCGTATTGCAGAAAATGCGGGTATTGAAGGCGCTGTGGTTATCGGAGAAGTCGAGCGGCTCAAGGGAAGCAAGGGTTACAACGCGGTGACGGGTGATTATGAAGATCTCACGGCCGCGGGCATCATCGATCCGACGAAAGTGGTACGCACAGCGTTGCAAAACGCCGCGTCGATCTCAGGATTGCTGCTGACCACTGAGGCCGCCGTCACTGATTTGCCCGAACCACCCAAGAAATCGGGTCCGCCGATGCCGGGTGGTGACGACTACGATTATTAGTCACAAAAAGGCACAAGAAACTCATTACTGATTTCTAATTTGTGCGGATTTGCGGCAGGAAATTTGCAGGAGACGCGGTGCCGGCGATACTTATTGCATTGAAACGCAACGGCGCTTATGCTGACAACATCCAAGTCCAGCAACTTGGATTGAAACAAGTTGTTTGAAAGTCGAGAGAATCGTCGTGCTGAAATGCTGATCAATCCGAGCCCGACGGTCGTAAAAGAAATATGGTTGATTTAGGTTCATATAAAGATAAATTTGGCGACAGCGGCCAGCGCATTCTCGAACATGCGTTGAACGAATCGCGTCGTCGCGACCAAAACTTCGTATCCGTAGAGCACATCTTGCAGGCTTTGACGATTGAAGAGCCTGACATGTTCAATTCTGCGATGCGGGAGTTATCACTCGATCCTGTGGTGGTCAAGATGGCGATTGAAAAACGCCTCAGCCACAGCCGGCAACAACACGTCGGCAAAGGATTTCGCATCGGGCCTGATACAACTGATTTGTTCAAACGGGCCATGGAGCGAGCCAGAACACAGGGTCGCAAAACAATTGAAGCAACTGACATTTTTGAAGCACTGAGCAACAGTAACGATAGTTTGTTTATTGATGTCTTGAGAACTATGGGCGCCAGCCCTGAAGCCGTCCAGGAAAATGTACGTGCGCAAGTGCAAAAGCGAGAACAGGAAGAAGAACAGAATCGGAAGAAGTTTGAACTCCCGCCTTATCTGAAACACTTCGGCGTTTCACTCAACCGGCTTGCTCGCGCGGACAAGATTCCGCCAACCATCGGACGCGAAAAAGAAATCCAACAAATCATCGAGATTCTCTGCCATCGTGAACGGGCTAATTCACCCATGCTCGTTGGCGAACCAGGTGTCGGCAAAACTGCCGTCATCGAGGGTCTGGCACGACTGATCGAACTGGAACCCGAGAAAGTTCCGTCACGCCTGCGTGGTTCGCACATCGTGCAACTGCAAATGGGCGGCATCGTCGCCGGCACTATGCTGCGCGGCATGTTTGAAGAACGAATCAAGGGGATCATCGACGAAGTAAAAGAACGCGACAACCTGATTCTCTTTATTGACGAAGCACACACCATCATCGGCGCCGGAGCTGCGCTCGGCACATCGTCCGACGCCGCTAACATGTTCAAGTCGGCGCTCGCGCGTGGTGAAATGCGTATCATCGGCGCCACGACTCTTTCGGAATACAAAGAGTACATCGCCGACGACGAAGCACTCGCACGTCGCTTCCGCATGGTGAAAGTCGTTGAGCCGTCAATCACGGAGACGAGAGAGATCCTGCTCGGTCTGCGTCCCCGACTCGAGAAAAACTACTCTGTAAAAATTTCGGACGCTGCCATCAACACGGCGTTGGAGATGGCGCCGAAGTACATTCGCAATCTGCACCTGCCTGACAAAGCCATCGGTTGGCTCGACACTGCGGCAGTAAAGGTTGAAATCAACGAACCGCAGAAGATGGTGGTCCAGCCGGAACATATCATCGAGGTAATCTCGCAGGAATCGCGTATTCCGCCCGACATGATCTTCCGCGACACCAGCGATCGCTTTGCGATGACGGAAGCAATGTTGAGCAATCGCGTGATCGGCCAGAAGGAAGCGATCAAAGCGGTAGCGCAGCGTTTGCGACTTAACAAAGGTCCTTTGAAGGAGTCGCATTACAAGCCCGACGGTGTGTTGCTGTTTCTTGGTCCGACCGGCGTTGGCAAAACTGAGCTGGCGAAAGCTGTGGCCGAGTTCATGTTCGGTGACGAAGAGAAGATGGTTCGCATCGACATGTCGGAGTACAGCGACGGCACCGTCAGTATCGAGAAGTTGATCGGTATGCCGCGTGGCATCGTTGGCTCGGAGCGAGGCGGCATTCTTACTGAGCAGTTACGCGAGAATCCATACACGGTGTTGTTGCTCGATGAAGTCGAGAAGGCTTCGCCTTACCTGATGAATCTCTTCCTCCAGGCTTTCGACGAGGGTTGGTTAACTGATGGACGCGGCAAGAAGGTTTATCTTTCTGACGCGATCATCATCATGACTTCGAACCTCGGCTCGGAAAACTTCAAGAAGTATGAGAAGCCGCTGGGCTTTGGTACCAAGACTGCTTCTGATTTCCGAGCGGTGAAGAATGAAGTGATGAAGGCTTCGGAACAGCGGTTCTCACCGGAGTTTCGTAATCGTATCGATGAGATCGTCGTGTTCTCGCCATTGACGATGGATGAAGTTCGCCAGATCGCGAGACTTTATCTGGAAAAACTGCGACGGCAGATGGAACGCCAGGGCAAAGCGGTTGAGGTTACTGAAGCCGCGGTGAACAGACTGACTGAAAGTGGTTACAACACCGCTTACGGAGCGCGATTCCTGAAGCGACACATCGATGAGAAAGTAAAACTGCCGATCACGGGTTTGTGGAAGACGTCGTCGAGTTTCAAAGTGGATGTTGAAGAAGGCGAAGTTACGGTAAAACCTACCGATGGCTATAAACCCGAGTTCAACTAAAAATTCGCGTTAAATGATCCTCCTGTTGATTTTATCTCTGCTGATGGCGCAGACACCTGCGCCATCAGCAACATCAGTTGACGACAAGTCGCAACAGATCATGGACCACGCTGTCGAAGTGTTAGGTGGTCAAAAGTATCTGGGCGTCCAAACAGTCATCGGCAAGGGGTTCTACACGACCTTCAAGGATGGGATGTCGCAACTTCCGGCGCGCTTTCTCGATTACATTTCCTATCCCGACAGCGAGCGGACTGAGTTTAGTGGAGCCGGAATCAAGACGATTCAAACAAACTCCGGCAACAGCGGCTGGCAGTTTGATGGCGCGGTGAAGAAGATTTCCGATCAAACTCCAGCCCAGGTCGCGGACTTCAAGCAATCGATCAAAACCAGTCTCGAATATCTCCTGAAAGGTCACTGGAAAAAAGAGGGCGGGAAGATCACGTACGTGGGACGTCGTGAAGCGGGTCTGGCGAAACGCAACGAAGCGATTCGGTTAACTTATCCGGACGGCTGGTGGATCGAGTACGAGTTCGGCGCGAAGGATTATTTTCCCGCCAAGATCATCTACAAACGACAACGTAAAGATATGGACTCGGGAGATATGGTGGAAGTCTCCGAAGAAGATCAGCTCCTGAAGTTCATCACCATCGATGGCGTGACTGCGCCGTGGGTCATCGATCACTTTGTCAACGGCAAGCAAACCTCGCGGATCAACTACGAATCAGTTCAATACAATCAAAGATTCGCGGAAAATCTTTTTACTAAACCCACGGACATCAAGGCAATAAAATAAGCCGCGGATAAACGCGGATTTACGCTGATCTGCGTTTATCTGCGTTCATCCGCGTTCCTTAAATAGCCAAGCCACCATCAACCTGAATCACCTGCCCGGTGATATACCGCGCATCATCCGACAACAGGAACGCCGCGATCCGCGCAACTTCATCCGCTTCCGCAAACCGCCCCAGCGGAATCTGCGCGCGAATCTTTTCCTGATAAGTCGCATCCAACTTGCCCGCCATGTCCGTCGCCACCATTCCGAGCGCGAGCGCGTTGACTGTAACTTTCCGAATAGCGACTTCCTTCGCCAACGCCTTTGTCAGCCCAACCATTCCGGCCTTCGACGCTGAATAGTTCGACTGCCCCGGCATTCCGACCTCGCCGCTAATCGACGAAATATTCAGGATCGAGCCGCCGCCTTCCTGGCGCAGCATGCTTCGCAAAGCAGCCTTGGCAAAGTTCCACGCGCCTTTCAAGTTCGTGTCGATTACCTCATCCCAGTCGTCTTCTTTCATTCGCAGAATGAGGTTGTCGCGCGTGACGCCGGCGTTGTTAACGAGAAAATCGATGCGGCCAAACGCGTCCTTGACTTGCTGGACCATCGCCGCCGCGGCTTCAGTGTTACCAACATCACACTGCACTGCGAGACTGCGAACTCCGAGCGCCTCGAGTTCCGCCGTCAAGCTCTCAGCCGCTTCAGCGCTCTTCGCATAATTGAACGCAACGTCAGCTCCACGTCTGGCAAGCTCCAGGGCAATAGCTCTTCCAATGCCGCGCGTTCCTCCGGTAACGATCGCCGCGCGACCAGCAAATGGTTTTTGATCCGACATGAGACCACAAATAACACATCTAGCCATCAAAACGCATCCACAGATTACACAGATTATTACAATCTGCGTAATCTGTGGATGGTCCGCTTAACGCTTTGTGACTGTATTTCCCCCCGAGTTCGTTACCCAAACGTTTTTGCCTGACACCAACAGTCCGATCGGACCCCGTCCGACCGAAATCGAACCGAGACTAGTGCCGTCAAGGGCACTGAGTTTCGTAACACTGTCGCCACCGTTGTTGACGACGTAGACCACCCCCTCGCTGAATACCGCCGACAGTGGACCATCGCCGACTTTGTACGTGCCGGCCAACATCCCGTCGAGACTCAGCTTCATCACGTTGTTGCTACCGAAGTTTGCGACCCACAAACTGCCGCCATCGCAGGCAATACCAAATGGGCCGTCACCAACCGGAAACACGCCGGCAACAACACCATTCGACTCACTCAGCTTCGTTACCGAATCGCTATCGTTATTCGTGACGTAGATGTGCTTTCCGTCGGTGGTCATGCTGATCGGACGCTCGCCGACTTCATAAGTGCCCAGCGTCAAACCGTCTGCAGCTCGCAACTTCGTCAACGTGTTCGCATTACGATTCGCGACCCAGAGATTGCCATTGGTCGCGAGTAGACCACCAGGACCATCGCCGGTTGCGTACGTGGCTACCACCGCACCACTCGCATCGAGTTTCATCACGTTGTTACCGAGATAATTTGCGACCCAGAAATATGCGCCGTCGAAAGCCACTGCAACCGGCCGGTGACCAACTGCAAAAGTGCCGACTACACCACCATCACTCGCACGCAGTTTCGAAACCGTGTCACTGAACTGATTAGCAACAAACACGCTGGTGCCGTCGGTAGCGATACCTTCGGGTCCGGCTCCGACTTGAGACGCGGGCGTGGGCTGCGTTGCGGTCTGCGCCTGTACTAAACCAACCACCAGCGCAACGAGCAACGCACTCAAAATTATTCTGTTCACTCTCATCTGTCTCCTCCTCTCTTCACTTCGCCGGCCGCCGGCCAATCAACCAGACTGATTTCTTTCACGATCTTGTTGGGCGCTAGCGAAGCGGGACATCCGGCCCACAAAGTGTTCGGTTCGTTGCCCCACCTCAGCATGGTGATGTGATTCGACTTGTTGGCGTCGCGCACCGGATCGCGATCGATGAAGCCAAGCTTTTGGCGCAGCAACTCGATGTCTTTCGGATCGCCAGTGAGAAACTGCCAGCCCGGACCGACCTTGTAAGCCTTCGCGTATTCCTGCAAGACTTTTGGCGTGTCTTCTTCAGGCTTCAGCGTGATTGAGTACATGAAGATATCTTTGCCCACGCGATCGCCCAGTAGCTTCTGCACTTTCACGAGATTCGCAGTGGTGCCGGGGCAGGTGCCTTCACACTTCACGTACATGAAGTTGATGATCACGATTTTATCTTTCAAGAGATCGTCGTAGAACCTGACCTTCTTGCCTTCGTGCGTCGTCAACGTAACATTCGGAAAGCTTCGCTCCGCGAGCCGCTCGCGTGGTGTCTTTACTCGCTTTGTTTCCTCCTGCGATGCGGCGGCGCTTTCAAATATGACGCTGCCTGACATGAGGACAACAACACCAAGGAACACCGCCAGTATGTTTCTGATTCTCATAGTCGTTTCTCCTTTCTCACGGGTTCGTGATGTTGTCGCCCGGTCCATCGACGATCTCCCAAATCAGCATCATCGCGTGATCCTCGTGCACGACGTTGTGGCAGTGGAACGGATATCGGCCCACAAAATCGCGGAAACGGAAGAAAGCCTTGGTTTGCATGTTGTGCTCCAGACGGATGACGTCCTTGCGTCCATTCAGGACGAGACCGCTTGAAGCCGGCGGCACGCCATTAACTGAAAGGAACTGAAACTCCTCGAAGTGAATGTGCGCCGGATGCTGCCAGCCACCGGAACTGTTGGTCACGATCCAGTGTTCGACAGAGTTCTTCGAGATGCGAGCGCGCACTTCCTGGCATTCCGGATCCATCGAACGACCGTTAATGGTCCAGAGCCCGTTCGAGCGGTCGAAGTTGAATGTGCGTGTGATACGTGGCGCGGCGGTCTTGTCCGGCAATCCGTAGAACCGTGTGATCGTTGCCGGATCGACACTGTTGTCTGCGATGACCGGCAGATCAACTACGATCTTCAAGATCAAATTACCCTGGCCGGCGGCGAGCACCTTGCCCGTTGGACCACGTCCGTCCTGTTGTTCCAAACGATTCTCGATGTAAAGCGTCTTGCCTGCGTACTTCGAGAAGTCGATAACCACGTCTGCTCGCTCGGCAACCCCGATGCGAACGCTCTCTACCTCAACCGGATGATCGAGTAAGTTGCCGTCGGTGGAAATCTGGTGAAACTTGATCCGCTGATTCAGGTTCGTCGTATCGGTTAAGAAGAACTGATAGAAGCGCGATGGACCAGCATCGAGCCAGCGGAAGCGATAACGTCGTGGGTGAACGTGCATCACCGGCTGCACCTTACCGTTGACGAGAAAGCGATCGCCAAGCACGCCGTCGAAGTTGAACGTATCGAAAGTAACGATGCCGGTCTCCGCGTCGTACAAATGATCGCTGAAGAGCATTGGCACGTCGAAGTTACTGTCGTCGGTAGCGCCGTCGCCAAACGAAGGCAGGTGAAAGCCCGTCGTCTCGTCGCCGGTATCGTGATCGTTGAAAAGCAGATACATGCCGGCCAGGCCTTTGTAGACGTTCTGCGACGTGAAGTCGTGCATGTGATCGTGATACCAGAGCGTGCTCATCGACTCCTGAACGTCGCCGCCCACGTCCTGATGCGTCGAATTCACACCCGCGAGCACGTTTGGATAATGCTGATCGTAAAACTTGCCCGGGATGAAGAAGTCGCACGGATTGCCGTCTGACTCGGAAGGCGTGTGACCGTTGTGCAAGTGAGTAGTGACGAAGTTCTTGCCAAAGCCGCCGTTGTTGGCCGGCAGGTTGTTGTGATTGCGGACCAGAATCGGATGGCCGTAACGCTCCACGTAAAGCGGCCCCGGAACGAGACCATCAAAGCCCCACAGCGGCTGCGCCGGTAACTGTGGATGCGTAATGATGCTGGCGAGTCGCTGTTCGACCTCGTAGAACTTTGTGGGCGTAAACTGATTGAAAGCCTGATGCGCGATTACGCGTCCTTCACCAGCACTTGTATTTGGGATGACGGTCGGGGCGGGATTCAGAGTCGCCGTAGGCTGCTTTACCGTCATGCGAGTGAATGCCTGGACGAATGGTGTAGTTGGAGGACTGCTTGGTCCACTGCCGCTACCGCTGCCGCCGCCGAGCAAATGACCCGCGCTGTTGCGCGCTCTCACACTCAGGCCATTCATCGAAACGAGTATGCCGGCGCTGGTCAACAATCCCATCCGCAACAACTCGCGACGACTCAGGCCGGCTGCAATGAGCTCGCGCCGGTTTTTGGACGCTTGCTGCTTCTCCTTCTCCGCTCTTTTATTAATCTTCGAGATGTTCGCCATTGCGTTCTCCTTAAATCAGGCCACAAGAAGGCACAAAGATTCACAAGAAGGTAGAAGAGCCTGCTCTATGCTTTTGTGCCTCTTTGTGGCTACGGTTGGTTTAGTGGCACCAGTCGCCTGACTGTTGCAGACAGCGGAAGTTGTTGCCGAGTGCGGGAAAGACTGGTGTTCCGTCAGCGCGCTTCACGTCACGGATGAAAGCATCAGGACGGATGAAGCCATCGCGCGGATCTTCGGGAATCGGACAGATGACCCAGCGAAAGACACCATCGTCAACCGGACGCGTGCGCAGTTCGATCAGTCCTTTCGAGACGAGGTTGTCGATCTGTGATGGGCTGGTCAGAATTGCGGTGCCGTCAAGGTCGCGGCCATTCGTGGCAGCGATCGGATCGAGTTCCTTGCGTCCTTCCGAGGTGAACGCTCTTGGTGTGTAGACGACCCAGACTGCGAGCCACATACCGATTGGATCGTTTGAGAAATAACCATCGCGCGTGTCGAAGACGTTGTCCTGTCGTTTGTTCGGCAGAAACGGATCGAGGATCGATCCATTCGACGCCTTCGGAAAGATAAACACGCGGAACCGTTCGGCCGTGTCGAACGCGACCTGTCCGCGTGCGGTGAGTTGACCGGCGCCGTTGTGCTCGAAGCTGGTCGAGTTAAGGACGCCGAAGATGTTTGCGTAAGTCAAACCGCTCGATCCGGTTGTACCCGGTGTCGTTTCGATCGTGCGGACGTTACGGCGGTTTGGATCAGTGTTGCTGTTGTCGATGACGAAGTCGCCGGCGCGCGCGGCAGTGCCGACACGCAGGACGATGTTTTCAGGCACGATGCCGTGTGCGCGATAGGCCGTGTCGCTGAAATCAAATGGCGACGTGCCGAGACTGTTGCCTCCGCTCGCAGAAACGTTCGCACCGAAGTTAAGACCCGCCACCGCCAACAATAGCAGCGTGAAGGTGGCTAGCCAGAGCATGCCCTTTGAGGTTTTCCTGTTCGTTTTCATTGATGGGTTGGTCTCCTTACTCTTTGGAATGTGAGGCGCAGTATCGGGGAAGGAGTCCGAGAGGTATGTCAGCCCCGCGACACGTGTGTCACGAGGCTGACAAAAGCGCAAAGAAAGTCTCGACGCTGAGGGCAACCAGCAGACCTGCGTAGGTCTGAAGTGACTTAAGACATTTGATACGAATCCAGCCGCGGCCTAACTCGATGATGCTGCGTCGTTCGAGATCGTTCAAGACGGTGGTCGTGGTTTGGCGTGCGGCTCCGATCAGACTGGCAACATCGTGATGCGTGAGTGGCACCAGGTGATCGGTACCATCGATCTCGGATCGACTCGTTGAGAGCTCGTGCAACAATTCGCACACGCGTCCGGAGACTGGTTTCGAGGTGATGTCTGAAAGCTTCTTCTCCATGCGACGCCGGCGATCGCCGACGAGTCGTATATAGCTCAAGGCGAGTTTGGGTTGAGCAGTGAGGAGTTCGGTAAAGTCGCGCTTCGAGAAGACCCACACCAGGATGTCGTCGAGCGCCTGCGTCATGTTACTGCGCGGTGATTGGTCGACGAGTGCAAATTCTCCGAAGATCTCGCCGGGCTGGATGATGTCGATCGCGATCTCTTTTCCGGATTCGGAAAGCACTGACAGTTTCACTCGGCCCTGCTTGAGGATGTAGACGAAGCCGGCGTTATCGCCCGGCATGTAAATGAATTCGCCGCGCGCTTTTCGCAGGCTGCGCGCGTGCGCGACGATGCGAGTCATCTCCTCAGTTCCGAGTCCAGAGAAGATCTGCACGCGAGGGTTGTACTGCGGAGATGCGGCAACTTGCATGCTTCGACTCCTTTTCGGGGATCGTGGTACGTACTGTAGGGGCGGCCCTCT